>DATIXE010000031.1:0-15424 GCA_035518915.1 Candidatus Eiseniibacteriota bacterium
TGGCGTTTGGGAGACGAAGGCGACTTCACGCTGGCAAACGGCAGCGCGCCATACGACTGGTTTTATGCCCAGCACGGCCCTTCGTTCACGACGCCAAACACGACCGGCCAGTTTGGACTGGCCGTGTTCGACAACGGAAACGTTCGTCCCGTTGCACCGGGCAGCACGTGTTTCAATGCGGGGTGCACCTACAGTCGCGGAGTTACGCTGCAACTTGACGAAACGGCGAAGACGGCCACGGTGGTCACCGATTATCGCCCGAATGAGTATTCGATCTGGGGAGGAAATGCCGAGCAACTCGCCAACGGCAACCTGGAAGCCGACTTTAACACCGGGTCACCACAAGGCTTTTCGGACATCTTCGAAGTTACTTCCGGTAGCAGCCCGCAGCCGGTGTGGAAACTCGAGACCCATGAGTTGAATGCGTACCGAGGTTTCCGCCTTCCCAGCCTGTATCCCGGGGTGCAATGGTAGCCCACGCAGAATCGTTGGCACGCCTTGGTGATGGTGCGGTGCACCATTTCTTTTGGGAGCTTGGGCGCCAGCAAAAACCGGTCGCTTAACCTCGGAGCGATTCCAGAATGATGGCAATGCCCTGGCCACCACCGATGCAGGCCGTGGCTAGGCCGTAGCGCAGGCCCTTGCGACGCAGTTCGTTCAAAAGCGTGATTACGAGGCGCGTGCCAGTTGCGCCGAGCGGATGACCCAGCGCAATCGCACCCCCGTTCACGTTGGTTTTGTCGCGGTCGAGGCCGAGTTCCTTTTCAACGGCAAGATATTGCACGGCGAACGCTTCGTTGACTTCGATGCGATCCATCTGCTCGAGTTTCAGGGCCGCGGCTTTAAGGGCCATTTGAGATGACGGGACGGGCCCGATGCCCATGATGCTGGGGTCGACTCCGGCAACGCCCCAGGAAACGATCCGGCCAAGGGGCTTCAGGCCGCGTTCCTTTGCCGTTTTTTCGCGAGTCAGCACAACAGCCGCGGCGCCGTCAACAATCCCACTGGCGTTACCCGCGGTGACCATGCCGTCTTTCTTGAACGAAGGCGGCAATTTTTCCAGAATTTCCATGGTGGTTTCCGGGCGGCGGTGGTCGTCTTCGCTCGCCAGGATGGTCTTTTTCCCCTGCTTGACTTCCACCGGAACAATCTCTTCCTTGAGATAACAGGAGTGAAATGCGGCATCGGCCGCCTGCTGGCTGCGCAGCGCGTACGCATCCGCGTCTGGGCGCGCAATTCCGTGTTGCCCGGCAAGTTTTTCCGCCGTCATCGCCATCGGAAGATTGCAATAGGTGTCGGTGAGACCCGCCATTAGGGAGTCCTCGAGCGCGCCACTGCCAAGTTTTAGGCCCGTGCGGGCCCCACGAATCACGAATGGCGCCTGGGTCATATTTTCCATCCCGCCCGCAAGCACCATAGTGCATTCGCCGAGGAGCAGCCTTTGCGCTCCCTGGATGATGGCTTCGATGCCGGAACCGCACAGACGATTCACCGTGACCGCGGGCGTTTCGATCTTCAGTCCGGCTCTCAGTCCGACGTGGCGCGCGCCGTAAAGCGCATCGGCGCTGGTCTGCATCACGTTGCCAAAGATGGCATGATCAAATTCCGCGGGATCCACGGCCGCGCGCCGGATCGCAGCTTTGCTCGCGTGCGCGGCCAACTCGATTGCCGACACGTCGGAGAAGCTGCCCGTATAGCGCGCCATGGGCGTGCGCGCACCAGCCACGACCACTACATCCGTTGGGAACATGATTTTCCTTTCCTGCTAGAGCCTGGGGATTTCGGAGAGGATCACGGTGTCCCCGCCACTTTTGCGGGCTTCTTCCATGCTGAACTCTGCCCGATTCATCAAGTCCGTGACGATGTCTTCGCTATCGTATTCCTGGCGCGCTGCAGCCTCCACGATTCCGGCGCTCAGGGTAACCTGCGTGGAATCCCAGGGCGGGCGAACGCCGGCGGCCGCGCGCCGCAGTTTGTCCACCAGATTCTGGGCGCCGGAAAGACTGGTATCCGGCAAAATGAACGCCAGCGCCCACGAAGTGTATTTTACCGCCATATCGTTCTGGCGCACGATCGGCTGTAATGACCGGGCGAGTTGCTCCAGAAACCTTTCCAGCGGCATTTCGCCCTGCTGGCGCAGCATGTCCGCGCCGCGATCGATCTGGAGCACGGCCAGCGAAAGAGGTGTTCCCTGCGTGCGCGCACGGTCGGCTTCGTTCAAAAGACAGCCTACGTAGGAACTGCGGCTGAGGAGTCCGGTGCGTTCGTCGGAAACGCCCATGCGGCGGACAAGACTGCGCAACCGGGTGTGGCTGACGCTCATCATCATCTGGTCGCCAATGGCCTGCAAGAAATACGTCTCGTTGGGCCGCCACTGATGGGGCTTGTCGTGGCCCACGATCAACATGCCGGCGGGAGTCTGCGTTTCCTTGTCGGTGATCGTCACGCCCAGCGCGGTCGCCAGACCCAGCTCTTTCAAGATCGATTCTTCGCTGGCATCCACGATGAGGCCGCCGAGTTCATCCGGAATGGCCTTCTCGACTTGCGCGAGAAGAAAGACCACTTGGGCAGCGGGCGCGGGCTTGAATCCTGAACCGCAGTGTTCCGCCGACATTTCTGGCGGGCGTCCTGGAACGCCAATGACGGCAAACGTTCGCGCCGCCTTCATGTAGGCGCCAACTTCATTCACCGTGGTGTTGAGCATCGCGCGGGGCGTCTGCTGGCGAAAAATCTTCTGGTTGATCTCGGAAATTTTGGTGAGGTCGCGCAGGGTTTCCGCGGTGTAGCTGCCGGTGCGTCCGGTCGGAGGCGCGGGCTTTTCCTCGACCACCGGGGGAGAGCTGACCGGTTTTTTGGCCTCAACTTTGGGAGCCGCCTTTGGCCACCAGTTGGCCATCTGGTAAAGATTCTGCAGTCGGGGGTTGCGTTCTTCCTCGCCGGGAAACATGGCCGCGATCTTCTGGAGGCGTTCGACGGCCTTGCTTTGCAACGAGTACTGCAGAAAGATTTCGGTCTGCACGATCAGGTCGTCTAGGGCCTGCACCTTGCGGCCTTCTTCCGTGTTCGGCGGCGGCGCATCCACCTGCTGTGTGGAGCTGCTGGCCTGCTTCGGGGTACTTTGAACCGTCTGAATGTTCGAGGACCGTGCCATGCGGCCGGCGATGCGTTTCAGGAAGGCCTCGTCGGCGCGGCCGCGCAGGCGCTCTAACCGCTCCTGATTGCGATAGTCGTAGGAGTCTACATCCACCAGGCGATCCAGGGCTTCGCAGGCCTTCGGAAAAAGGCCGGAATTGAAATTGGCGTCAAAGAGACGAATCAGCACTTCAAAATACTGGGATTCTCGGTTCAGCTCGCTGTAGAGCGCAGCCCAGAACTCCAGAATCGGGATGGACTCGGGATGCTTTGCGCCGAGCGCTTCCACCTGCGCGGTGAATTCCGCGGACTTTTTGTCGGCAAACATGCGCCGCTTCACGAGTTGAAGAATCTCGACGGATTTGGCATCTTCGTCGGAATTGGCGTAGGCGTCGCCAAGATCGAAGAGGCGCGTGACGCCTTCGTTTTTCTCGCGAAGGAGTTTTTCCAGGACCGCCCGGGCTCGATCGAGCTGGCCCGATTGCAACAGCGAGTCGGCGAAAGTGTCCAGAAACGCGACATCGCTTTCGTCCGGCGCGAAGGGCTCGAGTAATTTCGCGGCTTCCGCGGCTTCGCCGTTGCGGAGCCTGGCTTCGGCGTAAAGCAGCGCGACGCTGCGCTCCTGTGGGGCGAGACCGTAGGCCCGCGCCAAAAGCTTGAGGGCGTCCGCCTGCGCCCCGGAAGCGGTGGCGAGCTGCGCGGCACGGAGGAACGCCCTGGCCGAGAGCGCATTTTTCCCGAGATGCGACGCGATTTCCGCGACCTTCATCTGCCGCGAGAGATTGTCCGGGTCGAGTTGCGCGGCGCGCTCCCAGCAGAAAAGCGCGTCTTCGCCACGGCCGGCTTCGGAGAACATCTCGGCGGATTTAGCGTACTGCTCGATGGCATCTTCCACACGATTCTGCTTTTGCAACAGGAAGGCGAAGCGCGCGATGCGCTCCGGCGATTGCGGAGCCAGCGAGTTGCGCAGAAATCGGTTGTAGAGGGCGAGTGCCTTGGTTTCGTCCTTGGGCTCGACCAGCAGATCGAAAAGGTGGCCGTAGTAGACCGCCGCGCGATCCGGCTGTTCGATGCGCGAATAAAGATCGCCGAGCGCCTGGGACGCTTCCTGACTCTGCGGAGCACCGTCGAGCGCAGCCAGATACGCTTCGATGGCATCTTCGAAGCGATTTTTCTCGAGATACTTCTTCGCCCGCTCCAGCTGCTTGCTGACGTCTGCGGCCATCAATCCCTTGCCTTTGGTCGAGTGCTGGGTAGCATTCTTCGCCGCCATGCGGAGAGCGAGGAACGCCTTTCCCACTATATACCCCGACGCGTGCGGCACCAAAAACGGAGTGTCGCAGCGTTAGGCAATCGGGCAAGAGGGGCGTCGCACAGGGGACCGTGAAAGGGCGCAAGCAGTACATGTCTGGGCATTTGCTATTATGAGGACGCATGTTGCGAAAAGCCCTCATCGCAGCCGGACTTATGGTGTTGCTCTGCGGAGCCGCGCTGGTAACCGCCCGAGTCCTGATAGCCCGTGCGGCAATAAACAAGACCTATTCGAACGTGGAGCAGATTCCCGAGCGGCGAGTGGGATTGGTGCTGGGATGCCCGAAGCGGATTCCAGGCGGATGGCTGAACCCCTTTTTTGTGAATCGGATCAGCGCCGCCGCGCAGCTTTTTTACGCACACAAGGTGCAGTTCCTGATCGTCAGCGGAGACAACCACGCTCGCGGCTACGACGAGCCGCTGGACATGGAAAACGCCCTGATCGAAAGGGGCGTGCCGAGGGATCGCATCTACATGGACAATGCGGGGCTCCGCACTCTGGACTCGGTGGTCCGCGCTAAGGAGGTTTTCGGCCAGGATGAAGTAACCATCGTTTCGCAGCATTTTCACAACCTGCGGGCGATCTTTCTGGCGAGCCACAACGGGATTGACGCCATCGGCTTCGACGCGCCGGACGTGGCGCTGCAATATGCGCTGAAGACGCTGGTCCGCGAGCAATTTGCGAAGGTCAAAGCGGTGCTGGACGTGTATGTGCTGCACACGCAGCCACACTTTCTTGGAGAGAAAGTCCTGGTGTCCGCCACCGTGCAATGGCTGTTCGCGCAGGCGACTCCTTGGTCCACCTCCGCATCTACACACTCGTAGGGATTCCATCGCTCCGAGGACTGCCTTGAAAACCGCCCCCCTGGTCGTCGTAGCCTGCACTCTGCTGTTTACCGGCCAGCTCTCCCGTGCGCAAACACCGCCGGCGCAAAGCGCCTTGACCGCGGACCCCGTTTACAAAAAGGATTGCGCGAAATGCCACGGCAAGACCGCCGAGGGGCGATTTATGGGTGGGCCATCGTTGATCTCGGGAAAGGCCGCGGCGGCCTCGGCCGATGCCCTGCGGCATATCATCACCGACGGCAAGGGGCACATGCCCAAGTTCGGCGACAAGCTCACGGCGGAAGAGATCGATTCGCTGGTGAAGTTGATTCAAGCCGATGTGAAGAAGTGAGATTGGCGCGGCTCACGGCAAGGGCGGGGCCGCATCGGGCCAGGCAGTGACGGTGAACTTATCGCCGGGGCCGCGCTCCAGCTCGGGGGCGTAGAGTCCCAGATACTGGCGGCGCCACCACATGTGCGTGGCACGCTTTTCCGCGAGATTGGTGAACCAGTATTGCCAGAGGACGGCGCGGACCTGCTTCGGCGAACCTTGCGGGAACGGATTTGCCGCGAAGAGGGCGATGACGTCGGAGTCGTTCGAGAGAAGCAGCTGTTCGGCCCGGACGACCCAAGGATTGTCGCGCCAGGTGTCGAGCGAAGCGAACCAGAGATTCCATTCGAAACGCGGCTGGTAGGGAGCGTAGATGCGGGGCGCCTCGGCGGGATTCTGCGGTTTGTTGCGGAACGGATAGGGGATCCAGTTCGTGCCGTCGTTGGAGCCCTGAAATTCGATTTCGTAGCGCTTCCAGGTCATGCGCCCGAACAATCCGTAGCGATCGACGATGCGGAACGGCTCCAGGACCGTTACGGGTTGTGGGGGCAAGGGAATGTCCCGGAAAACCTGCGCAAGTATCTGGAAAACGTTGGCGTAGAGCAACCAGGCAAGAACAAATCCACTCAGCCACAGACCGGCGATCGAGCGTACCGCGCGCAACCGTGTGCGCCATGGGACGCTGGCAGCAACTTCTTCATCGGGCGAAACGAGTGGCCGTTCGGCAGGCAAATCCAATGGCGCAAGCGTGTGCAAATCGAGTTCGACGATGGTTTCTTTGCTTTCTTCCGATGGCGGCCGTTCCAGATCCGCGCGAACCGAGGCGGTCCAGCGTGGCGGGAAGAATCGCAGCAGGAAACGGTCGTCCAGCAGCAGGAATCCTAGGGAGAGCACGAGATAGTTTAGAAAGGCATAGTTGGCAGTGAGGATGATTCCGATCTGAAGCCCGGTGACGATGAAAAAGCACGTGAGCCGAAAACGACGCGGAAGGAACACCAGCCAGACGAGCAACAGTTCGACGGAAAGCGTGAGTAGGGCCGTGGCCGCGTGAAACCCGTGGGGAAGCTGCTGCGCGTACCAGCCAATCCACGTGGGAAGCGGGCCATTCTGATAATACTGATCCATCGCCGTGAGATTTCGCCACGAGGGATCACCCCCGAAATATTTGGAGATGCCGGATTCAAAATAGATGCTGAACCACAGGAGCCGCAGCAGCCAGAGGCTTGACCGGGACGGCGGCGCACCGGCGCCAAAACGCGGGCGCATCCCGCCGGACACAAATAATAGGCTGATGAATCCCGCGGCGAGCAGCATCCCGTCCGACTGATAGCCCGAGAAATCCTGTGCCGCAGAGACGAACGACAGAAACAGGACGAAGCAGATAACCAACATTCCGCGCGGCCACAGGTTCAAAATCAGCAGGAGCGAGGCAATCATGCCGATCCAGCACAGCGCCATCAGCGCGCGATCACTGGAGTCGAACCATAGCAGCGTTGGCGCATACCAATAGCGCGAACAGCCGAGAATGCTCGAGATTTGGTCAAGATACATGCCCGTGGGCAGAAGGCCACTGGGACCCAGCAGGCCGCGAATCTGAAACACGAGCGAGTAGAAGGCAGAGAAATAGATCACACCGAGAGCGCGGAGGAAGATCCATCGCGGCAGCAGGCTGCCCGGCGGGCCCACGGGACCCGGGCCGGCGAACCACCTTAGAAAGTGCGGCTTCCAGCCATCCATCGGGCACGATGATAGCGCGCCGTTGACAGTTCGTGCCGCATTTATCACATCGCGATATTCGATTACGGCTTTGGAGCAGAATTGTCTGGAACGTGAAGCGAACATGTGCCGTCGGCGCACAGATCACGATTCCAGCGGTACCGATTGCGCGCAACCCAGGAATACACCTTCGAACCAATCCAGTGGACACCCGGCAAGAAAAGTGCCCACGCCAGCAGTTGCCATCCGGGAAGCAGCATCCCGATGCGCGCCCACGCGTCAACGCCGCTCGATACGCGACCTTGTTTGTCTACCGTCTGCATCCAGCGCAGGGCCACTTGGCGATCGACTTGGGGAAAACGCGTTTGGGCGGATGGCTCGCGAACGTCGAGAAATTCGATGCGCTTGCGTGCGTCAAAGCTTTGCACACGCGAAGCGCTCGCCCGGCACAGGCTGCACGCCCCGTCAAAAAGAACCGTCAATTCAGCCATTCCTCGTCCTCATACATAGCCATCTTTATTAGATTCCTCCGCGAAAGTCCCGGGCGCAAGCCGACGGGCTGACGATGGTGCCCACTTGTGGCAAACTAGATGTTTACGCGGCACGCTTTCGAGCCCGCCGGCGAACACACGGAAACACCCTCAGGAAAAATCCTGGCGGTAACGGACACGAATGGACCCAAAGTTCATACGCAATTTCTGTATCATCGCGCACATTGACCACGGGAAGTCCACCTTGGCCGACCGCCTGCTGGAAATCACCGGCGCGCTTTCCCAGCGCGAAATGCACGAGCAGGTGCTCGACTCGATGGACCTGGAGCGCGAGCGCGGCATCACCATCAAAGCGAAGAGCATCCGCCTACATTACAATGCGAAAGATGGCAACACCTACCGCCTGAACCTGATCGATACACCCGGCCACGTGGATTTTTCGTACGAAGTTTCCCGCGCGCTCTCCGCCTGCGAAGGTGCGCTGCTGGTGGTGGACGCGAGCCAGGGCGTGGAGGCGCAGACCGTGGCCAACACCTTTCTGGCGGCCGGGCACAATCTAACGATCATTCCGGTCATCAACAAGATTGACCTACCCGCCGCGCAACCCGACTTTGTGAAAGAGCAGATCGAGAGCGTGCTGGCGATTCCCTCCGACGACGCCCTGATGATCAGTGCGAAAAGCGGCATCGGCGTGGAAGACGTCCTGGAAGCCGTGGTGCAGCGCGTGCCTCCACCGAAAGGCAGCGCGGAAAATCCGATGCAGGCGCTGATTTTCGACTCGTGGTTTGACATTTATCGCGGAGCGGTGGTGCTGGTGCGCGTGATGGAAGGCCGCGTCACGAAGCACATGAAGATTCGACTAGTGGCGACAAATGAAGTCTATGAAGTCGAGCAACTCGGCACGCTGACGCCGAAACCAGTGGTCCTGGAAGAACTGGAAGCCGGTGACGTCGGGTTCATCGTCGCGAATATCAAACGCGTGGCCGACGCGCGCATGGGCGATACCGTCACAGAGGCCGCGCGGCCCGCTTCGGCGCTGCCGGGCTTCGAAGCCATCAAGCCGATGGTCTTTGCGGGCATTTTCCCCGTGCTTGCCGATGCGTACGAACCGTTGCGCGACGCGCTTGGCAAATTGCAGTTGAATGACGCGGCGTTTTTCTACGAGCCGGAAAATTCCGTCGCGCTCGGCTTTGGCTTCCGTTGCGGTTTTCTGGGGCTGCTGCACCTGGAAATCGTGCAGGAACGCCTGGAACGCGAATTCGGCCTTAACCTGATCACCACCGCGCCTAGCGTGCAATATCGCATCACCCGCGTGACCGGCGAGGTGATCGAGGTCGACAGCCCGGCGAAATTCCCCAATCCCAGCGACATCGAGAAGATCGAAGAGCCGATTATCAAGGCCATGATTATCACCAACGACGACTCCGTCGGCGGCCTGCTGCAGCTTTGCCAGGACAAGCGCGGCATCCAGAAGAATTTCGAGTATCTCTCGCCGACACGCGTGATGCTGACTTACGAATTGCCGCTCAATGAAATCGTGCTGGATTTTTACGACCGCCTGAAAAGTGTTTCGCGAGGCTACGCTTCGCTCGACTATCATCTCGCGGGATACAAGGAATCCGACCTGGTGAAGCTGGACGTCCTGGTGGGCGGAGAACCGGTGGACGCGCTGGCCCTGATCATTCACCGCGAATTTTCGGTCGAGCGCGGCCGCGAACTGGTCACCCGGCTTCGCAAGCTGATTCCCCGGCAGATGTTCGAAGTGCCCATTCAGGCGGCCATCGGGAGCCGCGTCATCGCCCGCGAAACGGTATCCGCGATCCGGAAGAACGTGCTGGCGAAATGCTATGGCGGCGACATTACCCGCAAACGAAAACTCCTGGAAAAGCAGAAAGAGGGCAAGCGGCGGATGAAGCGAGTCGGGCAGGTGGACATTCCGCAGGAAGCGTTCCTTGCCGTCTTGAAGGTTGACGGCGACGAAGAGTAGTTCCCCTTTTTCTATCCCTTGTTCTTCACTTCAGAAGTCAATCGACCGCGGTGGAGCTGGATGGTGAGAGCGTCGCCGATACGGACTTGCGCGGAATCGCTGACGACTTTTCCCGACGCGTCGGTGGCGAAGGCGTAGCCACGTTCGAGGACTTTGAGCGGGCTGCGTTCCTGAAGTTGCAGGGTGAGGCGCTCCCAGCGATCGCGCTTGAGGCGCAGCAGGCGCTCTTCGCGCGCACCCAACTCCTGCGACATTTTTTGCAGCCGCAATCGCAACACGCCAATTTTCGCCCGGAAATCGTAGGACGCCACGCGCAAGCTCGCGGTGTGCAGGCGTTTCCGCGAATATTCCAGGCGCGCGCGCAAGCCCAGCGCAAGGCGCGAGGTGAGTTCGTCGGCGCGCTGCCGCTGCTGCCGGAGCAGGTCCAGGGGACGCCGGAACCCACGCCGCCCGGCCAGCGCGTGCACGCGCCGAGACAATTCCAGCAGCCGATAGCGAAGCGAGCCTTCCAGCCGGGCCCGCAGGTCGAACACCTGCTTATCGAATTCCCGGCGCGTCTGCACCACGAGTTCGGCGGCGGCGGAGGGCGTCGAAGCGCGCACGTCGGCCACAAAATCCGCAATCGTGAAATCCGTTTCGTGTCCCACACCGGAAATCACCGGAATCGCCGACCCAGCGATGGCCCGAGCCACGATTTCTTCGTTGAACGACCATAAGTCTTCCAATGAGCCGCCGCCGCGCACGAGCAGAATCACGTCCACGATCCGTTGCCTGCTGAAATATTCGAGCGCGGTCACAATTTCCGGGGCCGAGCCTTCGCCCTGCACCCGGACGGGATAGAGCGTGAGATGCACGTTGGGGAAGCGGCGCTTGAGGATGCGCACAACGTCGCGGACGGCGGCGCCCGTTGGCGAAGTGATCAGCCCGATGCGGCTCGGCAGGAGCGGCAGCGGTTTCTTGCGGGCGGTGTCGAACAGCCCTTCTGCCTCCAGGCGCTTTTTGAGCTGTTCAAAGGCGACCTGCAACGCGCCGCGGCCGGCCGGCTCGATCGACTCGACGTAAATTTGATACTCGCCCCGCGCCTCGTACACGCTCACGGAGCCGCGTACAGTCACTTTGAGACCGTCTTCCGGGAGGAACTTCAGCCCACGCTGCTGCTGCTGCTTGAAAAGAACGCAGCGTACCTGGGCTTTTTCGTCCTTCAGTGTGAAGTAGTAATGTCCCGACGACGCGGCGCGGCAATTGGAAATCTCGCCCTGGACAGTCACATCCGTAAAATTCTTCGCCAGGAGTTCTCGGATACGCGCCGTCAGGTCGCTGACGGTATAGATCCGGCGTTCCGGTTGCAGATTAAATGTGAGTTGCCCCATAACTTAAATTCACTTGCTGATGGCAAATAATTAAGTCCAGATATTCAATTCCTCGACGAGTATGCTACTCCTCTTCTTCGTCACCCATCTGCATGGAGAGATAGCGTTCGTAGCCAAGCTCCTTGATCTGGTGGACTTGCGCCTCGAGCCAATCCACGTGATCCTCTTCGTCCTTGAGCAGGGTGACAAACAGGTCGCGTGAGCCGTTATCTTTTTCCGCCACGGCCACCTGGATGGCGGCGTTGTAATCCTTCACGGCGCCGAGTTCCAGGTCCAGGTCGCTCTGAATCATCTCCTGCACGTTCTTGCCGACGGTCAACTCCAGGGGCTTCATTGAAGGCGTGCCATCGAGGAAGAGGATTCGCTCCATAAGCGCCTCGGCGTGCTTCATCTCGCCGATGGATTGCTTTTTGATATACTCCGACAGCTTCTCGTAGCCCCAGTTTTCCAACATCTCCGCGTGCAAGAAATACTGATTGATGGCGGTTAGTTCTTCTCGCAGGGCTTTGTTGAGTTCCTCGATAACTTTGGGTGAACCTTTCATGCCGGGTATCCTCCTGGAAACGGCGAGTCTAGCGCAGGACGGCGGGAGACAGCAAGGACGGCTGCCCTTGAGACAAATCGAGTGTTGGCGACGCTTTTTGATTTATCGACGACACTCGAGAAGCGCCGCGATCCAACACCGGGGCGCTGTCTCCGGATGAGCAGTCGTAAACAAAAGAGGGCAGGTGCGTCACCTGCCCCCCGATGTTCGATTGTTTTCGCTCTCAGAACTGCAACAGCAGCGAGAACTGAATCTGGCGCGCGGAACCAAAGTCGCCGGTTGGGAACCTGGTGCTGCCGATCAACCCAAACGACCCGCTGGTCGCGGTGAGCACCGGATTGCCAAAATTTGGGTGGTTGAAGATGTCGAAGAATTCCGATCGGAACTGCAGGTTGAACCGCTCGGTGATCTTCGTGTTCTTGGTGATCGAAAAGTCGGTGTTGACGAAACCGGGTCCGGTGATGGCATCGCGGCCCAAAGTTCCCGGATGGCATGAGCCGGGAACGATAGGATAGCTGCTTCCGCCCGGCGCCGTTGGCGTGGCGCTGAACAAGCAAGGCACCGCCAGCGTCGCGTTCGGAGTTGCAGCACAATCCGGAATGGCTGGCGCGCCTCCCTGCAATGCGCCGTTGAAGTTCTGGCAGAGCACGGCATTGGCAAACCAGTTGTGAGGATTGCCAGTCGTATGAATCGCGCCAAGTCGATCCGGGCGAACGGTCAAGGAAACGCCCGGCCCGGGACCGATGGCCAGGGTGGGGTTCACCGGATTGCCCGTCTGGGCTTGGAAAACCAAACCGACCTGCCAGCCGCTGACCAGGCGATTGCCCTTGAACGGAAATTCATAAAAGCCGCTGAGCGCGAAGCGATTCCGCACATCGAACTCCGAGAGCCCGTAATCGCCTTGCGGATTGTACGCGTTCTGGATGGTGTAGGTTTCGCCTGTGGACAAGGAGTTGTAGTCCAGCGATTTGGAGTACGTGTAGGTTCCCAGAAGCTGCAAGCCCTGAGAGAGATGCTTGTTCACGGTCACCCAAAGCGCGTTGTAGTTGGAGTTCCCTCCACTGTTGACTTGATTGATCGTCGAAAGGGAGCAACTCGGGAGCGGGGCCTGGCACTGCGACGGAAGGATCGGGCTGTCGCCGGGAAGCGTGGGGAACGGCCGCGTGGAGCCATAAAATCCGTCGGTGACCAGGGGCTGATTGATATTCTGCGTGAGTTGCAGATGCGTACCCTTGATTCCGACGTAGGCGACTTCCACGCCGAGACTTGCCGTGAACTGCCGCTGCACGGAGAGGTTCCAGTCCTGGGCATACGCGTTCTGGAAGCCAGGATTGATGGACGCCGGGCCGAGGCTGGTTCCTGCGACCGTCGCCCCGGGATTTTCCGCCGTAATCGCGTTGCTGGCCGAGCTGACCGCGACTGGTATCGCAAAAAGTGGATTGGCGCTCAAGCCGGTGATGATATTGGTTGTAGGGGCTTGCGTCAAAATCGCGTACCCTCCGCGCACGGACGTCTTGCCATCGTTGAACGGATCCCAGGCGAACCCAATTCGCGGTTGGAAATTCGTATTGGCCTGCTGATACGGTTGTCCGGCGGAAATCAGGGTGCCGGTGGCGGGATCAAAATTGGTAAAGCGCCCCTGAGAATCCGAAGGCGTGGCATTCCACGCATAGCGCAAGCCGAGGTTAAGAGTCAGATTTGGCTTCAGCTTGAAGCTGTCCTGCGCAAAGAAATCGTAAGCCGGCTGCAGGAGTTTATTGTTCCCGGAACCAAGTTGCACGGTAAATGCATTGGCCTGGTCCGCGAGGAAGCTCGCCATGGAAGCAAAGGTGAGACTTCCAATGTTGTACGCGATGTTGTTGTTGTAGGCGCGACGGATCTCCGCTCCAAACATGAAGGTGTGACGTCCCTTCAGCCAGGTCAATCCATCGTTGAGCACAACCGTCGTATCGCCGCGGCCCTGTGGTTCGCCAGTGGGACCGCCGTAGCCGAGAGCGCCGCCAACGTTCAGGAATGGCAGGCCCGACGCTACCGGAGCCCCATCGGGCAAGGTCATGTTGAAATCGGCCGGGTCCAATGAGGAGTTAGGTACAAACGTGAGATGGATCCGGTTGTATCCGAGGCGAACCGTGTTGCTGAGCGTGGTCGAGAACGTGTGGTCTTCGCTGAAGGTCATCAATTGGCGGAAACCGTCGCGAGTATCGCCAAAGTTGGGGATGTTGGCCGCAATCGCGCCTCCTGCCGTGGGCTCCTGCCGAAGATCCTTCTGGACCACGTAGTACCCGTGCAAACGGTCCTTGTCGCTCATTTCGTAGTCGATGTCCGCGGAACCCTGGTTGAGAGAAACGTTCGCCACCACTCCGCCGCTGAACTGTGTATAGGTGTTTGGATCGGAGACGACACCCAAGCCGACCAAATTTGCGGCCGGAAGCAGGGAGATCAGGCTCTGAATCGCGGGAGAAGTAACCGTTGCGATTTGATCCGCACTCGGCACGGTCGCCAACACGCTCAGGCTTTGCCGCTGACGAAGTCCCTCGTAAGCGAGAAAGACGAAAAGTTTGTTTTTGATGATCGGGCCGCCGCCGGCCGCTCCAAAATCGTTGCGTTTGAAGGGAGCCTGCGGAAGGAAGGCGCCAGATGAACTTTCGCCCACGTTAAAAAAGTTGCGGGCGTCGAGAGCGTTGTTCCGGAAGAATTCAAACAATTCGCCGTGAAACTCGTTCGTCCCGGAGCGAGTAGCGAGATTGACGATGGAGCCGGAATTCCGGCCATACTGCGCGGGAAACGAGGAGTTATCGATGCGGTACTCAGCCAAAGTGGAAATCGGCGGCTGGAACGTAATCTGGTTTTGGACCGGGTCGTTGAGATTGATTCCGTTTACCAGCCAGTTAGTGGTGTCTTCTCGCTGACCGGCCGTGTTAATGCCGAAGGAGCCCTGACCACGCAGGGGGGCTGAGAGAAAGCCGTTCGCCGGTGGAGTGATGGTGCCCGGAGTCAGGAGACTAAGATCGGTAAAGTGCCTGCCATTCAAGGGGATTTGCTGGACGGTTTTGTCGTTGATCACTTGTCCCATCGTGTTGCTGCTGGTCTCGACCAGCGGGGCGCCCCCGATCACTTCCACGGTCTGGGTGGCTTCGCCCAGCTTGAGCTGGATATTCTGGGTAACCGTGGTGGCAACCGGAAGCTTCAGACCCGTGAAAATTGCCGTCTGGAAGCCCTTTCCGGAGACTTCCAGCTTGTACGCTCCGATCGGTAAAGAAGTGAAGAGGAAGGCTCCGGCAGAGTCGGTTGTCGTCTCCGACACCACGTTGGTTGCCTGGTTGGTGGCCACAACTTTGGCGCCAGGAACGGCGGCCCCGGAAGGGTCGGTGACTGAACCCTGCAGGGTCGCGGTCGACTGCGCATGGACCGGCAAAGCCATGCCGATTGCCAGGAGGAGCAAGAAAAGCACTGGAGTGAGCGATCGTCCGGATAGAGCGGTACCCTTCGATCTGAGATGCATTGGTTCCCCCGATTTCATAGTTTGCGATTTGGTGCGCAGGAACTGCGCGAGGTCTTTTTCCAAATCGACTGGTCGAAAATTTCCCCAAGCGAGGCAGCTGGGCTGTCTCGAACTGGGAGC
This sequence comes from Candidatus Eiseniibacteriota bacterium, assembly GCA_035518915.1. Classification (GTDB taxonomy): domain Bacteria; phylum Acidobacteriota; class Terriglobia; order Acidiferrales; family UBA7541; genus Acidiferrum. Next base: position 15,330 of record DATIXE010000031.1, read on the forward strand.
CCAGCGGCTCACGTCTCGTGCGATTGGAATGCAATCCGCGTGCCACAACTTCGCCAACATTGGTGGGCCGAAACTCTTTAATTTGGCCCATTTTT
>DATIXE010000032.1:0-75865 GCA_035518915.1 Candidatus Eiseniibacteriota bacterium
TTCAACAAGCACGGCTTCAGCACCTCCGCCGTCTGGTTTGACTACGATCGCGACGGCCTGCTCGACCTCTTCGTCTGCAACTATGTCCGCTGGTCCGCCGACCACGACGTCTTCTGCAGCCTCGACGGCAAGCACAAATCCTACTGCACGCCGGAGGCGTATCGCGGAGACACCTGCTGGCTCTTCCACAATCGCGGCGACGGCACCTTTGAAGACGTCACTTCCACCAGCGGCATCTTCGACACGAGCTCCAAGTCTCTCGGGGTCGCCATGCTCGACTACGATCAGGACGGCTGGCCCGATCTGTTTGTCGCCAACGACACGCAACCCAATAAGCTCTATCGCAACCTGCGCAATGGAAAATTCAAGGATGTCGCCGTGGAACTTGGCCTCGCGTTCAGCAACGAAGGCAAGGCACGGGCTGGCATGGGCGTGGACATCGCGGACTTCGACAATTCCGGGAAGCCGGGGATCGTCATCACGAATTTCGACAACGAAATGCTCGGCCTCTACCGTTCCAACGGCAAATCGTTCGACGACGTGGCCATGCAAACCGGCCTCGGCCCCGCCTCGCGCAACACCCTCGGCTTCGGCTGTGTTTTCTTCGACGCGGATCTCAACGGCCGCATCGATCTGGCCGTCGCCAACGGCCACATTGACGACACCGTTCGCAACATTCGCGGCAACGTCGGCTACGCGCAGCCGCCACAGCTTTTCCTAAATGAAGGGCATGCGAAGTTTCGTGACGTCGCCACGCAAGTTGGCGGAGGTTTTGCCCAAGCCAAGGTCGGCCGCGGCCTCGCCGTTGGCGACTTCGACGGAGACGGCGATCTCGACCTGCTGCTCACCACCAATAACGGACCCGCGTATCTTTATCGCTGCGAGCAGCTCGCCAGCAATCGCAGCCTGCGTTTGCACCTGGTCGGCACAAAATCCAACCGCGACGCCATCGGCGCGGCGGTTCGCCTCTACTCCAACGGCCAGATCCAATCGCGCTACGTGCGCAGTGGCTCGAGCTATCTCTCCCAATCCGAATTGCCGGTCACCTTTGGCGTGGGAAAGCAGGATCTTGTCGAAAGAGTCGTCGTAGATTGGCCCAGCGGACGCTCGGAGGAGTTCGCAAAACTCAGCTCCGGGAAAAGCTATCAAATTATTGAACACAAAGGAATTACGGAGTTTTCCAAACACTAATACTTTCACAGTATTGCGCCCGTCTCTCGCCGTGACTATAAAGGTCCCAACATTGCATTTGCTTCCCTCCTGGCTTACCTTAGCCGACGCTGGAAGCACCCCAACAAACATTGCGGCCGGGCCAACGACCCCCGGCCGCATTTTTTAGTTGGCGAAGTGGGTCGAGAAAACTGAAGTTTCCCAGGGGTGAATTGGATGCAGCGCTGGCGCTCCCTAAGCGTTCTGGTCCTCGCGGTCACGGCCGTCATTCTCTACGCTATTCCCACTGCCACAATCCTCTATGCTGGGGTCGTTTTGCTCCATACGGGGCTCGGTGTGCTCGCGGTCCTCGCTTTGCTCTTCCTGATTTTCCAGGGCTTTCTGAGGCAGCAGCCGTGGCTTGCCCGCATCGGCTGGCTCCTATTGCTGGCCGGAGGCGGAATCGGTTTCGTCCTCATCAAGATCGGCACCGAGCATCGCTATTACAACTGGCTCTACACCCACATCGCCCTCTGCTCGATTGGATTCTTGTTCCTCGCCACGTCATGGCTCGGGTCGCGCGGATGGCTGAACGCGGGAATCGTGCAGCAATCCTTGCGGTTCGTGGCGGTGGCGGCCGTCCTCGGCTGTATCGCTGCGGGGGCATGGTGGGCGCGCAACGTCGCCTGGCAAAGCTACTACGTCATTCGCAATCCGGAAATCGCGCCTGCAACAATGAACAACGAGGGCGACGGCCCCAACGGCAAGTTTTTCCCGAGTTCCGCACAAACCAAGGACGGCAAATACATTCCCTCGGACTACTTCCTGCAGGCCAAAGCTTGCGAGCGCTGCCACGCCGACATTTACAAGCAGTGGGAAAGCTCCATGCACCACTTTTCCTCGTTCAACAATCAGTGGTATCGCCAGGCCATCGTGTACATGCAGGAAGTCGACGGCGTGAAGCCCTCCAAATGGTGCGCCGGCTGCCACGATCCCGCTCTGCTCTTCAGCGGAAAATTCGATACCCCGATCAAGGATCGTGTGCACACCCCGGAGGCCAATGCCGGCCTGAGTTGCATGATGTGCCACAGCATTGTCCACGTGAAGAGCACCATGGGCCAGTCCGACTACGTCCTGGAATATCCCAAGCTCCATGCCCTGGCCGCCAGCCAGAACCCCCTCATTCGCCGTCTCCACGATTTCATGGTTCGGCTGAACCCCGAACCCCACCGCCGCGTTTTCCTCAAGCCGTTCATGCGCGATCAGGTGCCGGAATTCTGCTCCGGCTGCCACAAGGTGCATCTCGACGTGCCACTGAACAATTACCGCTGGCTGCGCGGATTCGATGAGTACGACAACTGGCAGGCCAGCGGCGTTTCCGGCCAGGGCGCGCGCTCTTTCTATTATCCGAAGACGCCGATGATGTGCGCCGATTGCCACATGCCGCTGGTTCCGTCCCACGACGAAGGCAATATCAATGGTTACGTCCACTCGCACCGTTTCCCCGGCGCCAACACCGCCGTGCCGACAGCCAACGAGGATCCGGTCCAATTGGAAACCAGCCGCAAATTCCTGCAGGACGGCCAGGTCAGCGTGGACATCTTCGCGGTCTCTCCGGTCTCCAAGACCGAAAAAACCGCTGCTCCTTCCGCCGGATATCCCAAGCAGGAACTCTCCACGAGCTTCGCCGTCGGCGAGGAAGCCGAGACGAATCTCCCGGAAGGACCTGCTGGCGAAGCCCGTCCGATTACCGCGCCGCTCGGCCGTGTGGATGCCGCCGTCCGCCGCGGTGACGACGTCCTAGTGGATGTCGTCGTGCGCACGCGCAAGGTTGGCCACTTCTTTCCCGGCGGCACCGTGGATGCCTTCGATTGCTGGCTCGAACTCCAGGCCACCGACGACAAAGGGCAGACCCTTTTCTGGAGCGGCAAGGTCGCAGACGACGGCAAAGGCCCCGTCGATCCCGGCGCGCATTTCTACAAATCCCTACAGATTGATGATCACGGCAATGTCATCAACAAGCGCAACGCCTGGGCCACGCACGCCGTCGTCTACGTTCACCTGATTCCGCCGGGCGCGGCGGACACCGTGCACTTCCGCATGCACGTCCCGGAAGGCGCAGGGGATCACATCACCTTCCACTCGAAGCTCAATTACCGCAAATTTATGTGGTGGAATACACAGTTTGCGTATGCCGGCGTTGAGGGGCAGCCTTCGAATGCCGTCTATGGCGATCCCGGCGTGACCAAAAGCCATGACGACCGCAAGTGGTCGTTCGAGGGCGCCACCGCGGACGTTTCCGGCAAGCTGAAATCGATTCCCAATCTCCCGATTATTGTGATGGCGGAAGACACCGAGACCATCCGCGTGCTTCCGCATTCCGCTCCTGAGCCCGCGCCTCAGGTCACCCTGGTCAAGGACGACTGGACTCGCTGGAACGACTACGGCATCGGCCTCTTCCTCCAGGGCGACCTGAAGGGCGCTGAGCAGGCGTTCACGAAAATCACCGAAATGGCGCCGGATAATTTCGACGGCTGGACCAACGTCGGCCGCGTGCGTCTCCAGGAAGGCAATACCGATGGCGCCAAGGCCGTTCTGCTCAAGGCGCTCGCGCTAAAGCCGGACCTGGCTCGCGCGAACTATTTCTACGCGCGCGTGCTTAAGGATGAAGGCAAGTACGACGAAGCCGAAAGGGTCCTCCAATTAGTCCTCGAACAGTACCCGCGCGATCGCGTCGTCCACAACGAATTCGGCCGTATCCTGTTTCTCCAGAAACGCTATGCGGACGCCGTAAAGCAATTCGACGAAACTCTCTCCATCGATCCCGAGGATCTGCAGGCCAATTACAACCTGATGCTCTGCTACACCGGGCTTGGCGACGACGCCCAGGCCAACGAACACAAGGTGCGCTATCTCCGCTTCAAGGCCGACGAATCTTCGCAGTCAATCACCGGCGCGTATCGCCAGGCGCATCCCGACGACAACCTCGAGCGCCAGGCCATTCACGAACACGTCTCGATCCCTCTGCCGATTCTCCAGGCCTCGCGCCATTCGAAGCGCTCCACTTACGAAGCGCGAAAAGCTTCCGCGGTAAAACCAGTCGGAGGTGGCCGCTGACAGTTTCACCCCCGAAACAAACCTGTGTATTGGCCGGTCTTTAGACCGGCGGTTTTCCAGGCCCGGGCTTTATGCCGCCTTTCTTCGTGCAACTCTCCGGCGTTCGGAGGTCGGAGCCTCTGCTTCGCTATTTACGGGCCAGCGGTTCTTGGCATCCGGTTGCCGAGGAATTGAATTTCGATTTCGTAGGAGTCTGTTGATGACCTGGATCAAAACCTTCAAACTCGAAGAAGACGAGCGCGTCCGCGATGCGGTAATGAAGGAGCGCCATCTCTATCCGCAGGAATATGCCACGTCCGTTCCCAGCGTGGACCGCGGCTTCGAAAACAGCATTGTTGGCTCGCACACTCTTTTTCCCGACGTGCTCTTTCATTCCTTCGGCGCGTTCGGGGCCATGATGGCGCCCGATTTGCCGCTCAAGCGCTATCAGCACGAAATGATTGCCACGATGGTTTCCGTTACGAATCGGTGCTTTTATTGAATCGAATCGCACGCAGAGTTTCTGCGTAGAACTAGCCTGGACGACGCGATGGTCGCGGCCCTGCAAAAGGACTTCCGCACCGCTCCCATCAGCGAGCAGGACAAGGTCATGGTGGAATACGTCGTCAAAATCACGAAAGATGCCACGCAGTGCAGTCTCGCGGACCACGACAAACTCCGCGCCGTCGGCTTCGACGACCGTGGCATCCTGCAAATCACCCTGATCGCCTCGTGGTTCAATTACATCAATCGGGTAGCCGACGCCCTCGGCGTTGGCCGCGATATCCAATCGGAGATTCCATGAAGACTCTCGCCGGCGCGCTTCTGCTCGCCTCGTTTGCTTCCCTCTCGAGCGCGCAAACTCCTCCAGCCTCTAAAGCGCCCTCGGGCATCACTTATCGCGATATCACCCAGCAGGCGGGCATCCACTTTGTCCACAACAACGCCGCCTACGGCAAGAAGTATCTGCCGGAAACTATGGGGCCCGGCGTTGCCTTCATTGATTACGACAACGACGGTTGGCAGGACATTTTCATCGTCAATGGCACCAACTGGCCCGGCCGCCCCTCCAGGCATTCCACGCCCAAACTCTACCACAACAATCACGATGGCACGTTCACCGACGTCACCCATAAGGCCGGTCTCGACATCGAAATTTTCGGCTTGGGCGTCGCCATCGGCGATTACGATAACGACGGCTACGACGACATTTTCATCACCGCGCTCGGCCAGAACCGGCTCTTCCACAACAACGGGAACGGCACCTTCTCCGACGTCACGCAAAAGGCCGGCTTGCTGGGCGTGAAGGAATTCAGCACCAGTGCCGCTTGGGTGGATTACGACAAGGATGGAAAACTCGACCTCGTGGTCGGCAATTACGTGCAGTGGTCCATCCAGGGCGACCTCTACTGCACCCTCGACGGCAAGAGCAAATCGTACTGCACGCCCGAATCCTACAAGGGCACTTCAATCCGCCTTTGGCACAATCGTGGCGACGGCACCTTCGAGGACGTTACTCAAAAGGCGGGTGTGGGTGACCCGACCTCTAAAACACTGGGCATCGCTATCCTTGATTACGACGACGACGGCTGGCCCGACATTCTTCTCTCCAACGACACGCAGCCCAACAAACTCTACCGCAACAACGGCAACGGCACTTTCACCGAAAAAGCCGTGGTCGCCGGCGTCGCCTTCAGCGAAGACGGAGTCGCGCGCGCGGGCATGGGCGTGGACGCCGCCGATTACGATCACTCCGGCGCGCCCAGCATCTTGATTACGAATTTCTCCAACCAGATGATTTCGCTCTATCACAACGAGGGCCGCGGCTTGTTCGTGGACGAAGCGCCGCGCTCCGACATCGGCCGCGATTCCCTCCTCACGCTCGGCTTCGGCTGCTTTTTCTATGATTACGACAACGACGGATGGCCTGACATTTTTATCGCCAACGGTCACATCGACAACGACATCGAACGCGTGCAGCCCAACGTCAAATACGCCATGCCTCCCCACGTGTTCCGGAACGTCGGCAACGGAAACTTTAAGGAAGTCACAAAATCGCTGGGAAAGGAGTTCGACTCTCCGCGCGTCGGTCGCGGCGCCGCTTACGGCGACATCAACAACGACGGGCGCCTCGATCTGCTCATCTCCACCAACGGCGGCCCCGCGTATCTTTTCGTGAACGAAGCCACCGGCACGGAAGCAACCAACAAAAGTCTGCGCGTGAAACTCGTTGGAACAAAATCGAATCGCGATGGAATTGGCACGGTGGTAAAGCTTTCCGCTGGCGCCGTCGTGCAGTCCGAAATGCTGCGCAGCGGCTCCAGCTATCTCTCTGCCAGTGAACTCGTTCTGACCTTCGGCCTCGGCCAGACCGCGAAGGTTGATTCCCTCGAACTCCATTGGCCAAGCGGCCAAGTTGATAAGCTCTCCAACGTCGCCGCCGGCCAAACCGTCACCATCACCGAGGGAAAAGGCCAGACCTCCGCCCGGCCCTACGGCAAATAATCCAGCCGCCGCTCGGCCCCTTCGCGATGCCGGCAAGTTAAGACCAGCGTCTTATTTCATGCATTCCTTGTAGGGGCCGAGCTTGCTTGTCCCGAGCGGAAGCAAGGGGCTCGGCCCGTTCTGCGCGCGTAAACTTGCTGCCCTCACGCGCTCACGCGATGCGCCGCAATCACCGCCTGCCCCAGGCTGATGCCGCCGTCTCCCGCGGGCACTTCCGTGTGAAAGAACACCTCAAACGCCCGCTCGCGCAACTCCGCAATCATCGTTTCCAGCAGCAGCGCGTTCAAAAAGCAGCCGCCGCTCAAACACACGCGATTGATTCCCGTCTTGTCTCGAATCCGCTCCCCCAGGTCCACAAACACGAGCGCGAGCCCGTTGTGAAACTTGCGGCTCATGTCCGAAACGTTCGCTTGCTTGCGAATATCCCGCAGCAGCCATTCGAACAGCGATTTCGTCCCGATCTGCCAGGTTCCCGCTTGAAAATTCATATCCAGCGGATAGGCTCCCTCGCTCGAGGAATCCCGCGCCGCCATCTCCAGTTCAATCGCCGCCTGCGCCTCGTAGTTCACCGTGCCGCGCAGCCCCAGCAGCGCCGCCACCGCGTCGAACAGCCGCCCGCAACTCGACGTGCGCGGCGAATGAATCTCCCGCTCGATCATCTGCAAAACTACCTGCAATTTCCCCGAATCCATACCGGCCAGGAAGGGCAACTCAAGCTTCTCAATCTCTTTCCCGTAATGCTTCACCAAATAACTTAGGGCCATGCGCCACGGTTCGTGAATCGCGGCGCTTCCCCCCGGCAGCGGAACGTACTCGAGATGCCCCGCGCGCTCGAATCCCGAATAGTCCGCCACCAGCACCTCTCCTCCCCAGATCGCGCCGTCCGTGCCGTATCCGGTGCCGTCCAGCGAAAATCCGATCACCTTCCCGTCCAGATGATTTTCCGCCATGCAGGCAGCGACGTGGGCGTGGTGATGCTGCACTCCCACCAGTTCCACGCCTTCGCGTTCCTGCGCCCATTTTGTCGAAAAATAGTCTGGATGCAGGTCGTGCGCGATCACCTTCGGTTCCGTTTCCAGAATGCGTTGTAGATGCTGCACGGCCTCTTCGAAAAACCGGTAGCTCTCCAGGTTTTCCAGGTCGCCGACGTGCTGGCTCAGGAACGCCTCGCTGCCGCGCACCACGCATACCGTATTTTTCAGCTCCCCGCCCACGGCCAGCACCGGCGTCATTTCCTTTTCCAGGTGCACTGGCACGGGCACGAATCCTCGCGCTCGCCGCATCTTCTGCGGCTGCCCGGCCGCCACGCGCGCCACCGAATCGTCGCATCGCCGGACAATGCCCCGGTCGTGCACCAGGAAGGCATCGGCGAGCTTGTGCAGCCGCCGGACTGCCTCTTCGTTGTCAATCGCGATGGGCTCTTCGCTCAGGTTCCCGCTGGTCATCACCAGCGCCCCGAACTTTCCGCTTTGCAACAGGAGATGATGCAGCGGCGTATAGGGCAGAAACACGCCCAGGAATCGATTGCCCGGCGCCACGCCTGCTGCAAACGCCACCTCTGGCCGCCGCGGCAGCAACACAATCGGCCGCTCCACGGAAGTCAGCAGTCTTTTGGCGGCGTCCTCCACCACGCAGAATCGCGCCGCATCTTCTGCGCCTCGCACCATGATTGCGAACGGCTTTTCCACGCGCCGCTTGCGCTCCCGCAGTTTGTCGACGGCCGTTTCGTTCTGCGCGTCGCAAGCCAGGTGAAATCCGCCCAACCCCTTCACCGCCACCACCGCGCCTTGCTGCAGCAGGCGCGCCGTTTCGCGAATGGGTTCGGGCACATCCATTCGCGTGCCATCCGGGCCTAACAGCAGCACCTGCGGACCGCAATCCCAGCACGCATTGGGCTGCGCGTGAAACCGCCGGCTCACCGGATTGTTGTATTCCGCCTGGCACGCCGGGCACATTTGGAACGCCGCCATCGACGTTCGCTCGCGGTCGTAGGGAATGTCACGAATGATCGTGAAACGCGGCCCGCAATTGGTGCAGTTGATGAAGGGATAGTGGAAGCGCCGGTCGCGCGGATTCATCATCTCGCGGTAGCAGTCTTCGCAAACCGCCGCGTCCGGCGAAATCAGCACGCGCGGCGCCTCGTCCATCCGGCTCGCGGCAATCTGGAACGAGGTCTCTTCCCGGATCTCGGCGTCCTGCGGAGCAAATCCCGTAATTCGCGCAAGCGGCGGGACCTCTTTCGGCAAGCGCGTCAGGAATTGTTCCACCGCCTCGGCATCGCCCTGCACCTCGATGCTCACCCCGGCCGGTGTATTTGCGATCACGCCCGTCAAGCCGCATTCGTTCGCCAGCCGGTAGACAAAAGGACGGAATCCAACGCCCTGTACGATCCCGGCGACGTCCACACACTTTCGAATTACGCCAGCGCGCTCGGTTTGGCTCATCGAATAAGCTTATAGCTTATCGCAGGTTTGTGAGCTGTCCCTTCAGCAAAAAAAGCGAATGGATTGGCCACCTGCCTGGCCGGCAACTGGAATGGTCGGGCTTCAGACCGGCCGCCAGGTGGCACCGCGATTCCTGGGATCGCGTCCCAGCGCAACATGGCATTTCTCTTTAGGAGGTGGCGGCTTTAGCGGCCACGGCACTCACGCAAAACACGGCGCTTTAGCCGCTGAAGCCGCCCGCCCCTATCCGCAAACCTCCCGGTTCTACAAACGGACGACTCTTCACGAAACTGTCGCCGCCGCCTCTGCCTGCACTTTCTTCTGCAAGCCGTTCAGCCAGTTCAGCCATTCCGGAAAACCTTCCCGCGTGCGCGACGACACCGCGATAAACTCAATTTCCGGGTGAATCTTCCGCGCGTTTTCCAAGGCTAGCTGCGGGTTGAACTCCACGTGCGGCAGCAAATCTGTTTTTGTCAAAAGCATCAGCGAGGCCCGGTGAAAGATTCCCGGGTACTTCAGTGGCTTGTCTTCGCCTTCGGTCACGCTCAGCAGAACGATCTTCGCCGCTTCCCCCAAGTCATAGCTGGAAGGGCAGACCAGGTTGCCCACATTCTCCACAAACAGGATGCCGGGCCCGCGAAATCCCATCTCGTCCAGATGCCGCGTCACCATGCGTGCGTCGAGATGGCACGTTCCGCCGGTGACGATCTGCCGCACGGGAAATCCATATCGCGCCAGCCGCCGCGCGTCATTGTCCGTCTGCAAGTCGCCCGTCAGCACCGCCAGGGAATCTCCCTGATGAAACGAGGCCAGCGTTCGCTCGAGCAGCGCCGTCTTGCCCGATCCGGGCGAACTGATGATGTTCACGCAGAGAATGCCCTCTTCGCGGTAGCGCTGCCGCAGTTCCGCGGCCAGGCGATCGTTCTCGCTCAAAACCTTCTTCTCTAGCACTTCACGCATGGCTCCTCCACTTCCAGGTACGCAATGTCCAGTTCCGTTCCGCCGATGCAACTGGTTTTGTCCGTGCCACACACGGGACATTGCAAATTCAGCTCGCGTACCGCGAACTCTTTGCCGCAATCCAGGCACCTTTGCCGCCGCGGGCGCCATTCCACTTCCAGGCGCAGCCCCGCCAACGGGGTATTCCGCGTCAACGCCTCAAACGCAAATTCCAGCGCGTCTTTGTCCACGTTCGAAAGCTCGCCGATGCGCACGCCCACGGCCTCAAAGCGTTCGCCGGGCCGCCGCCGCGCTTCCCCTTCCACGCTCTCCAGAATCGACGCCGCGATGCCTACTTCGTGCACAGGTCCTCCCTAACAGATTCTTGGCAACTGGTCGCCGGACAGCATATCCACGATGCGCGTGGTGCCGAACGCCGTGCGCATCACCACCATTTTCGGATGTTCCTGCGTCACTCGTCCGATAACCCGCGCGTCCCTGCCCAACGGATGGCTTCGCAAAGCCGCAAGCGCCCGCTCCCCCGCATCGGGGGAGACGATCGCCACCAGCTTGCCCTCATTCGCCACGTACAGCGGGTCCAGCCCCAGCATTTCGCAAGCCCCGCGCACTTCTTCCCGCACGGGCATCGCCGCCTCGTCCAGTTCCATTCCCACCCGCGAGCTGCCCGCAATTTCATTCAGCGTGCTCGAAAGGCCGCCGCGGGTCGGATCGCGCAGGCAGCGCACCTCATGCGTTGCCGCCAGCAAGGTGTCCACCAGTTCGTGCAGCGCCGCGGAATCGCTCTGCACTTCCGTATCGAACCGCAAGCCTTCGCGTTCCGCCAGAATCGCGATGCCATGATCGCCCAGCATCCCGCTCACCAGGATCGCGTCGCCCGGCTTCGCCTGGCTGGCCGAAAGCGAAATCCCTTCGCGCACCAGCCCAATCCCGGTCGTATTGATGTACATCCCGTCGGCGCTGCCCTTTTCCACCACTTTTGTGTCGCCGGTAATAATCTGCACGCCCGTGCGTTCGGCCGCAGCCTGCATCGAAGCCACCACTCGCCGCAGCACGTCGAACGGCAGGCCTTCCTCCAGTATGAAAGCCACGCTCATCCACAACGGCTTGGCCGCACCCATCGCCAGGTCGTTGATCGTCCCATGCACCGACAGCGATCCGATATCCCCGCCTTTAAAGAACAGCGGCTTCACCACAAATGAATCCGTGGTCATTGCCAGCCGCATCCCGTTCAGCGAGACCACCGCCTGATCTTCCATGCGGTCGAGCACCGGATTTCCCAACGCGGGCAGGAACACTTGCTGAAGCAGCTCCGCGCTCAGCTTTCCACCGCTGCCGTGGCCCAACAGCACGCGCCCGCCCGCCGGGAACGGCAGCGGACACGTGAATCCTGTTGAAACGCTTGCCGATTCCTGCTGCAAGCCGTCAGAGGGTAACGAGATGACGCCGGTATTGGTGGTACGCTGCACAGGCACCTTCCGTGGAAACCATCGGCGCGCCCAGCGGCTTTTCGGGCGTGCATCTGGTTCCAAATGCGGGACAATCCATCGGCTTCTTGTGTCCCAGCAAAACCTCCGCGCTGATGCACTCGCTCGGCTCTTCCGCTCGTACGTCTTCCAGGCCGAACACGCGCTCCGCGTCAAACGCGGCAAACTCCGGCTTCAACCGCAACCCGCTCGAGGAAATCTCCCCCACTCCACGCCATTTCCGGTCTGTTACTTCAAACACGCGCTCGACTGCCAACTGCGCCGCGCGATTCCCCGCATACTGCACCGAGCGCGCATACGAATTCTCCACTTCCGCGCGGCCTTCTTCGAGCTGGCACACCAGCAGCCGGATTGCGTCCAGCAAATCCACCGGTTCGAATCCACCCACGACGATGGGCACACGAAATTCGCGGGCAAGTTCTTCGTACTCGCCGACTCCCACAACTGTGCACACATGCCCAGGCGCGATGAAGCCCTGCACGCGGTTCCGCGGCGATTGCAGCAGCATGCGAATCGCCGGCGGCACAAGCACGTGCGAAACCAGCAGGCTGAAGTTGTTCAGACCCAGCCGCTCCGCCTGCAGCACCGCCATCGCGTGCGCGGGCGCGGTGGTTTCGAATCCCACCGCGAAAAACACCACTTGCCGCCCCCGCTCTTTCCGCGCCAGCTCTACTGCGTCGGTCGGCGAGTAGACGATCCTCACATCGCCGCCCTCGGCCTTGATGTGAAATAAATCCGTTTCCGAGCCCGGCACACGCAGCATGTCGCCGTAGGACACCAGCGTAACCTCCGGTAGCCGCGCCAGCGCGTTGGCCCGGTCGATCATCTCGAGCGGCGTCACGCACACCGGGCAGCCGGGTCCGTGCACCAGTTCCACGCTGCTTCCCAACAGCTCGTCGATGCCGTAGCGCATCAGCGTGTGCGTTTGCCCGCCGCAGATTTCCATCAGCACCCACGGCCGCGTCGACCGCCGCCGGATCTCCGCCGCCAATCCATGCGCAATCTTTGCGTCGCGGTATTCGTCCAGGTATTTCATGAACTTCGCGCGCCTTCCGCGCCCACTCCCAACTCTTCACCCAGCACGCCCATGCTTTCCAGCAGCGCGTAAGTCCGCTCCGCCTGCTCCCTATCCACCACGCTGATCGCGAACCCCACGTGCACCATCACGTAGTCGCCCTCGCGCGCCTCCGGCACAAAGTCCAAGCAGGCCTGGCGCGCGATGCCGCCGAACAACACGCGTCCCGTGCGGACGCCTTCGTTTTCTTGGATTTCTGCGATCTTACCGGGGATGGCCAGGCACATGAGCGAGTCCTTCTTCCGAGGAAATTGTGCTAGCGTCTTTCTCCCACCAGATGGCGGGTTCATCGGGCAACGACTTCAACTTCACTTCCACACCGAGGCGTTCCAGCTCCGTCAGCACCGCGCGAATCGCGGCTTCCAGTCCAATATGCGCCGCGTCGCTCATGCCGCAACCCAGTTCGCACGCCTGCGGCACCACGCCCACCAGCAACACGTCCTGCGGACACTTCCCGCTGAACTCCGCGAACAGCAAAGCTTCCACCAGTGCGGGATCATGCGGGCTAACGCGGGTCTTCAACGGAACCTGCACAAGTTCATTCTTGCGGTAGAGCTGCACTTCTCCGGCCTTCTTCTTCGCGCTCACCGCGTCGATCAGGATGATCGAATCGTACTCCGCGAACGCCGCGGTGATTCCCAGTCCGGGCGTCCCCAGGTCTTCCAGCCGCACTTCTTCTGGAAACTCGTAGCGCGCTTCCAGCAGCTTGATCGCATAGGGGCCCACGCCATCGTCGCCCATCAGCACGTTGCCGATGCCCAGCACGCCGATGCGCCTGCCGGCCTTCATGCCGCCGCGCCTTCCTTCTTCTTCAGGAAGGTTCCAAAGGCGACGTCTTCCGTCGCGATGTGCGCGATCAGCCAGTCCTTTAATTCCTGAACCAGCACCAGGGTCGGCTGATTTTCCCCTCGCATCAGGTTCGCGCGAATCTCCCGCACCTTTTTCATCAGCAGCGTGTGCTCTTCCAGGTGCGGCTCGTAGCCCGGATACCCGTGCAGCCGCATCACCAGTTGTTCGGAAAGGAAATGCATGTCCGAAAACTCGATGAACTGCTCCAAGATATACTTCGTCGGGGAGAGGTCGCCGCCCTTTTCGATCGTTTGGGCGAGCGAATCCAGAAGCTGCATTTGCAGATCATGTTCCGCGTCAATACTCGCTTCGCCCACGCGAACCGGCACTTTGCTTCCTTGCACGCTCATCGCCCCCTCCTACTTCGTGTCCGTCACGCTCACCACTTCCTTGCCGTCGGGATCGAACGTATGGATCGCGCAGGCCAGGCACGGGTCAAAGGAATGAATCGTGCGCAGCACTTCCAGCGGCTTCTCCGCGTCCGCCACGGGATTGCCTAGCAGCGAAGCCTCATACGGCCCATGCGTGCCGTGCTCGTCCCGGGGTCCCGCGTTCCAGGTCGTCGGCACCACCGCCTGATAATTCGCAATCGCGCCATCCTTGATCACCACCCAGTGCGACAACGTCCCGCGTGGTGCTTCGTGAAACCCGGCGCCACGCAGTTCCCGGTCGCCAAATTCCGGCTTCACGTAAATCTTCGCGTCTCCCGAGGCGATGTTCTGCACCAGCAGGTTCCAGTGCTTTTCCGCCAGGTCCGCCAGCATCGACGCGCGAATCGCGCGCGCCGCGATGCGTCCCAGCGTGGACTGCAGCATGCCCGGAGTCACCTGCCGCTTGGAAATCGCCGACACGTTCTTGATCGCCTCTCCTGCCCACTTTTGCGTCAGCTTGTGCCCTTGCGCATAGCCGACCAGCACCTGCGAGAGCGGTCCCACCTGCATGGGCTGGCCTTCAAATCGCGGCGACTTTACCCACGTGTACTTCCCGTCGTCCTTGAATCCCGTGTAGTGCGGGTTGGTCTCGCCCTTCCACGGGTGTAGCGTTTTGTCGCCTTCGTACCACGCGTGCGAAACGTTCTCGGTCACCCCGTTCAGCAACCGTTGATCCGTGTGGCTCTTGATCGGATAAACCTGATCGAGCTTACCGTCGAAAACCACGCCGCCCGGCAGGTCGAATTCGGTCATCGCACTATTCAACGGCAGGTCGGGCACGGCAAGGTAATTCGTCACACCCGCGCCATAGTTGAACCAGTCGAGGTAGAGGGCGGCCACCGCGCACGCATCCACGAAGTAGACCTTGTGCACGAAGGCGATCAGGTCCTGGAACAAGCTCTTGATCATGTATAACTTATCCATGTTCAACGTGGCCTGGTTATCCAGGTTGATGGCGTTGGCCACTCCGCCCACCGCCAGGTTCTGAATGTTCGGCGTCTTGCTACCCAGGATGGCCACAACTTGGTTGGCATTCCGCTGATATTCCAGCGCTTGCAGATAATGCGCCACCGCAAGCAGGTTCACCTCCGGCGGCAAGTGCATAGCCGGATGGCCCCAGTAGCCGTTGGTGAAAATTCCGAGCTGCCCCTGTTCCACAAAAGCCCGCACGCGGTCTTGAACGATCTTGAAATCTTCCCGTCCGTTCCGCGGCCAATCGGAAAGGCTGTTGGCCAGCGAAGCCGTCTTCGCCGGATCGGCCTTCAGCGCGGAGACTACGTCCACCCAGTCCAGCGCGCACAGGTGATAGAAGTGCACGATATGGTCCTGCAGCGCGTGGGCGATCAGGATCAGGTTGCGAATGTACTGCGCGTTCGGCGGCACCTGGATTCCCGCGGCGTTCTCCACCGCGCGCACCGAGGCGATCGCATGCACCGTCGTGCACACGCCGCAAAACCTCTGCGCGAACAGCCAGGCTTCTTTGGGGTCGCGCCCTTGCAGGATCGTTTCGATCCCGCGAAACATCGTTCCCGAGGCCCACGAATCGGCCACCTTGCCACCGTCCACGTTCACGTCTATGCGCAGGTGCCCTTCGATTCGCGTAATTGGATCGATCGTGATGCGATTGCTCATTGCCCATTCTCCCCGCTACAAGGTGTCAAACGGCCGCATGGCCTCTTCCGCCGCGATCTTCCCCTTCGTGGCTGGAAGGATCGCAAACGTCTTCACTGCATACAGGAACAACGCTACGGCGAGTGCCGTAAACCCGACACTCATCAAAATTTCAAATACCGACGGGAAATACCGATAGTCCCCAAGCGGTGAAAACGCCAGCGACGTCGGTGTGAACCGGTAGAGCAATCCCCCGATCGAGATCAGGAATGTCAGCCGGAAAAGGGAACCTGGTGACTCCCGCCGCGCCTTCGACAACAGTAATAACGCGGGCACGATGACTAGCGCCTCTTCCGCGAGGAAGAAAATGCTGAATCTGTCGAATTTCACCGCGTCCCCTAGGACGCCGCGATATGCCAAGTCGCCAAACCGGAACGCCGCCCACACCAGCGCCGTCCCGGCCATCCACAAAGCCAGCCGCCCAAGGATCTCGCGGTCCCACCCCAGCTCCCACACGTAGGCGCTCAACGCCAGCACCAGCAGCACGCACGCAAATCCCAGAATGTAGGCCATCATCAGGTACAACAACGGCAACATCGGCGATTGCCACAACGGGTGCACTCGCGGACCCGCGAGATACATCAGTTCCCCCAGCGAAGCTTGGTGCATCGAAGGCAGCACAAACGCCAGCGCGATCAGGAATGGGAAGATGTTCTGCAGGAACCGGAAAATCTTCACGGCCCGCATCTTTTGCTCCCCGCTGCCGCTGCGATACATTTTTTCCAGGAACGGCGGCATGTTCTCCACGTCGAGGGCCAGCAGGAAGTAGGAAGTCATACACACGGCCACTTCCCACAGCACCGAGTAATGATTCCAGGTCTTTGGATAGGCCAGCCATACGAAATTCCACGGCCGGCCCACGTCAAAGCCCAGCGCCAGCATGCCGCTGCCATACCCGAGCAGGCTTGTCAGTACCGCCGTGCGCATGATGGGGTGAAATTTTCGTTCGTTGTAGATCCAGGTGAGCACCGCCACGGCGTAACCGCCGGAGCCAAACGCGGTCAGCGCGGTCACATTCCAGTTCTTGAACAATCCCCATGAATAGCCGTCGTTTAATCCCGTCACGTAGCCTAAGCCGCTCAGCTCGCGATAAAATCCCAGCAGGAGTCCCAACACCGCCAGCGCCACGGCAACCACAAATGGTTTCGTCTTTAGCGGCTCGTTCAGCCGTATGCAGCGTTCCCAACTCGCGGTCATGCCTTTTTCTCCTCTCCCTGGGCTTCGTCGCCACCGGCGGGATGCGTGTGCTTCAGGTGTTCTCTCCACCGGTTTCTCACGATCCCCACAATTCCTGCGTAGGCCACCACCGGCGTCAGGAACCCGCGGTAGATGAACTCGCTCACACGACGCGTCTGTGCCGCTGGGGACTCTTTGCCTAGTTTCGGGAGTCCC
Source organism: Candidatus Eiseniibacteriota bacterium (assembly GCA_035518915.1). Classification (GTDB taxonomy): domain Bacteria; phylum Acidobacteriota; class Terriglobia; order Acidiferrales; family UBA7541; genus Acidiferrum. Next base: position 17,057 of record DATIXE010000032.1, read on the forward strand.
AGTTTCGAGTAATCTACATGCGAGAGCACCAGGCATTGCGTACCGCCGCCTTCGGTCTCTCCGTACACCCGGTCTTCAAAGTAAAAGCCCGGCTTCGCCTTGATCCGGAGATGCGCTTCGGCCAGCAGGTCCGAGCGCTTCCCGTAAATCACCGCGTGCGTCGGGCACACCTGGGTGCAGGCCGGCTGCGATACCGTCTTTCCCACGATGTGCCGGCACAATTCGCATTTCACGATCTTCGGATTGACCTTGTCCCACTCAAACTTCGGGATGTTGAATGGACACGCAATCTGGCAGTACCGGCACCCGATACATACCGTAGGGTTCCAGCCCACTACGCCGTGCGGCTCTTTGTGCAGCGCCTTCATCGGGCAACCCGAAACGCACGCCGGATCCACGCAGTGCATGCACTGCTGTTTCATGAATGACCGCTCGTGCCCGTCTGCCGCCACATACAGCTTGATCAGGTTTTTGGTGTGGGCATTCAACGAATCCGGCTGCATGTACAAACCGCCCGATGCGCCGAGATCCGGCTTCAATCCGTTGGCGTTCTGGCAGGCCGGCATGCACGCGCGGCATCCGATGCACACCGTCGCGTCGTACATTAGCCCCATCGCATCCGGAAGCGGCGGAACTGGATCGCCCGCGCCGGCCTTCGCCACGGGTGCGCCTGCCGTGGTCATGGCCGCAAGAGCGGATCCGCTCATCAGAGCCTTCAGTATGTCTCTGCGATTGACGTCCATGGCTTACTCCTCGCCGGACGCGCCGGAAATGTCGCTCTTCTTTTCTCCTGCGCCCGCCGTCGCAACCGCTTCCTGCTGTCCAATCTTCTTCGCGGCCAGGAATCCGCCGCCGAGAATGCCGCCCACCAGCAGGCCGCCGAGTCCTGTCGCGATCGGGCTGACGTACCCCTGCGGCGCAGTCACCGGCGCGTACGTTGCCGGAGGCGTGGGCCTTACGATTTCTGCCGGCTTCAGCATCGGCATCGTGAAGGCCACGTTCTTCTCGGTGCATCCGAAGCACGGGTGCCCGAGCCCGATCGGCCACGCGTCCACCACTTCGCAGAACTGCAGCACGGAGCAGCTTGCATGCGTCATCGGCCCTTTGCAGCCCAGCTTGTACAGGCAGTAGCCCAGCCGGTGCCCTTCATCCCCGAACTCTTCCGCGAATCGCCCCGCGTCAAAGTGCGCGCGCCGCGGGCAGTGTTCGTGAATCGTGCGGCCATACGCGAACTTCGGCCGTCCCAGTTCGTCGAGTTCCGGCAGCTTCCCGAGCGCCACATACTGCAGCAGCGTGCCCAGCAGGATGTACGGATTCGCCGGACAGCCGGGCAGTGTCACGATCATTTTGCCGAGCAAAATCTCATTGATTCCGCTCGCGCCCGTCGGATTCGGTGCCGCCGAGGGAACCCCGCCCCACGACGCGCACGACCCGATCGCCACGATCGCGCCTGCCGACGCCGCCACGTGCTTCAGCATGTCCACGCCGGTCTTGTTCGCGATCTGCATGTAAATTCCGTTCTCTTTCGTCGGCACCGCCCCTTCCACCACCAGCACGAACTTCCCGCTGTTCTTTCGGATCGCCGCTTCCAGCGCCTCTTCGGCTTGGTGGCCGGCCGCGGCCATCAGCGTCTCGTGATAGTCCAACGAGATCAGGTCAAACAGCACCTCCGCTAGTCCGGGGTGCGACGTGCGCAGCAGCGATTCGGTGCAGCCGGTGCATTCCTGGAAATGCAGCCAGATCACCGATGGCCGCGCTCCCTTTTCCACCGCGGCCACCATCTTCGCGGCCATGCTCCCTGTCAGCCCAATGGCTGCGGCGGCCTGCGCCACAATCTTTAAGAATGTTCGCCGATCCACGCCATTTCGGAACTTCGTTGATTCGTTTGTCGAATTGGAACTAATCACTTCGCTTTGCACGGTAATGCCTCCCGCTTCGCGTCGTTGGAGGAATCTGTTTGTCCTGTGAATCGGCCGACAGAGAGATCGCACTAAAGCTGGCGGCTGGAATCAGTTGAAGGGTTGGAAGGTCAAGCTCCGCCGTAACGCTCTGGACCTTCGCGTAGGTAGTCCCTGACCCCTGATCCACGGGTGGGGATTACCGCAAACGGGGTTCCATCTCGAACATTCGTTCAAATGGGGCCAAATCGCTGAGAAGAACAGTAGTTATGTCCTATCGAAACATTAAATCCTGCTATTCCTCTGTGTGCTAAGACGCACGTCGCGTTGAGATATTCAGCAGTGTGTGTGATTCCCCGCACGCAGTTCATCTTTCAACACTCACTGGACTACTTTGGTCGGGTATGCTCCGGCCCGCATGTTTTTTCTCTTCGTCCCGCATCGTCCCCGTCCACGAAAGCCTCCCGGCCCGTGCTATCGTTTTCTTTCGCATGTTTTCCGACCGCACCAACTGGCACCTCACGCCGAATCGTTTCACTCGCACGCTTGACGAACTTCGCGCCGCCGGGGTTCCACTCATTGATCTCACCGCGTCCAATCCCACGCAGTGCGGCTTCCACTACGACAACCAAGCGATTCTTTCCGCGTTCCGCGATCACGCTGCGCTGCGCTATGATCCGCAACCCAAGGGCGCGCTTACCGCACGCCGCGAAGTTGCCCGGTACTATCTCGACGATCATCGGGTCACCGTTGACCCCCAATCCATCTTCCTCACCACCAGCACCAGCGAAGCCTATTCCCACGCGTTCCGCCTCCTCTGCAATCCTGGCGATGAGTTGCTTCTTCCCAAGCCCAGCTACCCACTCTTCGAATTTCTAGCCGGTCTCCACGACGTTCGCCTGATTCCCTACTCGTTGGCCTACGCCCACGGATGGTTCCTCGATTTCCGCTCCGTCGAAGCCGCCATCACGCCGCGCACCCGCGCCATCCTTCTCGTCCATCCGAACAACCCGACCGGCTCCTTCATTCAGCCGCAAGAGTTTTCCCGGTTGAACGCGCTTTGCCGCCAGCACCAGCTCGCGCTGATCGCGGACGAAGTCTTCCTCGATTTCGCTTGGGACGCCGATCGCCGCCGCTCCTTCGCCGCGAACACTGAAGCGCTCACCTTCACGCTCAGCGGCCTCTCGAAAATCTCCGCGCTTCCTCAAATGAAAATCGCCTGGCTGATTGCCGGCGGCCCCGCTTCCCTTGTCGAGCCCGCGATCCAGCGTCTGGAAGTCATCGCTGACACCTTTCTTTCCGTCAGCGCTCTCGCGCAAGCCGCTCTCCCCGTACTATTGCAGCAGCGCCACTCCCTACGCGCTCAGCTTCTCGCCCGCGTCCGCGAAAATCACGCCACTTTGCAATCTCTCCTGCGTGAGCACCCGGCCTGCGAACTCCTTCACGCCGATGCCGGCTGGTACGCGGTCCTGCGTGTCTCTTCGCACGTCTCCGACGAGGATCTCGCCATTGCTCTCCTGCAAAACCACCACGTTGTCGTTCACCCCGGCCATTTTTACGACTTCCCCGCCGATGGCTATCTCGTCCTAAGCCTCATCCCTCCCGCACCGGCTTTCCACCAGGGCATCGACGCCCTGCTCCGTTCGCTGCGGTAGTTGCCAAATCGCTCTTGCTCTTGCAAGCAGAGTCGCGGGACAGGCAATCATTCCCCTGCGTGACTCGCGTCACACGCGTACGTGACGTAAGGACTAGCCTCCTGTGCGCCCCGGAGGTATACGAACGGACGTTCGACACTTTCTGCTGCTCTTGTAAGCGCTATGGTCAAACTGCAGGACATCAGCCATCTTCTCCGCATGGCCGCCGTATTCGCAGTCGGCTTGGTTCTCTTCCTCGTTTTTCGCAGTGCTTTCATTCCAAAAAGCTTCGGTCGCTATGGCCATTTTCGCGGCGATGCCCTTGCCGAAATCGCCTCGCGGCCCATTCACTATGCCGGCCACCAGGCGTGCGGGGACTGTCATCCGGAAGAGGCCGACACCAAGGCAAAGGGCGTCCATGCCCACGTCAACTGTGAGACATGCCACGGGCCCTTGGCCAAGCATGCCGAGGATCCCACCAGCATGACGCCTCAGTTGCCCGATGTCGCCCATCTCTGCGTCCGCTGCCATTCCGAAAATATCGCCAAGCCCCCCGGCTTCCCTCAGGTCAATGTTGCGGAGCATTCCGGCGGCCAGCTTTGCGATACCTGCCATCAGCCCCACAGCCCGGCTCTCGTTGTAGGAGCAAGGAAATGACGCTTACCCGCCGCCAACTTCTTGTCCTTCTCCCCGCCGCGGCCACGGCCTGGGAATTCGTGCTCGCCGGCACACCTGAGGCCGCACCTAATTACAGTTCAGCCGACCACTGGTGGGGCATGCTGCTCGATATCACCAAGTGCATCGGCTGTGGCAGCTGCGTGCGCGCTTGCGCGATGGAAAACGATGTGCCCGACGGTTACTTCCGCACTTGGGTCGAGCGATATCATGTCGACGACTTTCACATCGAAAGTCCCGTGGTCGATTCCCCCGACGGCGGCAAAGAAGGTTTCCCGCCCGGCGATTTCAGCGGTGGCAAGAACTTCTTCGTTCCCAAATTCTGCAATCACTGCGTTGATTCCCCTTGCACGCAAGTTTGTCCTGTCGGCGCCACGTTCCACACGCCGGACGGCGTCGTTCTTGTGGATCAGAACTACTGTGTCGGCTGCCGCTACTGCATTCAGGCCTGCCCGTACGGTTGCCGCTTCTTCCATCCCACCAAGCATGTGGCCGACAAATGCACACTTTGCTATCACCGTATCACCAAGGGTCTCACCACGGCATGCTGTGAAAGCTGTCCCACCGGCGCGCGCCAGCTTGCCGATCTCAGGAATCCCAATGATCCCATCCATGCATTTCTCAAGACCCATAGCGTGCAGGTGCTAAAACCGCATCTCGCCACGGGCGCCAAGAATTTCTACTACGGCCTCGATGGCTCGGTGCGCTAAGGAGGCGCGCATGCAAGGATTCATGTATCCGAATGAGATTGAGCTACAGTGGAGCGTCCTCATTGTTCTCTATCCATTCATTACCGGTCTCGTCGCCGGCGCGTTCATCCTCGCTTCCCTTGCGCGCATTTTTCACGTCGAACAAGTGAAGCCCACCTACCGGCTCGCGCTGCTCACCGCCCTGGCGTTCCTCATCGTCGCGCCCATGCCTCTGCAGCTGCACCTCGGGCATCCGGAGCGCTCCCTGGAAATGTATCTGACGCCTCACCGCTCCTCGGCGATGGCCATGTTCGGATTTGTCTATCTCTGGTATCTGATGGCCGTGTTGTTGATGGAAATCTGGCTGGATTTTCGCAAGGACATTGTCATCCTCTCCCAGACCACCAAAGGCGTGAAACGCCACTTCTATCGCGTGCTCAGCTTGGGCTCCCAAAACATCAGTCCTGGTTCGCTGCATGTGGATGATCGCGTCGGCTGGGCGATCACCCTCATCGGCATCCCTTCTGCGTTCCTGCTGCACGGCTACGTGGGATTTATCTTCGGCTCTGTCAAAGCCAACCCCTGGTGGTCCAGTCCCCTCATGCCAGTCGTATTTATCTTTTCCGCTATGGTTTCCGGTATCGCGCTCGTCATGCTCGTGTACATGGTCGCCTCTCGGCTTCGCAAGACGGCCATCGATATGCGCTGCCTGGACACCATCGCCAAATATCTTTTCTACACGTTCATCATTGACTTTACGCTCGAGATGCTCGACCTGATTCACCGAATCTACGAAGCCGATGAATCTTTCCGTTCGCTGGACTTCATGGTCCGCACGAAACTGTTTATCTCTCAGGTTGTGGTGCAAATATTTCTGGGCACTGTCACGCCACTCGTTCTACTCGCCATCACCCAGTTGTTCCACTTGCGCCATAAGTTGCGCAAAAGGATTTATGCAATTTCTGGGATTTGCACCTTGATCGGTATTTTCGCCATGCGCTGGAATGTCGTCATCGGCGGGCAGCTCTTCTCCAAGAGCTTTTTGGGTTACACGACTTATAAGATGGGGTTCGTCACGCGCGAGGGACTTGGGCCCGCGATTTTCTTGATGCTATTGCCGTTTATCATTCTTTATGTTCTGGTGAAACTACTCCCGCCCTGGTACGAAGAACCTCCGACGCCAGGATCGCTTTCCGCCGCGGAGTAAGGCTACTCGTCCTATCGCCATAACCACGTGCTGACCCGGTGGATCAACGACTCCGATCGTAGGAGCGTCACCGGCACAAGCTCTTTTCCCCAATCTCCTTGCGTTCGCCGATTACCCGCACTGCCTGCGCTTGCCTGGTTGCGAACTCTCCAAGTTTAAACAAACGGAGCACCCTGGTCGCCCCAAGAAACTCTCCTATAATTCCCCATACGCATGCGGTAAAAATAGCGGATGCCTAGGAACATCCAAGCGCTCGAAATCGTCTTCCTGCTCCTGCTCTTGTTTGTCGTGATTTTTGGAGCGGTTGCGCAAAGGCTGAAGCTCGCCTACCCCATCGTGCTCGTCATCGCGGGACTGCTCCTGAGCTTCGTCCCGGGTATTCCCAAGTTCACGCTCAATCCCGATGTCGTTTTCTTCGTGATTTTGCCGCCGCTCCTCTATAGCGCGGCGTGGACCACGTCCTGGCGCGAATTTTCTTACAATCTCGTCAGTATCTGCTTCCTGGCGTTTGGGTTGGTCACCTTCACCGTCCTCGGTGTGACCGAGACTGCCAGATGGCTTTTTCCGGGATTCGACTGGAGGGTCGGTATCGTTCTCGGTGCCGTGGTTGCGCCCACTGACACGATTGCCGCCACCTCCATCGCCCGCCGCATCGGCCTGCCCAAGAAGATTGTCGACGTTCTCGAAGGCGAGAGCCTCCTGAACGATGCCACCGCCCTGCTCGCTCTCGAGTTCGGGCTCGCGATCTTGGCCGGTGGCCACACTCCCACGTTCGGTGCTGGCCTGTTGCGCCTGATCTATCTGACGGTCGTGGGGCTTGCCGTAGGGCTGGCAATCGGCGAAGTCGTCCACCAGGTTGAACACCAGATTGACGATGCGCCCATCGAGGTCGCTCTCAGTATCTTGACCCCCTATGTGGCCTATCTTTCAGCCAACGCCATTCATGCTTCCGGTGTGCTCGCGGTCGTGTCTTGCGGACTCTATCTCCGGCGCAAGAGTTCACACTTCTTCTCGCCCAACGTTCGTCTACAGGCTTGGGCGGTCTGGGATTCGTTTACCTTCATATTGAACGGGCTCGTTTTCGTGCTGATCGGTTTGCAGCTTCCCTACGTAATGGACGCGCTGCAGGAATACAGCCGGTACAAACTCCTCCAGTATGGGCTGGGCTTCAGCGCATTTCTGATCCTGCTTCGATTGGTTTGGCTTTTCCCCGGTGCCTACGTGGCCAACGTCATCCGTCGCCGCATCCTTGGTCAGCATGAGCCAATGCCGACGCTGCGCCAGCTTTTTGTCTTGGGCTGGACCGGGATGCGCGGTGTCATTTCGCTGGCAGCCGCCATCGCGCTGCCCCAGATGATCGCGGGAAAAGAGTTCGCGCAGCGCGATATGATCATTTTCCTCGCATTCAGCGTGATTCTCGTAACGCTCGTGCTGCAGGGAATGACGCTGCCTCCACTGATTCGCAAACTCGGTTTGGCAGGCATTCCCATTCCGGATCGGGAAGAAGAAGATGCCCGGCGCGCGATCCTAGAAGCGGCGCTCAACAATTTGCAACAGGCTCGGGCCACAAGCAATCCGGATTTCGCGGAAATTTACGACGATCTGGAACAGCATTACCGGCGCCGGCTTGCGGTTCTCACCGGACGGGGCTCCGACAAAAGAGGCATCACCGATGCTGCCTTTCACGACCAGTTTGTGGGATTGTCGCGCGAGTTGTTGCGGGTCGAGCGCCACACGGCAGTGCAACTCCGCAACGAACGCCGCATCAGCGATGAACTGCTGCTCCAGCTCGAACGCGAACTGGAATTAAGCGAAGCCCACCTCGCCACCAAGGCAAGGAAATAACGCTTCGCATCCTGTTGGGATTCATCCAACTGACGAGTGTCGTTGGCGGTGGTATCGGTGGCAAAAATTAGCTTGCTAGGCAATTCTCAGTCCCAACGCCAAAAAACAAGCCGTTTGGAGACAATTTTGCCAGTTCGGAGAATCCATATCCCCATCAATATTGACAAATCTGGAGCGTCTGATTTTTTCTCAGAGTTTTAGGAAGTTTTAGGAAGCCGTCGAACAAGCGCAGGGGGCAAATTCTTATTCATTGAACCGTCTTCCAGACCGCGGTAGTGTGGAAATCTGCCTTGTGACGGACCTTCTTAGGAGAGGACCACGCTATGAGGACCGCAGCTCCCATCTCTTTCGCTGGTTCCCAGCTCGCAGAAACCCGTCACGTGTGCGCACTCTTCAACAGCGACGAGGAAGAATACCACGTGCTGCTCCCCTTTATTAAGGATGGATTCGAATGCGGCCACAAGGCTTTTCACGTCGTTAACCCCGACCAACGCAGCGAGCACCTGCGCCGGCTGGCCGCGGCTGGGATTGACCCGGCGGCCGCGGAGCGCAGTGGCCAGTTCGAACTCCGGATTAATAACGAAATCTATCTTCGCGACGGACGATTCGATCAGGATCGGATGCTGCAGGCGTTTGAACAGATCGCCAGCGGCAATGTTCCCGGAAAGTTTCCTCTTAGCCGTATCGTTTGCCGGATGGACTGGGCTGCCGAAGGGAAATCCTATCTCAACGATCTGATTGAGTTTGAGTCGCGCGTCAACCATGTCTGGGAAGGCCACGATGACGCGGTGATCTGCACCTACCATCTTGATCAATTTGGCGGCGACACTGTGGTCGACATCATGCGCACGCATCCGATGATTATCATCGGAGGAATCCTTCAACGAAATCCGTTCTTCGTCCCGCCTGGAGAATTCCTTCGAGAGTTCCGCGAACGGCGAACCGGACGGAGCACCTTAACCGCAACAGGAATCTAGCATGTCAGTCCAGCCCGAAACTCCCGCCGAGGAGATTAAGCGGCTTCGGCGTTGCATAAATGATTTAGTCAGCGTTCTGGCCCTTCCAGCCACTTGGACGGGCGGTGAACCGTCGCGGATCATCGGCAATTTGCTGGATGCCTTGCTGCGCATGCTCGGGCTTGATTTCGTGTATGTGCGGTTGGGAGATGCAACGGGAACGGCGCCCGCAGAAATGGTCCGAATAAGCCCAGCCTGGGCATTCCAGCCCGAACCGCATGAGGTCGGCGAAAAACTGCGGAGCTTGCTGGACGGTGGTTTCCAGGAAGCCCCGTTGCCTCTAAGCGATTTCCTTGGAAATGGTGAGATTGCGCTTGCGCCGCTGCAGCTCGGGCTGCATGGCGAGATGGGAATCATCATTGCAGGCTCCCGGAGATTGAATTTTCCCCAACAAACCGAGAAACTCGTTTTGAACGTGGCGGCAAACGAAGCTGCCATTTGGCTGCGAGGAGCGAGCCTTCTCAGCGAGCAGCGGCGCGTCTCCAGTGAACTCGATCGGCGAGTCGCACAGCGAACCGCTGATCTCGCGGCAAGCAATGACGAGTTGCGAAAAGAGACTGCCGAACGCAAATCTGCTGAAGCACGGCTCCGCCAGGAAAAAACGGAACTGAAACGCAGTCAGGCGCATAAAGCGGCGATTCTGGACTCTTCACTCGACTGTATCGTAGCCATCGACCACCAGGGTTGCATCACCGAATTTAACCCAGCCGCGGAACGTGTCCTGGGATATAGGCGGGAGGACGTCCTGGGCAAGCACTTGGTTGAGGTCATCATACCGCCCTCACTTCGTCAGAAACATCTTTCGGGATTCGCCCGGCACCTGGCCACTGGCGAATCGCGAGTGCTTGGCCAACGCCTTGAGATGACTGCACTCTGTGCCGACGGAAGAGAAATTCCCGTCGAAATAGCGATCGCGCGCATCGAGCAGGACGGGCCTCCCTCCTTCACTGGCTATCTGCGTGATATCACCCTACGCAAGGAAAACGAAGCCGCATTGTTTCAGACCCACGCAAAACTGGCGCACAGCGAAGAACGCTGGCGCTCCGTCTTTGAGAGCTCGGCAATCGGCGTCGCGCTGACGGATCTGAACGGGCAATTCATTGCAACAAACCCGGTCTACCAGAAGATGCTGGGGTACACGGAGCACGAATTCGAAGAGCTTCGTTTCCTGGACCTTGCCGTTGACGAGGACCAGAGCATGAACAACGTGCTGATCGCGGAGCTTTTGAGCGGAAAACGCCGGCAATTCCAGATCGAGAAGCAGTATCGGCGCAAGAACGGAAGTCTGGTGTGGGTACGTAATAGCGTTTCTTTAGTGCCAGGCTCCGAACGCGTCCCGCGATTTCTTATGGTGCTTTCCGAGGATGTGACCAGGCGCCATACCGTTGAGGCCGCCCTCGATAAGGCCCGGTCCGACCTCGCGCACGTGGCTCGAATTTCGATGCTGAGCGCGCTCACCGCGTCGATCGCGCATGAGGTCAATCAACCGCTGTCCGGCATCGTCACCAATGCCAGTACCTGCCTTCGGATGCTGGATGCCAACCCTCCCAACCTGGAAGGCGCGCGGGAAACCGCGAGACGCACGATTCGCGACGGCAATCGTGCATCGGAGGTGATCACGCGGCTCCGCGCGCTGTTCACCAAAAAAAGTGCCATTTCCGCTGAGTCGTTCGACTTGAATGAAGCGGCCAAAGAAGTGATTGCTCTATCCGTGAGTGAATTGCACCGAAACAGGGTGATTTTACAGTCGGAGCTTGCCGCCAATCTGCCCTCTATCTCAGGAGACCGGATTCAGATTCAGCAAGTCATTCTGAATTTGATACGAAATGGCTCGGATGCTATGAATACGGTCGAGGATCGCCCACGAGAATTGCTGATTACGACCGCGCGCGACGAAAGTGGCGGGGTGCGCCTGAGCGTCAGAGATTCAGGGGTAGGACTGGAGCCTCAGATAGAGGAAAAGCTATTCGAACCCTTCTATACCACGAAGAGTGACGGCATGGGTATCGGCCTTTCCGTCAGCATGTCCATTATTGAGAATCATCAAGGCCGACTCTGGGCGATCCCAAACGAAGGTCCGGGCGCAACTTTTGTTTTTTCTATTCCTTGCAGTACCAATACCTAAGTCTAATAGACGCCGTACCTGGGCGGCCGCATTCTTGTCGTATGAGGTCCGGGTCGGAGGAACGTACATCTATTCAGCGTCCGCTGGTGGCAGTTGTCGATGATGATGAGTCCGTCCGCGAGTCGCTACCCGACTTGCTGAGCGAGTTCGGTTTTGGGGCTAGAGCGTTCTCATCCGCAGCGGACTTCCTCGTCTCCGATAGCATTGGTCAGGCCAAATGCCTGTTGCTCGACATTGCCATGCCTGGCATGACGGGACTCGATCTGCAACAAGAACTGAAGGTCCGCGGACACAAGATTCCGATCATCTTCATAACCGCTCAGAAGGACGAGTCTGTCCGTAAGCGAGCCCTCGAGCGTGGGGCCGTCGAGGTCCTGCACAAACCATTCAGCGACACGATTCTCCTTAGAGCACTCAATGCAGCGCTCGGCTTGGATTGAGGAGCGCCAGCAGTCTTCCGACTTAGGGAGTAGAATCAGTGTGACGGAGCTGCCAGGTCGGGAATTGGGGTCATTGCCCATGTCGCACGTCCCGTCAATTGTATTTGTTGTGGACGATGATGTCTCCGTACGAGAGTCCCTGGAGTTGCTGATCCACTCTGCAGGTTGGCAGCCCCAGACGTTCTCGTCGGCACAGGAGTTTCTAGGCCGCTCGTGGGCGCCTGTTCCCAGCTGCCTCCTACTCGATATTTCCATGCCAGGTTTGAATGGCCTCGACCTGCAGAAACGTGTTGCGGCCGAACATCCTGACGTGCCCATCATCTTCATAACGGGATACGGCGATGTGCCAAAATCAGTGCAGGCCATGAAGGCAGGCGCTGTCGAATTCCTCACCAAGCCATTCAAGGATGACGTCCTGATTGGCGCCATCGGACAAGCCCTTGAACGCAGCCGAATCGCTCTGCACCAACAGGCAGAGATCAAAGCACTTCGCGATCGTTACTCGTCCCTTTCCACTCGCGAGCGGGAGGTAATGGAGTTGGTAGTCTCAGGCCTGTTGAATAAACAAGTTGGGAGCGAGCTGGGCATCAGCGAGATCACGGTTAAGGCTCATCGAGGCAAGGTGATGCAAAAGATGAAGGCCGATTCTCTCCCCGCTTTGGTGAAAATGGCTGGGAAGCTCGGCGTAACTTTGTCTAGCTCCCGAGCGATCCGTAGCTAGATACGCCTCGACCTTGATGCGATGGTCGCAGAATCGAGCGCTCTGAATGTCAGCCTGGCTCAGCTGATTCAGGAAGGATAATTCATCCGACCAAGGATCAGGATCGTGATTCGTTGCCCGCACCCGGTTATTTCTCGTTCCCGGAGTTTGCGTTTCGCGGATCGTCTTTCACCTCAATGTATTCAAGTCCGAGCGGCCCGATACCCGTAACTTGTGTAACGTACTCGCTGGATTTCGCCCAGTGGAAATGCGGTGTATGGCCCGGGAGAATGACCACCGCGCCGGGCGGAAAGGCCTCGAGCTTACTGGCGTCAAAAATGTCGCCCTGTCCGATATAAAAGACACCGGAAATCACGGTGTAGACGCGATCCTCGGGGTGCTTGTGAGGCGGCAGGATCACGCCGTGCGGCGCTTTGACCCTGATTGTGTAAAGGCCGGGCTCCGAGGGATGACCCACGATAACGGCAAGTCGGACCGAAGGCGGGAACGCCGCGAACGGTTTCCACTCGACCTCTTCGGCGAGAATGGATTTGAAAACCGACTGGCCCGGCTGGTGGGGCCGAGCCTCACTTGGCTGGGCAACCGGTGCGGTCTTTGCTTTCGGCGGCATCTAAACCTCCTTTGATAGTGCAAGAGAGAACTGCCATTATGGCAACCCGTCGACTGCATTTTTTTGCGATCCGTCATCTCGCAGAAATTGCAGAACAATCATCACAAGTGATTGCGCATCTCGGACTCGAGCGCCTCCAAAGCCCAAAATTCGCCAGTTATCAAGTCGGACTGACCGCTAAATGTTCGGCGCGCTAGCCGAGCGCGCGAATTGTCCGATGTAGTATCCGAGCCGATTTTCGGCGTCCCCTGGCTTGTGGAAGCCGCGCGCTATCAGCGCTTTGATCCTGTCCTGGGCCGCGGGCCGGCCGATCGAAGCCATGCACGCGTCCCACCCGGCGGCGAGCTCGATGTCCGGGGGCAGGCTGGTGTTAACGAGGCGCTTGGTGTTCGCAATCGCCCATTTGTCGAACCCGGCAATCCGCGTTGCAAGCGCCTCCACGAACGCATCCAGTTCCGCGTCGGGCAGTGCGCGATTCACGTAGCCGTACGCCTCGGCCTGGTCACCCCGGATGTCTTCCGAGCTCAAGAGCACCTCCAGAGCCCGGTTTCGGCCGATAAGTCTGGGCAGCCGGGCCATCGGGCCTCCGCCGGCGACCAGACTCACGCCCACTTCCCATTGCGAGAGGATGGCCTTTTCGCGACTGGCGAAGCTCATGTCGCAGGCGAGCGCAATCTCGCTGCCGTTGCCCGTCGCCCGGCCGCGAATGAGGGCGATGGAGGCGAATGGGGCGCAGGTCAGACGCACGAGGAAGTCCGGCCAAGGCGGCAAGCCTGTGGGACCGGCTGGCATAGAGGTCAGGTCCTCGAGCTTGGCGAAGAAATCGGAGTGATTCAGGAAGTAGTCTTCGACCGCGCTGTCGAAGACCACGACCCTGACCTGCTCGTCGGCCTCGAGAGCGTCGATGAGTTGCTGGAACTCGCGGACCATTTCGGGGCCCATCACGTTGATCGGTGGGTTGTCGATCGTGACACGCCAACAGGCGGGCGATCGACGGGACACTCGAATTTGTGAGAAATTCGCAGCTGTGTTTGCACTTGCCATGAGATTCTCCCTCGTACTTTTCAGTCTTGTAAACCGATGGATTGCCCCCAACGCCTTCTCGGGAACTAGATCATTTATAACTTGTCTGGAATTTTTTACTTTTCGTTGATTACTGCCGCCCCTGCCTTGCTGACGATCTCGTCCTGGGAATCCGTGCCCCCTGAACAACCGATAGCCCCGATGAGCACGCCCTGATCGATGAGTGGAATGCCGCCTCGAGACGCAATGACTCCATCGAAAGCGAGCAGATAGTTGAGATGCATAAGGTTGATACCGTCCTCGAAAACCTTGGTCTCGCGCCGGAAGGTCGCGGCTGCGCGTGCCTTGTGCTCGGCAATCTGAATCGAGGCAAGCATGGCCCCGTCCATTCGTTGAAAGGCGACGAGGTTGCCGCCGGAATCGGTTACCGCCACGTTCATCTTCCAATTCCGCTTCTTCGCCTCCGCCACTGCGGCATCAATCGTCTCCCGGGCGCGTTCGAGCACGATCGGCGGGCCGTACGGAGTGTCGAAAGGAATCTTGTCGGGCACAAAATCGAGAGGATTTCCTTCCGTGATTTGCTGCGCTGGTTTACTGGCCGACATACATTCTCCTTTTATCGTTTGTCCTGGAAATCGATCATTGATGGACCGCAACGATCTGTGGTCACTGTCATCGACAACAACGGCGGACCGAAGTGATATAAAACTCAAGCGGAAGCGCGAGTGGCTCTCCCTTCGAAGTACTTCAACAGGTTTTGAGCGGCGGACGTCGATGACGCGGGGTTCTGGCCCGTGATAAGACGGTCATCGACGATGGAGAAAGGCTGCCAGTTTCGCACCTTCTCAAACCTGGCTCCGAGGCGTTTCAACTCATCCTCGACCAGAAATGGCACCACGTGGGTAAGTTTTACTTCCTCTTCTTCCTCGTTGGTGAAGCCGCAAACACGCTTTCCCTTCACTAGTGGCGCGCCATTGTGAGTGACGTGTCGCAGCACGCCAGGAGAATGGCAAACGAGGGCAATCGGCTTGCCGGAGTTGTAGAAGGACTCAAGCAGATGAATGGAATCGCGGCTTTCCGCAAGGTCCCACATCGGCCCGTGACCTCCGACATAGAACACCGTGTCAAAGTCCGCCGCCTTCTGGTCAGCAAGTTTAACCGTCTGGGCCAGCGCCTCTTGCGCTGTCTTGTCCTTCTTGAACCGCGCCATCGCTGCAGTCTGATTTTCGGGCAAATCGCTCTTGGGATCGACCGGCGGCTGGCCGCCTTTCGGAGACGCCAGCGTAAGCTCCACGCCAGCGTCCCTGAACACAAAGTAGGGTGCCGCGAATTCCTCGAGCCAGAATCCCGTCTTTCGCCCGGTATTCCCAAGTTGATCGTGCGACGTAAGCACCATCAGTATCCTCATGGTTTTCTCCTATCTCTCTGTCGGATTCCCAATTAAAATCGCCCAGTGAACGATGCGATTGGTTCGCGCTTCGTGCACCTGCGATTAAGCCAGCGGCCCGGAGGCAAGACAATTGGACGAAAGTATCGACGATACTTTCGTATCGGTTGGCGCGCGATGGGCTTCACAATTTTGTTCCCTTCAAGCCGGTCACGATGGCAGCCCTGGATTCGACGAGCATTCTTGTCTTTCTCCAGTTCTACCGGGACCAAAAGGGCCCCGAAAAAGGATTAACCGCCGATTGTGGGCGCCGCATCAAACCGTTGAGCCTGCAGGTTGGCAGCACTGGTGCGTAGGTTGCAGCACCGGACTGCGAAGGTCCTAATTGAAGCTCTCAGTTCAAAAACAATCCGATCGCCGGCTGCGACGTCTCCGGCGAGTGGACCTTCCCGTCGATACCGTGGAGTTGGCGCGATACTTGATTGGCAAAGTCGTGGTCCATGATACTGACTCCGGTAGATTAAGTGCGCGCATCGTCGAAACGGAAGCCTATCCGGTCGGTGATGCCGCCGGGCATGCGTTCAATGGAAAAACGCGGCGCAATCGCTCTCTCTTTCTGGAACGAGGCCACGCTTATGTGTATTTCACCTATGGCTCATCCTTCCTGTTGAACGTGACGAGCGAGGCGCCTGGAGTGGGCGGTGGAGTTCTATTGCGGGCCGTCGAACCGCTGGAGGGCCTCGACGAATCGATGGCCGGCACGACAAGCGGGGCCCACCTCGGCAGTGGTCCGGGACGACTGACCAAGGCATTGCAAGTTGATCTCCGCCAAGACGGCTTGGACTTGTGCGCTGCCGGCCCGCTTTGGTTGGCGGCAACCGCGGCAAGTAGTGCGACGATCGGCAAAAGCGTGCGCATCGGGATCACCCGCAATGCACATCGTCTGTTGCGTTTTTACGAACGCGGTAATGCACACGTGAGCGGTCCCAAGAAACTGCGCCAATAGCCGTGAACGGGAGAGATTGAACAATGGCTCGGCTGTTATCAGTGAATGTGGGGCTTCCACGAGACGTTTCGTGGCAGGGGGAGAAAGTTTTTACGAGCGTCTGGAAAGAGCCACTGCAAGGCAGGCGCATGGTCCGGCGACTCAATGTCGACGGGGACGGACAAGGCGACCTCTCCGGCCATGGCGGTGAGCACCGGGCGGTCCTTGTCTACCAGATGGATTCCTACCGGTATTGGGAGCAACAACTAGGCCGCACCAACTTCACCTTCGGGCAGTTTGGTGAGAACTTCACGATTGAGGGCTTGCCAGACGGCGAAGTGTGCATCGGCGACCGTTATCGAATCGGCGGTGCGCTGTTTGAAGTGACACAACCGCGTGTGACTTGCTACCGGGTGGGAATCCGTATGGACGAGCCGCGGATGGCAGCGCTGCTGGTTTCCCATCACCGACCGGGATTTTACCTGCGCGTACTTGAGGAAGGCGAGGTCGGCTCGGGCGACGAGATTGTGAAGATCGCCGATGGGCCGGAACGCCTGACCGTCGCGGAAATCGACGCCCTGTTATACCTGCCGGGGCACTCACGCGAACTCCTCGAGCGCTCTTTACGCATTCCGGCATTGAGTGCGGGCTGGCAGGCTTCATTCCAGGCCTTGCTCGAGCAGGAAACAAATCAAGCATCCACAGGAAACGCGGGACTCACCGCCGCCGCTATTCCGCCGCCCGCATGGCCCGGGTTCCGGACGCTGCGAGTTGCGCGCTTGGAACCGGAAAGCAGCAGCGTCACTTCTTTGTCATTCGAGAGCGTGGATGAAAACTCGCTGCCCGTCCCTCTCCCCGGCCAATTTCTGGTATTGAGATTCCGGCCCACGCCGGACGCGGCTCCTATCCGGCGCAGCTACTCGATGTCGGGCGCGCCACAAGCGGGCACATACCGCGTCAGCATAAAACAGGAAGTTGACGGGCTGGGGAGCACGTTCTTGTGCAACCACGTGAAGGTTGGCGATGTGCTGGAAGCGAGTGCGCCGCGGGGGAATTTCACTCTGCGTGCCGGTGAGCGACCTGTGGTGTTGCTCAGCGCGGGTATCGGCGCGACACCTTTGCTCGCGATGCTTCATGAGCTGAGCTCGAAAGTTTCGCATCGAGAGATCTGGTGGCTCTACGGAACTCGCAACCGTGGAGAGCATCCGTTTGCCACGGAATCGCGGGCTCTGATCGGGTCGCTGCCGCTTGGGCGCAGCTACATCTGTTATAGCCGGCCAAGCGTTAGCGATCGACTCGGGCAAGACTACGATGCGCCAGGACGGTTCGGCGTTCCTGTGCTCAAGCAGCTGGGAGTGCCGCAGGACGCGGATTTTTATTTATGTGGACCAGCCGAGTTCCTGAGGACCCTGACGACGGCCCTGTCAGCATGGGGCGTTTCACCACACCGGGTGTTTACGGAGATTTTCGGCTCCGTTGACGCCATACGCCCTGGGATCCATGCTGCTCAAACCCGATCACCCCATCAACCAGAAGGGACGCCCGGTCACGGGCCCCAAATTTCGTTTACTCGAAGCGGGTTGACAGTGGCGTGGCGCCCGGAGTGGCACAGCCTGCTGGAACTTGCGGAAGCGTGCGACGTGCCCGTGAGGTGGTCCTGCCGAACGGGGGTGTGCCATACCTGCGAAAGTGCTGTGATCGCCGGTGCGGTCGCGTATCGGCCCGAGCCTCTTGAGCCGCCCGCCGAAGGAAGCGTGTTGATCTGCTGCTCGCGGCCGCGAGGCGACCTCGAGATCGACCTATAAGGGCGCGGACCGAGGATGATTATCCAATCATGAAAAAAAGCTTTGATGCGATCGTCATCGGGAGTGGGCAATCCGGACCGTTCCTGGCCGTGCGGATGGCGGCTGCGGGCCAACGCGTCGCAATCCTTGAGCGCGGCCTCTTCGGCGGAACGTGTGTCAATACGGGCTGCATCCCGACCAAGACGCTGGTCGCCTCCGCCTACGCTGCGCACATGACCCGCCGTGCGGCGGAATTCGGTGTCCAGGTGGCGGGGCCAATAAGCGCTGATATGAAGCGCGTGAAAGCGCGCAAGGATGAAATCTCGGGGAAATCGAGAAGTGGATTGGAGTCGTGGCTCCGGAACACCGCCAACTGCACGGTGTATCAGGAGCACGCACGATTCGAATCGCCGAACGAGGTGCGGGTAGGCGAGGAGTTGCTGGCGGCATCGCAAATTTTCATCAACGTGGGAGGGCGCGCGGCGATACCGTCCATGCCCGGGGTGGCGAACACGCCTTATCTGACCAACTCCACATTGCTGGACCTCGACATTCTACCGCGACATCTCATCATTGTCGGCGGAGGTTACGTTGGACTCGAATTCGGGCAGATTTTCCGGCGCTTTGGCAGCGAGGTGACCATCATCGACAAGTCATCCCGCCTGATCGCCCATGAAGACGAGGACGTATCCATGGAAGTGCAGGCAATCCTCGAGCGCGAGGGCATTCAGGTGCGACTCAACGCGGCGTGCATCGACTTGATGAGTCACGGCGAAGAGGTCGCGGTGCGCCTGGATTGCACTGCAGGCGCGCCGGAGGTGAGCGGGTCGCATTTGTTGCTGGCGATGGGCCGGACCCCGAACACCAGTGACCTGGGCCTGGAAAAGGCTGGAGTGTCCCACGATGCCCAAGGATATATCGTTGTGGACAATCAACTGCGCACCAACGTTCCTGGCATCTGGGCGCTCGGCGATTGCAACGGACGGGGAGGATTCACGCACACTTCTTTCAACGACTTCGAGATCATCGCGGCCAACCTGTTGGACCACGAGACGCGCAGCGTTGCCGACCGCATCAGGGCTTACAACCTTTATATCGATCCCCCGCTCGGACGATGTGGAATGTCAGAGCATGAAGCGGTTGCCTCCGGGCGCCGGGTGCTGATCGGGCGCCGGCCCATGACGCGTGTCGGCCGGGCGGTCGAGAAGGGCGAGAGCCAAGGGTTCATGAAGGTGCTGGTGGATGCGGACTCGAAAGAGTTCCTGGGAGCTACCATCCTCGGCATCGGTGGCGATGAAGTGATTCATTGCGTGCTGGATCTGATGTATGCTCGAGCGCCGTACACGGTGATGCAACGAGCCATGCACATCCATCCCACGGTCTCTGAGCTGATTCCCACTATGCTCGGCGAATTGCGGCCTCTTTAGCGCATGGCGCATGGCGAATGGGCGACGACAATGAAATGTGGGCGTCCCGGGGCACAAAGTCAAACCACGACTAGTGAGTGACAGTCAGGGTTTGCCGGGCGCGATCTGCTGGACCCATTGCTTCCGCCAGGCTGGTGCCTCAAAGGGATCCGCGAAATACTGTGTTTCGTGCACGACTTTCCCGTTACCGAACTCCATAATGCTCACCGTGTACGCCGGTCGGCCCTGGTACGTGATTGTGTATTCCGTGATCCAGAGATTTCCGTTTCCGAGAATCCGTTTGACCTGGAAGCCGGACGGCTTGCCGGGATGATGACTTCGCAACGCCTGCAAATTTTTTCGCCCGAGGATTCGCTCTCCCGACTGGGGATAATCACAGATCGCGTCGTCAGCGTAAATATCGTGTTCCGCGTTGGCATCGCCGGCTGCCGACGCATGCCAGTGCGCATCGAGCGCTTTGCGTATCTGTTCCTCCTGTATGGACTGGTCTGGGCTCTGTTTGGCTTTCATATTCATCTCCATTGCTGAGGTTCTCCCGCGCGCGGGCAAAGGTCCTGGCGTGGTAAGCAAAGCTGTGCCTGGCTTCACTGCCAAATCAATCTATGACCGCGCTCGCAAACGCTTCCAGAACTTCTTGACGAGATTCTTCCCGACTCCGCCATGGATGATTCGGTGCTGATGTGGTGCACCCATACGCGGCCTCCTGTCAGGACCTGGAACCGAAGGAGCGAATTCCGCGAGCTCCCGACAATTGATCGCGCTCCCGTGGGTCGAATTGTCAATCGCGTGCGTCCACCGGCGACTTGGCCAGTTGGCATGCTGCCCGGCAGCATTTGAAACCAGTCCGTGGTCGGTCGCCGCCCGCCACGGGCAAGGATCGGGCAGCCACTATTGCCCCGCTGGTAGCGCACGCTGCCCGCTGCTAAACAACGCGAGTCGCGCCGCCACGATCCGCTTTACGGAATCGACCGCTGGGGGAAGAACCCTATAGGGAACAATTTCGTTGGGCTGCTTCGCGAGAGCGTCATCGAGTCCATGTCGCCATGCGATCCGCACTTCTGTATTAATGTGGACGACCGTAATCCCAGCCGCGATGGCCTCTCTCAGGTCGTCGTCATCGGTTCCAGAAGCGCCGTGCAACGTCATGAAGAGCCGGGTCTCCGCCTTGATTGCGCGTATTCGCTCCATGTCCAATCGCTTTTTGATTCCCCCGGCAAGCATGCTCTTAAGCATTCCGTGCATATTGCCAACCGCGGGAGCCAGTGTATCGACCTTGGTTTCTTCCACGAATTGTTTCGCTTCGGCAGGGTTCGTGAGTCCTTTCCGGAGGTCTGGCGAGGTCTCATGTATCTCCGAGCCGCTGCCGATGTCGCCAATCTCGCCTTCCACAAGAATGTCAGGGCGCAACGCCTTCAACGTTTCGACGGCTGCTTTTGTTTGACGAACATTTTCCTCGAACGGCAGCATCGAAACATCGAAGACGATCCAATCAAAGCCGGCGTTTGCGGCTTCTATCGCGCTGGGCAGCGAGTGCGTGTGATCGGCGTTCACGAAAATGGGGAAATCGTATTCTTCGCGCAAACTCTTCACCATCGCAGCGATTTGGCGAACTCCGATGAACTGCCGCTCCCCCTCCGATACTCCGACGATCACCGGAACCCGCAAATCTCGGGCCGTCTCGAAAACCGCCTTCAGCGCGATGAGATCCGAGATATTGAAGTGGCCAATCGCCACTTTATTCTTTTCCGCCTGTTCCAGGATTTTGCGCAGCCCTTCCATAGATTCCTCCTGCCTACTCAATTCTCGTCCGCGAACGAAGCGCTTGTGCGGCCGCTCGTCCCCGCAGATGATACGCGTCAGACTCTGCAAACGCGTCCGATCGCCGCTAAGGCAACGCCACAAAAATGCCTGCGATTCGAAACCGAGGGACCAGGCATGGAAAACTGTGTGCCGCTTCTGGCGTTACGCCGGCGCCGCCGTAGTTTTCGCATCGTATTGCTTATCTGCCTCGCTGTTCCTGCCCAGGACTCGAAGCGCCGCTGCCGCCACGTGGTCTGCAGTGAAGCCTAGATGATCGAGAACGTCCTGACCTGGCGCCGACGCTCCGAATCGCTCTACACCGATCACCACTCCTTCGTCGCCGGCCCAGCGGTGCCAGCCGATCGGTGAGGCGGCCTCAATCGTGACCCGCTTCTTGATTCTTCGTGGAAGTACGCTCTCGCGATAAGATTCTTCCTGGTGCTCGAACAGGCTCCAGCTGGGCATGCTAACGACGCGCGCCGACACTCCATGGCCCTTCAGCTTCTCTCGCGCCGCCAGACAAAGACTAACCTCCGAGCCTGTACCGATCAGGATCACATCCGGAGACCCGCCGTCGGCCTCCGCGAGCACGTATGCGCCTCGTGCCACCTCAGGATCTTTCGCTTTACTCCGGTCGAGGTGTGGCACTGCCTGCCGCGTGAGCACCAGCAACGTCGGCCCGTTATGTCGAACCGCAAAAGTCCACGCCTCGGTGGTCTCGTTCGCATCGGCTGGCCGGATGACCGTCAGCCCCGGTATTCCTCGGAGACCGGCGAGGTGCTCGATGGGCTGATGAGTCGGGCCGTCCTCGCCGAGTCCGATGCTGTCGTGTGTGAAAATGTAGATCACTTTGAGGTGGCTCAAAGCGCCAAGTCGGATGGCGGGCTTCATGTAGTCGGAAAACGTGAAAAAGGTTGCACTGAACGGCAGCACGCCGCCGTGGGCCGCCATTCCATTCACGATGGCGCCCATCGCATGCTCACGAACGCCGAACGCGATGTTCCGGCCGGCATAGCTCCATTCCCCTCCTACCGCACCGAGCGTTCCCGGCCCTGATACCTCGGGAGATTGGAAGTCTCCAAAACCCTTGAGAGCGGTTCTCGTCGACGGGTTCAAATCCGCTGATCCACCAACGAGGTTAGGCAAGTGTTGGGCCAAAACGTTCATGGCTTCGCCACCCGCGGCGCGAGTCGCGATCGGTTTGTCGGTGGGCTTCCATTTGGGGAGGTCTGCGTCCCAGGCTTCCGGAAGGTTGCCATTCATGATCAGCTCGAATTCGGCGGCCTCTTTCGGGAACTCCTGATTGTAAGCGTCGAACCCCTTTCGCCATTCGCCCTCCAGTTGCGCACCACGAGGAATCGCTTGACGGAAATAGTCCACCGATTCCTGAGGCAGGTAAAACTTGTCCACGGTTGGCCAACCCAGGGCTTTCTTGGTCGCTTGCAATTCGTCTTCTCCCAACGGATCCCCGTGGGCTGTGAAGTTGTCTTGTTTGTGCGGGCTGCCGAAACCGATGTGAGTTCGCGCAAGAATCAAGGACGGCCTTCGAGCTTCGGCCTGCGCCTCTTGGATCGCCCTTGTGATGTCTTCGGTGTTGTTGCCATCAGGAACCATTCGGATGTGCCATTCGGAGGCCTCAAACCGCTTTGCCACATTTTCGGTAAAGTCGATTTCGGTAGCTCCGGCCAGTGAAATATGATTCTGGTCGTAGAGATAAATGAGTTTGCCGAGGTGAAGATGGCCCGCCAGTGAAGCAGCTTCCTGGCTGATACCCTCCATCAGATCGCCATCGCCGCAGATCGCGTACGTGTAGTGATCCACGATCTTATGGCCCGGCCGGTTATAGCGCGCTGCCAGCCATGCCTCTGCGATAGCCAGCCCCACCCCGTTGCCGACCCCTTGCCCAAGTGGTCCGGTGGTCACTTCGACTCCTGGCGCTAGACCGCGCTCGGGGTGCCCGGCCGTCTTGCTGCCCCATTTTCTGAAATGTTTGATCTCCTCAAGCGTTAAGTCGTAACCCGTCAAATGGAGCAGGCTGTACAAGAGCATCGACCCGTGCCCCGCCGACAATACAAAGCGATCGCGGTCGAACCACTGCGGATTCCGGGGATTGTGTTTGAGAAAGCTGGTCCAGAGCGTATAGGCCATTGCGGCCGCGCCCATCGGCATGCCAGGATGGCCGGCGTTCGCGTGTTGGACGGCGTCCGCCGACAATATTCGTATAGTGTTGATGCAGCGATTTTCGAGCTCTTTGTTAATTGTCATAACTTCCTCCCCTCGAGCCGTCACGCGCGAGCAAATGCTCCCTGGCCAATAAATTCTCGAGCAAGCCTGCTGGGATTACGGCGCAGTCCATCTTCACGAGACAGTCCTTCGGTCATCCGCTTGACTCCGACAACGAACCGCGAGAGATGAGGACTTTTTCTTTGTGAATCGTGCCTCGCTATCCCTTATTTTCGCGTTCCCGCCAGAAGACCGTGGCGCGCGGCCCCAAACGTTCCCTCCAAGCGCTGGCGCAGACAGCGTCTTGCATGGAATGTACGTGCCTTAACCGCAGACACGCTGAGCCCGAGCCTCCGAGCGGTTTCAACACTTGTAAGCCCGTGAAATTCACGAAGAAGAACCACAGTTCGCAGGTTCTTGCGGAGGCGTGAAGTCGCGTGAACTACAGCCGCACGTAGTTCACTTTCGGCCAGGGCCTGTTCTGGACTTGGCCGCTCGTCGGGCGGATCAATGGCCGAACTTGACTGCGCGTCGTGACTGTTGGTTTCGGTAACTCGAGTAGTTGCGCGTCTCTGCCGAAGCATCATCAGCGCTTCATTGATAGCGATGCGGGTCACCCACGTTGAAAATGTTGAGTCTTCACGGAATCTACCGAGGTTTGTGAGAGCACGCTGAAATGAGCGCTGAACTGCATCCTCCGCATCCTGTCGATTCCGAAGTATCCGGAACGCCGTGCGATAGATCTTCAGTTGATGAAGCTCATACAGTTCGCCGAAAGCGCTCGACTGCCCAGATTTTGCTTGTGCTACGAGCGATCGCTCATCGGCTGGCGTGAAATTGGCAACACAGTCGCCCGCACAATCCCGTCGCTCGTTTAGTGGTGTGGCCTCTCGGACATGCATCGCTCTATTGCCTCCCTTGTCCCCATCTTTCCAGCGCTGTGTACTTCGCCCGCGCCCTGGCTGCAATCAACATTCGCGATTAAGACAGGGGTGGGGAGGCAAAACAATTGGACCATGGTATCGGCAATACCTTCGTATCAATCGGCAGGACGCACAGAGTACACACTTCCGTTTAGCTCAGGGGAAGTCCTTGGCGGTTAACAATACTCTTGTCCATTTACCTGGCTTAGATACATCTGTGTTTGCCGCTTCGCCAAGTCCCAGCCCTGGACCCCCGTGGATATTGCAAGTCTGCGCCAGATTCGGAGATATCACCTCAATGGGGCGCCGTTCTCAATTCGATGGGAGGCACCGCGTCCCAGGAGCGTATTAAAAGTCTGATCAACCGAGGCTTTATGCGCCCGGAGATGTGGCGAACTGGCGGGGATATTGCATGGGGCAAGTACGGTCCTGACCCACTGCTCGGAATGCCAGCGGCAACCCGAAGCTTGGTGACCGTCACCACCTATACCAAGGTATTGCCGATACCATCGTCCAATTGCTCTGTTCGTACGCTTCTGATGGGATGGCAGCGGCAGGAGCGGCGCAATTGAAACAGCCGGATTTTCGCGGGTGAACCCACGGGAGAAACGCATGTGAAGCTATTCCCACAGGGCGTGGTGAGAATCTTGAGTAGTGGGGCGGGATTGTTCGCTTTTTTGTGTTGTACCGGTCGAGTATCTGGGCAGACTGCCCCCGGCTCCTATAGTCGGCCGTGGCACGCCAACGCGGAAGAAAAGATCAAAGCGGATGCAAAAGATTTTCGCGACTTACGATTCCGTGTGGATTCGGCCAGAACTTACTCTTTGGCAGAACTCGTAGATGTGGCCGAGTCACACAATCCGGAGACGCGTCTGGCTTGGGAACGCGCGCGTGCACAAGCGGCGGTTCTCGGAATCGCCCGCAGCGAGCTCTACCCCGTTCTGACGGCTGCGGCGCTCTCCAGCACCCGCCGCCAGGAAGTTTACCTTCAAACTCGGTTCTACCGCCAAACGATCCAGAATTTCGAGGCGGCGCTGGATCTGAACTATACCGTTTTCGATTTTGGAGCCCGAAGCGGCCGGATCAATGCCGCGAAAGCGGAGGTTCTGGCTGCGAACTTTGCCTTCAATGACGTACACCGCCAGATTATTTATCGGGTCGAACACGCCTACTATCAACTTCTGAATGCGGCGGGTCAGGAGGACGCGGCTCGCGCGAGTCTCTCCAACGCCCAAGCGGTACAACAAGCGGCGGAAGAGCGTCTCAACGATGGTCTCGCGACTTTACCCGACGTCCTGGAAGCGCGAAGCGCAACGGCACAGGCAGAATATGAACTGCAGGCGGTGCTTGGCGCGGAGCAGGTTGCCCAAGGCGACTTGGCAACCTCGCTGGGGACATCGCCGACGATCGCGATTCTCGTGCAACCCCTCAAAGAACTGTCGATTCCCGACGCCATCGCGGACTCCGTGGAAGCGGCGATCAATCGCGCGCTGACGCAGCGCCCAGACCTGCTGCAGCAGTTGGCCCAGATTCGTTCCGCGAATGCGCGTGTCAAAGAAGCGCGCTCAACCTTTTATCCGGTGATGAATATCAATGCCCAGCCAGCCGGGCAATCGTTGTATGGCCTGCAGCAAACCTTTCCCTGGGGACATACCGCGGGCCTGACGGGCGGCCTCACATTGAGCCTGAAATGGACGGTGTTCGACGGCGGCGCGCGACGTAACAATCTTGCACAAGCACAGGCCAACCAACGCGCGGCGCAAGCACACCTCGACGCGACAAGCGATCAAATTGCCGATGAAGTCTGGGCGGCCTATTCCAATTTGAATACCGCGTTTCGGCAGCGCCAGTCAGCCGAGGCCCTGCTGGAAGCCAGCAGCAAGTCATACGATGCCGCCCTTGATTCCTACAACTATGGTCTGCGCAATTTTTTGGACGTCACCGCGGCACAGCGCACACTCGCGCAAGCCCGCTCGGCGGACGTTCTTGCACGGACCCAAGTGCTTTCGGCAACGGCGGACCTCGCGTTCCAAACAGGGGATGCGGTTCAACCAACGGCTACGGTGCCCTGAGGATCATGGCTTCCCCATCCAGCAAATTCGTCGCCCGTGGATGCTTGCTCCTTCTCGCCTCCAGTTTCCTGGCGGGTTGCTCGCAAGCTCCTTCCGTGGACCTTCTGGGATCTTTCTTCCCGGCATGGCTGATCTGCCTGGTGCCGGCGATTCTCCTCACCGCCGCCACGCATCAAGCGCTGTCTCGGCTACATAGGAAGCTTCCCATTCCCGCGCTGGTCTATCCGAGTCTTACCGTGCTGTTCACTCTCCTGCTGTGGACCACCTTCTTTCACTAGGAGTCGAGGTCATGGAAATCGAGACAACTGCGGCAACCGACAGGCAACTCAGTCGTTGGGTGAGTGCTGGAATCGTTGCCGTTACGATTCTTCTGGGTCTCGCGGTGCTCTACCACGTCAATCACTATCCGCGAACGGATGATGCCGAAGTGTTCGCTAACTTCATTGGTATCGCCCCGCAGGTCGAGGGTCCGATCCTGCATCTGAATGTGCGCGACAACCAGTTCGTGAAGAAGGGTGAATTGCTCTATGAAATCGATGAACGTCCCTACGAATACAAATTGGAGACCGCTATTTCCGAGCAAGCGGCTCTGGAAGGGCAAATTGCGGACGAGACACGCAGAATCGCTGCGCTCGTCAGTGCGGTTTCTGTCTCCCAGGCGAGCATCCACAGCTCGCAGGCCGAACTCAGCAGATCCACGGCAGCGATCGAACAGGCGCGGGCTGATGTCGCCAACAGCGAACAGGGTGTGCAGCGGGCCAAAGCCGAATGGAGCTACGCGAATAACAATCTGCATCGCCTCGAACCGCTCCTGTCCAAACAGTTTGTCACCGTGGACCAGGTCGACCGCGCAAGAACCCTCGAGGTTGCCGAGTCGGAGGCCCTTAAACAAGCGCAATCCCGATTGCTGCTCTCGCAAGCCGCGTTAAAGGCGGCGTTGGCGCAGTCGGAACGTTCGGAAGCCGGACTCGACGAAAGCAAAGCGCAACACCAGGAAGCACAGCATGCCGTCACCACGCTGGAGCCGCTGGTGAACCAGCGCGGTGCCAGAGAAGCAGCCGTCAAGAATGCGCGTTATAACCTGAATAATTGCCGCGTCTACGCGCCCTTTGATGCCTTGGTAACCAACCTCAATATTTCCGAAGGCGCGTATGCGCATGTGGGCCAGCAGGTGTTCACTCTCATCGACGCGCGAACCTGGTGGGCCATCGGCAACTTCCGCGAAGGCCAGCTTTCGCATATCTCGCCCGGAATGCGCGCGGACGTTTATGTCTTGTCGAAACCGAACCTGCGGTTTGCCGGCGTAGTGGACAGCATAGGCTTTGGCGTCACCCCGGACCCCGATGTCATTGGCAAATTGGAGTCGGGGCTTCCTGATGTGCAGCGAACGCTCAACTGGGTGCACCTGGCGTCGCGGTATCCAGTCCGCGTCCGCGTACAGAATCCCTCTCCCGAACTGTTCCGGGTCGGCGAATCAGCGGTTGTTACCATTCGCGGGAATTGAAGATGGCCACTCTAGCGCCCACTCTGCAGCTTTCATCCACTGCCCCGAACTGGATTCGCGAATTTCTTCGAGAGGAACTGGCTCCCTACCCAGGACGTACCGGAGTGGTCGCGCGCATGGTGATCGCCGCGACGGTCGTCATGGTCATCTGTATGACCTTCCGTATACCCTATGCCTTCGCGGGAGCGCTGTGTGCGCTGGTCATCACGCGCGAGAGCCCACGCACCACGCTGCGGTCCACCGTCATGATCTCGATTAGTACCGCGGTCAGCGCGGTCTACGTTTTGATCTCGGGCTATGCGGTCATCGATCTTCCAGGCCTCCACTTTCTGTGGATCATGGGTTCATTCTTCATAGCCTTTTACGCGCTCAGCGCGATGAATGATTACATTGCGGCTTGGATGTTCGCCTTCGTAATCGGTGTGACCGTTCCTCTGTGGGACCGCTTTGTCCCTGCCGGAACGAATGTGGAATCCACCCTGTGGGTATCCCTGTCATCCGGCGTGGGAATCCTGGCTACTTTGGCTGTGGAGATGTTCGTTTCGCGGGGGAAACCCGGAGACGACATCATCTTGCCCGTAGCGGAGCGCCTGACCGCCGTCGAAGAAATGCTTATGCAGGTGGCGAATGAAGGCGTGATCGGTGTTGGCACCGAGAAGAAACTCATCCGGCTCGCTATTCGTGGCACATCCTTATTGCGGCGCCTCCTGCGGCGATCGGATCATTCACGGCAGTACAAGTCACACATGAACGCTATCGTGACTATCGCGGGAAGGCTTGTAGACCTTGCCGCAACACCAGCGGACACCCGAATTCAGGTACTCAGTCGTGACCGGAAGAAGGCTCAAGACCTGGCGCGAAACATCGCAAGCATTCGCGAGGACTTGTTGAACCGACGAACCCCGGAACCATTGCCGTTCAGCACCAGCAGCGAAACTTCCCTTCATGTCCCCTGGCTGCAGCAAATGGAAAGCGTCGTTTCGCTGATTCCCCAGGCGTTTGCCGATTATCAATCCGTGCGTGAATACATGCCGTCTGTGGACGGGCTGCCCGAGGCGAGGCTCTTGAGCGCGGACACATTCGTTAGCACTCGACATCTCAAGTTCGCCTTGAAAGGCTGCCTCGCCGCTAGCACGTGTTACGTCATTTATAATTCCCTCGACTGGCAGGGCATCGGCACACCCGCGGTCATCACGTGTTTCTTTACTGCGCTTTCCACCATCGGTTCCACTCGGCAAAAACAAGTCCTTCGCCTTTCGGGCTTCCTGGTCGGCGGCCTTATTTTGGGCATGGGCGCGCAAATCTTCGTTCTGCCGTATATTGATTCGATTTTCGGCTTTACCATTCTTTTTGTTGTTGTTACCGGGTTGGCTTCCTGGTTCGCAACCTGCAGTCCGCGGGTGTCGTTCTTCGGTTTGCAAGTAGCCATCTCATTTTATCTCATCCACCTGCAAGAGTTCGCGATACAGACTTCGCTGGCGGTCGCAAGGGACCGCGTGGTTGGCGTTTTGCTTGGATTATTCATCATGTGGGTTGTGTTCGATCAGCTTTGGGGCCTCCCCGCCGCGGTTGAGATGAAAAGGGGCTTTGTTCTTAATCTTCGATTGCTGGCCCAGTCAGGGAGAGAGTCGGTTTCGAACGGCCAGCGCGCGGCCATAACGCGATCGTTCTCCCTTCGGGATACGATCAGCGAAAACCTCGATAGCGTGCGGGCTATGGCCGATGCCGCTCTGTTGGAATTTGGCCCGTCCCGGCAACAAGACCTCGCGTGGCGCAAGCGCATTCTGGAGTGGCAGCCGCAACTGCGAACGCTTTTCCTGACACGCATGGCGCTTTTGAAATATCGCCTTCAACTCCCGAAATTCAAATTGCCAAAGGAAGTTTTGGAAGCGCAGCAGGAGTTCGATAGCCAATCGGCCGGTATTCTGGACCATATCGCGGACCGGATGGAAGGTAAGTCTTCAGTGCCAAACGGCGATCTGGAGCAGTCGTTCTCAAATTTGGAGCAGGCCGCCAGCAGAGCAGATTCGCAACAATCGTCCAGCCAGCTTAGCCCTCAAGTACGGATGCTTCTGGTTTTGGCGGATCGAAGCAAACAATTAATCATGTGGCTCGACGCGAGCGTTTGATTCCTCGGCACCCTACTATCGCCAATATCATCCCCAAATTGTTCCCGTCTCACAATTCGACTCAATCAGAACTCCCGAAAGCGCGGGCGAGCCGAGACTCGAGGAGGAACTGGCCATGGCTTAACAAGCGACTCGCCTCGTTTTTCAGAACGGAGAAGGAGAGTCCGCTCGCCGTTCGATAGTTATTGCCGGTAGAGGATTTGTCGCGGTGTGGTTCGCACAGTTGCTACGCAAGCAGTTGTCCGCTTTCGAGTCTGAAATTCTTCTGTAGAACCGTGACGGCCACAGGCGGTTTCATCCCCTCCCGGCTGATGCTGCCGGTGCCTCGATCAATCTGGACGCTGCTGTGCTGGGCTCACGGCAGACGCTTCCGGGAGTCGAAGGCCGCACGAAACGAGCATCCGTGCGTTCCCCGTGGTTCGACTGGCGCAAGTCGACGGGCATTGTCTGTGGACCTACTCTT
This sequence comes from Candidatus Eiseniibacteriota bacterium, assembly GCA_035518915.1. Classification (GTDB taxonomy): domain Bacteria; phylum Acidobacteriota; class Terriglobia; order Acidiferrales; family UBA7541; genus Acidiferrum. The sequence continues at coordinate 47,637 of DATIXE010000032.1, forward strand.
AAACCGCGAATAGTGCCACATGCGTTGCTCCTCTTCTTCGACACCGTGCGGTGCTTACAACGAGGAGTCTCTTGGGTGGCTTATGAGGAAGGCATCCAACTCATGAAAACTAAAGATTTGGTAGCGATACCGGGATTCGAACCCGGGTTTCCGCCGTGAGAGGGCGGCGTCCTGGACCCCTAGACGATATCGCCATTGTGCTCCGCAGCCGCCTTCGCTGCGTCCAGTCCATCCACAAATTTTCGCATGGCCCCGCGCCCCGCGCAAGGCACGTCACGGGCTGGCCTCAGGCCACAGTCGCTAAACAGCCTTTTCCGCGGCGGCCAGCAATACGCACAGCACCACTCCCTGCGCTGCTAGCGCAACTTCGGCAAGCTCCGGAAACGTCGGAGCAATCCTAATCGTGCGATCCTCCGCATCCTTCCCGTACGGATGCGTCGCGCCCGCTGGCGTCAGTTCGATCCCCGCTTCGTGCGCGAGCGCCACCACGCGCCGCGCGCACCCTTTCGGCACCTCCAAGGTGATGAAGTACCCGCCCTTTGGCTTGGTCCAACTCACTCCGTCAACACCTGCCAGATTTTGCTGAAAAACGTCCAGCACCTTCTGAAACTTCGGAGCAATCAACGCGCGATGTCGGTCCATTAATCCTCGAATCCCCGCTTCATTTTTCAAAAACAAGACGTGTCGCCACTGGTTTAACTTATCCGGACCAATGGTCCGCGGCGTCATTCGCGCCAGCAGCCATTTCACGTTGTCCTTCGATGCCGCAAACAGCGCCAGGCCCGCGCCCGCCAGCGTAATTTTCGACGTCGAGGCAAACACAAGCGCCCGGTTCGCGTGCCCGTGCCGCGCGCACAACTCCAAAATATTCGCGATCTCTATCCGTTCGTCCGTCAAGTGATGCACCGCATACGCGTTGTCCCAGAACAGCCGGAAATCCGGCGCCGCCGCCTTCATCGCCGCCAGCCGCTCGATCACTTGGTCCGAAAAGGTGGTTCCCGTGGGATTGCTGTATTTCGGCATGCACCACATGCCCTTGATCGCAGCATCGCTTGCAACCAGCCGCTCGACTTCAGCCATGTCCGGCCCGTCGTCCCGCATGGCCACCGGAATCATTCGAACGCCGTAATCTTCGCAAATCTTGAAATGCCGGTCGTACCCCGGCGCCGGACAAATAAACGCAATCTCCCCCTGTTTCGCCCACGCCGACGCGCTATCGCACGTCCCTTTCAGCAGTGCGTACGCGAGGCAATCGTGCATCATCGCCAAGCTGGAATTATCCGCCACCACCACTTGCTCGGCCGGCGCCCCCAGCAACCCCGCGAACAATCTCCGCGCTTCCGCCAATCCCTGCAAGCCACCGTAATTCCGGCAATCGGTCGCGCCCTCGGCCGTGAAATTCCCGGCACCTGGCAGCGCCAGCAATTCCCCGCTCAAGTCCAACTGCGCCGCCGACGGCTTTCCCCGCGTCAGGTTCAGCTTCAATCCTTTCGCCTTGAGAGCCTCATGGCTCTCCTGCAATTCCCGCAGCCGCGCGGGCAGCCATGAACTTTGCGGAGCGATTCCCGTCATTTTGGAAGATTTCCCTCGTTGGATTTGCACGTAATAGAAGTGCCCGCTAAAGATTGTGCACCCCTTCTTTACCATTATCTCGAATTTGCCGTGCCCGAGGTCATCGAAACTTCCCAATCCCAAAGACAAATTGGTTTTTTCTGACAGATGCTCCTTCCTCTCCACTTGTCTTCACGGTCTGGCCAACCTCTGAACCGCATCTAATCCCCCCCCGCCCTTCCTGATAGCTGATTTCTGATAACTCACACCTGTTCTCTCCGCTCAAAACTTCACCATAATCGCCAGATCAATAAACGATTCATTCTTCCGCAAATCCGGAAACCACACGCTGCTCATCCCTCCGCCGCATGCCGTTTCCGCCGCGCCCAGGCTCGTCTCCCCGGACGACGCCCCGTTGCCGCACACGTAATATTGCGGTGTCCCATTGTTTCCACCCGGCGGGGTAATCCCGCCGCGCCCGCTCCAGTACGGCACGCTCGCGTGCCGGTAGTCATACTCCGCGCGGAATGTAATGTATTGCTTCGGCATGTAGTCAAACGTGATTGACGAATCCCACGCCTTGTACGGATCGCCGGGGTTACCCGTGAAATACGGGGAATTCGTCGCAGCGGTAACCGCCGTCTCTCCATTAATCGGCGGAATCAACACCAGGTACCGCCCGGGATTGTTGATCTTTCCTGCCCCCACCGTCAGGCCAAAAAGGTCCCGGTGAAACCAGAATCGGTTATAGGCCATGAAACCGATAAAGCTCTGCTTCGGCCCGCCTTTGCGATTCCCAAAGCAACTCACCCCGCTCCCATATTCGCAGCCCAGGTCCCCGGTCAGCGAAAACGCCATTTTGTCCAGCGGCTTTTCAGGCTTGTCGTAAAACTTGACCTCCACGCTGTTATCCGTATGAATGCGGCTGCGGCCATGGATGAAGAGATCGTCCTCACCCAGCCCGTAATTGTTCGAAATAATGTTGATCCATGGCTTCGGCGTCCACTTGATCTGCCCGCCGAGTCCCGGCTTGTGATTTGCCGATGCGTACGCTTGCCAACCGTTGATGAACCACGGCTCAATCTTCAAGTGCGCCGTCGGGAAAATCTGCACCCGCACGCCCTCAAAGAACCATGGCGTGTTGGACGACACGAACGATGGCTGATAGGCCCAGTTGTCGAAGTTGTAGTAGCTAAACAGCCCGATATAGGAAAGGAAAATGCCTGCATCTACGTTGATCCCATGCATCACGTCAAAGTGATATCCCCCATACGCTTCCGTTAAATACCGATATGCGCCTGCCAAGTCCCACTGACCATGTCCCGGGCTCGGATCGTTGCGCGGTGTGGTCGTCGAATACATCCCCAACTGGGTCAGGAAGCGCGCGCGCACGTGGTCATAATGAAAATCGCCGCCCACCCCGAATTGCTCCAGCTGCACCTCATTGGTTCTAAACAGCTCACTCGACCCGCCGAGCGAATGGTCCGTCGGATGATTGAAGTCATACACGTAATTCACGTCCGCTCGAATTTCCGGGGTGAAGAATTTCGTATCCCAGAAGATTTCTTTTGTCCGCGGATTTCCGTTCAGCCACGTCCAATCGGTGTCGGAAAATGGCTCGGTCTTTGTTGGCTTCGTTGCAACCGCGCTGCTGAGGGTGTCGGTGCTCGCCCGCGGCGCGGCACTCGAAGCCGCGGGAAAAATGCTTGAATTCGTGGCTTCTCTTTTTGCATCGTTCACGGCGCCGGGAATCACCGGCGTCCCGGTCGCAGCGATGGCCTCGCCTCGCACGTTACTGGCGGCAATTTCCGCGGGCTTCGGGGTTGCGTGGCTGGCGGCCGCTCCGCCCTGCGAGGTCTCCTTCGCTTCCAACTCCGCCACCCGCTTCTCCAGTTGCTCCACCCGGTCCAGCAACATTCGCTCGCGATCCGTCAGCCCCGCCTCGGGTCTGGCCGCATCTGCCGGACTTGCCTTCGATTTCGAGCTGGACGCCGTATCTTTACCCGAATTCGCCCCGTCCGCGCCCCCTGCCCGGCAAACCTGCACGCAAAGCACCGCGCAGCACGCAGCCAATACACCTATGCGCTTCCATGGATGCATGGATGTTCTCCCCACCCTGATTTCGGCAACGTAATGTTTCGGGATCGGCAGCTACCCACTGCCGTTCAAAGATGAAACCCAGATTCTCCGTTGCCAAGCGACGATAGCGCCCGGCACATAAGGATTCCGTGAGGCTCAAATCAGCCTTCTGTAAGCCTCTTCCTCAGTTTTCTCTTGACAGGTTTTTACTAATAGGTATAATAGTCACTGCGTAATAGTGTCACCGGCCTGGCCAAGGCTCCGCCTCGATCGCCGAATTCCTTCTAGTTTATTCCCAAATTGAATCGCCCCAGACCGCCCGTAACTCCCTTGTTTGCCTCACATGTAAATGCGGCAAATAAAGGGCTTATAACCCTATTAGTTGCAACTCTTGCACGGTAAAATTTGCCTAAGTTCTTTGGATTCCGCACATACGAAAAAGCGCAATTTTTCAAGGTATACGTACCAAAATGGAACGCTCCGCGCGATACTCTCTTCGGAACGCCGGACACAAGGCACGAATCACTGTCCCCAACTACGCCTGCAACTCCGCGCTTTCTTTCTTCTTGATCTCCGCTGCCATGCCTTCCATCTCTGCGTGGATCAGCCCGTTCGTTGCCAGGATGGATTTGCCGCCCAGCGCATAGGGCTTTCCATCGAGGTCCGTGATCTTTCCTCCGGCCTCTTCCACCAGCACCACGCCGGCCGCCGTGTCCCACGGTTTCAACCCGAACTCCCAGAAACCGTCGAACCGCCCAGTCGCCACATACGCCAGGTCCAGCGCAGCGGACCCGTCGCGCCGCACTCCGTGCGAGTGCAGCGTGAAATCCCAGTAGTAGTAGATGTTCGGCGGCGAGCTTCGCTTGTGGTTCGGAAAGCCGGTGCACAGCAGACTGCGGCGCAGCTCCGTGATCTTCGAGCATTGGATGCGCTTTCCATTGAAAAACGCGCCTTCCCCCCGCGCCGCCCAGAACATCTCCTCAAAGATCGGATTGTAGACCACGCCCAGCACCAACTCGTCGCCCTTAGCCAGCGCCATCGAAACGCAGAAGCAGGGGTAGCCGTGCGCGAAATTCGTCGTGCCGTCCAGCGGGTCCACGTGCCACCGGTATTCGGACCCGGTCTCTTTCCCGCTGCCTTCTTCCGCAGCCACCGCGTGCCCCGGAAAGAATTTCTGCAATCGGCTGACGATGACCGCCTCCGATCGCTTGTCGGCCTGCGTCACCAAGTCGTAATCGCCCTTGTAGCTGATGTCTGGCGGGCGCTGCACCTCCTCGCGAAGCACCGCCCCTGCTTCTCGCGCAATCTCGATCGCCGCTTCCAGGTATTCCTTAGTCATGTGCTGGCTCAATCCGGATGGGAGTCCCAAAATCGCTCGTCATCCATCATAGGCCAATGCCAAGCGGAATTCAGTATTGAGAAATCAGATATAAGGGTTCAGAAAGCCGGAATCAAGCAGAAGTCACCGATCTCGGCCAGCAGCAACCAGTTGGTTTCTCGCCCGGAACTTTCGGTCATTTCTCTTCAGGAGGTGCGGGCTTCAGTCGCCAGGAAAGCCGTCTCGAATCCCTCGGGATTTAGCCCCTGAAGCATCCTATGTCCATTCAGGTCCCTGAGGAACGGCAAGCTAGCAGAGATGCACAAGCAGGGCGGCCCCAACGCGAATCACCAGTCACTACTCAACAAACACGATTCACCACACCAGATAAGACGTCCGGTGCCGCGCCGTATAACCCGGCAGCACCTTCACATCGATACTGCGATAGGTATTTGCCGGACCGCGCGGATCCGGATAGTACCCAATCCGGTATTGTGTCCGCAGTTCCGCATCAATGCGGTCGAATATGATTGGCAGCTCGCTCGACTTCTCGGGAAAAAACATCGCGCCGCCAGTCGTCTCCGTAATGGTCTGCAGCGCGTGCTCGCCGGCGGTGTTTCGTCCATTTTCGTTCTGCACGGGCCGGATCAGGATGGTGTAGAGCAGCACCTCTCCGCGCAGCGCCGCGCGCCGCGTGGCTTCAAAGTCCGCAAAGCTGGTGGTTTCGCCGCCGTCCGTCACCAGTACGATCACCCGCCGGCGCTCGCTGCCGCGCCGCCCCAGCGTCTGTGAAGCAAGCAGCACTGCGTCATAAATCGAGGTCCCCGCACCATCGGGGAATTTCGCTACCGCGTCCTGCAGCACGCGGACGTTGTTCGAGAACGCCGTGCGTTGCGTCACCGTTTCGTCGAACGAAAACACGGCCATGCGATCTTCGGGACGTAGCACCTGCTGGATAAAATGCTCTGCCGCTTGGCGCTCCGCCTGGATGTCCATGTGCGCGCTCATGCTCGCGTCAATCATCAGCGCAATGTCCAGCGGCCATTTCGTTTCGGCCTCGAAAAATTCGATCTTTTGTGGCAAGCCTTCCTCGAAGATTTGGAACGCGTCTTTCGGCAGGTTGGGCGCCGGACGCTTCTGGTCGTCCAGCACGCTCACCAGCACGTTCACCAGGTTGACGTTGACCTTGATCGTTCCCTTCGGTGTCTGCGGCTCCTGCGGCGCTTCCGGCGGCGCATCTTCCGGCGCCAACACTCCGGGTTGTGGTGTCACTTGCGGACCGCTGCTGTTGGACGGTGCGCGGCTCGAAGATTTCTTGCTCGAGGGCTGTGCCCACGGCGGCCGGTCCGGCTTTTCCTGGGCTGCGGCGCACGATGCCCCGCCCAGCAGCGCCAGGGACATGCCCAACCCCGCAAGAGTTCGTGAAACCTGGAGGATCATCGATGGTTAAGATGCCGTTTTCGCACCTGGGGGTGTCGGCGGGAGTTCCCCGTCCGCCCAAACCGCGCCGTCCGCGAAAAACTCCTTTTTCCAGATGGGCACGGTCTTTTTCAACGTATCAATCGCATAGCGGCACGCATCGAACGCCGCACCCCGGTGCGGCGCGCTCACCGCGATGAACACGCTGGTCTCTCCGATTTCCAGCCGCCCCAGGCGGTGCACCATGGCCACGCGATGTATCCGGTGCTGCTGATGAATCTGCGCGACGATTTCCTTCATCTTCACCAGAGCCATCGGCTCGTACGCCTCGTATTCCAGGTAGCGCGTCTCACGGCCGTGCGATTGGTTCCTCACGAAACCGTCGAACGCCACGATGCCGCCGTCCTGGCCATCGCGCACCTGCGCCTCCAGCGCGGCGGTGTCAATCGCCTCGCGCACCAACGCAATCCGGTCTGCTTCGATTGCTGTCACAGCTGGGGAGCCTTTCCCTATGAATCCATCCGGGAGTCAACGAATCCGCATGTCTTTCATTCCGAACGCCATCCGCTTTTCAAACTCGGAGCGGAATCCGTTTTTTCTTCCGCTCTTGCAGTCGATTCCCTGTTTTCTATTTTCCAACTTCGATTTTCTAAACTCACCCGCCGCTCACCGGCGGCAAGAACGCAATCTCATCGCCCGCAGCCACGCGCGTGTCCCACGCTGCAAATTCCTGATTCCGCGAAACCACCATCGAAGCGCGGAATCCCGTCAGCTTCGGAAACCGTCCCGCATACCGCTCAAACACCTGCGCCAGCGTGCTGCCTTCCGGCAATTCCCCCTCTTCTTCCGCGACCCCGATCAACTCCCGGAGCCGCCCGAAAAACAGCACTTTCACCCGCACTGAATTCGCCACCTGCGTCATGCAAAAATTGTACCCCGACATCGCCCGGTAGCACAGGCGCTCTTACTTCTGCCGCCAACTCACAGCCGACCAGCCCAGCCGAGACCGAGGTCGATCCTCTGCTTCGTCCAGCGCCGGAGGCGCGGCACACGTTAGCCCAGCACGCAAGTGCTGGGCTCAAAGCCCATTCCTCCCGAGCACCGCAGGTGAGGCACAAGCCCACGGACTGAAATCCAGGTGACGGTCAACAGGTTCGGGCTTTGCTGCCTGCCGCCCCCCTCCGTAAGCCTCTCTCTCCGGGTCACCAGACACGAACCACGGGACACGCTCCACCATCCGCGCGATAATCAATCCACGCGCTAAAGGAACGCCATGAAAATTCTCATCACCGGCTCCACCGGCCTCGTGGGCACCGCTCTCGCCGAGCAACTCCAGAGCGCCGGGCATACCGTTTGTCGCCTCGTTCGCCCCGGCACTTCCGCGGAAGCCATCCGCACCGCGCCAGGCTTCGACGTCAATTGGAATCCCGCCACCGGAGAACTCGGTGGTGCCGCCGTCGGCGCCGATGCTGTCGTCAATCTCGCCGGCGCCTCCATCGCCCAAGGACGCTGGACGCCCGAGCGCAAGCAACTTCTGCGCAGTAGCCGCGTGGACACCACCCGCGCACTAGTCACCGCTCTAGCGAAAATGTCCGCGCGTCCGCGCGTGCTGATCTCCGCTTCCGCCACCGGCTATTACGGCAATCGTGGCGATGAACTCCTTACCGAAGACAGCGGGCCCGGCTCAGGTTTTCTAAGTGAGATTGCCAGGGAATGGGAAGCCGAAGCCAGCAAAGCCGAAGTCCTCGGCATTCGCGTGGTCCGCGCGCGCTTTGGAGTGGTTCTCGCCAGACACGGCGGCGCGCTCCCCGTGATGATGCGCCCCTTTCAATTTGGACTGGGTGGAAAAATCGGCACCGGCCGCCAGTGGATGAGCTGGATCACTCTCGACGACGCCGTCGCCATCCTGCTGCTTGCCCTGGAGAACGGCCACATCAGCGGCCCGCTCAACTTAGTCTCTCCGCAACCGGTCACCAATGCCGAGTTCACGAAAACTCTTGCCACGTCTCTGCACCGCCCCGCGCTCTTCCCCGCGCCCGCCTTCGTCCTCCGCTTCCTCCTCGGCGAAATGGCCGACGCCTTGCTCCTCGCCAGCCAGCGCGTCCAACCCGCCCAACTCCAAAAACTTGACTATAAATTCCTGCAACTCGACCTGCGCTCCGCCCTGGACAAGATGCCGAGATAACCACCTTTACTTCACGACAGTCATTGTGACTGTGATGGTCAATATTCTCCCGCTGAGAGGGTCGGCCGCCTGGGTGGTTTGGATGGTTTGACCATCCTTCAGGGTTAAGACAATCTCCGTTTTGAATTGACGGATGACCGGTTCGTAGAACTGGCCCGAACTTCCAACTGTTGGGTTGCCAGTGGCTTTCTCTACCGGGACTGCGACGTCACGCTCAACCCAGGATCGTTCAAGGCCAAGGTTAACCTCGAACCTCCCGCCCTCTTCGGCGAATCCCCTCGCATCGATATTCGTGCCGACGTCAACGTACTGCATACCCGCGTCTTTCCCTACGTAGACAGGAACTCGACTACCCATACGAACCTTTGTCCAAGGAGAGTGGGGTCCCCCGTCTCCCGCCTGAACGTAAAAGGTGTACGGTAGATTCGCCAGCTTCTTTTCTCCCTCACTTTCGGCAAAGGTCACTTGAATCTTCAGCGTACTCGCCGGGATTCTATTCTCTGGTTTGGAAGCGTCCTGCGCCGACAACCGGGGCGTAAGCAACACTACTACGCTCAACAAGCCAGCCAAGAAATGTGCTCGTTTCACATTTTCCTCCCGCCATCCTTACGGTTGGTCGAATCGGCGACACAAAGACTTCGCGGAAAACTACTCTTCTGCCGTGCGTTCAAGAAGCCTCACCTTCAACGGTGCAATGCGCAAAACGGCAATTTCCACCGGCAAATCTTGCCGTGGGGGAGCGGCCCGCGTGAGTGCTATTGCTCCTTGTGGATCGGCCGAAACCTGCTCCACAAATCTCGCGAAAGCCTCACGCTCCTCGGGAAGCACGATCACTTTGGGAAACGTATCGGCCGAATCCGGCATATTGCCTGCTGCTTTCACTTGCTTCAACACACGCCGATTCCTGCTCGCCGCCGGTGGTCTGGTTGCGAGTTGCGACCTTGGCTCGAACTTGACCTCGGCGGACAATTGCGGCGGGCTTACCGGTCCTCTGACATTCCGCTGGCTCATGGTCACAGCCCAAATAAAAAGAACGCAAGCTACGACGGCCGCCACAAGGGAGCGCCCCAGCCATCGGCTTTCCGCCGGCTCCGCTGCCATCCGCCCGCGCGCGCCCGCCAGCAGCGACGCGGGTGGTTCCTGATTCATCATCACCCGCACACCCGCATCCATGGCCCCCACGAGCCGCTTCTGCGCCTCATAAAATTCATCGCAGCCAGAGCACTTCCGCAAATGTGCCGCAAGCTCGTCACCCAACGCCGTCTTGCTCTCCAGGAGCATTTCAATCAGTTTTTCCCGATACCGTTCGCATCTCATCGCAACTTCTCCAGCAGTTTCTTTCGCGCGAAAAACAGCCGCGACTTTACCGTTCCCATCGGAATCGCCAGCATTCCTGCGATCTCGTCCAAGGTGTATCCCTTAATGGCCGCCAGCAGCAGCACCAGCCGGAACTTCTCCGGCAACTCGTCCATGGCCCGCTCCAGCCGTGCTTGGAACTCCCGCGAAGCCGCCATGTCCTCCGCTGTCGGGGCCGCCCCACGCTGCTCCGGCTGCAGCCATTCCGTCTCCCGCTTTTCCCGTCGTCGAGCCGAGCGCCAGCGGTCCAGCGCGATCCGGAACGTGATTCGCACCAGCCAGCCGCGAAACTTAGCCGGCTCCCGCAACCGCGCGAAATTCCGGTACGCCCGCAGCAGCGCATCCTGCGCCACTTCTTCCGCGTCCGCCGCATTCCGCAAGACGCCTTGCGCCACGCGAAACGCCAGCGGCCCGCATTCCGCCAAACGCTCTTCAAACTCCCGATGCGCGCGGGCCTTTTCCGCTTCCCCCGCATCGGCTCCCACGAGCGTTCTTCCCGGCTGGATCAGGACCAGCTCCCGCATCCGCGATCTCCCGTACATCCAACTAGACGTCACCACCCGCGTTTCGGTTCAAACTCAATTTCGTTCTGGGAATCCAGCGCCAGAGTCACGGCAAAATCCCAAACCTTTTCAGCCCCACTCACGGCTACCATGCTCCGGTCTTCTGGCCACGAACCACGGGCCGCGGAGTGCGCCCCTCAAATATTCAGCGCCCGCAACAACTCTTCCAGGTTCGTTTCATCCACCATCAACCGCAACTCCGCCGCGGCCTCGGCCGTTCGCGGCACCAGGTCTTCATCGAACGCTTGAAACAACCGCATCTTCGCCACCGCGTACTCTTCGCTGCCGGTCAGCGCGCGCCCGTTCGCCTGTGCCCAGGACTCCAGCGCGGCCCGCATCACAAAAATACGCAGCCCAAAACTTGCCGCCCGGTCCGCCGATATCGCGTAGATGAATTCGCCGGCCGCTGCTCCATCCAGAAGCACCCGGTTCAATTTGTAGAAGCAGTATTGATATACGAAGCCATTCGCCGCCGAATAGCTCTTGATCCGCCGCACCGACTCCGGTTTTGCCATGGCGGGATTATTTGAGCGGCACCTGCGAATGTCAATCCGCGCGGACCGCCCTTCCCAGTTTGGGAACGCCTACTTGGAACACCGTTCAATTCGGGACGCACCTCGACGATTCGGAACACTTTTCGGAGCACCCTGCGGCTCGTGCTGGCCGTGTCGCACGCCTCGCCAACCCCTACGTTCCCAGCACCTTGGAACGCCCAAAGATTTGTCGCGATTACCAAGCTCGGCGCGAAGCACCGCCGCGCCGACGCTGGCCCTCAGTCTGCATTTGCGAACATCATGCGGCCCCTCCCGCAAACTCGAACCAAACAAAGCGCCACCGCGCCACACGCGCTTTCCACCTGCCGCGCAGCAGCCGCGTCTTGTGTCTTTGCCCTTGGTGCGTTACTCGCCGCTTGCGGAGGTGGCAGTGGCGGAGGCAGCCCCACGAGTCCTCCTCCACTGGCGATCACCGTCACGATCAGTCCCGCATCCGGCAGCGTGTTGCTCGGTGAAACACTTCCGTTCTCCGCCTCCGTCTCCAACTCCTCCAACACTGCCGTCTCCTGGAGCGTCAATGGCATCCCCGGTGGTTTCTCTCAAGTCGGCGCCATCTCCGCCGATGGAGTCTATACCGCCCCCGCGGACCTTCCTTCCGGCGGAACCGTTCACGTGACCGCGACCAGCCAAGCCGACCCCACGAAATCCTCCACCGCCGGCATAACCATCACCAGCGACGTCGCCCTCTCGCTCTCGCCCAGCGTCTCCAGCGTCGAACTCGGCGCGCCGCAATCTTTCCACGCCACGCTCACCAGCAGTGGCAAGCCCGATCCCACCATTCGCTGGAGCCTCTCCGGCGCTTCCTGCCCCGCCAACTGCGGCGGTGTGGACGCCAACGGGAATTACACCGCGCCGCCCATTCTCCCCGCCGCTCCGGGCGTTACGCTGACGGCCACCAGCGCCGCCGATCCATCCAAGCAAGCCACCGCGACGCTCTCCATCACCAGCCATTTCTCGCTGCACATCGCCGCGCCCGCCAGTCTGCAACCCGGCGGCACGTCCGCCATTGTGGCCACGCTTACACCGATTCCCGGCTCCGCGCCAAGCAACCAGCTTTCCTGGTCGCTCTCCGGCACCGGCTGCAGCGGGAACGGGTGCGGCATCCTGACTGTAATCACCACGCAAGCGGCCGGCGGCGGCGCAATCACCAACACGGCCAATTACACCGCGCCCAACACTCCCCCGCAGCCCAACGTCGTCGTCATCACCGTCACGCCGCAAGCCGACGCCGCCAAGCAGACTCAGACCACCATCGCCATCCAATCCGGCCCAAGCCTCACGCTTGCTCCCGCGACCTACACGCTTGCCGCCACTCATCGCGTCACGCTCAGCGTCACCGAAAACGGCACCAGCGGTGAATCGCTGGCCTGGAGCGTCAATGGAATTTCCGGCGGCAATTCCACGCTCGGCCAGATTTGCGTCGCCGGCTCCTCGCCCTGCCTGGCGCTCACCAGCAGCGCCACCCAAGTGGATTACCTCGCGCCCGGGGCCAGTCCTTCGCCGAACCCGGTCTCCGTCCAGGTCGCCAGCACCGGAAATCCGTCGCTCACCGCCTCCGCGCAAATCACCGTCATCAATCACGTTCTCGTCAGCGTGCTACCGGGCATCGTCGTGCTGCCTCCGCTCGGCACCCAGGGTTTCACAGCCAGCGTCCTCGGCAGCGGCAATCAAGCCGTGGTGTGGCAAATCCAGGGCGCCGGCTGCGGCACGAGCGGAGCGTGCGGTTCGATCACCCCCAGCGGCACGTACACTGCGCCCTCCGTTCCGCCCTCGGCCGACGCCATGCAAATCGTTGCCTCCAGCCAGGACGATCCCTCGCAATCCGGCGACGCCAACGTCACCATCACCTCCGGCGCCAACATTCTCTCGCTGCATCCTGCAAGCGTGTATGCGGGCTCCGCCAACGGCTTCACCCTTTCCGTCAGTGGCAGCGGTTTCGCGCTCTCGAATCCCGGCCCTGGTTCCACCCTGCGCATCGCCGGCAGCGCCCGCGTCACCACGTGCGACACTTCGGGCTCCTGCTCCGCGCCCGTGAACGCCGGCGATGTGGCTCAAGCCGGCAGTGTCAGCGTGCAGGTGCAGAATCCTGATGGCACGCTCTCCAACTCCGTATCACTGGTGGTCGCAGCGCTTGGAACGAGCGACACGCTCGTTGCCCTCAGCAGCGCTTCACCCACGGCCACCGGACAAAACATCACCGTCGTTGAGCCAACCACCGCCGGCGTTGACTCCTCCGATGTCTCCGTCGATCTGAACGTCGCCGCTCTCGGCATCTTCAATACCTCTGCCAACTCTTGCAACCTGGGCGGCAGTCCAATCCCTCTTTCGCGCCCCGCTAGCGGCACCTCCGCCGCCGATGTTTGCCTTTTTTCGCAGTCGGGCTTCGACACCAGCATGACGTACACGGTCTCCGGCCCCGGTGACGTTGCCGTCATCGCCAAGCAACCCGCCGGGCTCGGCATCATTCACCTGACGCTGCAGATTCCCTCGACTGCCACGCCGGGGCCACGAACGCTTTTCATCCAGAACACGAATCTCGACAAGACCGCCGCCACCGGCGCGCTGGAAATTCAATGAAGAGGAGAGCTTTTCGATGAGCTACAAGGATCGCCGCCGGATTCTGTGGGTTATGTTCCTTATCGGCCTTGCGCTGATCGCCATTGTTGCGCAGGCCACCACGCTCGCGCGCCTGCACTTCCAGGATCTGGTGCGCTACTCGTATTCCATTGCGCGCGCGCGTTGCGTGCGCTCGCGCACCATGATGGAAAACGGCGAGATCTGGACGGACATCACCTTCCGCGTTCTCTGGCAGCAGAAAGGTTACTTACCCGGCGAAATCGTCGTGCGCCAGCCCGGCGGAAAGTTCCTGCACCTGCATTCCCATGTGGAAGGTACGCCACAATTTCATCCCAACGAAGAGGTCTATCTGTTCCTAGCCGGTCATCCCGGGCGGCAGTTCGTCATCGTGGGCTGGACGCAAGGCACCTTCCGTATCCATCGTGATCCCACCACGAATGTGGAAACCGTCACCCAGGATTCTGCGGAAACGCCGGTCTTCGACCCTGCCACCGAAACCTTCACGCGTGGCGGCACACGCAATCTGCCGTCCGAAATTTTCGAGCAGCGCATCCGCCGGGAAACCTTCCGCCAGGCCGAGGTCAATCCCAACGCGAGATAACTCCATGCATACTTCGCTCCGCCAATTCGCCGCCCTCTACGTCAGCCTGCTGTTCACGCTCTGGACCGCAATGCCCGCCCGCGGCTACGCCTTCAACGAAATCGTCCCCGACGTTCGCCAGCCCGCCAATCTCTCCGGCGGCTCCGCCTGCCCCATCCCTTCGCACCAACTCACCTCTGCGGCGGCCATCAGCTTTCGGTGGAGCACTGTCCTCGGCTCGAATCCCACGACGATCCTCACGCAGGATCAGACTCCCACGGGCCGCCTCAACGAAATCGAACAAGTCATTCAGCAATCCATGACCGCCTGGGGAAGCGTCGCCGGCACTTCACTGACGCCCGCTTCCTTCGCGCCACTCTCGCGCAGTTCTTCCGGCAACATCTGCGGCTCCGACGGAATCGACTCCATTTGCTTCGACGAGCCGGACATGGCCTTCACGCCGGGCGTGCTCGCCTTCACCCGCGTCATCACCGCCGATCAGATTGGCATTCAGTTGGGCAGCGGCTCACCCGCCACGCAGGTTGGCCAGATTCTCGACGCCGATATTTATTTCAATCCCGGCGATTCGCTGGTGAGTTTCGCCACGCCTGCCGCGCTGGCCGCGAATCCGAAATCCTACGACCTCGAATCCCTGCTCACCCACGAGCTAGGCCACGCGCTTGGGTTCAGCCACTCCGCGGTTTGGAGCGCGATGATGTATCCCTTCGCGCCCGCCCCCGGCACCTTCACCAATCTCCGTCCGTCCGCGCAGCAGCCCGACGCGCCGCTTTCCGACGACGATCGCACCGGCTTGCGCGTGCTTTATCACGACCCGAACGACACACAATTTGTGGGCTCGATCCAGGGCCGCATTTTGCCGGCGAACCCGCTTTCTCTGCCGGCGTCTCCGCCCGGCGTCACCGGAATCTTCGGGGCGGACGTCGTCGCCGTGGACGCTTCTTCCGGCGTGGTCGTTGCCGCCATTTTAGGTGGATGGAGTTGCCGCGCGCCCGGGCCGGTGCAATTCGACGGGTCCTATGCGATCAACGCTCTGTCCGTGAACCACAGTTACAAAATCTACGCCGAACCTCTGGACGGTTCGGTCGGCCCGTCCGCCGTTTCCAACGCGATCATATCCCTCTGCCGCAACGCCACCACCGACCCCGGCTGGCCGCCCCTGCAAGCCTGTGTCGTCCCGCAGACCAACATTGAATTCACCGCCGCCACGCTTTCCTCGCCGTAACGAAGTGGCAGCGCCTTCGTCAGCCCTCTATCGGCAGCATCCATCCGCCGCCGAACAATAATCCCGGCGCCAGCGACGCTAAGAACACCGCGCTCCGTTCGGCGGCCGGTTGCGCCGCGGCACTTGCGAACGCGGCGTGCAACGCCGCGCCGCACATGGAGGGGCCCAGATTGCCTTTCGTCTCACAGATGGGAGGAAACGCGCTCGCCGGCACGCCCAGCTGCTTCGCCAGCAGCTTCACCAACCGGGGATTCGGTTGATGCGTGGCAAACGCGCCGGCTTTCTCAAGCGGGATTCCGCTCCGCCGTTCCACTTCTCCCAGCACTTGTTCCATGCGGTTCACCGCCGCGCGCGACAATCCTTCCCCATCGAATTGCACGTCCAGTTCCCCGCCACCCGCTTCAGCTACGGCGATCGCCTCGGCGTATTGCGCCGCACATCCAAAAAAGAACTCTCCCAACTTGTAGGCGAACCGCCCGCTTTTCGGACCCTGGGCCGAAAGCAGGAACGCGCTCGCTCCGTCTCCAAACAGTCCGCCGAATTCACCTGCGCTACGCCCGGGACCCAGAGTCCGGCTATGCACATCGGCCGTCGCCACAACCATTTTCTCCGCGCGGCCCGTCAGGATCAGCGCCTGCGCCACAAACAGCACCTGCAGCAGCGCCAGGCAGCCGTTGCCCGCATCGAGAGCCATCCGCCACTCGCGCAGCTTCAATCGCGCGTGCAGCGCCGCCGCCAGTGAAGGGTACGCGTGGTGCGTCTCGCTGGCGGCGATCACGCCGTCAAGGTTCTGCGCGTCTTCTCCGCAATCCTCGAGCGCCCTGCGGCAGGCATCCTCCGCCAGCGACTCTTCATTTTCGTTTTCTACGGCATATGCCACGGAAAGAATGCCCGCCCGGGTCCGGAGCTTCCCTAGGGGCATTCCGTAAGCCTGATCCACTTCTTCGGAAGGAAGGATGCGGGATCCAAACGCACTGGCCGCGGCGGTCAAATAAACGTGATTGGCTTCCAAGAGATGAGCCCCTTTGCGCAAAGGCCACTAATTCGCCGGCGGCCGGCTTTTGCCCTCGAACCGGAAAACGAGCGCCTTCCATCATCCGGCAGAGCGCTCTTCTTTTCCAGTCCCGGCCCGTGAATTTTCTCCGATTGCACCCTAACCGTCCGGGTTCTTCGATGGACGCGTCCGATTGGGGCCTTGCTTCATCGAAAGGAGCACGGCCATTGTCCCTTGCGTCGCGTTACGAGTCCCGCAAACATCAGTCGTCACAAGCCGTGTTATTTTGGAGACTAGTCCGCTACCAGGCGCCAATCCTTAACCAAGGCTCACGCCCTGCTTCCATGACCCGTTTCCTGCTCCACCACCGCATGTGCCGCCTGCCGCTCGCGACAATGGTGTTTTTTTTCGCCGTCGCGCCGCCGCTCTGTGCACAACGCCTGCGCGGCGAACTTCATCTCGAGGTTCGCGATCCCAAAGGCGCCAGCGTGGCGGCCAGCGGTGAATTGCTCAGCGAAGGTAATGGGTTTCAGCGTACCTTCGAGGTTCCCCATGACGGCCACGTCGTCTTGCAGGACCTTCCATTCGGCGTCTATCGCCTGAGTCTCCACGCGGAGGGTTTCGCGGATTGGAGCGACGTCGTCGAATTGCACTCCGAAGTTCCGCTGAAGCTGGCCATTGCGCTTGGCGTTGCACCGGTTACCACCCAGGTGCAGGTTACCGACGAGCTCACGCTGGTCGATCCCACGCGTACCTCCTCGCTCTTTACCATCGGGCAACAAAGCATCCGTGAACAGCTCGGCGTGCAGCCCGGGCGCGACCTGTTCGATCTCGTCAATGACACACCCGGGTGGCTTTACGAAGGCAACGGTGTGCTTCATCCCCGAGGATCCGAATACGACGTGCAGTTCGTCGTGGATGGCCAGCCGCTCACGCAAAACCGTTCGCCCGCATTCGCCCCGGACCTGGATTCCAGCGACGTCGAATCCATGCGCGTGCTCACGTCCGGATACCCGGCCGAATACGGACGGAAGCTGGGCGGCATCGTGGAACTCACCACCGATAAGAACACGCTACTCGGCTGGCACGGCAATCTTGATGCGGCCGGCGGCAGCTTCGATCAATGGAACGGCGACGTGGGCGTCACCTACGCCCGCGAAAAAGAGCGCTACTCCCTGCGCGCGTTTGGCTTGCACTCAGACCGCTATATCGATCCGCCGGTAACCGCAAATTTCAGCAACGACGGCAACTCGGGCGGTCTTTCCGCGGCGTACGAACGCGATTTCACCGACAATGACCGCCTGCGCCTTATCGTCTCGCATGACACTTTGCGCTACATCGTCCCCAACGATTATCCGCAACAGGACGCGTTGCAGCGCCAGGACGCGGCCAGCACCGAAACCAGCGGACGGATCTACTTCCAGCACACTTTTTCACCGGCACTGTTGCTTAGCCTCGCGGGCTCCGTGCGCGACTCCAGCTTCTCCCTGCAGTCGAACCCTTTTTCAACTCCGGTGATCGTCAATCAGGATCGCGGTTATCGCGAAGGCTACGTCCGCGCCGACCTTGCGGGGCATCGCGGCCACCACGACTGGAAAGCGGGTGTGGATGTTTTCTTCACGCCCGTTCACGAAGCCCTGCAATATCACATCACCGATCCCTCGCAGTTCGACCCCGGCACGCAGCTCGATCTGAACTTCGCAGACCGCAAGTGGGACACGGAGCCGGCTTTTTACATCCAGGATCAGATGCGCTTCGGTCCGTGGAACGTCAGTGCGGGCCTGCGCTTTGATCATTACGGTTTCGTGGCCCACGAATGGGGCGTCAGCCCGCGCGTCGGCGTCTCGCGCTATTTTTCCTCGCGGAATCTTTTGCTCCATGCCTCCTATGACCGCGTCTTCCAGACTCCGGCGATGGAAAATCTACTGCTCGCCAGTTCACCAGAGCTCGACTCGGTGAATCCGGAGGTCCTGCGCGTGCCCGTGCCCGTTGGTCACGCCAACTATTACGAAGGCGGATTGACCAAATCGTTTTTCGGCAAGCTACGCCTGGACGCCACGATGTTTCGCCGGGACTTCCATAACTATTCCGACGACGATGTGCTGCTGCAGACGGGCGTGAGTTTTCCGATCGCCTATGCGAAAGCGCGGATCATCGGCGAAGAAGTACGGCTGGAAGTGCCGCACTGGAACCGCTTCTCCGGCTACGTGAGCTATTCCAACCAGTCGGGATCGGGGCAAGGCCCCATCACGGGCGGGCTGTTCATCGGCAGCGACAGCGAAGGCGTCCTCACCGACACGAGCAAGTTCGCCGTCTCCCAGGACCAGCGGAACACCTTGCGTTCGCGGGTGCGTTTCGAGGCGGGGCACCGCGTGTGGTTCGCCGCCGGCGCCGCTTACGGAAGCGGGTTGCCAGCCGAACTCGACGAAAACTCCGAAGTCTCCGATTTGGTCGAACAGTTCGGCGCGGACGTGGTATCGCGCGTGAATCTCGACAAAGGCCGCGTGGAGCCAAACTTTTCGCTGGACCTTGGCATGGGCGCCGAGCTTTATCGCAAGGAAACGCGGTCCCTGCAATTCCAGCTCCAGGCGGTAAACGTGACGGACCGCTTAAACGTCATCAATTTTGCCAGCGTGTTTTCCGGCACAGCGATTGCCATGCCCCGTAGTGTGTCTGCCCGATTGCGCTTCGCGTTCTGAAGAAAGTTGGAGAAACTGAACGGCAATTGTAGGGGCGGAGCTTGCTCCGTCCTCCGCGTGGTGTGGGAGATCCTGCGTGAAGGGCGGGCCGGGCAAGCCCGGCCTCTAAATTAGGGATCGGATCTGCCCCGTAAGAAATGAAGGAGCAGAACGCAGGGACTGTGGATGCTCACTACCAGCTAGCCCTCCCGCAACAGCTTGCGGGGATCGGCCTCGCGTTCGAGTTCCGTCACCACGCGGTCGAGTTCTTCAACCAGCGGATTGCTCCCGGCTTTTCGGAATTCGCAGACCAGCGCGCGGTAATACCGCAGCGTACCTTTCTTCTTGCCCTGGAACCGCTCGAAGGCCTGGTCGCCGTCGGCGCGTACGTCCTGCAGAATGTCGCGCGTGTTGGAGAGCTTGTCCGCCGCGGACACCAGCCGGGTGTCCGCCGGCTCGCCGGCGACGCGAGCGATGTAATTCTGCTTGCGCACCAGTCAGGGCGGCTTCGGCTCCGTGAAGGAGTCCGTGCAGCCTTCCACGATGTGCGCCACTCGTTTGCCGAATTTCCGCCGGATTTCGCGAAGCCGCTTCATTCCGCCCTGATCTTCCACGGCGTCGTGGAGTAGCGCGGCGATGGCCATCTCCTCGTCGCCGCCGTAGGCGATCACGATCGAGGTCACGCTCATCAGGTGCCCGATGTACGGCTTGTTCGTTCCCTTGCGGCGCTGGCGCGCGTGCAATTTTTCGGCGTAGGCCAGCGCCTCCGCGAATTTCCGCGAAAACACCCGTGGCTTGCGCCTTCCTTCCGTCTTCGTTTTGTTTTTCAAATCAGCGGTTGCGCGTCTTGCCCAGCAGGCGCAGTATTTCGAGGTACAACCAGATCAAAGTGACCATCAGCCCGAACGCGCCATACCATTCCATGTACTTTGGCGCTCCCATCCGGGCCCCGGTTTCGATCATGTCGAAATCCAGAATCAGGTTCAGCGCGGCGATGATGACCACAAACAGGCTGATGCCGATACCAAGCGGCGTGGAGGCGTAGAGAATGTTTATCTGCGAGTGGAAGAAAAGCCCCATCCCCATATTTATCAGGTAGACGATCATGATTCCGCCGGTGGCCGCGATCACGCCGAGCCTGAATCCCCGCGTGGCTTGCACAATGCGGAACTTGTACGCCATCAGCATCACGAACATCACGCCGAAGGTCAGGCTCACCGCCTGGATGGCGATTCCTGGATAAGACTTTTCAAAAATCGCGGAAATTCCGCCAAGCACGAGCCCTTCCAGCAGCGCGTAAAGCGGCGCGCTGATCGGTGCCCACTCCTTCTTGAAAATGGTCACCAGCGCCACGACGAGGCCGCCCAGCAGGCCGCCCAGCATCCACGGGTACGCCGCTTCCGGAGTTTCCGAGTGGCCCAGGCCCCAGGTCCACGCTGCAGCCACGACCACAAACAGCAACAGCAGTCCGGTCTTGTTGACCGTGCCCTGGATGGTCATCGTCTCGCCACTCGGGACGGCCCCGGCGAACGCCTTTTGCTTCAGCACTGGATTGTTGGAACGCAACAGGTCAGCCATGATATGGCCTCCAAAGATACGAGCGTGATTCAGTAGCAAGAATATCACTATGCGAGTTGCAATGCGATTTGGTGGTGGATGAGGGTGCTGCCCCCTCCCGGCACGCTAATCTGGCGTTTACCGGGGTTTATAAGACCCCGCCGCACGGCTGGTGCTACCCACCGTTGTGCGGAATCCTATTCGAGCGCAAGCGTTCATTGAACTCGTCAATTATTTGGTACCGCTAACGGGAATCGAACCCGTATTTTAGCCTTGAAAGGGCTACGTGCTAACCGTTGCACCATAGCGGCACTCTGGGTGAACTGCAACCCTCTAATTATACGGGAATCACGCGGATTCCGCCACGCGACGCCGGCGCAACTCTGCGGAGACTACGGCGGCAGTTTCGCGCTGGCGAAGCCTCAGCCCTTCGCGCGGTTCTTGATGTCATGAGCGAGCTTTTCGATTTCCTCGGCCTTGCGCACCAGGTTTAGGCTCAATACCTTGCTCGAATCAGTTTTCTCGACCTCTTCCTTCAGCTTTGTCGCCAGGTCGAATAACTGCTCCACTTTTTTCTTAATTTCTTTCTGGTTTTCGTCCAGCATGCGTTTGTTCATGTCCGGCAGAGGAGGAGCATCCGGCGGCGGACTGCCCGGGGGCCCCTGATCCTGCGGCGGCTGCGGATTCTGTCCTGCGGCAACCTTGCCGCTCACGCCTGCTGCCACGCCCGCGACGAGCAATGCTCCCAAGAACTTCCTGCGATTTTCCGTCACTCGAATCCTCCAACACGCCGTGCTCGCCGGACTCTTGCCCGCGCCCCCACCAATGTTATACTCGCCCGTCAACCAATCCCATGTCTAGTCTGCTCTCTCATTTACCGGAATTCACGAGCGCGAACCTCCTGCATCTGGTCATTATCTTTGGTGTGGCCCTGCTGTTGAACCGGTTGCTGCGCGTGGTGACCAACGTCCTCATCAAGCCCGCAAGCTCCGAGGCACGCACGGCGAAGGCACGCGAGCAGCAAACGCGCACTGTCGCCGGCGTCCTTTACAGCGCGGGAAGCAAGATCGTCTGGGCCGTGGCGCTGCTGACCGCTGCGCAGGAATTGGGCATCAACATGACTCCGGTTGTGGCGCTGGTGGGACTCGCCAGCCTGGCAGTCGGATTCGGCGCGCAAAATCTGGTGCGCGACGTCATCACCGGTTTTTATATCGTTCTTGAGGATCAATACGTGGTAGGCGACACGATTCAAATCGGAGACACCGTCGGCCGCGTGGAACACATCACGCTTCGCCGCACAATCGTCCGTGATGGTCGAGGCGCGCTGGTCACCGTTTCCAACGGAGACATTCGCACCGTGGCCAACCTCAGCCGCGACTGGTCGCAAACCTTCGTGGACGTCGCGCTCTCTCCGCAGGTTCCGCAGGATCGCGCGCTGCAGGCGCTGGAAGCTGCCGTCGCCGAACTGCGTGCCGATTCCGCGTGGTCGCAAGCCCTGGTGGACGGGCCGCGCATCCTGGGCCTGCAGAGCTTTGACCAGACTTCCTCGACAGTTCGCCTGCAGGTACGCACTACCCCCTCGCGCCAGGAAGATGTAGCGCGCGAACTGCGCCGGCGCATCCAAGTAGAGTTCCAGCGCCGCGGTATCCCGGTGAGCGGTGTGCAGCGGGTGGAGTACAGTTCCGCTCCGGCAATGCAGGGAGAAGCCGCCCCGCCTCCCACGGCATGACCCGTAGTTTTTCAAAGGAGAGTCAAGCATGTCTCAGATCAGCTACGACGAGGTCAACCTCATGCTTCGCCTCTATGACCTGCGGCGCGAGCCGCGACTTCGCGAAGCGCGGGCGTGGTTCGTGGATCATTTCCACGCGGGAACTCCGGAAGAGGTGATGAAGAAATATCCGCAGGGCAGCCAGGAAAACACGTACATCCGGATGGTGATCAGTTACTGGGACATGGTGGCGAGCATCGTGAATCGCGGCCTGATCAACGATGAACTATTTTTCGAAAGTAACGGAGAGATTTGGGTGGTATGGGATCGTATGCGGTCCATTGTGCCGACGTGGCGCGCCGCCTTCAAAAACCCCACGCTCTTCGCCGGTATCGAGGAAACCTGCAAGCGGCTGGAAGCCTGGCGGGAACGCCGCGCCCCTGGCTCTTCCGTGGCCATGCGTCAGATGATGGAGCTCTCTCGCAGCAAAATGAAGTAACGATTCCGAGCATTGCCAGGGAGATCGCCCGCCCTACGGAAGGACCGCAGGAAATTCGTTGTGCTGTGGCTCCCCGGACTTATCCGTGCCTTTGGGAGCGGCTACGCGCACGCAGTTGCGTCCCGCCGCCTTCGCGGCGTAGAGGGCCATATCGGCGTCGTGCAGGACTTCGTCAATCGGACAATTCGAGAAGTCCGTTGAAAGCGCGAGCCCAACGCTGATGGTTGCGGTCAACCGATGGTTAGCGGTCTGAATCGGGCGGCCACCGATCGCGTTGCGCAGGTTTTCCGCGCGTGATACCGCGCTCCCGGGGTTGCAGCGGTTGAGAGCGACCAGAAATTCCTCGCCGCCATACCGGCCCACCATATCGTAAGAGCGCACGGAAAGCTGCAGGCGCCGCGCGACCTCGCGCAACACTTCGTCGCCGGTGGCGTGGCCGTACTGGTCGTTAATCTGCTTGAAGCGGTCGATATCGCACATCATGACCGCGATGCAGTTGCCTTCGCGGCGAGACCGTAACACCTCGCGGGTCACGAGTTCAATGATCACGCCACGATTCCAGAGCGAGGTCAGCAGATCGTGGGTGGCCTGGAACCTCATGCTCTCTCGCGCTTCCACCAGCCGGTCTTCGAGTTCCAGGATGCGCTCACCGGTACGCAGGCGCGCCCTAAGTTCGTCCACGTCAAAGGGCTTCGTCAGGTAGTCGTCGGCCCCAGCCTCCAGGCCAACTACGATGTCCTGTTTGGTCTCGCGCGACGAAAGCAGGACCAGATACGTATAGGCCTGTTCGTTGCGTCGCCGGATTTCCCGGCAGACTTCCAGCCCGTCTTTGTCCGGCATGACCCAATCGAGTAGCGCGAGGCGCGGCGGGTCCTGCACGGCAAAGTGCTTGAGCGCTTCGGCTCCGTCAGCGGCGGAAATCACGTCGTAACCAGCGCGCTGGAGCGTTCGCTCCAGGAGCGTTCTCGACAGCGCGTCGTCTTCCGCGATCAGAATTCTCATGATTTCACCTCCGCGAGCTGCGTATCAACGGCTTGAAGAAGCGCTTCCAATTCCCGCTTCAGCCTCGAAATCAGCTGCTCGGACTCCTCAAAGAGACTCGCGCGCGCGGCCTTTTCCAAATCCGAGGCCGTCTGTGCCGCAGGGTTCATCGCCAGATTTTTCAGCATGCCCTTCAGGGTGTGGGCGGCGCGGTAAAGGCCATCCGAATCCATTTCTCCCAATTTGCCCTCGAGTTTTGCCAGATGGCTGGCGACGTCGTGTCGAAAGATGAGCAACAGCTCGCGCAGGAACTCCTGGTCACCGCCGAGGCGCTCCATCAGTTCCTGCATATCCCATTCGGCTTGCGCAGGCGGCGGCGCAGCCTCGACCACGGGCGAAGCGGATGAATTCACGGCTTCGGGGCGGCTCGTAACCCGGTTGATTTCCTTGCGCAGCACCTCCGGCCTCACCGGCTTGCTTAAGTACCCGTCCATACCCGCCTCCTGGCATCGCTTTTGGTCTTGCAAGGCCGCATGGGCGGTCATCGCCACAATCGGCACGTGCTTCCCGCTGTGTGCTTCTTGCTCTCGAATTTTTCGCGTCGCTTCCAAGCCACCCATCACGGGCATTTGCAAATCCATCAGGATGGCATCGAACTCTTCCTTCATGGCCACCTCGCAGGCTTGCAATCCGTTCTCCGCTACCATCACCGCGTGGCCCATCTTTTCCAGGAGTTTCCGTGCAAGCTTCCGGTTAATCTCGTTGTCGTCTACCACCAGGATTCGATTAGAAACGATTTCGAGGTGTGGGCCCTGCGCCGCTGGCCGGCTGCCGCTCCGACTCCCGGCCCGCAGTGCCACTTCGAGTGCTTCCCGCAACGTCTCTCGCCGCAGTGGCTTGGTCAACCGCCGAAGGGTCGCGCACTGGTCCGCGTGACTCTCTTTCACAAGGGAAGGAGAAGCGGACATCAGGAGAATCGCCATGGTCTCCGCTGGGGAGAGTCGGCGCATCTCCTTCACCAATTCACAGCCGTCTTTCCCAGCCAGGTTCTCGTCAACGAACGCCACCGCATACGGGAAGCCATCTTCCACGGACTTCATATAAAAAGCCAAAGCCTCCTTTACAGTCGCGGCAGTGTCCACACGAAGCCCCCACCGCCCGGCCAGCCAGGAAATCAGATCACGAGCCGCGCCGCAATCATCAACAACCAGAATCCGATCGGCTGAAAATTTCGATTCTTGCTCTTCGAGGGCGCACCGAGCTTCCACCTCCTTTTCTATTGCCCGCTTGCATCGAAGGACAAAGGAGAAGGTGCTACCCCTCCCGATTTCACTTCGCACTTGCAGTTGGCCGCCCATCATGGCAAGCAGCCGCGCGGAAATGGAGAGACCCAGGCCTGTTCCTCCGTACTGCCGGGTTACGCTGCTGTCTGATTGCTGAAATGCCTCGAAGATTCTTTCCCGACTTTCTTCGGGAATCCCAATTCCTGTGTCCGTGACGCTCAATTTGAGTTCAACGGTCTGTGGGTCCACGTGCAGGCTCTCCAGCCCCAACGTGATTTCGCCTTGCTCCGTGAATTTTACGGCGTTCCCAAGCAGGTTGATTAAGACCTGACGCAACCGGGTGGGGTCCCCCTGCAACCACTCGGGAAGGTCCCCGCGTACGAACCACTCCAGCCCGAGACCCCGCTTCTGTGCGCGCACGGCCACGGGTTGCAGCGCATGCTCCACGCAATCGAGAATGGAGAAAGGAATCTCTTCCAGTTCAATCTTGCCGTGCTCGATCTTGGAAAAGTCCAAAACGTCGTCAATGATCTCCAGCAAAGACACCGCGCAGCTCTTCACCATTCCAAGATATTCGCGCTGCTCGGCATTCAGCGGGGTCCCCAGGGCGAGCTCGGTCATTCCCAGGATGCCGTTCATTGGCGTTCGGATTTCGTGACTCACGTTCGCCAGAAACTGGCTCTTGGCTTCGTTGGCCGCTTCCGCAGCCTGCTTGGCTTCCAGGAGGCGCTGCTCGGCAGCGCGGCGGTTCGTAACGTCTTCCAAGACGCCCACGAATCCGATGAGGGAGCCGTCGGGACTATGGAGACCGCGGGACTGCCAGTAGATCCAGTTGGTATTTCCATCCGGAGTGAGGAACCGGGTTTCGTCCTGGAGTTCCATTCCCATTCCCACGCCCGCCTTCCACAAGCGTTCCACCTGGTCCCGGTCTTCCGGATGGATTGCATCCAGCCAGCCATACCCTTGCGCACTTTGCGCACTCCGGCCGCTCATCTCGCACCAGCGTTGATTGACATAGAGGTAGCGGCCTTGAGCATCTGTGCGGAAGATACCGATGGGCGCCGCGGCGCTAAGCAGGCGGAAGAGTTCTTCACTCTCTCGAATCGACCGCTCTGCTCGGACCCTGCGCGAAACGTCCAGGTAGAGAGCCAGGAAACCCATCACCTGACCGCGGTTCAGAAGTGGCGCGGCAAACACCTCAACGTCCAACTCTTCGCCGCTCTTGCGGCGTCTCCGGGTGGTTTTTCGCACCACCTTGCCCTCGGCCACGAGCCGCCTCGATTCCTCTTCGTCCCGTGAGGTTCTTTCCGTCGTAAGTACATCGTTCAGCAGCTTCCCCTCGAGATCCGCCTCGCTGTAGCCGAACATTTTGCGAAATGCCGGATTGCTCATGCGGATTTTTCCGTCCAATGCACAGGCCAGGATGCCCACCGGCGATCCCTCGGTCAGCGTCCGGAAGAGCTCTTCGCTTTCTTCCAGCTTCGCCGCAGTTTCATTCCGCTCGGCAATCTCGTTTTGGAGTGCTTCTGTTCTCTCCGCCACGCGGAGTTCCAGCATTTCCTGCGCTTCCTGAAGTTCGCGATTCCCGCCCTCGATGACGTCTAGCATGTGATTGAAATCTCTGCCAAGTTGCCCCAACTCCGCTCCCCCCAGATCCGGCGCACGCAGCGCGTAGTTCCTGCGTTCCGCCACTTCACTGGCCACGTTTGCAAGGCTTTGGATTGGCCGGGTAAGCGAGCTCGACAAGATGGCTGTAAGCAGGGATACCACCATCATGGAGAGAAAGAACGCGGGAATCGTGGCCAGCAGTGAGTTGCGGCGGCCCTCCCGCAAGTCGTCGAGCGAGGCCTCGAGGTACAGCGCTCCGACCTTTTGATCCCCAAGTTGCAGTGGCTGCGAATATTCCAGGTGATCCGCGGTCCAACGAAGGCTGCCCAGAGAGAGTTGCTTCAGTTTAGGTGGGTTAGCCAGAGAACCGGAACGCCGGTACTGCGCCACTACGCTTCCTTCGGCACTGTATAGCGCGGCCTGCCGGATGTGGCGTCGCGTCCGGAGCGCTTGCAATAGCCTGGAGCACTCTTCGTCGTCCTCGAACACCACCGCGGCAACGCTGTTGGTGCCGACGAGATCCGCGGCGGACTGAATTTCCTCGACTTTGTGTTCCCGGGTGAGATGGTCGTTATAGACGAGGAACATCATGATAGCTACAAGCAGGCCCACGCAGCTGCTGACCATGGTCAACAGCATCAGGCGCCAATGCAGCCGCATGTTGTTCAGATCCGGCATTTCAGCTACCGGTAGTTCCCTTCTCCGTGACCACGCGATGCGCCAAGGACAGCACTCGGGAGTCGAACTTCAGGCCGGCATTCCTTGCGGCCACCAGATTGATCCCAAAGCGCAACAGATTGCCTTCCGCGGAAAATTGCAGAATGCCTCCGGCCTCCAGAAAACCGGCGTCGTCCCCCACCGTCAGGACCTCCGACCCTTTCACGGAATCGAGGATGTTCGAACGCTGCCTGGTGTCAACGGCATTGACAAACAACACTTGGCACGCCTTCACGCTCTGCTTTGAGTCCACGATCACGACCTCGACTTTTCGGCCCGCCACCGTCGCTGCCCGAAATTCCTGCGCGAGTGGATGGCTCATCAAGAAGCGGCCCATGACGCACACGCGAAAAGCTTTCCCGGGATCGGTGGAGACCGCGGGCCATTGCACAAATTCAACAATTTTTCGCAAATACGCGGCCTCCACCTGGCCGACCTCTTGCGGAGTCTGTCCCCGCGCGACCCCGCCGTTCCCGACACAGCCGGCCAGCGCAAAGACGAGCAAAGCGTGTCGCGGGAATCTGTGTATGGGCGTATGCATTAGAGTGAAATCCATCCGGTAACTTCGCCCTCCCTCGCCTGGGCATTTCGTCGAGTGGGACACAGCTACGACAAAGTTCCAACGGAGTGCGTGCAAGACGCACGCCACACTGGGCGCGAAGTCTCGCGCTTTAGCTTGAAGATTGAGTCACTTCTGAGATTGGAGTTTTCTAGGGAAAAGGGGACGTTTCAGGACGAAACAATTCCCAACGAAAGATACACTCTGTTCCGTGCATTTG
>DATIXE010000033.1:0-78631 GCA_035518915.1 Candidatus Eiseniibacteriota bacterium
ATAGTGACCAGCATATACTGCGCGCAGCCCAGTCGCCTTCGAAGGGTAGATCCGGTGCTTCCTCTTCATCCCCAATTTCTTGCACAGGCTTGCACACATTTCCACAGCATTCTTGCGGCAGACCTCTTGTCAACATTCCGAAACATTCTTACTATGCGTTCAGATTGATCGGGAAGAGAAACTTCACGAGTCAATTCTGGGGTGGCCGCGAGGGTAAAACCAAGCAAGCCATTTCGAGTTGAAGTCAGAAGTGGAAACTTCGCAGTTCAATCCGCAGGGGCAGTGTGGGTAAAACCGCGCGAGCTTAGGCGGAATGGAGTGGGGAGTATAACTCCAAGGTTCGAAGCCGAGGACAAGCAAGGGTAAAACCGAGCAGGCTCTCGGAAGACGACCCAAGGAGAGATTTTCAAGGTCAGTTCACGCGGGCGGCGAGGGTAAAACCGAAACGCAGGCGCAGAGCAGATCCGGAAGTCGAGCTTTGCGGCAAAAGACATGGGCGGCGGCAAGGGTAAAACCGAACTGTAGCCAGTGAAACTAGGAAGCGAAGCGAACACTTTGCCAGTCAATCAAAAGAGGGCGACGCGGGTTAAACCGAGTCGCCCTTATTTTTTTGAACCCTAATCCGCACCATTGCCAGCCTACCTCCCGGAACGATCCGGTCAAAGATTCTCCTCTCTGGGCGCTCACGGTTTTTCATTCTCGCCTTCAGCCGCGCGAAAATCGGGCTCGCTTCGGCTGGTTGCCCGGATCTTTGGGGGGATGTTACGATTCTGAGTTCCATGGCATCCACCGTTCCCAACCGGCCGCGTATTGGTATTCCCTGGCGCACCTCCGAAGAGGGCCAGGGCAGCTCCCAGCCTTGGCAGGGCAAGATTCGGTATTACGCCGAGGCCGTGGAGCGCGCGGGAGCCGAACCGGTGGAATTGGCCTTGAACAACCCGGTCCGCCTACAGGCTCTCCTGTCAGACCTGGACGGCTTTGTGCTTCCCGGAAGCCCGGCAGACGTGGATCCGAGAGAATACGGGCGTCAAAATAGGGGAAAGTCCGCCCCAGCTGATGTGGCAAGGGAGCAGACCGACCGTTCCATTTTGGAACACGCCTTCGCCGAACGAAAGCCTGTCCTCGCAATCTGTTACGGCTGCCAGATCCTCAATGTCTACCTCGGAGGCACTCTGATACAGGACCTGCACTCCGAGATCGGAACCTCGCTAGCGCATCGCAAGAAGGATTTAACGCCAGAACCTGAAGACGATCCGCGTCACGCCGCCCAATTTGAGCTGGGCAGCCGTCTGGCGGTGCTCGCCGGGTCGGGGAGTGCTGTGGTCAACAGTTCGCATCATCAGTCTATCGAACAGCCCGGCCAGAACCTCAGAATTACGGCACGTTCCCCGGACGGCATCGTCGAAGGCGTCGAGTGGACCGGGGACTCAAACTGGGTCACCGGCGTTCAATGGCACCCGGAACGCATGCCGGGGGACCCACTAGCCGAAAAATTGTTCCGCGAATTGGCCGCCTCAGCCCGCTCGGTGCGCCACGCTCCCGCCGCTGAACGATAAAATAAATGGTCCGTTCAAACTGGGTGGGGTTTGCAGGCACGAATCTGAATATGGGGGAATCATGATTTCATTGGCTGGCAAGGCGGCACTTATTACCGGAGGTTCGCGCGGCATCGGCGCGGCGGTCGTCAGACTCTTTGCCCAAGCGGGTGCCGATGTGATCTTCAGCTACAACTCGGCCAAAGACGCCGCACGGCAGGTCGAGCAGGAAGCCGCGAAGCACGGCACCCGCGTGGAGGCCTTCAAGGCGGACGTCGGAAAGCACGACGAAAACCGCAAACTCGTCGAGCACACCATCAAGCGCCTGGGGCGCCTGGACATCCTTGTGCCCAATGCCGGCGTCTGGAATGTAGAGGACCTGCCGGTGGAGCAAATGGCGGAGAAGCAGTGGGACGATATGATTCGCATCAACCTCAAGAGCGTGTACTCCGTGATTCATTTTTCGGTGCCGCAGATGATCAAGCAGAAGAGCGGCAAAATCATTCCGGTTAGCTCCACGGCAGGGCAGCGCGGGGAATCGTTCCATACGCACTACGGCGCGTCGAAGGGCGGCATCATCAGCTTCACCAAGGGACTCGCCACGGAACTCGCGCGCTATGGAATTTTGGTAAATTGCGTTGCCCCAGGCTGGGTAGCGACCGATATGTCCAACGCGGTGCTCAATTCAAAGGCCGGCAAGAAGATGGCCTCCAGCGTCATTCCCTTGGGGCGCCCTGGTACTTCGGAAGAAATCGCTGGCCCCATCCTGTTTCTCGCCTCGGATCTCTCCAATTTCATGACCGGGGAGATTTTGAACGTAAATGGAGGCTCGGTTTTGTGCGGTTAACCTTGCGAAAAGCGTGCTTCTACCTGGCGATTGCCGCCGCGCTGGCCCCGCTGGTTGTGCGCGCGCAGAATCCGGACACCATCGCGCCGGAGGAAAGCGAGGCCCGAGCCCGCAAAGTTCTGAGTGAGCTGATCCAGGGCCTCGGAGGCCCCGCGTACCTGGGCATGAAAGAGCGGCAATGTGAGGGCCGCCGCGCCCTGATGGGCCACGACGGAGCGCTCACCGGCTACGTACAGTTCAAGGACGCCTGGCAGTTTCCCGACAAGAATCGCACCGATTATTTCGCAAAGAGCCGGAATACCTTGCTTGGATACATCATTGGCGTGCAGGACCTCGATTTATCACATGGAGGCCTGGTGATCACCACGTTTAACGGTGACCAAGGCTGGACCATGGATAAAAGCGGCGTTTCCGAGCTTCCGGAAGACACCATTGCCGAGTTCCAGGCTGCCGTCCAGCGAAGCCCTGACAACCTTTTACGCGTCGGCCTGAAGAGCCCCGAACTTTTCGTCCGTTGGCGTGGGCTCGATACTGTGGACCTTCACGAAGTGGATTGGGTTGAACTTTACGACCGCGACGACCGCGTGTACCGCCTCGCAGTCAACCGCCTGAGCCATCTTCTTGTTCGCAGCGAGTTCCGGATTAAAGACCTCAACTCCGGCGAAGAGCACGAAGACGTTTCAATCTACACCAACTACGAGCTCGTCGGCGGCGTCCAGCTGCCCATGCAGGTCACGCGCGAACGCGACGGGCGCCGCATCGCCCAGATTTTCAACGAGAGTTGCACGGTAAATCCTGCGCTGCCCGCGGACTACTTCACGCGAGAGGCGCTGGTCCAGCGCTATAAGGAAACCGGTGGCAAGAAGGGTAAGTAAATCCTTATTTCCTTCGCCAGATACCCCCTCCGTGCCCGATAATTTCCTCAAGACACTTCGGCGCGAGGGGCGCTTAACGACTGGATATTACTCAGAGGAATATCCCCTGTCTGGCTGGTCGGAACCTTGCTAACTTGTTAGAGTCCCAGCCACAGTCGAGTTCGCGACCCGCTCGCAACCGGCAATAGGGGACGTGTGTCATGAATGGCTGCAGAATGGAATTGTGGGCGGGCGAAAAGCGGGCTTCCGGCTTCAGCTTGACGGAGCTGGTTGTCGCGCTGGCGGTAGGCCTGATCCTTATGGGCATCGCCATGCCGTCGTTCCTCCACGCCTACCGCTCCTACCAGTTGAGCAACGCGGCCACCGAGGTTGCCGACATTATACGCCTCACCCGGTATGAGGCCATTCGCCTCAACAAACCCGTGAACTGTGTTTTTCAGCCTGACCCGGGCGATCCCACGATGACCCGCGCCTCTCTGACGGACAAGAACGGCACTCCCTTGACCGGAGTGAGCGCCAAGACGATCATGCTCGGTTCCTATGGAACACTGATTGATTCGGGCTCCGTGCCAGGTGCCGCCGCGCTGCCGGCCGCCGCCGCACTGGGCGCGACGATTCCCGTTTCTGTCCCCGCCGCGGGTGCTACGCTTCAATTTGACCCGCGCGGCGCGCTGGCCTCCGGTAACGTGGATGTCTTCTTTCTAAATTCTCCGAGCGCGCCCGATGCCGGTTATCGCGCCGTGCTCCTGATGCCCGCGGGGTCTTTGCAGATTTGGACGGGGGACAGCACCGGGAGCTGGCAGCAGTTGCGATGAAAACAACCAAGAAGAAATGTATCGGGGGCCCGTTCGGATCGCGCCGGCGCCGCGAACGCGGATTCACGCTGATCGAGCTGCTGCTGGCCACCGTGGTCGTCACTGTCGGCCTGGTGGCCGTGGCGCAATTGGTGCCCTCGTCCCTGATGATGAACGCCAATAATCGTAACGACGGCACTGCGCTGGTTCTCGCCCAGAAACAAATGGAAGCGCTGCGCTCCGTTCCTCTCACGGCAACGACCTTCACTGATCCGCAGGGAATCACCTGCCCGCCGGCCGCCACCTGTAACGTCGGTGACCCCAGCCAGCCCGGTGTTCTGGTGGGAAGTCCCGTGAAACTATTGAACGATTTGCCGATCATCGATTTCACGCAGCCGGCGGTTCCCGGCTATAGCTTCACCTACACAGATCCCAATGATCCTTTCGGCGCGGTGAACGACGTGCGCTGGGCGGTTATCACCACCACCAATGGATCCACCATCGGCCGCCGCATCATCGTTGGCGCTTTCCGGCGTGGCATGAAGTCCCTCGATTTTCCAATTACTCTCGATACCATGGTGTCGAAATGAATGCCGCCGCGCCCCGTCAGCAACATGGCTTCAGCATTCTCGAACTCCTGGTGGCCACGGCCATCTTTCTGGTCATTTGCGGGGCAATGTTTGAGCTGCTGGAGCTTTCCCAGAAGAAATATTCCAGCGAGACCCAGCTCACTGGAGCGTTCCAGGAAGCGCGCCTTGCGATTGACCAGATCGTCCGCGATTTTGACGTTTCGGGATACCCGGCGGTGAGCCTCTTTTCCAGCGTGCCGGCCGACTCTTCGAAATACGCGATCAGCCCCGTGGCCTGGGATCCAACCTACCCGATCTTCCCGCAGTGCCAGATTGGCGCCACCTGCACCACCCCAGGCGATTATGATTTGATTATCGAAACGGACTTGGGCAGCGGCGTTAACTGGATTCGCTATCAGTTGGTCGGCACCACGCTTTACCGCTCAATTGTTCCCAAAGCCACTGGGGTGGATCCGGACACCGCAACGTCTTCGGCCGCGGCCCGGGTGCCGTTTCTCACCAACGTCATGAACAATGCGCCAACCGTCCAGCCGGCGCAGTTTGCCGAAATTGCCGCGGCCTATCCGTCGATGTTTCCAGGGGCTGTTTCGCAGCCGATTTTCAGGTATAGCTGTGACACTTCGGCGGGCCCGCAATTCTGTGACCTGGCGGGGAGCAGCGGGGTCCCCGCAAACATTCGCGATGTGGACATCACTCTGATCGTCATGACGCGCCAATTGGATCTGCAAACTCAGCGTCCAAAGCTCGTGGAACTCACGGCGCGTGGCCACCGGGTAAATCCGTCGCACTAGGTCGTGGAGGCCGCGCACAACGACAGCTCATGAATCATCGCCGCCAACCCGGGAATCGCCGCCGACAGCAAGGCGCGGCTTTGCTCATCGCCATCTTTGCGCTATTGCTGATCAGCGTGGTGGCCATCGCGCTGATTGTTTCTGCCGGCACGGACACGGCGCTCGCGCGCAACTACCGTACATCCACAAATGCATATTATGCGGCGCTGGCCGGCGTCGAAGAAGCTCGCGGCCGCCTCCTGCCGACCAATCCGAACTACATCCCACTGCCCGGAAGTCCTATGCCGCTGACTCAGGTCATCTACATCATCAATCCTCTGGGCGGGGAAACCGTGGCCCCCGACAATACTTCCGATCCCACCACATATCCCGATACCGAATACAAACAGGAATTTGGCGTGGACGTTTCCACACGGGTGGTCACGAAGTATGCCTCGGTATCTCCAGACCCGGGTGCGAGCCCCGCGTTGCCTGGTCCGTCGTTCAAATGGGTGCGCATCAATCCAGTCACCGAGCAATCCCTCGGAAGCGGCGGAACCGGGGTGGACGTGAATGGCGATGGCTCCGTCGACGGCTTCACCCCGCTCTTCTACGACCCGGACAATGTAAACGGGTTTGGCAACCTGGTGCCCGGCCTGATTGAGAACGCCACACCTCCCGCGACCGCGGGCCAGGCGTTGGAAATAACCTCGTACGCCGTTCTCCCCAACGGCGGCCAGAAGATGTTGCAATACATCGTCCGTCCGCTGGTGATTTTTCCGAGCCTCACAGTTCCGCAATTTCCTGCAGCGCTGACTTTAGCCGGGAACAATGTGACCTTTGTAGGACCGCAAACCGTAGACGGCGTCCCGCCCGGATCGCCCAACTATGGCTTTTACGTCCGCGGTCAGGATGGCTGTGCGGGGTCGTCGTTGGCTTTTCCCGCCATTGGTTTCACCAACAGCGGTGACAGCTCGAAAACGAATGTTCTCGCCGGCGCGATTCCTGGCGCCTATTATCAGGGACCCATCAATCCGGGGCCGCCATCGGTTCCGTATACCTCGCCGCAAAGCATTCAGGACGTGAGCACGGGCACAAATCAGAACTGGCTCACTCCTCAGGGTCTCGACTCGATTGTTCAGGACATCACGTACAGTGCCGATTCGGTCATCCAAGGACCCGCGACTGCCGGCAGCTTGCCCTCCGGCATGGCCCCCGGCCATCCGATGACGGTCGTCGTCAATGGAAATCTGGACCTGACCTCTTGGCACAACACAGGCTACGGTTTGCTGCTGGTGACCGGTACGCTTACCTACGATCCGGATGCCAGCTGGCAAGGCGTCATTCTCGTCATCGGGCAAGGCAGCTTCGTTTCCACCATGAGCGGCATCGGGGAAATCGACGGAGCGGTCTTCATCGCCAAAACGCGCGATACCTCGGGCAATTTGCTCTCGAGCTTAGGAGCCTCCTCTTTCAGCCAGACCGGCTCCGGCGGGCCAAATAGCAATCTCGGCCGCGGCATCAACTTCAATAGCTGCTCTGCCCAAGCCGCCGAAGGCCCGATCACCTACAAGGTGATCTCCTTCAAGGAAATTCCGCTCGGTACCTGACGCCTCTCACGCGTTCTTGCCCTACTGCGCGGTCTGCTGGAAATGACCGGATCGCGTGGCCGCGGTATACTATAGAAATGGCCGATACCTCGGGAGCCTCACAGATACACGGCACAACGGTTTTGTGCGTCCGCAAGGAGAACAAAGTTGTGCTCATCGCCGATGGACAAGTCACCATGGGCGACCACGTACTTAAGCACACTGCTCGCAAAACGCGCCGCCTCTATAACGACAAGGTTGTGGCAGGCTTCGCCGGCTCCACCGCCGACGCGATCTCTTTGTTCGAGCGTTTCGAAGGCAAGCTTCAGGAACATTCCGGCAACCTGCAGAAGGGTTCCGTGGAACTCGCCAAGGAATGGCGCAAGGATCGCGCCTTGCGGCACCTGGAAGCATTGTTGATCGTCGCCGATGCCAAGGCTACTTTCGTTCTCTCGGGGAATGGCGACGTCATCGAGCCCGACGACGGCCTTTGCGCCATCGGGTCCGGCGGTATGTATGCCCTGGCTGCAGCCCGTGCGCTCTTGAAACATTCCAAGCTGGCGCTGAAGGACCTGGCGCTCGAGTCCATGCGCATCGCCAGCGAAATTTGCATTTACAGCAACGCAAACTTTACCGTAGAAGAGATCTAGGGGATTGCCCGGAAGCCGCGTTTTCGGGGATTGCAAGGAATCTAACGCCCATGGCTATCAAGACTGAAAAAGAGACTACCTTGTTTCCGGGCGCCAACGGCGCGGTGCCGCCGGAAGATGGCGAGATGCTGCCCGCGCTGGACGACATGACTCCGCGCGAAATCGTGGTGGAACTCGACAAATATATCGTCGGGCAGGCCGCCGCCAAGCGCGCCGTTGCCGTTGCGCTGCGAAATCGCGTCCGCCGCCAGAAACTTCCGCCCGAAATCGCGGAGGATGTGCTGCCCAAAAACATCCTGATGATTGGTCCCACCGGCGTCGGCAAGACGGAAATCGCCCGCCGGCTCGCCCGCCTTGCCGGCTGCCCGTTTGTGAAAGTCGAGGCCTCGAAATACACCGAAGTCGGTTACGTCGGCCGCGATGTCGAATCCATGGTGCGCGACCTCGTGGAAACTTCTATTGATATGGTCCGCGAGGAAAAGCTCGACGAGGTCGCCGACCGCGCCGAACAGTCCGGCGAAGAGCGCGTCCTCGATCTCCTGCTGCCTCCTCTGGTGGAATCTCCAGGAATGCCGGAGGCGGAACGCGCCGCCCAGCGCGAGCAGAATCAGCGCACCCGCGAGAAACTCCGCGTCCAGCTCCGCGAAGGGAAGCTCGACCAGCGCATGGTAGATCTCGAAGTCCGCGAACGCGCCATGCCCTCCTTCGAAATCATCTCCAACCAGGGCGTCGAGGAGATGGACGTCAACATCAAGGACATGCTAAGCGGCATGTTCGGCCAGCAGAAGAAGAAGCGCAAAATGAGCGTCGCCGACGCCTTCGAATACCTGATTCAGGAAGAAGAGAACAAGCTGATCGACATGGACCAAGTGACGCGCGTCGCCGTCGAGCGCGCCGAGCAGATGGGTATCATCTTCGTGGACGAAATCGACAAGGTCGCCGGCCGCGAATCCGGCCACGGCCCCGATGTTTCCCGCGAAGGTGTGCAGCGCGACATCTTGCCGATCATCGAGGGCACCACCGTCAACACGCGTTACGGCATGATCCGCACCGACCACATCTTGTTCATCGCCGCCGGCGCGTTTCACGTCACCAAGCCGTCGGACCTGATCCCCGAGTTACAGGGCCGTTTGCCCATCCGCGTGGAAATGCAGTCGCTCAAGGAAGAGGATTTCGTCCGCATCCTCACCGAGCCGAAGAATGCGCTCATCAAGCAGTACATCGCGCTGCTCGACACCGAAGGGGTGAAGCTGCAATTTACTGAAGACGCCGTGCAGGCCATCGCCCGCTTTGCCACCAACGTCAACGAACAGACCGAAAACATCGGCGCGCGCCGCCTGCACACCATTCTCGAAAAAGTTCTCGATGAACTATCCTTCGAAGCGCCCGACCTGAAAAAGAAATCCGTCAAAGTGGATGCGGTCTACGTCAACAAGCAGCTCGCCGACATCGTCAAGAACCAGGATTTGAGCCGTTACATTCTCTGACGTACGAGATTTGAAACTCGGAAATGGAACATAGAATAGGGATCAAGCACGGCTCTCGCGCTCTCTCCACTCGATCCGCTTCCTTTTTTTATTTTCTAGTTTCCATTTTCTACGTTGTTGCGGGTTGCGGCGCGCCCGGCGAGCCGGTTCCCCCCACGCCTCCCGTGCCCCAGGCCATTGTCGATTTAGCCGCGAAACAAGCGGGCCCTGACGTCCTGCTCACGTTTACGATGCCCAGCAAAAGCACCCTCGGCGACAGCTTGCCGCAGACACCCGCGTTCGAAGTTTCGCGTAGTGGTCTCGGACCCGGTGGGCAGCCCGACCGCAAATCTTTTCGCGTGGTGGATACCGTGCCCGGCGCGCTGGTCTCACGTTACCTGCAACGTGACCAAGTGAATTTTATGGATCCGATTTCCCCCAGCGACCCGCAATTGCTCGCCGGTGCGCCCTTCGTGTATCGCGTGCGGACCCTGATCTCCGACAGACATCCATCCGCATTTTCCAACGACGTTTCCGTCCAACTCTTTCCAGTTCCGGAATCGATTGGGCAGGTGAATGCGAACGTCACCGAACACGGCATCGAGTTAAAGTGGCAGCCACCCACGAAGAATTCGTTCGGCCAAGGCCTCCCTGCCGTGAAGGAGTATCACGTCTACCGCGGCGAACTGAATCCCGCATCTGCCAACCAGCCACCGTCGGAACGCCTGCCGTCCGCGTGGAAAGTTCCCTTTGCGCTCCTGGGAGTTGCTGCCACCCCGGACTATCGCGATTCCGGCTTCGACTACGGCCAGACTTATGTCTATGTTGTGCGCAGCGTCGTTGAGTCCCCGGCTGGGCCGCTTGAATCGGGCGATTCCAATGAAACCATCGTTACGCCGCGGGACACTTTCCCGCCCGCCGCTCCTCAGGATGTCGTCGCGGCCGTCGAACCTGGCGCCGCTCCGGGTTCACCGGTTGTGGAACTCTCCTGGTCCATCAATATCGAGCCCGACCTCGCCGGCTATCGCGTCTATCGCGTGGAGCAGGAGGGCAGCCGCGGCTCGCTCCTAACCCCGCAACTCTTGCCCTCGCCCGCCTATCGTGATAGCTCAGTCTCGGCCGGACACCACTACTGGTACACCGTCACCGCCGTGGATCTCTCTGGAAACGAAAGCGCGCCCAGTGCCGCAGTCGCCGTAGACGTCGCGCAACTTTCTCGTTGAATGCGTGTTCAAATTCTTGAGCGACTGTCTGGAAGGCAGCCCAGCGCCATGTCAGTGGACTTTAACCCACCGGGTTATCGGGGGTTTCATTTCTTGCACAATCCCCCGATTCGCACCGGAATTTGGACCGGTGTTTGCCTTTCGCTCACCCTTACGGCCTGGATTATGGTCGCGAACCGCGTCCCCTCGCTGGAGCTATTCGCGCAACAGCGCAACATCGTCGCAACTCTCATCCTGGCTTTCTTCGCTGCTATGCCCGTCTTACGCTTTTTGCGTTCCCCCGGGGAATTGCTTGTCTCCGGCCTGCTTGCCTGGGGGCTCCTCACGCTCACCTATCGCGTTCTCACCTTCGTTTTTGTGCTATTGGAGGACTATTACTCCGCATTCCACGTCTTTGTTCTCGGCGCCGTGGCCTATTTGTTTTTTGCAACGCTCTCCTGGGTTGGTATCATGATTTGGCGGGCGCGAGCGGCAGACGGCACGCATAGCCCCCGCTGAATAGGCCCTCAAGCGATGAAATTTTGCAGGTTCGTCCCCAAATCCGCAGGTGCGGCTTCCCGCGTTCTGCCCGCATACGGACTGATCGAGGGCGAAATCATCCACAGCATCTCAGGACCTCCATGGCAGCCGTGGTCCCGCGAATCCGCCACTTTGCCCTTGCGCGAAGCGCGTCTCCTCGCTCCCGTCGAGCCCACGAAAATTGTCGGCGTCGGGCGCAACTATGCGGCGCACGCCGCAGAATTGGGCAACGAGGTGCCTAAAGAGCCGCTGATCTTTCTCAAACCACCTTCCGCACTGGTGGGACCTGATTCCCCAATTGTTCTCACGAGCTATTCAAAGCAAGTCGAACACGAAGGCGAACTCGCCGTGGTCATCGGCAAAAACTGTTCGCGCCTCAACGAGTCCGAAGATCCGCTCTCCTATGTGCTCGGCTACGCCTGCCTCAACGACGTCACCGCCCGCGACCTGCAGAAATCGGATGTGCAGTTTGCACGCGCCAAAGGTTTTGACACGTTTTGTCCCATCGGTCCGTACATCGAATCGCAACTCGACCCGCGCGACGCCCTCGTGGAGACCCGGGTGAACGGCCAGCTTCGCCAGTCCGGCCAGACTTCCTTGCTGATCTATCCCGTGGCCTATCTGATTCGCTGGATTTCCCGCATGATGACGCTTTTGCCCGGCGATGTGATCACCACCGGCACGCCGGCGGGCGTCGGACCACTCGTCGCGGGCGACTACGTCGAGGTCAGTGTCTCTGGCATCGGTGTGTTGCACAATCCGGTGTATCCTCCCGCGTCCTGAGTTCGCATCGCTTGCACCTATTCGGTAAGATAAAAGCAGTGGGGAAAGAAGAGCGTCCCGCCGGAAATTGCGCTCGAACCAGGAGGAAGTCGCCTCTTCTTTCGATTATTTCCAGACTGAATGCAGTAAGGGGTTGAGCGTTGAAAGAATTGCTCGCCGATTGGAAGTTGCTGGCAGCGGTTGGTGGTGGGGCACTGGCCGCATTGGCCTTGATTGCGTATGCGTTCATCCGTCCTGAACCCGATCCGGAGGCTGAGGAACGCAAGCGCCGTTTACACCTAAATTTGATTGGCCGCATTGCGGAAGGGCAAGTCGTGGAACTCGCTCAGCATCCCCCGCCGCCCGCCGACCAGCGCCGCGGCTTGTTGGGACTTCGTGCGCGCCCACTGCCGGACAACCGACCGCGCTGCCTGGTCTCCTATAGTTATTCGATTTCCGGCGTCACTTACCACACGGCGCAGGATATTACCGGTCTCGAAAGCCAGGTGCGTGCCGAACGGCTCGTCACTGGCTATCCCACCAGCGTGAAGTACGATCCCGCGAATCCCAGCGACTCGATCGTCGTCGCTGACGACTGGTCTGGCCTCCGCTGAGACTCGTTGCTCCGCCAGAAACCCGTTTGGTACGTTCTGCTTTCCCGGCGAATGCGTTATCCTTTGGCTGGCCGGAACGCCTGGGAGCTTCATCGCCCATGAAACAGGTGATCCTTTCCATTCTGACGGTTCTGATGATCGTGGCCACCACGCTCTGCGCCATGGTCATTCTCGTGCGCGCGACGCTCTATGTAACCTCCATTCAATCGCCGCTCCCTCGCGCCGGGGCCATCGCGGCGGAAATCTTGCTCGGCGTAGTGCTTCTGCTAGGCACCGTCTGGCTCGGGACGCACGTCGCTGTCCTGATCTTCGCTCCAAAAAATGAAGCGCCCGGGGGAGGGCCTCTTGCCTGAAAAAAATCACACCACTTGGGAGTCCTCCACGAACGCCGACCGTATGGACCAACTCCGTCGCATTTCCGAGGAAGCCGAAGCCGGCGGCGGCCCGGAACGCCGCGAACGCGAACACAATGCGGGAAAACTTTCGGCGCGCGAACGCATTGACCTCCTTCTCGACGAAGGCACCTTCGAGGAAGTCGATAAATTTGTGCGCCACCGCTGCGTGGACTTCGGTTCGGAAGAGCACCGCCCGGCTGGCGACGGCTTCGTCACGGGCTTTGGCCGCATCGAAAGCCGCCTGGTCTATGTTTTCGCGCAGGACTTCACCGTCTTTGGCGGCTCGCTCTCGGAATCCAACGCGCAAAAAATCGTCAAGATTATGGACCTGGCCATGCGCAACGGCGCTCCCCTCATCGGCCTGAACGATTCCGGCGGCGCGCGCATTCAGGAAGGAGTTGCGTCCCTGGCCGGCTATGCGGACATTTTTCTTCGCAACACGCTGGCCAGCGGCGTCATCCCTCAGATCAGCGCCATCATGGGCCCGTGCGCCGGCGGCGCCGTCTATTCGCCCGCCATCACGGACTTCGTGCTGATGACCCGCGACACTTCCTATATGTTCGTCACAGGTCCCGACGTCATAAGAACCGTCACGCACGAGGAAGTCACCAAGCAGGAGCTCGGTGGCGCCATGACCCACAATGCCACCAGCGGCGTGGCGCACTTCGTTTCCCGCGACGATGCCGACTGCCTCGCGATGATCCGCGAACTGCTCGGATTTCTCCCCTCCAACAATCTGGAAGATCCGCCGCGCCGGCCCATCTCCGACCCCGCCGATCGCCGGGAGGAATCGCTCAACTCGATCGTTCCCGAAGACCCCTTGAAGCCTTACGACATCAAGGATGTCATTCACGCCCTGGTGGACGAGGGTTACTTCTTCG
This sequence comes from Candidatus Eiseniibacteriota bacterium, assembly GCA_035518915.1. GTDB lineage: Bacteria > Acidobacteriota > Terriglobia > Acidiferrales > UBA7541 > Acidiferrum. The sequence continues at coordinate 13,511 of DATIXE010000033.1, forward strand.
AAGTTCACGAGCATTATGCGAAAAATATTGTCGTCGGCTTCGCGCGTTTCGACGGCCGGCCCGTTGGCGTCGTCGCCAATCAGCCCGCGTTCCTCGCCGGCACGCTCGATATCAACGCTTCGGTGAAGGGCGCGCGCTTCGTGCGTTTCTGCGATGCCTTCAACATCCCGCTGATTACGTTCGAAGACGTTCCGGGCTTTCTTCCCGGCACCCAGCAGGAGTACGGCGGCATCATCCGCCATGGCGCCAAACTGCTTTTCGCCTTCGCGGAAGCGACGGTTCCGAAAATTACCGTCATCACCCGCAAAGCCTATGGCGGAGCATATTGCGTCATGGCCTCCAAGCACATCCGCACAGATGCGAATTTCGCATGGCCCACCGCCGAGATCGCCGTGATGGGGCCAGAAGGAGCGGTGGACATCGTCTACAAGCGCGAACTGAGCAACGCCCCCGAAGCCGAGCGCGCCAATCTGCGCAAGGAGAAGATTGCGGAGTTTCGCAGGCGCTTCGCGAATCCCTTCGTTGCCGCAGAACGTGGCTACATCGACGCCGTCATCGAACCCTGCACCACCCGCGCGCACATCATCACCGCCCTCCAGGCCCTCGAAAACAAGCGCGACTCCAACCCCAAAAAGAAGCACGCCAACATCCCCCTCTGATCATGTTTGCCGGTGTAGATGCTTGCAAGGGCGGCTGGATTGTGGCCAAGAGCGCTTCGTGGCCCAACCGTGAAATACCTGTGCTCGCTGTCTGCCCCGATTTCCGCACCGTGCTGGCGCTCACCGCGGATTGCCGGCGCGTGGCCGTTGATATTCCTATCGGGCTGCCTTCGCGGCAGAATCTCCGCGCTTGCGACCTCGAAGCGAAGAAACTCCTTTCCGGTCACAACACGTCGGCTCTTTTCTATGCTCCGCCGCGCGAAGCGCTGAACGCCGAATCGCCTCGGGAATTCCAGCGATTGCATCGCAAGCTACGGGGCACCGGGGCTGGCCTTCCCGTGTGGGGGTTTCTCCCGAAAGTGAAAGAAGCCAGCTCGGCAATGACGCCCGCTCTACAAGAACGAATCATCGAATTCCATCCCGAACTGACCTGGTTTCGCGTGGCCGGGGAAAACCTGGAGTCCAAGCACACCGCGGAAGGCATCGCGGAGCGCAAACGGCTGCTGCGCAAGCTTGTGCCCGATCTCGAGCGAATCCTGCGCTGGAAGGACTATCTTGGCCGCGCCGCCGCTCACGACGACCTTCTCGACGCGCTCATCGGCATCGGGGTCGCCAAGGCCTCGCTGCACGGCTCGCCCTACCGCCTTCCGGCCGGCAAAACCGAAACCGATCGCGCGAGCCTCCGCATGGAGATCTGGTACTGACCTGTTCTCGAATGGAGTCCGTACGCCGCAAACGATACGACACTCACCCCGCGCAATCCCGCTGCTGCCCACAGGCCACGTGATAAAATCTCGCCAGTCGCCAAATTCCTATGTTTAAGAAAATTCTGATCGCCAACCGTGGCGAAATCGCCGTACGCGTCCTGCGCGCTTGCCGCGAACTGGGCATTCAGACTGTCGCTGTCTATAGTGAAGTTGACCGTGCCTCGCTCCACGTTCGCCTCGCCGCCGAGGCCTATCCGATTGGCCCGGCCGCTTCCCGCGATAGCTATCTGCGCATAGATAAATTGATGGATGTCGCGAAAAAATCCGGGTGCGACGCGCTCCATCCCGGCTATGGCTTCCTCGCCGAAAATCCTGCGCTGCCTCGCGCTTGCGCCGATTCGGGCGTAACCTTCATCGGACCTTCCGCCGAGGCCATGGAGGCCATGGGCTCGAAAACGGCCGGCAAACAGCTCGCGCGCCGCGCCGAAGTGCCTACCGTGCCGGGCACCAGCGAACCAATCGAAAAACCCGAAGAGGCGCAGGAACTCGCCCGCAGCATGGACTATCCGATTGTGCTCAAAGCCATCGCAGGCGGTGGGGGCAAAGGCATGCGGGTCGTGCCCAACGATACAGCATTTGCCTCGGCATGGCGCGACGCTGCTTCCGAAGCACTCAACGCCTTCGGCGATCCTCGCGTCTTTGTCGAAAAATACCTTCCTGCGCCCCGCCACATCGAAATTCAGATTTTCGCTGATTCTCACGGCCGTTGCGTTTCCTTGGGCGAACGCGAATGTTCCATCCAGCGGCGTCATCAGAAAGTCGTCGAGGAAGCGCCGTCAACCGTTATCACGCCCGATCTTCGCCGCAAAATGGGCGAGGCCGCCGTCCGCCTCGCGCGCGCGGGCGGCTACGTCAACGCGGGTACCGTCGAATTTCTCGTGGATGCTGACCTCAATTTTTATTTCCTGGAGGTCAATACCCGCCTCCAGGTCGAGCATCCGGTAACCGAACAGGTCACCGGCTTGGACCTTGTGAAGCTCCAGATTGCCATCGCTGCCGGCCACCGCCTTCCCTTTGCCTGGGAATCCATTACTCCGCGCGGCCACGCCATGGAGGTTCGCCTCTACGCCGAGGACCCCGACAACAATTTCTTCCCGTCCCCGGGGAAAATCCTGGCGCGCCACGCTCCCACGGGCCCCGGCATTCGTCTTGACGAAGGCGTTTACGAGGGCTGGACCGTGCCGATGGATTACGATCCGCTCCTCAGCAAGCTGATCGCCTGGGGCAATAGCCGCGAAGAAACCATTTCCCGGCTCCGCCGCGCTCTTAACGAATACTCCATTACCGGCATTCGCACCAACGTCGGCCTCTTCCGCCGAATCCTTTCCGACCAGGAATTCCTGCGAGGCGAGATTCATACGAACTGGCTCGACGAACTCCTGGCGCGGCCGCGGCCTCCTGCCCCCGAACCGCACCCCGGCACGGAGGAAGCCGCGTTGATTGCGGCGGCGGTGTGGCACTCCGCGAACGCGAACGGCCACGTCCCGGCAAGCACTGACGCGAATGTTGGACCTTCCCGCTGGAAGATGGATGGCCGCCTCCGGCAGATGGATCACATGCCATGAAATTTGAGATCGAGTTGAGCAGCGCGGAAGGGAAGAAGAAACACATCGTCGAGCTCGCCCAAATTAACGGAATGCATAGCGTGATAATCGATGGTCGTCTGCTGGACGCAGATGCCATCCAAGTCTCCCCCAACACGGTCTCGGTCATCCTCGGCGGGCAATCCTTTGAAATCAACCTCTCGCGCTCCGCCGGCGGGAAGCTCAAACTCCAATGCGGTCCCCATGAATATTCCGCGGAGGTGATGGATCCGCGCGCATGGCGGGGCCGCAACCTAGGAGCGTTGGAGGTCGCGGGGCGACAGGAAATCCTGGCCCCGATGCCCGGCAAGGTCGTCCGCCTCCTCGTCGCCGCCGGCGATGCTGTAGAGAGCGGCCAGGGGCTGCTGGTAGTCGAAGCCATGAAAATGCAGAACGAAATTCGTTCGCCGAAATCCGGCAAGGTCGAGCGCCTGCTCGCCAAAGAAGGTCAAAACGTGAACGCCGGAGAAGTGCTCGCCTGGGTCGATTGATCCGTAGTTCCTCGAATCTGGCCGCTAAGTCCCGGTAGCGGCGGACCGCGAGCCAGGGCAGGCTAAAACACACATGTTCGCACCCGCCAAACGCTGGCAATTCATTCTAGATTATCGAAAGGAATGACTACTCGGTTTTCGCGGGAGAACTCGTTGGTGGCAGGGCAACCGGCGGCTTGGCAACGGGCGGCAGCGTGGACTTCGCCGCTTCGGGTAGCTTGCCAGCGGTCTCAATCACTTGCTGCGCCAGGTAATTCGTGATCTTAGCTTCATCGCGCGCGACGGTCAGGTACGCGGAACGCAAAAGCTGCTCTTTTCGGTTCCGCAGCGTATCGCGAATGGTCTGCTGCACTTGCGGATCGTTCACGCCGCGTTGTCCCGCCGCTTCCCGGGCCACCAGTTTCAGGATACGGATGCTGTCTTTTAGCTGAATCGGCGGACTCACTTGTCCCGGCTTGAGCGACAACACGGTCTTCTTCAACATCGGATCGGACTGATTCAGCGCCGATTCCGGAATATAGCCCAGGTCGCCGCCGTTTCCGGCCGTGTTTACGTCCTCGGAATAATCCATGGCCAGTTGCGCGAAATCCGCGCCGCTGTTCAGTTTGTCCATCAACATTTTGGCCTTGCGCTGCGCTTCGGCTTCATTGGTTGCATCGTCGTTCTTCCGGTTGCGGATCTGGAGTTCCTTGCGCGGCGTAATCACGATTTGAGAAATGCGGTATTGCGGTTCGGCCACATTGAACTGGTTGTGGTTGGCGTTATAAAAATCCGTCACGTCCTGGTCGGTGATGGTGATTTTCGCGGCCACCTCGCGGTTCAGCAGCTTTTGAATCGAAAGCTGCCGCCGCAGGTCGCGCTTCAGGTCGTCCACGCTCATCCCGCGCGCCTTCAATTGCCGCTGGAACTCTTCCTCGGTGAACGGGCTTTTCAGCTCGGTAAACTTGTCTTCCACTTCGCCGTCGCTCGCTTCCAGGTTCAGCTTCTTCGCGCGTTCCAGCAGGATCTCGTTGTTGATCAGCTGGTCCACGACGTTCAGCTTGAGCGAAAGGGCCTCTTCCTGGGAAGGCTCCTGCGTCTCGGGGTTCACCTGCGAGCGGTAATACTTCTCTACTTCGTCCCGCTTGATCTCCGTTCCGTTCACTACCGCCCACACGTCGGGCGCGTGATGCTCCGAAGGCTTGCAACCGGCAAGCACCGACAAGACGACCCCGGCCAGAGGCAGGAGCGCCCCGGCGCGGCGCAGATGGGCTGCTTTGCTGGTGGTGCTGGGGGAGAAGCGCAAAGGATTGCTCAGGCTGCTTTCTTCACGCGGCCCAGGCGAATGCACGCTGTGCACACACGAATCTGTTTGCTGACGCCGTCCACAATCGCGCGCACCTTCTTCAAATTCGGGTTCCACCGGCGTCGCCGCGTGTTGTTCGCGTGGCTCACCACGTTGCCGTAATGCGGCCCTTTGCCGCAAAGTTCACACTTCAATGCCATAACGGTACCTGCACTCCAAAAGTATTGAAACGCAAAGTCTTAATTCTAGCAGAGTTTTTCGAAATACGCCAAACGCTTGTCGCGCCTGAAAAACCGGCCTTTTCAGCCGTGGTGAAGAATTTGAACAGGCCGCTTTGTAGCCTTCGCAGATCGGATCCTCAGCGCTTTGCTATACTTGAACAGGCGTTAAGGTCCGTCGAAAAGTGGCTCCACTGCGAATTTCCATCGTCGAATATCTCAATACCGTGCCGCTGGTGCGCGGCTTCACTCACGGACCCTTGCGCGGGAAGTACGAACTGTCCTTTACCGTTCCGTCGCAATGCGCCGAAGCGCTGCGCTCCGGCGCGGTGGATGTGGCCATCATCCCGGCCATTGAGTACCAACGCATCCCGGACCTGGTGATGCTCCCGAATCTCTCAATCGCCTCTAAAAAAACCGTTCGCAGTCTGCTGTTGGCTTCCACGAAGCCCATCCAGCAGGTCGCTCGCATCGCGCTCGATTCCAGTTCGCGCAGCACCCAGGCGCTCACTCGCATCCTTTGCAAAAAGCACTGGCAGTTCGCGCCCGAATTTTTCGAAGCCGCTCCCGACCTGCCGGAAATGTTGCGGCAAGCTGATGCCGCGCTCCTTATCGGTGATCCTGCCCTACGTCTGTCCATCGCCGCCGCGCCGCACGGGCGCCACGACCCCTCCGGCGAGTTCGTCACCGAGGCCGCAGTCGCCGGGCTTCCGGGCGCCGGTCCGCTCTACATCTACGACGTGGTCGAAAAATGGCGCGCCATGACTCGCCTCCCCGCCGTCCTTGCGGTTTGGGCCGCGCGCCAAGGCGTGGTCACTCCCGAGCTCGTCCAGGACTTCCAGGATTCTCTCGCGTTCGGGCTAGAGCACCTCGATGCCATTGCCGCGGAAGCCGCCGCGCAAATGAATTTGCCGGCCCCGGAACTCCGCCGCTATCTCGCCGAAAATATTCACTACCATCTCGATGAGGAGAATCTTCAGGGCCTGACGCGGTATTACTCGCTGGCCGCCGTTATGGGCCTGCTCCCCGAAGAGCCTCGCACGGTGGTGATAGCTCCCCAACCGGGCGGCCCCATTCGTTACATGGATTTTGTGGTCGCCAGCCGGCAAGGGATTTCCGGCTAGCTCGCCCTGGCGCGATGTGCCGGGAATACATTGCAAGAAGGAAGATGCACCGTGGCCATCAGCAAACCGCAAGCCCTCGACATGCTCCAGTCGGACGACCTGATCGGCATCGGCATGGCCGCGCACCAGTTGCGTCTCCAGAAGAACGATCCCCGCATCGTCACCTATCAGATCGACCGCAACATCAACTACACGAATTTCTGCACTGAATACTGCTCTTTCTGCGCCTTCTACCGCCCCCTCGGCGCCAAGGACGGCTACATCCTCCCGTTCGAAACCATCTACGCCAAAATCGAAGAGATGCTCGAACTCGGGGGCACCGGCGTCCTCCTCCAGGGTGGCCTGCACCCCGATCTCCAGATTGGCTACTACGAAAATCTTCTGCGCTCGCTGAAAGCCCGTTACCCGCAGGTACACCTGCACTGTTTTTCGGCGCCGGAAATTCTCTGCATCGCCGAAGTCAGCGAACTTTCCATACGCGACACGATTCAGCGCCTCGTGGATGCCGGCCTGCAATCCATTCCCGGCGGCGGCGCCGAAATCTTGGATGACGAAATTCGCGGCAAAATCGCGCGCCTGAAATGCACAAGCGACGACTGGGTCGAGGTCCACCGCACCGCCCACTCCCTCGGCCTTCGCACCACCGCCACGATGATGTTCGGCTGCGGGGAAACCCTGCAGCATCGCGTCAATCACCTCGAGCGCGTGCGACAGCTCCAGGAAGAAACCGGTGGCTTCACGGCGTTTATCCCCTGGATTTTCGCGGCGGAAAACACGGCTCTGGGCAAGAAAGTGCAGGAAACCACGGCGGTGGATTATCTAAAGACGCTAGCCGTAAGCCGCCTCTATCTCGACAACATCGATCACATCCAGTCGAGTTGGCTGACGCCGGGAATCAAGGTCTGCCAAGTGGGCTTGCAATTCGGCGCCGACGACGTCGGCAGCATCCTGATCGAGGAAAACGTGGTCTACGCTGCGGGTGTCCGCAATCGCACCAACGTTGAAGAACTTCGTCGCATCATCACCGAAGCCGGCTTCCGCCCTGAGCAGCGCGACACTCTCTACCGCTCTTACATCCTCAAGTCTACCGCTGCTCCCGCGATCAACGCCGCCTAGCGGCCACCTTCAGGTGGCCCCGTGGTACAGGCTTCTGCATATGCTTTTTTTCGCCAACTGTCGGCTTTCAACTTTAGACTTCCGACTCGTGCTCCCCTACTTCCGCAGCCGCAGCAATAACTCCACTTCTGTCCCGTCCGGCAAATCCAGCGCATTGTACGGTTGCAGCACGCCATCCTGGTACCGGGCCACGAGTCGCATCGTTCCATCCTTCGACGCAGGCCTTTCTGGCTTCCCGCTGCCCGCCGCGTTCCCTCCTGCCGTCTCATCCAGTGCCTGGTTCACCAGGGCATCCGCCTCGCGGTTTTGCTCCCGGTACACATGCCCGATGCGGAACGACTCCAGTGTTTGCGACATCTTCTTCGCCCGCTCAAACAGCGGCCGCAGCTCTTCGCTCTTTACCTTGTACTTCCCCTGCATCTGCTTCACCATCAATTCCGAATCGCTTTCCACGCGCAGCGCGCGAACCTCATGCGTTTGCGCGTAGTCCAGCGCCGCAATCAACCCAAAATATTCCGCCACATTATTCGTATTGTTTCCGATGTACTTCTTCAGTCGCGCCACAATCTCTCCGCGCGGATCGCGTACCACCACGCCATACGCCGCCGGTCCCGGGTTTCCCCGCGACCCTCCGTCAATATTTGCCTGGTAAGCCGCGGTCTTTCGCTCCAGTTCCGGTTCGCCGAAAAGCCCCGCGCCCCGGGGCACTGGTGGACGCTTCATCATTAGCTATTGGCGGCTCCCGTGGCCGACTCCTTGGGAGCCGCATGGGGGATGGGTTCCAGCGAGTAGAGAATTCGTCCGCACGATTCGCAGCGAAACATCTCTTCATCCGTGTCCGATTCCAGTTGCTGAATCGTATGCGGTAGCACGCGCAGACCGCACGCCTTGCACTGCTCGTCGCGCACCTGCGCCAGCGCCGAGCCCGGATGCTTCTTCGCAATCCGCTCGTAAAAGTTCAGCATGTCTTCCGAGAGTTTCTTTGCCGTTTCCTTGCGCACGGCGGTTGCCGCTTCCCAGCTCTTCTTCTTTTCGGCAAACTGTTCTTCGATCTGCTTCTTTTCCGCTGCAATGGCCTTTTCCGATTCCTTCAGATCGGCTTCCAGCCGCTTCACCCGCCGCTCGGCCTCTTCTACAGCCATCATCTGTTCCAGCACGCGGTCTTCTCCCTTGCTGGCTTCCGCCTCGGCGCTGGCGATCTCCTGCTGCAGGGCCTTGTACGCTTCATTCGTCTTGACCGAACTGCTCTGCCCGCGATACTTCTTCGCGCGTTCCTTCCACTGCTCCACGTCCAGTTCGAGCTTTTTCCGCTCGGTCAGTGCATGCGTCAGCGCTTCTTTCGCCGATGCCACGGCCCCCCGGTCGCCGTTCAGCTTGGCGTCTGCTTCGCGCAACTTCCGGGGCATGCCCTCCAGTTCCGCGCGCAGCGCCCCCGTCGTCTGATCCAGCCGCTGCAACTCGAGCATTTGTGGGATCGCGGGATTCATGCGGCCCTAATGGTAACACGCCGCCCGTGGGCCGGTTATCCTCCGGCCTCCCGTCCTGTGGTTTTCGCGAGTTCTCCCGCCTAGGAACGATCAAGCAATACTTAAGAACCGCTCTCCCTCACGATGCCTTCAAATCCCGCCGGATCAGCGCCGCATCCACGAAAAACCCAAGACCCATCGCCAGAGGCAAGATTCCAAACGCCGAAGCCACCAGCGTTTCCGGCTCACTCACCACCCGCGCAATCATCGCGAACATCAGGATGAATCCCACTCCACCGCTGACCAGCAAAATTCCTGCCCGGCGCGACCTGGCGTATTGCGAAAGCTCCGGCTCCATGGGGATTTCCGCTCCGCGTGCCAGCGCCGCCAGCCGCTCTTCCGTGCGTAGTTTGCGCACTCGGTAATACGTGTACATCAAAGCCAACGGGATCCCGCAGGTCAGCACCACCGCCACCAACCCGATCAAGTCGCCACCCATGTTTGCTCTCCCTTCCTATCCGCCATCTTCTTCGCCGCCTTTTGCGGCCTCACCCTGAGATACGCACACCCATGCCAAATTGTTCCCGCTATGTCGAATCGAAGGGAAAGTACCCAGGGCCAGGTAAAGCTAGTGGATTTCCTGAAGTTGCATGGTGGAGTCAATGGCCAGCGTCGGGTAATGCAGCGACGAACTGGCCGGGGCCGGGGCATGGCGCGCTACCACCTGAAACTCCGCGCCCCCCATGCAGCTGATCTCGTAACGGTAGCCATCCCGTTCCGGCTGCACCAGTTTGAGCGAACCCGACGAAATCAGTTCGTCGATCGAAATGCATTGGCTGTTCAAGGCGATATTGCCTCTTTCAGCCTCAGCGATCTGCAGCAGGTCCGCGCGGACTCCCGTCAAGGTGATTCCTTCCGTGGCTTCGTTTTCCAGGTCAGATCCCGGCAGCTTCTTCAGCGAGTACATGTAGATGAAGTAGCCCACGCCAAGAACAAGCAAAAGGGAGACCAGCGATTTCATATCCTTATTTTCCTCCCAGGCTCACCACCTTCAAGCTCCGCGGCACGGTCGGAGCACAATTGGTAACAGGCCCCGGCAAAATTCCCCGGCCGGCCTTTCACCCTGCTATGCTCTCCACTACGCCGTTCCTCTCGCGGTCCGAACTACCCCTCCGGACAGGTCCATGGAAACCGCTTTACTTCCGCTAGAACTCCGCACCATCGAAAAGCTTCGCGAACAGGAACTCGAGGAAGCCCGCGTCATACAAAACGTCATGCTTCCCGCCCACCCTCTCCGTACCGCGGGGGTCACCATTTCCCATGAATTTCAGCCGGTGGCCGAAGTCGGCGGCGACTATCTCGACTATTTCTCCCTCAGCGACGGCTGCGTCGGCCTCTACATCGGAGACGTTTCCGGCAAGGGGCTTCCTGCCGCCCTCTATGCGGCGCTGGCCGTCGGCACTCTCCGCGGCGTTCACAAAACCGGCCAGGAACCCGCACGCGTCCTCGTCACGCTCAACGAACGTCTTCTCCTCCGTGGCATTCCCGGCCGCCACACCGCCATCCAGTACGCCGTCTTTGACCCGTGGTCCGCGCGGATGCGCATTGTCAGCGCCGGAATGCCTGGTCCGATTCTGTTGCGCGGCTCCGATTCCACGGTCCTCCAGATCGCCGGGCTACCGCCGGGTCTGTTCTCTCTCGCCACTTACGACGAATTCACGCTGCAACTCGAGCCCGGCGATTCGGTCCTCTTCTGCACCGATGGCCTCACTGACGCCCGCAACCTGCACGAAGAGGAGTTCGGCATAGATGGTATTCGTGATGTGTGCCGCCGGCACGCCGGCGAGACGCCCCTCGATCTTCTCGGCCAGCTGTTCCGTGCCATCCAGAAGTTTTCCGCCAACTGCAAGCAGTGGGACGATATGACCGCCGCATTCTTTCACTTCGCCGGTTGACCGCCTGTTTGCCGCTCTCCTCGTTGGTCAACTGGGCAAAACCCGCCAGCTTTTCCATTGACCCTGCTGGCTTCTGCGGTTACTAAAGTAATCACGGATTTGTTTGATCCTAGGAGTCCTCGATGAAGAAAAAGTCCCCTTTCGCGGCGGCCTTCGTTTGCCTGCTCGCGGTTTTCCTGGCCGTCCCCTTTGACGCCGTCGCTCTTCCGGATACCACCGCGCAACGCGCCGGTGAAATTTCTCGTATCATTCCCGCCGTCAACATCATGCGCGGCGCCAAATCCCTGAATGCCGGCGCCAAGACTGCCGTGGACTGGGACGACGTCGTCAACACCCAGGCCAGCGGACGCGCGCGCGTCTCTCTCGATGACGGTTCCGTTCTCAACGTCGGCTCGGACTCCTCTGTGAAAGTCATCAAGCACGATGCCGGCGCGCAACAAACCGACCTCGAAGTCACCGTCGGCAAAATTCGCTCGCAGGCCCAGAAGATCTCGCAGCCAGGCGGCAAATTCGAAGTGCACACCCCCGCCGGTGTCGCTGGCGTCGTCGGCACGGACTTCTACGTCGCTTACGAGAATAATGTTATGACCGTGATGGTTTTTGAAGGCGTGGTGAAGGTCTGCAACCTGGCTGGCGTCTGCGTTGAACTCAAGGCCGGACAATTCAGCACCGTTCGGAACGGAGATTCCAGTGGTCCAGCGGCCCCGAATCAGGCCACGCTTTCGGCGCTTTCCGATGCGGTCGCCAGCACCACGCTCGAACCCGCACCCGGTATCACGCAGATTCATCACATCGGCAAAGGTACTGCCATTGCCATCGGTATCCTGGCCGCGATTCCATTGGTCGTGATTCCCATCGTAGCCACGCGCGGACAAGGTACAACGCCTGCGCCAACCGGCCAGTGCAATCCCCGGACGAATCCCAACGGTTGCGGGTGAAGCATCGCCGCAACTCGCCTTTTGTGGTCCCGTTCCGCTCCTGGCCGGGGCTTTTCCCTTTAGCAACTCTCCCCGGCAGCATGACATCTAAATTTTCGTAGTATCTAAGCCGCTTCTCGCCGAACGAACCGCTCTTTGTCTCCCTACCGGCAGTGGCGTACACTGAATCTTTGAACTCATCGTCTAATTGTGAGTGAGGCACTCTTGAACCAGCCAATCTGTGTCTGTGTGAACCGCCGCCTTCGCCGGTGCGCTGCGCTCGGCGCCCTGCTTGTTCTCTCCGCAAGCCTGCCTGGCTTTGCCGCGCCGCCCGATACCACCGCGCCGCCCTCGCCTCTCATCGCCCCACTCAAGGCGGAACTCGATCGCTCCATGAAAGTTTACGGTGCGCAGGATCCTCCCGCTTACTTCATCAGCTATACCCTCACGGATACCCAGCGCGCCACCGTCTCCGGCTCCAACGGCGCCTTGCTCAACAGCGACGAAAGCCGCAATCGCTGGCTCGAAGTTTCCGTGCGCACCGGCAGCTACGATCTCGACAATACGCACAAAATTGACGGCCGCCAGGGGCCCGGCGGCAGCCCCGGCACCAACGTCCCGATTGATAACGATGTTGACGTCCTCCGCCGCGCCCTTTGGCTGCAGACCGACAAGCAATACCGCTCCGCCGCCGAAGCCCTGATCAAGATCAAGACCAGCAAGGAAGTCAACGTCCAGACGGAGGAGAACGCCACTCCCGATTTTTCCCGGGAAACACCGCATACTTATACTGGTCCGTGGGTTTCCTTCACACTGGATCGCAAGCCCTGGGAACAAAAAGTCCGCGAGTATACTGCGTATTTCCGGCAATCCCCAGCCGTCATCAATTCCATCGTTACCTTCACTGCACAGGCCCAGAATCAGATTCAGGTCAATACGGAAGGTACCCAGCTTGAGTTCGGCCAGATTCGCTATCGCCTCGAGATCTTCATTCAGGGCAAAGCCGCCGACGGCATGGACATCAATCGTTATTACAACTTCGACTGGGTGACTCCTGCCGAGGCCCCCTCCGATAAGGAAGTGCTCGCTGCCTGCGCTCAGGTCCGCAAGGAATTGGAAGGCCTCGTTGTCTCCCCCCTGAACGATCCCACCGTCGGTCCCGCGCTCCTCACCGGCAGAGCTGCGGCAGTCTTCTTCCACGAGGTCTTTGGCCACCGCGCGGAGGGGCATCGCCAGAAAGACGTCACCGAAGGCCAGACTTTCGCCAAGAAAGTTGGCCAGCAGATCTTCCCCGATTTTCTGACCGTTGTTGACGACCCAACCGAGCGCAAACTCGGCAAGCAGGAGTTGCTCGGTTATTACCAATATGATGACGAAGGCGTTCCCGCGCAGCATGTCGTCCTGGTGGACAAAGGCATTCTTCGCAATTTTGAAATGTCTCGCTCGCCGCTGAAGGACTTTCCGCACTCCAATGGTCACGGCCGCCGCCAGATCGGCGCCACGCCCGTGTCCCGTCAGGGCAATCTCATCGTTGAGAGCAGCAAGACCCTTACGAACGAACAATTGCGCGCCAAACTGATCGAACTCGCCAAGCAGCAGGGCAAACCGTTCGGCTTGTTGATTGACGACATTGCCGGCGGATTCACCTTCACCGGGCGCGGCCAGCCGCAGGCATTCCAGGTCGAACCGCTGGTCGTCTATAAGGTCTTCACCGACGGCCGCCCGGACGAGCTCGTCCGCGGCGTGGACATTGTCGGCACACCCCTTGCCGCTCTCACCAAGATCGTTGCCACCGGAGACACGACCGAAGTCTTCAACGGTTACTGCGGCGCCGAATCCGGCTATGTTCCGGTCTCCGCCGCTTCCCCGGCGATTCTCACCTCGGAGCTGGAAGTTCAGAAGAAACAGTCATCCACCGATCGTCCACCCATCTTGCCGCCTCCGGCGCATGATAACCAGAAAGCGGGAGGCCTCCTGTAATGCGCGCCCTGCGTCCCTTCGCACTTTTCCTTGCTCTCGCCTCTTCCGCGGCCGTGTTTGCTCAGGCTCCGCCGGACAATGACCACACTCTTCAAGCCATGCGCGACGAAATGGCCCGCTCCAAGGCGCGCCTCGAGCTCCAGATTCCCAAGCTCGACAAGCCCATGCGGCCCTATTTCCTTGAATATCGCCTTCTCGATATGGACGTCCGCGAAATCACCGCTCAGTTCGGCGCGCTTGTCTCCACCACTCATACGCGCCAGCGTCTCATGAACGTGGATGCCTGCGTCGGCGATTACAAGCTTGATAGCTCCAATTTCATCAGCGAGGACGGGTTCCGCGGCTTCATAGGCCCTTCCGGCACGGTCGGTATCGATCGCGACTACAATTCGCTGCGCCAGGATCTCTGGATCGCCACCGACCAGGCTTTCAAGGAAGCTGTCGAATCCTACTCGCGCAAGCAGGCCTATCTCAGCAGTCTTGCCCGCCAGTCGGACATTGACGATTTCTCCAAGGTCCAGCCCATTCAGCACATCGAACCCTTGACGCCTGCCGATTGGAGCAGCCGCAACTGGGAACAGGAAGCCCGCGACACATCCGCGGCCTTGCGCGCCTTCCCCCAGATTTACGAATCCCGCGTAACCTACTACCTCATCTTCACGACAGAATACCTGCTCACCAGCGAAGGCACGGAGATTCGCGCGAATCATTCCTACGCCGCCATCGAATCCGGCATGAGTTCCCTTGCCGACGACGGAATGCAGGTGAACCACTACTACGCCACCTATGCCCCGACTCCGGCGGACCTGCCCAATGTAGACACCGTCCGCAAGGCGCTCAACGTCGCCGGTGCCGAGCTCATGGCCATGCGCATCGCGCCGCCTGCTCCCGACTACACCGGCCCCGTGCTTTTCGAACCCCGCGCCGCCGCCGCGCTCGTCGCCGAAGTCCTCACACCATCTCTCAGTGGAGCGCGTCCACCGCTCGCGTTTCAGCCCGTCGTGGATCAACTCATGAACAGCCTCGGTGGCCGCAGCGATTGGACTGGCAAGGTTGGCCTCCGCGTTCTGCCTCCCAGCGTTACTCTCGTGGACGATCCAACCGCCAAGGATTTCCAGGGCCACCTTCTTATCGGCGGCTACGCCATTGATGAAGAAGGTGTCCCCTCTCAGAAAGTCACGCTTGTCGAAGACGGCAAGCTCAAGGATCTGCTGATGTCGCGGCGTCCTGGCCCCGACTTTGAAAACTCCAACGGCCACGGACGCAGTTCGTTCCTCGCCGACCCGCAGCCGGTCATGAGCAACCTCCTCTTCACTTCTTCCGAGGCTCTTTCAAAGGACGATCTGAAGAAAAAATTCCTTGACGCCTGCCGCGCCGAAAAACTCGATTTCTGCATGGTTGTGCGCCAGATGGATAATCCTTCGCTCAGCCTTCTCCATCAGGACGACTTCAGCGAACTCCTCGCCAGTTTCGGCGGCAACGCGGGCACGGATCGCCTTCCCCTCGTCGTCTATAAAATCTATCCTGCGGACGGCCACGAAGAAATCGTCCGCGGCGCGCGCATCAGCGGTTTTGGCCCGCGTATGCTCCGTAACATTGACGGCATCGGCAACGATCCCTACGTCTTCAATTACATGCAGAACCAGACCGTCGGCGTCGCCGGCACGGCCCTGGCCACCTTCGGCACCGCGCAAAACGGCCTCCCGGCCTCGGTCGTGGCTCCTTCGCTGTTCTTCGAAGAACTCGATCTGCGCGGCGCACGTGGCGAACCCAAACGCCTCCCGCTGCTCCCGGAGCCTCCGATGAGCCCGCAGAGTCCCCAGGCCGAAAAAGGCCCCATGTAATCTGCGGCCCTCGCGCCACCCGCATTTTCACGCGCTTGTTTTTCGTTTCGGCTGGCCGCCTTGCCAGCCGGCGGTGCATAGGTACTTCTACGCGCGACTTCGGCAGCAGAGGTCGGGAACCTTCCCGCAGGGTCGGTTGTATTTGCGCTTCGCAATCTCCCGGCAAGGACTTCGACGGCTTTGACCCTACTATTCTTTTACATCCGCGAGCAAATCTTCGTAATCGGCAATGCTCACTTTGTCGATTTTTTGCGGAAGCGTGAAGTTGATGTTTTCCGTATCATGCGTCGCCGCAATCGATCCCAGCCGCACCGTCTTGTCCCCCATGTGCGCGTAAAGGGGAACCACGTCCTTCCAATTTCCAGGAACTCCCGTCCGCTGCAACGTGGCGTTGACCGTCGTTTTCCCGTCCGGCGTGCTCCCCAGTGTCGCGTGGAAGGTATATTGAGGAATTTCCGTCCCATAGACGTATTCGTCGAAGAACCAGCCCATCTTGTGGTTTCCATCGAGGTCCATTCCACGCGTCATGTGTTTCTCGACGATCGCCTTAAAGTCCTCCGTCGAAGCGGCTTTGTTGTCGAAGGTCTGGCAGTAATCCTGCATCATCGCTTTGAAGAGGTGCTCCGCGTCGGGGCTTCGCGGATCCTGCATCTGCATGCGGAGCATCTGCAGCACGTATCCGCCCTTCGAATAAATCAGGTTTTGATAGGCACTTGGGCTGGTAATCGATGCCACTGCGCGTTGCCCGATCCAGATCGGGCCCAGAGAATCCACCGAGTGCCCTTTTTCATCTACTTCCTTCAGGCGTTCTTTCCGCAAACGCCACTCGGTGAGGGCCGACTTCACGTTCTCTCGGTATTGCAGGTAGAGCAGCCCGGAAAACTCCGCGAACCCTTCGGAAAGCCACTGGTCGTGATAGCTTTTCCAACCGACCTTGTGCCCCCACCACTGGTGGGAGCTTTCGTGCCCTCGGAAAAAGTCGGTCAGTTCTTTTTGATTCTTGATCCCCAACTCATTTCGCTGAGTGGAATCCAGAAACGTCAGCCAGGAGAGATAGAGCAGGCCTGGCCACCCCTGTCCGTAGGTACCCACGATATTCGTCACCGCGATTTCCTTGTACGGGTACGGCCCGAAATAGCTTTGAAATACGCGTAACGTATTCCCGGTTTCGATGTTGATGGTCTTGCCCAGCGCCGCGGGTGTCAGGGTGCCGATCACGCCCGTGGACGAATGGGAGGCGCCAGCCCCGGGCCCCTGGGCCAGATCGTCCAGGGGATTGTCGTAAACCTTCTGGATACCTTTCAACAGATCGTCGGGCTCCCGGTTGGCGTACACCTCCACTTCCACGTTTCCCACCTTGTCAGTCACTACCTTGTAGTCCCCGAATGCGAAACCCGCCGCGGCCAGCGGCATTTCGCTCTTCCAGGTCGTTACCACTTCCTTCCCGTCCTTCGTTTCCCCGGTCTTCTCTCCCGTGGCCACCAGGATGTACCGCTTCGGCGTCCGGAAGGTCAGGTCGAAATTCGACCGGAATGCGAATGCATCCACGCCCAGTTCCGGTTCGAACGAGGACGGATACCAGCCGAAGCTCTGGCAGAAATAATTTCCATCGCCAACCCGGTAGACGACGTGCTTTCCTCCGTACTCGAAAGTCAGGACCTCGCTTTTCCCGGTTTTTGCCGGTTCCGCCAACACTACGGCGACGTACTTCCCGTGGCTTTGCGAGTCTTCCTTTCGTTCGCGTGCCTGATGAAATTCCAGGCTCCGGCCTTGTTCATCTTTCACGCTCTGCAGCCGCAGGTTGGAATCCAGATCGAAGAGCAGCACACGCTCCCCGTCGAAGCGGGGTTCCACTGTCACTGCCGCTTTCGCGGCAAGCTCCGCGTTATCGCTCACCGTCGCTTCAATCTTGTAGCTGGGGATCAGGAAATCCTGGCGCGCCGCCGGATCGTCGTAGGCGTGCCGCGCGTCCCGGCCATTGGCCGGAAAGACCATCCAGTAATCCTTCAGTTTGAACGGGCCCACGTCGGACCATCTTCCGACGCGGATCTCCTCCAGCAGCATCGCGTCGTCGCGCACCTCGATCCAGCCGTGATCCCTGATCTTCAGCTCCGCTAGAAAATACGCAGTCCGTTTCCGGTCCGGCGACATCGCCGCTTTGAAAATGCGCGGCAGGTATCCCGCGCCAAGGTCCTCTCGCTCCTGCTGCCGCTTCGCGAACAATTCGTCGTTGCCGGTTGCGTCGCGCCATTTCACCTGCTGCGTCACTTCCTCCAGCAGTCCGTCGCTGAAGGTGAATGTCGCGTCGGTGAACTCCGCGTTCAGCTTGTCGACCTTGGTGAACCATCGCAGTTGTTGAGCTTCGAGCGCGTTCGGCGGATCCACCTGCACGCGCCCTGTCCCGTGGAATACCGCCCCAAAGACCACGTCGTTCACCGGCTTTGTGAATTGGATCGTGCCGTTCACCAGGGTGATGTGGAGCCGATCGCGCGTAATCGCCACGTTCTCGACTGTCGCAAGTTTCGCGGGATCCATCGTCGGCGCCGAAAGCGCGTTCCACACCCCGCCCCCTCCGGTTGCCTGCCCCATTGCCAGAGCTGCTCCACACAAAACGCCCAATGCTGCCGCCAGTGCCTTCCCCATCGAACGGCTCCTTCAATTCAGTATTGCTGGATAGGAGACTAGTCCCAGTGCTTACATACTAATCCAAAGGCTTTGCGACGAGTAAAAATGTGCGTTAATAGTTCCCCCCGCAGTGGGTCGGCATTCCCCGCCACCTGTTGTAGTCTTACCTTATGGTCTTCTCCCGCGGCCGCCAGCCCGCCTCTCAGGAAAAGAAGCGCGCCGCCTTGCTCAGCATCGGTTCGGCTGCCCTTCTGCTCTGCCTGAAGACCTTCCTCGTCATCCGCACGGACAGTCTTGGTATTCTTTCCGAAGCGCTCCATTCAGGCCTCGACCTCGTCGCCGCCGTTATCACCTTTCTCTCGGTTCGCGTTGCCGATCAGCCTGCCGACGAGCGCCACCCCTACGGCCACGGCAAATTCGAAAATTTCTCCGCTTTCATTGAGACCGGCCTCCTGGTCCTAACCGCCATCTACATCATCTACGAAGCCTTTCAGCGCCTCTTCTTCCATACGGTGCACATTCAGCCGAGCATCACCGCCATCCTGATTCTCCTTGTTGCTCTGGCCATTGATCTCACCCGTGCCCGCGCTCTCACGGTCGTCGCCCGCCGCCACGAAAGCGAAGCTTTGGAAGCGGACGCACTCCACTTTTCCACCGACGTTTGGAGCACCATCGTCGTTATTTTGGGAATTGCACTGGTCTGGGCCGGCGATCGCTGGAATCTTCCTTGGCTCGATTACGCGGACTCCTTCGCGGGCCTTGCCGTCGCCGGCGTCATCCTTTGGGTTGGCTCGCAACTTGGCCGCCGCACTCTCGATGCCTTGCTCGACGCCGTTCCGTCCGGCCTTCAGGAACAGATCGTCTCCGCCATTGAGCAGATCGATGGCGTCCTCGGCGCCGACCGCGTCCGCCTCCGTCGCGCCGGCAACCGTTATTTCGTGGACGCTACCGTCAGCGTCGCCCGCACCGCGAATCTCGAGCAGGTCCACGCCCTCACCGACCGCATCGAAAAAAGTGTCGCGCAAATCGTTCCCTCCGACGTCCTGGTCCACGCCGAGCCCCGTGCGCCTCGCGACGAACATCTCTTCGAATCTGTCCGTGCGGTTGCCCAGCGCCTCGGCCTCGCCGTTCACGACGTCACCGCCAGCCAGCAGGACGGCGACCTTTTCGTCGAACTCCACCTCGAGGTGGACGAAAACCTTTCTCTCCGCGAAGCCCACCGCCGTGCCACCGAACTCGAAGACGGCATCCGCGCTCTCGGTAAGGGTAATGTCGACGTCAACATTCACATCGAGCCGCTCGGCCGCCACATCGCAACGCCCGACACGCGCGCCGGAGAGATGCGCCAACTCGAAATCGCCGTCGACAATTTCCTCAACCGCATGCCCTCCGCCTACGACGAACTACTGAACTCACACGAAGTCCGCGTCCGCCAGGTCGAACACCACATCCTTGTCTCCTGCCACTGCGTCTTGAAGAGCGATCTTTCCATCACCCGCGTCCACGATGTCCTCGCCGCCCTCGAAGACTCCGTCAAGGAGCGCTTCCCCCAGATCTCTCGTGTCACCATCCACCCGGAGCCTCCCGAAGCCTCCTGACCCAGTGGTTGCTCCGGATCCTCCTCTTCTCTGGTTTCGGTGTCCTTCGCGCCAAATACTTTGCCTCTTGCTCACGAGCCAAATTGACACGCGTCGAATACCTGCATAGGCTTTTTCCCAACGCATTTATGAGCATCATTGAAAAAGGGGTCCCTGATGAAAAAGGTTCTGACGCTTCTCGTCTGTTCCCTGTTCACCGTCTCGCTCGTTCTCCCTTCCGCCCTCGGGCTACCTCCCGCCGATCCTTCCGACACCGCCATGCGATCCATCCACGCCGACGCCATTCGTGCGGACATGGGCTTTCTCTCCGATGACTTGCTTGAAGGGCGCGGCACGGCCACTCGTGGCCACCTCATCGCCGCAAGATTTATGGCCGCCGAATTCGAGTCCATGGGGCTCGCTCCTATGGGCGATAGCTCAACCTATTTTCAAAACGTGCCTCTGCGATCCGCGCGTTCCGATGAAACTAACTCTTCGCTCACGTTGACCCACGACGGCAAGTCCAGAACGCTCGCTTACCGCAAGGACTACATCTCCTCCGCCAATCTCCTGCACACCGAATCCTCCGTTGAAGCTCCCGTCGTCTATGTCGGCTTCGGGGTCACCGCCCCCGATCAGAACTACGACGACTACCAGGGTGTGGATACGAAGGGAAAAATCGTCGGGGTAATCTTCGGTGCCCCGAATTTCGAATCTTCTCTCAAGGCGCACTATTCTTCGTTTGAAACCAAACGGAACAACGCCGTCGCCCATGGTGCCATTGGCATTCTCCTCCTCGACGATCCCGTTCTCGAGAGTTTGTATCCCTTCAAGGAGCGTGTACGCGACCGTTCGCGTCCCACGCTTCGCTGGCTGCAGATAGACGGCAGGCCTCATGCCGCCTTTCCCCAATTGAAAGCTGGCGCCGACCTTAGCCTCTCCGCCACGGAAAATCTGTTCGCCGGAGGCCCGCACTCCGCCGAAGAGGTCTTTCAGGCCGCCAAGGAGGGGAAGCCCCTCTCCTTCGATCTCCCGGTCACCGCAAAAATCCGCGACGTGCAGAAGCTCGAAAACGTCTCCAGTCCCAACGTTGTTGCCAAACTCGAAGGCAGCGACCCCCTGCTCAAGGATCAATATCTCGTGTATACCGCGCACCTCGACCATCTCGGCATCGGCGAACCGGTCAAAGGCGACTCCATCTACAACGGCGCCCTCGACAATGCCTCTGGCTCCGCTATTCTCCTGGAAGTTGCCCGCGCGTTCTCGCAGATGAACCCGCGCCCCAGGCGCTCCATTCTCTTCGTCTCCGTCACTGGCGAAGAAGAGGGACTGCTCGGCTCCGATTACTTCGCCAACTATCCCACCGTTCCCAAATCGCAGATCGTCGCCAACGTCAACATGGACGAAGACCTGATGCTCTGGCCCATGCTGGACATCATTCCCTTTGGTGCCGAACACTCCAGCCTCGAAAACGTGGCCAAGGAGGCCGCCGAACGCCTCCACCTCCAGCTCAGTCCCGACCCCATCCCGCAGGAGGTCGTCTTCATTCGCAGCGATCAATATTCTTTCGTCAAGCAGGGAGTCCCCGCGCTCTATCCCTCGCCGGGCTTCATGTCCAACGACCCGAACATCAAGCCGCCCGAAATCTTCAAGAATTGGGAAGCCACCCGATATCACGAGCCGTCCGACGACATGCAGCAGCCCGATCTTCACTTCGATCAGGCCGCCCGGTATGCGCAATTTGTCTACCTTTGCGGCTGGCTCATCGCCCAGGATTCCGCGCGCCCCACCTGGAATCCCCACGATTTCTTCGGCGACCACTACGCCCACAAATCCTAGTCGCCTCCACGCTTTCCGTACTCCCCGCATTATTGTAGGGGTGGAGCTCGCTCGGCCCTCTTTAACCCAATAGCCTGTGCGCGCTGCACCGATCGTTTCCTGCCATTGGCTCTGTAACTCTTTCCTTTGCCGACCAACCTGCCTGCGCGAAACCGAATCCGACTTCCTAACCGGAAATTCGGCACGCTCGTTTGTTCTAGTGATAGAGGCGCGATGCGGAGGCTTTGTGAGTGACGACTCGTTCCCCCTGGCGCTGCCGCTTCCGCGGTGGGCTTCCGGCTCCTCGGAGGTCAACACCCTGTACCACGAGCTCCGCAAGCCCATGTTGCGCTATCTGGTGTGTCTCGGACTTTCCGAGGACGAGGCCCAGGACGTCGTCCACGACGCTTTCCTCCGCTTGCAGCGTCATTTGGCTTCCGGCGGCGCCCAGGACAATCTCCGCGGCTGGCTCTTCCGCGTCGCCCACAACGCCGCGCGCAATCGCCAGTCGAGCTACCATCGGCGTTTCGCAGAACCTCTCGACCCCGGCGCCGACTTTCTTGCGAATCAGGCTTCGCCGGAGCAAGCTGTGCTTGAGAAGGAGCGCTTGCGCCGGCTGGCCGCCGCCCTTCGCGAATTGTCTTCTTCGGAGCGCGAGTGCCTTCTTCTCAGGTCCGAAGGCCTTCGCTATCGCGAAATTGCCGAGGTCCTTGGCATGGCTACCTCCAGCGTGGCGGACATCGTCGATCGCGCCATTCGAAAATTAGCGGAGAAATGCAATGTGTGACCTTTCTCAAAATCTCGTCGCCTGGCTCGATGGCGAACTCTCGCCGAACGAAGCGGCCACCGTCGCCCGCCATCTCGAATCCTGCGCCGACTGCCGCGGCCAGCGCGACGCGCTTCGCCGCACCACTGGAGATCTCCGTAGCTACTGCGATTTCATCCTCGCCGCAAACTCCCGTCCTCGGGTTTCGCGTTGGGCGCCCGCACTGGCCGCCGCACTCCTTGTTGCGGCAATCGCCCTGCTCCTCGCCCACCCACGAAAACGTGTCTCGCCGTCTCTCCCGGCGGCGGCCATCCCTGTTGTTGCTTCTATTCCGTCTCCCGGTCCCCCGCCCGTGCCGGCAAGCATGGCCGCGGCCCCGACGCATCACTCATCTCACAAAGCACTTACGAAGCGCCACGGCCCTTCCGCAGTGCCTCCCGCTACTTCCGCCGCTTCCTGGACTTCGCTGGACACCGAGGTCGAAATCGCCATTCCGGCCGACGCGATGTTTGCTCCCGGTGTGCTGCCACAAGGTACGAGATTCCTCGCCGAAATGAGAATCGCTTCGGACGGCACTATTCGCCAGGTTCGTCTTCGGCAGTGACTTTGCATCCCTATAAGGAGAAAATCACCACACCATGAAACGCTTGTTACCCCTTTTTCTGATCCTTGCTTCCTGTGCCTTTGCGCAGGAACGCGCCAACGTCTTGTATCGGACCTCGGGGGCGGTCAGCGCCTTTTCCTTGGCCGGGCCGCTGAGTCCCGTGGTCGGCGCACCGTATTCCGCTACTGTTATCAGCGAATCCGTGCAGACTCTTGCCGACGGCACGCGCATCGTCCAAAGCAACACCGGCAACATGGCCCGGGACTCACAAGGTCGCACGCGCCAGGACATGCCGCTGCCTTCCATCGGCAATCTCTCCGCCGCCAACGCGCCGCATCTTGTCGTCATCCACGATCCTGTCGCTCAGCTCTCTTACACGCTCAACCTTACCGATCAGACCGCACAGAAATTGTCCACCCCCCCTCCCCCACCTCTACCGGCCGCCGCCTCCGGTTCCGGATCAGCACCCGGTGGGACGGTCACCATGCGAGTCATCACCGGCGGCACTGCCCCGTTGCCTCCCGATAGTGTGGCGGACACCATGGCCGCTCCTGCAGGGGGCCTTTTCATCCAGAAGCAGGTGCTGGGCGACGACGAGGCGCACACCACCACCGAGGACCTCGGCTCGCAGACCATGGAAGGCGTGCTCGTTACAGGCGTGCGCACCACGCATGTCATTCCCGCGGGAGAAATTGGCAACGATCGGCCGATTACCATCGTCTCCGAGGTCTGGACCTCTCCCGACCTGAAGACTATTGTCTATAGCAAGCGCGACGATCCTCGCATGGGCGAAACTACGTTCCGCCTCACAAATGTCCTCCGTTCCGAACCGGACCCCGCGCTCTTTACCGTCCCGGCCAACTTCAAAGTCTCCGACGGCCCCAAACCCATCATTTACACCGCCAGACCCTGATTCGCTCCGGTTCTCCGCGTACCGCACCCTCGTCCACGGAGGGTGCGGCTCGCCGTCGATCCCTCTCAACTTTCCTTGCTTCGCATCCTGCCTGCTCTCTCAACCTCAATTCCTCCGGAGGATTGGGCAAATCCTCCGGCGCAATAGGCAAGCGTTTCGCTACCTCGCGTCGTACACTCTTCTTCGAGAGAGGACGCACAATGCAAAAGCGCAAACTCGGTAAAAGCAATCTGGAAGTTTCCGCCATCGGCCTTGGCTGCATGGGCATGAGCTTTGGATACGGCCCGCCCAAAGATAAGCAGGAGATGATTTCCCTAATCCGCACCGCTGTCGATCGCGGCGTGGATTTCTTTGACACCGCGGAAGTCTACGGCCCGTTCACCAACGAAGAGCTTGTCGGCGAAGCTCTCGCTCCCTTCCGCAAGCAGGTGGTGATCGCCACCAAATTCGGATTCAATCTCGATCCGCAAACCGGAAAGCAGATGGGCACCAACAGCCGCCCCGCGCACATCAAGGAAGTCGCCGAAGGCTCGCTCAAGCGCCTCAGAACTGACGTCATCGACCTCTTCTACCAGCACCGCGTCGATCCCAACGTCCCCATTGAAGACGTCGCCGGCGCCGTGAAGGACCTCATTCACCAGGGCAAGGTGAAACACTTCGGCCTTTCCGAAGCTGGCGTGAAAACTATTCGCCGCGCCCACGCCGTCCAGCCCGTTGCCGCGCTCCAAAGCGAATACTCGCTGTGGTGGAGGGAACCGGAAGCGGAAGTTATTCCGACGCTTGAGGAACTCGGCATCGGCTTCGTCCCTTTCAGCCCGCTGGGCAAGGGTTTCCTCACCGGCCAGATCAGCGAAGAAACGAAGTTTGACGCCAGCGACTTCCGCAACATCGTTCCTCGTTTTACGCAGGAAAATCGCAAGGCCAACCGGGCGTTCGCGGATCTCCTCGCCCGCATCTCGCGGCAGAAAAAAGCCACGCCGGCCCAAATCGCACTTGCCTGGCTCCTGGCGCAAAAGCCGTGGATCGTGCCCATCCCTGGCACCACCAAGCTTTCTCGCCTCGACGAAAACAACGGCGCAGTTTTCGTCCAACTCACGCCGAACGACCTCCGCGAAATCGACGAGGGCGCTTCGAAAATCACCTTGCACGGTGACCGATATCCGGAGCACCTCAAGCGCATGACCGGCCTCTGAGGGGCGAACGATGAAATGCTGGCGGGTCGAATGACAAGGAGCCAAACATGAAGAACCTGCTTGTCCTTGGCGGGCTAAGCCTGTTTCTCGGCATGGCCACCTTGGCGCCCTTCGGCGCCCAGGATCGCGACGACCACGAGCGCATCCAGGGCCGTTTTGTCGGAGCGTGGCGACTGGCCGGGCTCGAAGATCCGGTTGCAGACGGCAAGGTTCACACGGCTGATTGCTCCGGACTCCTGGTCTATACCCGCGATGGCCACATGTCCGTGCAGGTGATGTACCGAAATCCGCAGGCTGGGGCCGCCGCTGGACCTGTGCAATATGCGCAGGGCGGCTACGAAGCCTCGTTTGGGACCTACCGCATCGACGACGCGCACAAGTTTACGTTTCACGTGGAAGGCGCCATGGTTCGCAGCCTGGTTGGCAAAGACCTGCCGCGTGCGTTCGAGTTGACGAGCAATCAGCTCATCGTGAAATCCACCGACCCGAACGAACACTGGCGAGTCACCTGGGAGCGATACTAACAACATGACCACATGGCCGACAGACGATCTCGCCAAAATTGCTGCGACCGACGACCTGCTCATTTCGCCGTTGCGTGAAGACGGAAAGACCCACGGTACCCCCACCTGGATTTGGTCCGTTGTGGTGCATGGTGCGCTGTACGTCCGCGCCTATAACGGGAAAGCTTCCGGTTGGTACAGGGCTGCGCTCCAGCAAAAGGCGGGGCGCATTACGGCCGCCGGCCTTCCAATAGACGTGATCTTCGAACCGGTCGGCGGCGAGATCCAAGACCGTATCGACGAAGCCTATCGCGCGAAGTACAGGTGCAGCTCCTACCTTAAGCCCATGCTCGGCGATCGTGCTCGCTCTGGAACCGTCCGGGTTATACCGTCAGGAGGAGAAACGAGCCTATGAACAAAGAACCTTCCGCCGCCCGGAAATTGCTGGGTGAATTCGCTCCCAAACTTGTGGAATTAACGGACGATGTTCTTTTCGGAGATGTTTGGGAACGCCCGGAACTCTCCAGACGCGACCGCAGTCTCATCACCGTCTCGGCGCTTGTCGCTCTGAATCGCACGGAACAATTGCGCTTTCATCTCCAACGCGCCGTCGAAAACGGAGTCGCTCAGGAAGAGCTGATCGAAGCTATCACCCATCTGGCTTTTTATGCCGGATGGCCAAGCGCGATGAGCGCCATCCAGGTCGCAAAAGAGGTATTCTCGAAACCGTGAAAACCGGCCGCAAATCCTTGATTCCATGGCGCGCGAACAAGGCCGAGCAAGGCCCCGACCCGGGATTGGCGAAGCTTACGCGACTCATCGCCGCCTACGCTCCGCACGACGGCAGCTTCGATCTCAGCGTCCCCGGCCTCGCCGTCAGCCGCACCGCCCGCGTCAACGCGGGTTGCGCCCACGCCCTACGCTTGCCTTCGTTGTGCTTGATTGCGCGCGGCTCGAAAACCGTGATCGTGGGCCAGGAAGTCTATGAATATGACCCCTCCCGCATGCTCGTTTTTTCCGTCGCGCTTCCCGTAGCCGCCCAGGTCACGCAGGCTAGTTCTGCCGAACCGTACCTCGCCTTCCGGCTCGATCTCGATCCGCGCAAAATCGCCGAGCTTGTCTTGAAGGTCTATCCGGCCGGCCTGTCTCCGGTACCGGAGCGCCGCGCCGTCTACGTTGCACCGGCCGATCCCGGCATTCTCGCCGCCGCCACCCGCCTGATGGAGTGCCTTGCACGACCCGGTGACGTGGAACTCCTATCTCCTCTGATCGTGGATGAAATTCTGATTCGTTTGCTGCGCAGCCCCATCGGACCGCGTGTCGCCCAAATGGGCCTTGCCGAATCCAGCATTCAGCGCGTCGCCCGGGCAGTGTCCTGGCTGCGCGAACACTTCTCGCAGCCCATGAAAGTCGAGGAACTCGCCGAGCTCGTCCACATGAGCCCCTCCTCCTTCCACGAACATTTTCGTTCGGTCACTTCCATGAGCCCGCTGCAATACCAGAAAGTCCTCCGCCTTCAGGAAGCCCGTCGCCTGTTGCTCTCTGCCACTCTGGATGCCAGCGCCGCCAGCCAGCGCGTAGGCTATCTCAGCGCTTCCCAATTCAGCCGCGAATACAGCCGTTTCTTCGGTTGCGCGCCCACGCGAGACATTGCCCGCCTCCGCAACGACTCCCACCCCCCTACCTGATCGCAGTTCGACGGGTCGGGAAGGCGGCTAGGGGGTAACGGCCTCGGCCCCGGGCACGGTCTCGGCAACGCCGTAAACGGTTACTCGAGGAGCGTGCTCCCACGACTCCCGGAAGTACCGTATTTCAATCTTTTCCAAGGGTTGGGCCTCTCCCGCCAGATGCAGGATGTAGTCTGCCCCGCCGGGCAGGATGCGGCCGCTTACGGCAAACTCTTGAAGGCCTCCGCCGGCAAGGTGCACAACAATGCGGTCAAGAAAAATGGCCTGCCCAGCAAGCCGTAACCCAATGACACGAAATGCCTTATCGCTTCGCAAGATACGGATTTCCGCATGGTCCTGTCGGCCGTCCATCTGCGTGTACCCGAGATAGTCCCAGACCAATCCTCGGGCCGATATCGCTGAAGCCAGCAACAGGGTAGAAGCGAGAGCAAAAGTCCGGAATGGCGGTCTTGCAGGCATAATAAAGTTCTAGAACTACTAGAACTAATACCAGCCTAGACCCCTGTCTCCCTCTCGGCAATCCCCTAGACTTTCTGTTTGCTCAATCCATTAGGTACTCTTTGGCTGATCGGCCTTTCCGACGTTTGTTTCGCGGGCCCGCTCCGGCATTCCCCCAGACCCTCCTATGAAATGTGATAATGCTCATTGCGTACCCGTCCGCTTTTTGTCAGAATCCCGTCGACGCGACCGTCCCGTGTCTGCGCAGTCAGCGTGCATCGCTGGACCTGCGACAAGATGTGTGGGAGGTCTGCAATGAATCTTCATCGTGTCGGGGTCCTTCTTCTCGGACTCGCAGCTGCCGTTCTTTTCAGCCCGGCAATCTTCGCAAAAGACCAGGTAACCGGGAAAATCAAGATTACTGTCGTGCCAAAGCAGGCCTATACGTTTGTCGACGGCAAGGCGATTGGCCATGGCGATCAGACCATCAAGGTGGACGTTGGCGCGCATCACCTACTGATCGCCAACTATGGATACAAATTCGTCGAGCAGGACGTTTCGGTCGATTCTCGTCAGACTGTCCCTGTTTCGATCACGCTCGAGCCGTCCGGTGATCCTGTGCCCGGTCCACACGGCCGCATCCAGATCGAAATTGGCAGCAATCTGGAAGCCAGCAAGTTTCATGGCCCCACCGAGGCTGCCGTTCTTCTGAACGGCAAATCGCCCAAATATTTTGTGGGGCATCTGGACGAGTTCAATCACGACATCATTTGGCACCAGGAATTGCTCGTCCCGCCGGGCACGCACCAGGTCACCGTCACTCGCTATGGCCACGAGTTGTGGTCCGGCCCGGTCACGGTCGCTGCCGACCAGCGCGTCATTCTCACCGTTGCGGATGGCAAGCAGAAAATCAAGCCTTGGACGCGCGGCTCGGAGAAATTCACGCCACCCACCCAGCGATTCAAGGCCGGAATCGCCAGTGCCACAGTGATTGTGGCTCCCGTCAGCGGGTCGGTTACCGCTACCCCGGCTAAAATCAACTGCAACCAACCAACGCAATTGGCCTGGGTCTCGAAAGATACGGTTGACGCCGATATGAGCGGGATGAGCCCCGTCCCGACCTCCGGCGAGCGAACCGTTTCTCCTCATCAGACCACCACTTACCAATTGACCGCGTCGGGTCCGGGCGGCACCGTCACACCGAGCGCCACCGTGGAAGTCAACCCGGTCGTCGAATCCTCCCTGACCGCCTCCCCCATGGAAATCTCCTACCGCCGCATCGGCGACAAGGTGCTCGAACAGGGAAGCACCACGTTGAACTGGACTTCCTCCAATGCAGACACTCTCTCGCTCGACCCGCTCGGCACCGTGGCGGCCAGCGGCTCGAAATCCATCCCGCTGGTCCCCACCCAGACCACCAATGGCCCGGTCGACGAGGAATTCAAATACACGCTCAGCGCGTCCAACGCCTGCGGTGGCACGGAAACCAAAACCGTCGCGGTCCGCCTGAAAGGTTCCGTCGAGCCGATCCCCGCTGTTCCGCTGCAAAGCGTTTTCTTCCCCACTGCCTACCCCACCAAGCAAGATCCGGCGCTCGGGCTCGTTCGCAGCCAGCAGGAAGCCCTCGGCACTCTCGCCGCTGGCTTCAAGAAGTATCTCGAATATGATCCCGATGCGAAGCTCACCCTCAGCGGCTACGCGGACGAGCGCGGCGGAGAGAAGTACAACGACACCTTGTCCGATCGCCGCGTCGAACGTGTCAAGGATTTCCTGGTTTCCCAGGGAATTACCCCGGAAAAGATCGAAACCTCGTCGTACGGCGAGAAAAATCAGCTCGACAAGGCGGCCGTCGCCGATTTGCAGTCCCGCAATCCGAACAAGCCGGAAGAAAAGCGCGAAAAGAATAAGCAAGCCACCTGGCTGGCCTACAATCGCCGCGTGGACATCGTCCTCGTTCCCACCAACGCCCAATCGGAACGCTTCTATCCCAATGGCGCGCCGGATTCGCTGGTCATCTGGCAAAAGCCCAAGCCGCCCCTCAAAACCGTCGAAGCCAACAACTAGGCTCTTCGCAATCTTTTGTCCTTCGCCGCGCAGGGGCGCTATGCCCCTGTCGCGGCGTTACCCGCCTCGCTCGCTCGGCCCGTCAAAATGCGCTCATTTCCCCGTGTACGGGGCGGGTGGCCCGGGAATCGATGTAAGGCCTGCGCTTCGGATTCTTGGCAAGCTCCAAAAAGCGCGGAGGGTGCCCCGGGTTCCGGTGTTCGGAACCTGGGTCTCGGGGTTGCTTTTTCTTTGCGTTGCCATCTCCTTGGTTTTTCCTTTCGGTCAAAGATCCATGTGCAGCAGCGGCTTCTCCTTCCCAAAATAAAACGTCCAACTGCTCCACGCCCAATCCCCCGGATGCTCCACCAATCCGCGCTTCACCGGATTCGCATGCATGTAGTTCAGCTTTTCTTTTTTCTTTCCCTCGCTGTATACATTGAAGTCATGGAACCTCGCCTGCCACAAGCTCCGCGGCGGCTCCAGGCGCCTCGCAAAGGGAAGTTCTCCCTGTCGGCCGCTTGCTCCTTTTCCTCAGCCGCTTGGCAACACGCAGCTTCCATCGCTGCAGCACCGTGGACGGTGTTCCGCGGGATGGCTCGCTCATCAAGAGCTGCACATGCTCCGGCATCACCACGTAGCCGAGCAGCCGGAAGGATTGCCTCTCCCTCCTCCCGAGCGCCGAACGAAACCACCGCTGCGTGCCCCATTTCCGACTAGCGTGCTCGCGACGCTTCGGACTCGAAACTCAAGAATGGTCGAGGATAGACTGGATGTTTTTGATGGTCTTGTCTCACCCGATCGAATGCGAGGAGATTCTCCACCTGTCCCTGGCCTTCTGGAGGAAACCGACTTCATGCATTGAAGCGCGGAACACTCGGCACGCTACAAAGTGTAACGGGAGCGGAGTGTGGCCTCTTCGGTTAATTGATAGTCAACGAAGCCTCTCGCCCATGGCGGATCCCGATGTACACTCCAGAATCTGTTTCGGGTTTCAAGAACCGCATCCAGCAAGTTCCGAAATCGAACTAGACGGTGGTAGGCAATGATTTGGACGAATTCTGTGTCCGGGTAGCGGCTGACCCGCGGGATGGGAGGACTTGCAAATTCTATTTCTGAGATTCTTTCAATACGATTACGTAGTGAGCTTCCGTCGAGAGGGCTGAATACCGGGAACTGTGGCAGGTGGTCGGCGTAGCTTGCGCGGTCCCGGTGCGCCACGTCTGAGTCGTCGGTGCCGGAATTATTGTCTGTAAAGAAAGGATCGGTCGCGAAATTGGAGTCCTTTTTTACAATCTTCCAATAAAAGCGATGCTCTCGATCATCTTTTGTTTTTGGGTCAAAAACACAAGTATATCGTGCACCTGTTAGCTGAAGATGGACGATTCTCCTTCTTGAGAACAGTTGAAAGAACCCGAGAAGATGGGCGAATGCCCGAATAGAGTAGTGACTGGAATAATAACCCGAAACGCACGCCCAGCCTGGGCTTACACCCGTCAAGGAACACGAAACCAAAAAACTATGAATCCCACGAAGCCACATATTGACAGAGGCTGTCGTGAACAGCTTGACTACGGTCGGTGTCGCGTTTTTGGAATATACTCCCTTGGCATGAGCCGGCAAGATTTTATCTAGTGCTTGTGAAAGCGACGAAGCCGGCGGAAACGCTCCAGCGGCTGCTTCGTCGCCTAAGGGGCTGAAAGCCCTTACGATGCGGTCATGAAGAGACGCGTCAATTTTCATTCGACTGACTCACCTGAGCCTCACTCCGCAGTTCCGGCCGTGAGCGGATAAGTGAGCGACTTTCCGACGCCAAGTCGGCCAATCGCTGCGGACTAAGCCTTGCCGGCACTATTGATTGCGAAGTTGCCGCTATCCATAAGGTGTCCCTGAAACGGGCGAGCCCTCCGCTTGCCACAAACCCTTTGGCTTTAAACTCCCCTTTTGCCAAGAATCGCCCATTCTTGGTCAAACGCGCACGCTTCATCGTGCCCTTAAGCCAAGTTTCTAGGTCGTCCTTCGCCTCTTGATCGGAGAATGGAATGCCGTTCTTTCTAAGGTGCCAAATGCAGGCTGGGACAAGGGTAAGGAATGAAACGATTGCTCTTCCCTGATAGGCCACGTTTTCAGGGTCCAAAGATTCCGAACCAGAGACATCCTCTCTCCTGCCAGTTGCATCTAGCCACGCCTCAAGGCAGATTGCGAGAAACTCAGCTTGCGCCTCCAAGCTTTCGATTCCAGCGGCGTACAGGTCTCCTAAAATGTCCTCTATGGCAGAGTTCAAAGTCGCCAAGGTAACGACGTCAGCGACTCCAAACTTTATGCCCGGAATCTGCACCATACCTACTAGCGGTCCCGTTTCAAGCATCAACTTTCGTCCGAGGTCTTGTGCTCGCTCTTTCTCGTCGAGCGCATCTCGGTGACCGCGCGCCGTTGGAAATAGGTCCGCAACAAGTGACCGGTCGACCTTTTTCTGGTAGAAATTGACATCGATGAAAATTTGGGCCTGGTGGCGGGGAGGCTGCCCGCTCTGGTCCAAATCTATAAAAATTTCTGAGGGTATATCCCAATTTGCCTCATGTTTTTCCTCTCGTAGTAGACAGACTGCGAAGAACGCTCCGTTAATTCTGTGCTGACCATCGATCACTGAGAAGTTGAGGTCAGGACTATTCTGGTCGAAACGTAGATTTGCAATACCCTGATTAGTCGATTCCTCCAACGTCGCACCGTTTACGTGCAAAAGGACGTTTGAAAAGGTCGGGTATCCGCTCCTCTGAAATCTGACAACTTTTGGGAGACGGGGAGGCCACTCTCTCCCAGGTTCGTTTGCGCTCCCCGCATAGATCTCGGCGAAATATTTCTGAATCTTCTCCGGAGCGCCGACTACCTCCCGTTGAAGCAGGTATGCCGCGATTTGAGCGACTCTTTTCCAGTCGAGTGATCTTTGAATGGAGCGAACTTTAGCAGGGTTGCGGTGCGGAAAGTGGGGTTTCCCTGGCCACCAGTCCATCAACTTGACGACGTCTAGTGCCGCTAGGCAGTGCCGAACGTCACCCAACCCTGAACGGATAAAAGGATTAACGGGCACGATGACAGAGATCTTGTGGAAGGATGGATCTTCAGGATGAGTTGGCGAATCTATCTGTGGAGGCATGTGCTTGCTCCAGGCCTACTTCCTACTGGGGCGGTCGCTTTTCTGTCTCAGGGCGCGCGATGCATGTGGATTTCTTGGAGATTATCTCAATTTTGCCAGACCAGATCTTGTGTAGAAATTGGGGAAATACCTTACATGTAAACAGCCGAATTTTCGTCGATTCCACTACTATCGCGAGAGGCCGATTTCCGAGCTGCGGTGACGAAGTCATATTCGCAATCCTCGAGACCTTGCATTCTGCCTAAGCCAAGTATTATCGGCAGGTTACATCACAATTGTCCATGGGTTTGGGTCTAGACTCAGTGCCTGCACCACGCAAATGTACGCCACCGTGGGAACTCAGGGAAAACGGAGCGATTCCCTCCTCTTAGTCCCACTTCCAGTCGTGCTGGCGGGTGGAGCTCCCTTTGAAACAGCGAAGTGAGGAGAGGGTGCCGCACCCTTTGGATTGCAAGGGTGCGGATTTTGGCTTCTTCTTCCAGCCATGTACGCCGTTCGCAGTCCTTACCCCAAATCGCCCCCTGACTCGCTGCACCCCATTCGAACGCTCCCCAGTCCTATAACCATTTTTTGTCCTTCTAGTTACTGTTCAATACCCTTATCGTGTGCTATACTTCCCTCGTGTCTGGCAATCGGCAAGACGCCCTCGCCTTCCCTCGCTGCCGCTACTCCTTCGCCGATGGACGCCGCTGCGCCCAGCCCGCCCATCACCAATTCGCAGGACTCTGCTTCACCCACGCCCACGCCGCAGCTCGCCCTATCCGCCCCTCCGATTTCTCCCGCGAACTCGCCGCTGCCCCCGATGGCGTCACCTCTCCCGAAAAAGTCACTCGCCTTCTCGCCAAGGTCGCTCTCGCCCGCATCCAGGGACGCATCACCCGCCGCGAAGCCGGCATTCTCACCAACCTCGGCAATCTCCTGATCCAGACCGCCCGCCTCGCTCGCGAAGCCGCCGCCTCCGCCAATCCCGAACGCCCAGGAAACTTCCGGCCCAGCATCCTCGACGAAGAC
This sequence comes from Candidatus Eiseniibacteriota bacterium, assembly GCA_035518915.1. Taxonomy (GTDB): domain Bacteria; phylum Acidobacteriota; class Terriglobia; order Acidiferrales; family UBA7541; genus Acidiferrum. The sequence continues at coordinate 47,249 of DATIXE010000033.1, forward strand.
GAATTCGACGATATTTATGATGATGACGACCTCACCCTCCATCCTCCTCTCGACTAACCCCTTACCTCCCAATCCAACCCTACCTCCGCTAACTTCCTTATATCCAACACTTGCGCGCCTGCAAGATAACTCACTTCCCCTCAATACCTTACAGCCCATAGGGGTGGGGGTCCCCCCTCTCCGTTCCGCTATCGCCAAACTCATCCACCGGTCCCTCCGTGGGAAACTCTTCCGCCCTATTTTCGCTTTTCGATTTTCTACCTTCGCTTTCTCCCTGATCGCGTGTACTTCCCCTGCTTCCCGTCTTTCTCCTAAAATGCTCGCCATGAACCCACGCCCGCGCCTTTCATTCCTCGTTCCGATTTTCTGTCTGCTGTTTTCCCACGCGACGCCGCTTCCTGCGCAATCCAGCACCTTCGTGCTGACGGACGTCAACGTCGTGGATGTCCGCACCGGCGAAATCCGTCCCGATCAGGTCGTCATCATCGAAGGGAACCGGATTCGAGAGGTTGGCCCGCGCAAATCCACGCGCTATCCGCGCAACGCGCCTGCCGCCAATGCCCACGGCGGTTATCTCATCCCCGGGCTTTGGGACATGCACGTCCATCTCGTCTTCGGCGACTGGTTCCCCGACGCCGAAGACATCTCTCTCCCGCTCTTCGTCGCCAACGGCATCACCGGCGTTCGCGATATGGGCAGCGAACTCAGCGTCGTTCAGCGCTGGCGCGATCAGATCGAAGGCGGCGAACTGCTCGGCCCGCGCATCTTCACGCCCGGTCCCATGCTCGACGGGCCCAAGCCGCGCTTCCCCAGTTCCCTCGCCATCGCCACTCCCGAAGATGGCCGCAAAGCAGTGGACGAACTCAAGCAGGACGGCGCCGATTTCATCAAGCTGCAATCGCTCATTCCCCGCGACGCCGTATTCGCCATCGCCGAGGAAGCCAAAAAGCAGGACATTCCCTTCGTTGGCCACGTACCGGACTCCGTCCGCGCCAGCGAAATGTCCAATGCCGGCATGCACAGCTTTGAGCATTTGATCGGGATTTTTGAAGGCAGCTCTCCGCTCGAAGACGAATTCATCAAGGGCGATAAGTCGGAGACCAAATTTCTCGCCTCTTATGATCCCGGGCGTGCTGCGGCTCTCGCGCAACTCCTCGCCAAAAATCAGACCTGGCAGTGCCCGACGCTCGTCTGGGAGCGCGGTGGCAATCTGCTCGACGTCACCGATTTCACCAAGGACACGCGCGCGAAATACGTTCCGGCCTACTGGAAAGAGAAAACCTGGAAGGACTTCGACCACGAAGTCCAGACCGTCTTCAATACCGACGATCTCGCCACGCGCCGGAAGTTCATCGAAAAGGAACTGGAAGTCGTCCAGCTTCTCCACAAGGCGGGCGTGCCCTTCCTTGCCGGCACCGACACTCCGCCGGGTGTCTACATCTTCCCGGGTTTCAGCCTTCACGAAGAATTGCAGCGTTTCGTCGCCGCGGGATTTACGCCCCTCGAAGCCTTGCAGACCGCCACACTCAATCCTGCCATTTTCTTTCACATGGAAAACGATCTCGGCACGGCGGAAAAGGGAAAATTCGCCGATCTCGTCCTTCTGGAAGAAAATCCCCTCACGGATATCCGCAACACACAAAAAATCGCCGCGGTCGTCCTGAATGGGCGCTATTTATCACACGACGACCTGCAAAAAATTCTGCAGGGCGTCGAAGAATCCGCGAAAAAAGAGATCGCGCCGCCGAAGGCCCCCAATGCCTTCTAAGGAAAGCACGCGCCACGAAAGCCGGGCAGCCGGAGTTTACGCCGAACCAAACTCCTGTGCTTCTTCGCCGGGCTCATCGGCTTCTTCCTCTGCCGGCGGGGTGGGCACAACGCGCCGCATCTGGAAGCCTTGCGCCGTATCCCGAAACCCCGCTTCCACCAGCAACGGTGCCAGAAAATGCTCCCGCGCCGCCGCGTCGTTGATCTCGCCGATCAACATTCCCGATCGCCGCCCTTGCCAGCTCACCGCAAGTTCCCCTAGCTTCGATGCCAGCGGGCGTGCAAGTTGCGAGCGCTCCGGCTCGCTGTCCGGCAGAAACACGCGCAGCGCCGGATTCTGTCTCCGCAGAAACGCCGTCAGAATGCCGTTCACCAGAATCACGCCCGCGCCGCGCGTGCGCGACATTCCGTGCGCGGCATTCGAGGCCTCATCCTCTGCGGCCCATCGCGGCCACCGCAAGATCGTTCCATACGGATTTGCCGGATCAGCCGCCGCCAGAAACGCCGCTTCCGGCGCAGCTGGATCGGACCGCAGGCTCCGCAGCAGGTCTACCGCCGCGGGCATGGCAAACTGCGCTGCGCCCAGCCCGGCGACGAACATTCCGCGGCGAATGCGTCCGCTCTCTTCCATCGTTTTCAGCGCCGGATAAATCGCTGGATAACCGCCGGAGACATCCTCCGCCTGGGCGGTATCCCGCATGACGAGGCCGTTGCGTGCCAGAAGCTGCTGCGCGACACTGACGCTCCATTGCGTCACGGATGGCTGCGCCGGAATTCTTTGCCGCACCAGCGACCAACGTCCCTGCGCCTGTCCCCCGGTGGAAGTGCGCAGACGCAATCGCCGGAGAAGTTCCGGTGAACCGGGTGGTCCGTCCGCAAGCGCGGCGCGATCGCGTTTCCGTTCTTCGGAAGCAATCAGGTTCCGCAACGGATGAAAAGTATCGTTGGTCGCCCTGCCTGCCCAGACCAGCTCCCAGAGAGCGTCCTGTGTTTCACGGGGAAATCCCCCCAGCGCGGCGTGCACCTGCGCGAAGAACGACGCTCCGTTGCCCCGCAAGAACTCCTCGATCTTCGCTGCACGCTCGGACAAAGGTGTTGGTTCGTTGCGCAGTTGATCGGGAGGCAGCAGCAGCGGAAGCGAGTCGGTCAGATATAAGGCGATCCGTCCGTCGCGATCCCCGACTTGCTCCAGTCCCACCCAAACGATTTCGCCCGCCGCCATCAGTGTATCCAGATCGCCGGTCTTGTAGTCCGAAAGGCGCGCCGGCAGAATCGCGCGCTCCACTTCCGAAGCGAGCAGCGCCGCGCCCTGCAGGGACTCGACAACATCCAGGAGCGCGCCCGCAACACGGCGTTTCGACGCGACTCCTTGCCAACGCGTCAGAAACCGTGCAAAGGTCGCCTGTTCGACTGGTTCCACTTCCTTGCGCAACCGCGCGAGGCTCTTACGGCGAATGTGCTGCAGCACTTCCGGATCGCACCATTCGTGATGCACACCGTGTGGACGGAATTCGCCTTCCAGCAGCTGGCCGCGGCCGTGAAGCGCATGCAGAGCTATGCCGACTGCCTCGTGCGCCTGGCCATAGCGCGCGGCCAGTTCCTGCGTTGTAAATGGCCCGCGCGTGCGCGCGTAACGCCGCGCGATGTCCGGCAGAGGATCCTGCGTTGGCTCGAGGAATGTACGCGGAATTCCCACGGGCAATAGGAGGCCAAGAGCGTCGCGATAGCGAGCCGCATATTCCACAGGAATAAATCGGTTCTCGCCGGCAATCGCAACTGGCAAGGCGCGGCCCGCACTCACAAGTTCCGCGATGTTTCCCGCAACTTCTGGCACGTCCGAGCGTTGGGTGAGTTCGGGTGCGGATAGATCGCCAAGTTTCAGCAGGAGGTCATGCAGCCCGTCCGCGTGCCGGGCACGGTATTCGGGCGCGAGAAACTGCAGACGCGATTCCACTTCCTCGAGCGCAAGGGGATCCAGCAATTCCCGCAAATCGCTATCACCAAGAAGTTCCTGCAGCTGCGAAGCGTCAATCGAGAGTGCCTGGGCGCGGCGTTCGGCAAGCGGCGCGTCTCCATCGTAGATATAGTTCGCGACGTAGGAAAAGAGGAGGGAAGCGGCGAACGGGGACGGCTTTTCCGATTCGAGCCGGGTAACACGGATCTCTCCCCGCTCGATGGCAGCAAGAATCTCCACTGCGGCGGGCATGTCGAAAAAATCGCGCAGGCAGTCGCGGTAGCTTTCCAGGAGGATGGGGAACGAAGAGAAACGCGACGCCACGGCGAGCAAGTCGCCGGCGCGTTTGCGTTGCTGCCAGAGCGGGGCGCGCAATCCGGCGCGGTGCTTGGGAAGCAACAATGCGCGTCCGGCAGCTTCCCGGAACCTGGCGGCGAACACCGAACTCGATCCCAGTTGCCGGAGAACCAGTTCGCGGAAGTCCTTCGGCGAAGGCAGCAGGAGCCCGGAGTCGATCGAATCGTCATTGTCCGGAATGCGCAAAACGAAGCCATCGTCGGACCAGAGCGATTCCACCTCCAGGCGGCGTTCTTTGCGTAGATTGGAGACGGCCGCCATGCACCAGGGGGCGTGGACCCGGCTGCCGAAAGGAGTCATGATGCAAACTCGTCGGTCGCCCAATTCGTCGCGGCAGATTTCGATGACCACGTCTTCATCGCTGGGTACGCGCTGCGTGGCGCTCCGTTGCTCTTCGAGATAGCGCAGGACATTTTCCGCTGCGTTCCGGTCCAGGCTGTGGAGCTCCACCAGACGAGTGAAAGCCGCGGTTCTCGGCAGGGTGAGCAGCTCTCGGGTCATCTCGCCGATCCGGCGTCCGAACTCCGCGGGACGTCCGGGGCCGTCGCCCTTCCAAAAAGGCATCTTGCCGGGGACGCCGGGCGCGGGCGAAACGACCACGCGATCATGGGAGATCTCGTCGATCCGCCAGGAGGAGGCTCCGAGGACGATCACGTCTCCCGTGCGGCTTTCGAAGACCATCTCTTCATCCAGTTCGCCGACGCGGGCTCCCTTCGTGGCGCCGGCGAGAAATACGCCGTAGAGACCGCGATCCGGAATCGTGCCACCGTTCAGAATCGCGATTCGCTTCGCGCCCTGGCGCGCGGTGAGGCGATTGGAAATGCGATCCCACGTGATGCGCGGGCGCAATTCGGCGAACTCTTCGGACGGATAGCGGCCCGAAAGCATGTCGAGAAGGTTTTCAAATACGGGGCGCGTGAGCGAAGCAAAGGGCGCCGCAGAGCGAACCAGGCCAAAGAGATCTTCCAGTTGCCAGGATTCCATCGCGACCGCGGAGACGATCTGCTGCGCCAGGACATCCAGCGGATTCCGTGGAAAATGGACGGACTCAACCTGGCCTTCGTACATGGCGCGGGTGATCGCCGCGCAGGCCACCAGATCGGCGCGAAACTTTGGAAAAAGCACCGCATTGCTGACTGCCCCGAGGTGATGGCTGGCGCGGCCGACGCGTTGCATACCGCTGGCAACGGAAGGCGGCGATTCGACCTGCACCACAAGATCGATCGCTCCCATATCGATACCCAGTTCGAGCGAAGACGTTGCAACCAGCCCGCGGATCGTTCCACGCTTCAGATGGTCTTCAATTTCCCGGCGCTGCGTGAGAGCGACGCTGCCGTGGTGGGCGCGGACAAGCGGTTCTCCGGCCAGTTCGTTCACCGCTCCGGCAATGCGCTCGGCAAGGCGACGATTGTTCACGAAAATGAGGGTGGAGCGATGCGCACGTACCAGTTCCAGGAGCTGCGGATAGATTGCGCTCCAGATCGAACCCCGGAGCGAGCCGTGCATCGTATCGCCGCTGGGCAGCGCGTCGACGGTGTCCAGGCGCGACATGTCTTCCACAGGAACCTGCACACGCAAGTCGAACCGTTTCGGCTCACTGGCATCGACGATCCGCACCGGGCGGTACGTTGGCGCGTGAGCAGGTGAGGCGAATTCACCAAGAACTTCCTCCCCGGCGGAAGGGTGAGGCTCATCGGCTGACAAGGTTGCCGCAGACGGTGTGCAGCCTCCCAAATAGCGAGCGACTTCATCAAGAGGGCGCTGGGTGGCGGACAGACCGATGCGTTGCAGTTTGCGTCCCGCCAGATGCTCGAGGCGTTCGAGTGAAAGCGCAAGATGTGAGCCACGTTTGGTGGGCACCAGCGCGTGAATTTCGTCCACGATGACGGCTTCCACCGAGCGCAGCATCTCGCGGACGTTGGAAGTGAGCATCAGGTAGAGCGACTCGGGTGTGGTGATCAGAATATCGGCGGGATGGCGCGCGAAGCGGGCGCGCACCACTTGCGGAGTGTCTCCGGTGCGAATGGCAATGTTCGGCTCGTGGAACGAAATGCCGAGTCGTCGCGCGGCCTCGGCGATGCCCGCCAATGGCCGCTGCAGGTTGCGTTCTACATCAACCGCCAGCGCCTTGATCGGGGAGAGATACACCACGCGGCAACGCACGGGCTCCGGCGGCGAGGGGCTGAACATCAAGCGGTTGATGCACCAAAGAAATGCAGCAAGTGTCTTTCCGGCCCCGGTTGGCGCGAGGATCAGCGCTGATTCTCCGCCGGCGATGGCCGGCCAGCCGAGTTTCTGCGGCTGCGTGGGTTCCGCAAAGGCACAGCTGAACCATTCGCGGACGGGAGCATGAAACAGCGCGAGTTCCGGAGGGCATGGGCCTTGTGACAGCGGTGGTCCGATTGGAGGCATGCGATTCCCGATAGCCTTGCCATACCTGAGCCAGGCTTGATTTCAGGATAACGCGCCGTGTTTTTCCACGATAGTCGCCGCGCACCTCACGCACAGAACGCAATGGTTCGGGTTGACGCCACGCGAAAGTATCTTTATCTTTTTCATCAACGGTAATGATGCTTTACATCTAAATTTTCAATTCGGAGCCCACTGATGAGAGTTTCCACTGATTGGATCGAAAAGCTTCTGATTTCGCTGGCGCTGATTATCCTGGCCGGCAGTCTGGGACCGGGAACTTCCGCGGGGCCGAATGAGAAGCGTCAAGACAGCAAGCCCACGGGCCAGGAGCCGTGGATGGACAAGAGCCTTTCTCCCGACCAACGTGCGGAACTCGTACTCAAGGAACTTACGCTCGATGAGAAAATTCAACTTCTCCATGGGAATGGCATGCGCGGATGGCCGGGCGCCCCGAATCCGAAGGAATATCTCGGCAACGGCGGCGCTGGTTTTGTATTGGGAGTTCCGCGGCTCGGAATCCCGATGATTCAGATGAGCGACGCGGCCTACGGAGTGCGAGCGAGCGCGGAAAACGGCCGTTATTCCACGGCGCTGCCTTCGAACATCGCCGGCGCCGCCAGTTGGGACACGCATGCCGCCTGCGAATACGGCGCGTTGATCGGAAGGGAACTCCGCGCGCAGGGATACAACATGACGCTCGGCGGAGGCGTGAATATTGCACGCGAATTGCGGAACGGACGCAACTTCGAATATCAGGGCGAAGACCCAATTCTGGCGGGCACGATGGTGGGCAACCGGATCAAATGCGAACAGGCGCAGCACGTGATTGGCGACATCAAGCACTACGCAGTGAACGATCAGGAAAGCGGGCGGAACGAGGTGAACTCAATCATCGGAAAGCGAGCGATGCGCGAAAGCGACTTGCTGGCCTTTCAGATCGGCATCGGGATCGGAAATCCCGGCGCAGTGATGTGCTCGTATAACGCGGTCAACGGGACGTATGCCTGCGAGAACAGCTACCTGCTGACCGATGTATTACGGAAGGACTGGAATTTCAGGGGATTCGTGGTCTCGGATTGGGGCGGCACGCACAGCACCGTGAAAGCCTCAGCCGCGGGACTCGATCAGGAGCAGCCGCTGGATACGTTTTATGGGGAGAAATTCAAGGAAGCCGTGCAAAGTGGGAAAATCTCCGAGGCAGAGCTGGATGAACACGTTCGCCGGGTGCTGCGCTCCGAGTTTGCATCGGGCATTGTGGACTACCCGGTGCGCAAGAGCGTGGTGGACGTGGAAGGCGGGTTCAATGTTTCGCGCCACATTGCCGAGCAAAGCATGGTGCTGCTGAAGAACGAGAAAAGTGTTCTGCCGCTTGACGCAAAGAAGTTCCATTCCATTGCGGTGATCGGGCCGCACGCGGATACGGGGATGATCTCGGGTGGCGGCTCGGCGCAAGTGGATCCGGAGGGCGCGTACCCTCCGGCTTGGAAGGAACACGTTTGGTTTCCCACGTCGCCGCTGAAGGCGGTACAGGCGATGGCTAGTGGGGCGAATGTGTCGTTCAATTCGGGAGAGAATCCGGCGGCGGCCGCAGAGCTCGCGAAGAAATCCGATGTCGCGCTGGTGTTTGTCTACCAGTGGACCAGCGAGGACTTTGATTTGCCGAACCTTTCACTGCCGAACAACCAGGATGCGCTGATCGAGCAGGTAGCGGCGGCGAATCCGCACACCGTGGTGGTGCTGGAATCGGGATCGGCCGTAACCATGCCATGGGCCGGAAAAGTGGAGGGCATTCTGGAAGCGTGGTTCGCAGGAAGCAAGGGCGCGGACGCGGTGGCCAACGTGTTGTTTGGAACTGTGAACCCGTCTGGAAAGTTACCGATCACCTTCCCGAAGTCGGAAGCGGATATGCCGCATCCCGTGATGACGCTGCCAACGCCAGACCAATTGGGCCTTGCTGCGGTGATGAAGACAGGCGAGGCGAAACCGACCTTTGAAATGCACTACGACGAAGGACTCAAGGTCGGGTACAAGTGGTACGACGCAGAACACAAGGAAGTGCTCTTCCCGTTCGGATATGGATTGTCTTACACGACCTTTGCCTATTCTGGGCTAAAGGTGGAGGGCAGTAACCCGGTGAGGGTGAAGTTTACGCTGAAAAACACCGGGAAGCGCGACGGGATGGAAGTGGCGGAGGTGTACGCGGCATTACCCGCCGATGCAGGCGAACCGCCGAAGCGTCTGGTTGGCTGGAGCAAGGTATCGCTCAAGGCCGGCGAATCGCGAGAGGTGGAAATTCCCGTTGAGGCGAAGTACTTGACGATCTACGACGAGGCCACGGATACCTGGAAGCTGGTCGCCGGCGAGTACACGTTTATGGTCGGGGGCTCTTCGCAGGATTTTCCGGTGCAACAGAAACTCCATTTGAAATAAGCAAACGCAACTGGCGACCGAAGGTCCCACGTTCTCGCACTTTTGCGTCGGCAAGCTTCAACTGAACTGTCGCAACCAGGGTGAGGTTGAACTTCTCGAATCGCCCGACGGGTTGCGACCCTCGGCCGGCCCTCTCTTGCGCGGCGTTCTGCCCTTTGCCCAAAACCTACCGGGAGGTGCTGCTGCTCAGAAAAGTGGATGAATTGAGTGTTGCGAGCACTGCAGCCTTGCTGGGCATCAGCAAAGGCCTGGTGAAGACGAGGCTCCTGCGGGCGCGCCTGATGATGCAAAAGATCCTGGTTCAACAGCACAGGACTGCTCCGTGCGTGGGATTTGAGCGCAAGGGCTCACGTGCGGCCTGCAAATTCCCGGACAGCAGGAAATTCGACAGGCGCAGAGAACATCCGAGAAATCCCGCAGTGCCCATTGAGGGATAGAGCGAGACGTCCTTTGCGATCCGAGTGGCGTGGCTCAGGTCGGTGCTGCTGTTCTCACGTCGACCCGTCGACTCGCCGGGCCACCCACGGCATCTGTCAGCTGGTTAAGCGAGAGGCTCGGTCCGAAATTGATCCGCGCAACTCATTAATTGTTAGTACAATTGAGTTGTACGGAGGGCGTGTAGCTCAGCTGGGAGAGCACCTGCTTTGCAAGCAGGGGGTCAGGGGTTCGAGCCCCCTCACGTCCACCAACCCATCCATTCGGCGCCGACTCCTTGCTATTGCGCGGGCCCTTCACTCCGGAAGCGTTTCACCGGCTTGTTCCCGCATCATGTATTCGGCGTACCACTCCTACCAGTTCGGGTCGGATGCGCCGGTGCGTTTTTCGTGCATGCCGTGTGCGACGGTGGCGCGCCGCAGCGCGCTGGCCAAGTCGTTCGCGGAAGCAAAGCTCGTTGCGGCCGGGTCGATGCGGCCAGGCGGTCGCGAGGTGATCTCCTGAAACAGCCATCCATTCCCATCCGGATCGGAGAAGGAGGCAAATGAGCGATAGCTCGTGTGCCCGGCATCCGGACCACTTAGCCGATGACGTCCGAGAAGAAAAGGCGTGTCCGTTCCACCGGGCTGGCTGGGAGCCCCGTGGAACACCTCACTGACCTTGACGCCCCGGCGAAGGAACTCACTCCGGACGGCTTCGAGGTCGGAGACGATCAGGTACAGGCCATGGGCGGAGCCGGGAGCCGCTGGTGTCACATTATTTCCAAAAATGATCGAGCAGCCGGAGCCCGGCGGCGTGAACTGGATCACGCGGAAGTCGTCGCCGGCGGCGAAGTCAGCGTCGAGCCGCCAGCCGAGCCTGGCATAAAACTCCTTGGCGCGGTCCACGTCCAAAACCGGAATGACCACCAGCTCGAATTTTGGGGTATACGCGGCTTTCTCCGGCAGCGGGTAGGGCGGTACTTTTGCTGGTTCAGACTGGGTCATCTGGAAATCCTTTCAATCGGTGTGGCGGTAAGTCATCCGATGCCGCGCACGGTGCGAAGGGTTTAGTTTTTTCCGTGAGCAGGGCGCTATTGTGAGCGAGGCAACGCGGCTGGCTCAAGCGGTGGCCTCGCGCGGTCACGTGTCAAAGGACGCCTCACGGACGAGAGCAAGCGCCGCGCTCGGGAAATTGTGGTACAACAATGCCTCCTGCCAAGGAGAGGGCCATGAAACTTACGCGAAGGGAGTTCAGCCGGCTTGCGGCGGTGGGAGTCGGCGCGCAATTGGTCTCTTCGATTCCGGCACCGGCGGAGGATCGCAAGATTGGATATTGCATTGTAGGACTGGGCCGGATTTCGATGGGGCACTTCATGCCGGCGGTCAAAATGTCGAGCAAATCGCGAATCACGGCGCTCGTGAGCGGCCACCGCGACAAGGCCGACCGCATGGCGGCGGAATACGGGGTGCCGTCTGCAAGCATCTACAACTACGAAAACTACGACGAGATCGCCAAGAATCCGGCGATCGACGCGGTGTACGTCGCACTGCCAAACAGCATGCACGCCGAGTACACAATTCGCGCCGCGAAGGCGGGCAAGCACGTCCTGTGCGAAAAGCCAATGGCGACTACGGTGGAGGATTCGCGCGCGATGATTCAGGCCTGCGCGAGCGCCAATAAGAAATTGATGATCGCTTATCGCTGCCAGTATGAGCCGGCCAACCTGCGCGCCGTGCAATTGATTCGGGAGGGGAAGTTGGGCTCGATTCAATCGATTGAGAGCGCCTTCGGATTCCCCATTGCTCCGAACGAATGGCGGCTGGATAAGAAGTTGGCGGGCGGCGGGCCGCTGATGGACGTGGGAATTTACTGCCTCAATGCCAGCCGGTATTTAACCGGTGAGGAACCCGTGGAGGTGAAGGGCTACTCGTCCGTGGTGGACCACGACGGGCGCTTTACGCAGGTCGAGGAAAACGTTGCGTGGACCATGAAATTCCCAAGTGGGACGCTGTCGAGTTGCGCGTGCACGTATGGGGCTTTGATGCGCGGCTATTTCCGCGTGCGCGGCTCGAAAGGAGTGCTGACCGTGGAACCCGCGTTCAATTACGACAAGCCATATCTGATGGCTCAACTGCAAGGAGGCAAAACTATTGATTTTGCCCCGGACGAATTGGACCCGACGCAGTTTCTGCTGGAGGCCGATCACATGGCCGACTGTATCGTACAAGACAAAGAGCCGAAGTCGTCCGGCGCCGAGGGCCTGCGGGACATGGAATTAATGGCGCAAATCTACCGCTCGTGCGAGACGAAAAATGGATAAGACGACATCGAACAGCCGGTACGGACGAACCAGGATGTTCAACGCGATTGTTGCCGCAATGCTCGGGCTGGGGTTTGGCGCAACCGCGGGCCGCATTTCCGCTCAAGCGGTCAAGCGCCCTTCCATCACGGGAATTGCACTGGTCCAGATTTATGTGACGAATCCCAAAGCATCGGAGAAGTTCTACGAGAAGGAGTTAGGGCTTGCTGCAGAAAGTTCGGGCTGCAACAAGGAGCTTCTTGTTTGTCTTGTGTTGAACGACCATCAGCAGATCCAGCTGGTGGAGGCGCCGTCTCCGGTGCCCGGCAACCTGATTGCGAAGATTACCTTTGCTACACCCGACGTGGAGAAGATGAGGAGCTATCTGCTTTCCAAGGGACTGAAACCGAATGCCATCGGCGCCTCCGAGAAGGGCGTGCGGCACTTCACTCTGCATGACCCGGAAGGGCATGCAGTGAGTTTCGTGCAGCTCCCGGCGGCAAAGCCCGTGGGCAAGCCCGCAAATCAGATCAGTTCGCGGATCATCCACGCTGGATTCATCGTGCATGACCGTCAGGCGGAAGACCATTTTTATGAAGACATCCTAGGGTTTCACTTGTATTGGCAAGGAGGAATGAAGGACAACGTGACGAACTGGGTGAGCATGCAGGTTCCGGACGGCACGGATTGGATTGAGTACATGCTCAACGTGGGCCCCGACGCGAGCCATCACAGCATTGGCATTATGAATCACATCGCGCTGGGCGTAGCGAACATTCAGACGGCGAAACAAGAGTTGCTAAGGAATGGTGGAAAATTGACCGAAGAACCGAAGCTGGGACGCGACGGCAAGTGGCAATTGAACGTCTTCGACCCCGACGATACGCGCGTGGAGTTCATGGAGTTCAAGCCGGTGGAAAAGCCGTGCTGCTCGGAATTCACGGGAACACACCCCAGCCCCCAATAACCCTGAACGACTTTGCAACGCGCGGGGACTTCGGGGGAAGAACTATTTTGTGATGGGAACTTCTTCCACCTTCACGTTGGAAAAGACCGCGGTTTCGAGAGTGGTCGGCGTGTGCGAGCAGACGCCGATGCCGACGTACACCGGGTTCTTCAGCGAAATGAACTCCACCGGACCGACTGGTTTTAATTCCTCACCCGGCTTTCCCGCGTACATGGTGAAACGGCTGCCTTGGCGCACCAGGCGCAATCTTGCGGGGCCATCCACCTGGGTGAACACCTGATACGTGTGTTCGTTGGCAGCGCCGCGGAATTGCAGAGAAGTGAGTCCGTTGCCGTGAGAGACGGCGTCGGCGTATGCGGAGCCGGGATCGAGGCTCTGGCGGATCATCAGCACGGCTTTGCGATGTTCGGCCGCGCTGCTGCCGACCCATTGCACGTCCGCAGTCAGAGTGATGTCACCCGCAGCCTGCTTCCACACAAAATAGAAGGCGTCTGAGTCGTACCAGACGTTGGCGCCCCCGCCGGTAATGCGGTATTCGCCCTTCGTGGCGTCGTACACCGCGTTGCATCCCGGCGGAGTGGGACCGATGCTGCCCTGATTGGTAAAGATACCCAGGCTCTGCGACTGCGCGGCAGGGAGGAACCCGCACAATGCGAACGCGTTCGCGCAGAGAGCGGCGAGCGGACACAAGAAAATGACTTTTCGTTTCATGGCATCAGCCGCCTTTCGAAGTCGTCTTTAGCTTTACTGGCTCTGAATGGAATGCAAGGCCGGATAGACGCGGCGGTAAACCGGATAGGCATTCTGCATCGTCGCACAACCCGCCGCATCCGGGGCGATGCGCGAGACGACCCGCACGACAGCGTCGCACGCCTGATCCACGCTGCTCCAGCAGCCCGCGCCGACGCCCGCCAGAATAGCGGCGCCATACGCCGCGCCTTCTTCCGCGGCGAGAATTTCCACGGGTTGCGCGTACACATCGGCCTGAATTTGTCGCCATAGCGGAGAACGCGCCCCACCGCCGCCAAGGCGAGTCTGCCGGACTGGAACGCCGATCTGGTCGAAGATCGTGAACGTGTCCTTGAGGCTGAACGCGACACCTTCGAGAATGGCGCGCACCATGTGGGCGCGCGTGTGCGAAGCGGACAAGCCAACGAAGGCGGCGCGGGCGTCGGGATCGAGATGCGGCGTGCGCTCTCCCATGAGATAGGGCGCCCAGAAAACGCCGCCGGAACCGGATTCCACGCCGGCCGCTTCTTCGGAAAGTCGATCGTAAGCGCCGGCGCTTTTGTTCCCGACGGTGCCGAATTGTTCGCGGAACCATTTCAGCGAAAGCCCCGCGGCCTGCGTCACACCCATGACATGCCAGCGATTGGGAATGGCATGGCAGAACGTGTGCAACCGGCCCTTGGGATCGAGAGTGGGCTTATCCGTGGCGGCAAAGACCACGCCAGATGTGCCAATCGTTGCGCTGGCGATTCCAGGTTTCGTGATGCCGATGCCGACCGCGCCCGCGGCCTGATCGCCGGCACCGGCAACAACGGGCGTGCCGGGCTTGAGCCCTGTTTCCGAAGTGACCGACGCGGAAATTTTGCCGCAAACTTCCTGCGATTCGAAAAGCTTTGGCAGGTACGCCGGATCAATGGAGGTGCCTTTCAGGATTTCCGCCGACCATGCGCGCTTGGTGACGTCAAGCAGCAGGGTGCCGGACGCGTCCGCCATATCAATCGCGGTTTCGCCGGTGAGCCTGTAGCGCACGTAATCCTTGGGAAGCATGATCTTGCGCACGCGATCCCAGAGCTTCGGCTCGTGTTCGCGGACCCACAGGAGTTTGGTGAGCGTGAAATTGGTTAGCGGAGGATTGCAGGTCAGTTGAATCAGGCGATCGAGGCCAAATTGCCGCACGAGCTGATCGGATTGCGACTGCGTGCGTTGATCGCACCAGATCAGAGCCGGGCGAATCACTTCGCCGGATTCGTCCAGCACCACTGCGCCATGCATCTGGCCGGAAAATCCCACGCACGCAATCTCGGTTCCGGCGATGTTTGCGCTTTTCAATGATCCACGAATGGCGATGGCGGCGGCCCGCCACCAATCGCGCGGATCCTGTTCTGCCCAGCCGGGCTGGGGGCTCGCAAAGGCGACATGCTCTTCCGTGGCGGAGCCCAGAATATTTCCCAATTCATCCACAACGACGGCGCGTGTTCCGCTCGTGCCGACATCTATGCCAAGAACTCGGATAAATCCTCCTCCGCGAAGGGCGGCAAAAGGCCCAACGTGTACGTTAACGTCGCATACTGTAGAAAGCCGCCTAGTTGCGCTGCCCGCTATTTTGCTGTTTTGGGAAGCGGTTCCTCGATTTTCATGATGCGATCAAGGCCATCACGATTCATATCTGCGACATCCAGCATCTGCTTTATACCATCCGGCCAGTCAATTTCCAGTGCTTCGATGGATTTCGCCAAGCCGAGGCCAAAATGGACGCGTGGGTCGGAGTTCGAAAGGTAGCTTCCTCCGCTGATCACATCAGCGCGTTGGCGCGCGCCACCCGCGGTGAGAAAGACTTTTGTGCCGGTGGCATCCCTCGGGCTCCGGCCGCGGCCGACAAGCTGGAACTCAAGCCAATGATTACCGTTGGCGACTACGTTACGCAACAGAAGCGGCGGGGAATCGATGCAATTCACGACCACATCAATGTGGCCGTCATTGAAGAGATCGCCGAATGCCGCGCCACGCGCGGGGACGACCGCCGCCAACCCGCTATCCGTGGCGGGCGGCACTTCCTGGAATTTCTTGCCGTCCAGGTTGCGGAAGAGTTGCGGGCGCTCCGCCCAGGTGGTGCCCCAGTCCTGCTTGTCTACCTGCGGATAGACATGGCCGTTGGCGATGAAGAGATCCAGGTAACCGTCGTTGTCGAAGTCCAGAAAACCCGTGCCCCAGGAAAGAAACGGTATCGTGGGATCAGCGAGACCGGCTTTGTAGGCGACGTCAGTAAAGCTGGCGCCGCCATCATTCCGGTAGAGAGTCTTGTAGTCGTCGGAGAATGTGGTGAGGAAAAGGTCGATTCGCCCGTCGCGGTTGTAATCGCCTATGGCCAGGCCCATGGAGGCTTGCTCTCTCCCGTCGTCGCTTAAGGCAAAGCCGGAAGCGTAACCAATCTCCTCGAACGTGCCGTCGTGTTTATTGCGGTAGAGGTAGTTTGTGGTGGAGTCGTTGGGCACCGCGAGGTCCACCCAGCCGTCGTTGTCCACATCCACGAACACGGCAGACATACCGTAGCGGCCCTGCGTGTCCGCAACGCCGGCGTTGATACTGACGTCACTAAAGGTTCCGTCGCCGTTGTTGTGAAAGAGGTGATCGCCTTCACCGGGCAAACCTCGCGGGCCGCACATGACGTTGACGCCGCGAAACTGACAGAAATTGGGAGGAATTATGCCCTGACCGGGAATCGGAAGATGGTCCAGATTGAATTTGAGGTAACCGGGAACGAACAAGTCGAGCCGGCCGTCGTGATCGTAGTCCCCCCAGGTTGGCCCGGTGGACCATCCGCCCAATGCCACGCCGGCTTTTTCGGCGACGTCGGTAAAGGTCCCGTCATGATTGTTGTGGTACAGCCGATTTTTTCCAAAATTAGCCACGTAGATGTCCGGCCAGCCGTCGTTGTCGAAGTCTCCCACTGCCACGCCAAATCCCCATCGTTCATTGGCGACGCCCGCTTTTTCCGTAACGTCGGTGAAGGTGCCGTCGTGATTATTGTGCAGCAGCATGGCGCGCGGAGGGGTTTCGCGCCCTTTCATCGCGGCGAACGTAGAGCCGTTCACAAGGTAGATATCGAGCCAGCCGTCGTTGTCGTAGTCGAGGAGGGCAACGCCGGAACCCATGGTTTCGAGAATGGTTTCCTTGGCAGGAGAGCCAGAACGGTGGTGAAACTTCGCAAGTCCTGATTGTTTCGTGATGTCCGCGAAGACCACCGGGGCGCCGTCCACGAAGCCGCCGGCAGTGATCGGGCGGTTCTGCGCATCCTTGATCGCGGGCCGAGGAACGCCAGTAGCGGAACCGGACATCCCCTGCCCCTGCCCATCGGCCGGCTTGGGTGACTCTTGAGCGGCCGCCGGGAACACCAAAGAGCACGCGCCGAAAATCAATGTAAGACAGGGACAAGCGCGGGCAAAACCTGGAGGAAACGAGGTAACCGGGTTCCGAAATTTCATGTCTTCGAAACTATAGCACTTCGCTCGAAACCACCTACAATTGAACGGCGCATAACGATAAGAATAGTTAACGCAGTGGTTACATTTCTCTTCGCCGCCAAAATCGTGCTTCTGGATTTGACGAATGGGAGTAGAATCCCGTCCAGAAAGTCGCCGTCCCGTTTGTGTGTCGAAATCTTCGCGACCAGGTCACAAGCGGGGGCGGCATAATGGTGCGGGAATGTTTCTTATGGTTGGCAGACCTCTTTTCTTTCGTCTCGGAGTGCGTTGATGCCGCGAAAGAAAAGCGAGAGTAAAGGCATCCATCTGATCGCGCAGCTCGCGGATGTATCCATAGGTACCGTGGACCGGGCGCTTCACGGGCGCAACGGCATCAGCGAAACCACCCGGCAGAAAGTGCTTCGCGTGGCGCAAAAGATCGGCTACTCGCCGAATCTTGCCGCGCGGGCCCTTTCCACCGCTAAGGCGGAAATCCGCATTGGTGTCTGCATCCCCCGCGAAATCCGGTTTTTCTACGACCAGCTTTGGGGTGGCATTCTGGACGAAGCGCAGCGTGTGGCGCCATTCGGGGTCGAGCTGGTAAACCGGCCGGTGCGCTCCCTTGGGGAAAACGACGCCGATGCGTTTCAGGACCTCATGGACTGCGGAGTGGATGGAATTATTCTGACCGCCGGAAGCCCGCAGTCGCTTACGCCGCTCATAAATTCGGCGGAAGCCAAGGGAATCCGGGTGGTATGTGTTTCGACCGATGCGCCGGGAAGCCGCCGGTCGAGCATCGTCTGCGTCGAGCCGTCGTTGAACGGATTTCTGGCCGGCGAGTTAATGGGGAAATTTCTGCCTCCAGGTGCCCGGGTGGCGGTGGTTGCCGGCATGCTGACGGCGGAGGATCACCGGAAAAAGACCGATGGGTTTTCGAAGGGATTTCCGCAGCATAACCCCGGGGGCAGGGTAGTTGCGGTGATCGAGGGCCACGAAGATGAGACGGAGAGTTACGAGAAAACTCTCGGATTGCTGACAAGGACGCCGAATTTATCGGGGCTGTATGTGAACACGGTCAACTGTTTGCCCGTCTGCCAGGCGTTGGAAACGCGCGGCCTTGCGGGAAAAGTGAGGCTGATCGCCACGGACCTCTTTCCGGAGATGTCCACACTTCTGCAACAAGGCGCGATTTCGGCTTCGATCTACCAGCACCCGTATCGCCAGGGCCAGATTGCGGTGAGAAATTTGACGGATAATCTGCTGAACGATTTGGTACTACTGGAACGCGTTCACCTCAGCCCGGGGGTGGTTATGGCGTCGAATTTGCACCTCTTCCGGGAGCTCCGGTCGACCGAAGCGCTTCCTCTGCCTTCGCCTTGGACACGGGTTGTAGCGTAAGAGTAAAGCCCCAAGGTGGGGCAAAACGGCCCCTTCCAAATGTCAAATTGAAAAAATGCTTGACAACGATTCGCCGTTCGAATAAAAGTGCGGACAACCGTTAACGTTAACGGTTTGGGGTGTTATCCGCATTACGCAGTTTTCCGATTCAGACAGGGGTGAACAAAATATGATCAGTAGCACTAAGTTTGTGGAACTCCTTTTGTCCTCAACAAAACGTTTTCGTCTGCTTTATTGGGCGATCCTGGTGGTGGCATTCGCCGGGCTGCCCAGCGGCGTCTTCGCTCAAAACGCCACGATCCTCGGAAGCGTCACGGATCCAACGGGAGCAGTGATTCCCAACGTGACCGTGACCATCACAAATACGGACACGGGTAGAATCACCACGATTCCCACCAACGACGCCGGCCAGTATGTCGCACCGGACTTGTCCATCGGTCACTACACTGTAAAGGCAGCGACGAAGGGTTTCCAGCCCTCAGAACGCGCCGGCATTGTCCTTACGGTCGGCGACCGCTTGCGCGTCGACTTCCAGTTGGTTGTTGGCCAAAAGACGGAAACGGTCACGGTGGAAGCCAATCCCATTGCCGTGCAAACCGATACGGGCGAGCAGAGTACGCTGATCAATTCCAAGCAGATTTCTGAACTTGCCACCAATGGCCGTACTATCTATCAGTACGTGGCCTTGACCCCAGGCGCGGCGAACCTCATGCCAGACGGCCAAAGCCCGACGCCGGTTGGCGGGAGCGGTAATCTAAGCTTCAACGGCAATCGCCAGGGCCACAACCTGTACTTGTTGGACGGCGGCGAAAACTCTGACCGCGGCGGCGCCGGCAACTCTAGCATCATGCCGTCCATCGACGCGGTTGCGGAAACGCAAGTTCTGACTTCCAACTACAGCGCAGAATATGGTCTTTCTTCCGGTGGCACAGTCAGCTCGGTGATCAAGTCCGGTACGCAAACGCTTCATGCTTCCGCGTGGGAGTTCTTCCGCAACGATGCCTTGGATGCGCGCAACTATTTCAACCCGGCAGGCACTACCTTAGGCAAACTCCGCTACAACATTTATGGCTTCAACGTCGGCGGGCCGGTCACCTTCGGGAAGCTCTATAACCCGGAAAAGACCAAGACGTTCTTCTTCTACAACATGGAATGGCGCAAGATTACGCAGGGCACGAACATTAACCAGCAGGTGCCGGACCCGGGGACATACGGCGGCGATTTTTCGGCGCAGAATCCAACGCTTGCCCAATTACACGCCCCGTTTGAATGCCAGGTTTCGTCGGCCATCGCAACGCAATTTGCCGACGCCGGACAGGCACTCAGCGGCTGCACCGCAGGCGCACCTGACACGACGAAAGAAGTCGCGTTCAACGAAAACCAGATCCCGACGTCACTTCTCAATCCTTTTGCGCAGACCTTGTTGACAGCCGGCGGAACATACGGCGGCATTTTCCCAGCGCCTAACATCGGCAACCATTTTCAGGAGCCCGTGAATGTCCCCCTCGACGTGCGGGAAGAGATCGTCCGTATTGATCACAATTTTACGGAAAAGTTCAATATCTATGGCCACTTCGTTGCCGAGCAAATCGCCCAGAACTTTGCAACCAGCATGTGGAGCGGCGACAACGTGCCAACGGTCGGGAACAGCTTCGGGAACCCGTCCTACGCGGGTGTGATTCACACGGCTTATGCGATCAGCCCGAGCCTCATCAACGAGGTTTCGTTCAACTACAACGGTAACCGCATTAACATCCTTCCGTCGGGACTTGTCAGTGCCCCGGCGGGTTCCTATGACCGGTTTTTCAACGTTGCGGGCCAGAACTCGGACAATCGCATTCCTTCGATTAACCTGAGCGGTGGTACGGGCGCGCAATATACCGTTAACTGGATGCCTTGGGTCAACAAGGCAGACGACTACCAGATTCGCGATGACGTTTCCTGGACCAAAGGCCGTCACCAGCTCAAGATGGGCGGCAGTTGGGCTCTCTACAAGAAGATTCAGGACTGGTTCAAGAACACCCAAGGCAACTACTCATTCAATGGCTCTTTCACTGGGAATGACTTTGCCGACTATCTGCTCGGTTACGCCCAGAATTATACCGAGGACGCCTATAAAAGCGCGGGACATTGGGACAACACTTCCTGGGCTCTCTATGTTGAGGACAACTGGCGCGTCAACAACCGACTGACGTTGAACCTCGGTCTACGTTGGGACGGCATTCCTCACACCTATGAGGAAAGCAACCAGATGGCCAACTTCTATCCCGGACAGTATGACACCGGCTCTCCGGCGCTTCTCGCACCGGGTGGAAACACCATCTGTGCAGGTGTTGACAACCCAGTTGGATGCGCGGCTGCAAGTCCGGGGCTCGGGAACAGCCCGACCGTGCCGGGGGCGCAATTCTATGTCAACGGTATCGGACAATGCGGCGTGAGCGGAAATCCGCGGGGTTGCGTGGATGACTCCTGGTTGAACTTCCAGCCTCGTTTGGGCTTTGCGTACGACCTCTTCGGAAACGGGAAGACCGTAATCCGGGGCGGCTATGGCATCATGAACGAGCGCGTCCAGGGCAACGATGTGTACAACAATGCCGGCACCGTGCCACTGGCAGCCAGCATCAACTTCACAAACGTTATTCTGGCTGACCCGACGTCTTCGCCGTCGCCTTCGACTGGCGGAGGCACAGGAATACCAGTGAACAACGTCACGGGCCTGGACAAGCCGAACTATGCCGCGCCGAGGAGCACGCAGTTCAGCTTCGGCATTCAGCACTCCATCGCGAAGTCCGTCCTATCGGTAGCGTATGTGGGCACTCAAAACCGCCACCAGAGCTACTACCAAGAGATCGACCTGCCCGATCAAACGCTCCTCCCGGGCTACGTGGATGGTACGGCTACGACGCCCTACAACGGCGTTGTTCCGTACGTCGGCTACCACGGCATCCGCTTGGCGCGAAATGAAGCGAATGGCGACTATAACGCTCTGCAGATGTCCTTCCGGGGCAGCTGGCTGGCGAACGACCTCCATTACCAGCTTATCTACACTTACTCGCATACCAACGACGCCGGCAGCAACGGAAACTCCGCGGGCGACCTTGGAAACGTGAGCGACCCCTACCTGGGCTGGAAATATGACTTCGGCCCGGCCAACTACGACATTCACCACACTTTCGGCGTAAACTTTGTTTACGACATTCCCTTCCTGCGGCACAGCGATAACAAGATGGCGAGGACCATGCTCGGCGGCTGGGAGGTAGCCGGCATTATCGTCGCCTCGTCCGGTGCGCCCATCAATCTCGGGCTAAACGGAAATAGCGCGTCCAGCATCGTCCCGAACAGCCAGAATCGCCCCGATCAGAACGGTTCCGGCAGCAATCCGCACACCGTTCAAGAGTGGTTCGACACTTCCATCTATTCGGTCCCAGTTTGTGCCACGGGTCCGGACTGCTGGGGTAACTCGGGAAGAAATTCGATCGTTGGTCCCGGCCGCGAAAACTGGAACGTTTCGTTCTATAAGAACTTCGTATTCAGCGAAACCCGCGGAAGCTATCTCCAGTTCCGCGCGGAGTTCTTCAACATTTGGAACCATCCACAACTCAGCGCCAGCGCCCAGAACGGGGGCGTTAGCAACAACTTCGGTGCAGGCGACTTCGGCCAGATCAAATCGGCCAACGACCCACGCATCGTCCAACTGGCTTTGAAGTTGTATTTCTAGTTTCTTACAACGGAAAGGCCCTAACCCTAAAGCAACAATGCGGCGCGCGATCCACCCCTCGCGCGCCGCATTTTTTTGTTTGCGTGGATTTTGAACTCGGGGAAAAACGATCAGGCCGCGTTCTAAGGGTGAATCTTGCCGTCGGTCGAAAGCTTGTCCAGCCAGCGTTGCGCGGTGACCGCGTCTGGACCCGATGCATCGCTTTTCAAGAGTTCCCGGAGAATCTGTGCGGAGTCTTCGTAGCGCCCCACGGCGGTAAGGCACCGGGCAAGCACTAGATCGGTCTGCGGATTTGCGCCCTGCGCCTTTGCGTGAGCCCGTTGCGCTGTCTCCAAAGCCTGATCGTACTGCTCCTGAAAATAGTAAGACTTGGCCAGCGCGACGTCCGTCTCCCACGAGGTTTTGGGCTCCAACTGGCTGGACTTTTCGAGAAGTGGAATTGCTTGTTCGTACTTGTTCTCGTTGCAAAGCGTCATCCCCAGCGCCGAAAGGACCCGCGGTTGATCCGGTTCGATCTGATTCGATTTCCGCAGCACTGGCTCCGCTTTTACCCAATCGCGCTTCATCATGTACAGCATGCCCTGGATGTAAAGCACGTCGGGGTTGGCGGGCGCGAGCTTCACCGCTTTGGAAAGTTCCTTTTCGGCCTCCTCCAGCTTGCCATCCCGCAATGCCTGTGCCCCTTTGTTAAGAGCCTTCTGGGCTTCGGGAGCAAGAATCGGCTTGCCGGGAACGCCTACAACTTCATTCGGACCCAGTTCGCGCTGTAAAACAATATCCACCTCGAATTTTCCGGCCAGCATGAGGGAGACATCTTTTTGTGCGCTCCTATAGCCGCTGGCTTCCACAACGACGGTAAAATCGCCGAACCTCCGGGGAATAAAGAACGCGCGGCCATGGGACGTGGAGGTCTGGTCGCTGGGCATCCCATCTTTGTAGAGCATCACGGTAGCGGGAGCTGTTACGAGAGCACCGGTTGGGTCTCGAACCGTTATCGAGAGTTCGGCGCGGTCTCCGCGGACCATGGTGCCCTGATCTCCACTATCCTGGCATAGGGAGGGGGAGGGGCCTATATAAAGGACGCCAGAAAGTGGAACGATTGCGAGAGCGAGACGCAAACGCATAGGACGCCTCATCAAACTCCCCGCGGGGGGAGGACCGCAGAGTAGTCCTCAGGAAGCGCGCGCGTCAAGGCTTTTGGCCGCGGGGGAAAGAGCTGCTACATTACCTTGACATGATCAGGCGCTCAACAGTATTTCTCCGGCGGATTTGCGAAGTGGCGAGTTTGCTTGTGGTGCTCACGCTTGTGTGCGCGCCACAGACGAGCGCCCAAGCGCCGAGCCCCGACAAGGCAATGGCGCTCGAGCGGGAAGGGAAGCTTTCCGAGGCTGAAAAGGAGTGGCGCGCTTGGCTCGTAGCGCACCCGAACGATGCGGCGGCGTTTGCCAGCCTGGGCGTGGTCCTTTCGCACGAAGAGAAATACAAGGAGGCTGTCGCGGCTTATCGCAAAGCGCTGGCCCTGAATCCAAAGCTGCCGGGAGTCGAGATCAACCTCGGGCTCGCCGAGTTCAAACGCGGTGAATTCAAGGATGCAATCGAGCCCCTGAAGGCAGTGCTCGAGACCGATCCCAAGAACGTTCAAGTCACGGCATTGCTGGGGCTGAGTTATTACGGAGCTTCCGATTTTCCGGAAGCTATTAAGTATCTCCGGCAAGCGTCCGAATCCGACCCCGACAATGGGGAACTGCACCGTGTCCTGGCCCAAAGCTGCATGACGGTGAAGAACTACGACTGCGCGCTAAAGGAATTTACCGCGATCCTGCGGCAGAACCCGAACTCAGCGGCCGCACATATGCTGACCGGCGAGGCTCTCGATGGCATGGGAAAGACTCCCGAGGCGATTGCCGAGTTCGAGGCGGCTGCCAAGGCCGATCCGAAGGCACTTGATGTGCACTTCGGCCTGGGATTTCTTCACTGGAAGTTGCGGCAATACGACGAGGCAGCGAGCGCGTTCGAAGCGGAACTCGCGCTGACTCCGGACAATGCCCAAGCGATGGCCTACCTGGGCGATATTGAACTCAAGCGAGAAAACACCGAAATAAGCTTGCAGCTATTAACCGAGGCGGTACGCCTGCGGAAGGACCTGCGCATCGCGTATTTCGATCTTGGGGTGATCTATACCGGACAAAAGAAATATCCAGAGGCACTGGAGGCGTTGCGACTCGCCGAGAAACTCGATCCGGAGCGGCCAGACGTCCATTACCGGCTGGGGCGTTTATACCAGTCGATGGGAAATTCCGCCGAGTCGCAAAAGGAATTCGCCCGCGTGAAAGGACTCCACGAAAAAGCGGAAGAGGACGTAGCGAAGAAGATGTCGGGGGCCGGGCCTGCACGAGCGCCGAAGATGTAGCCCCAGCCGGAGCGCAATTTTCTTCGTGCGGCTAGCGGACCCCAGTGAGGATTTCCACCGTTAGTTGATCCAGTCGTTCGTAGGGAAGGCGTTTGCGCAGGACCGCATCCTTGTCGAAGGCCTTCGCCAAAAGAGCGCTCGCCACTTGCTTGGAATATTTTTTCGTGTCCGGCAAGCCGCTGGGGCCGGCGGAGATTTCCTTGAGAATGGCCTGGATTTCTTTGTCGGCATTCCAACGAGCCGCTTTGTCTTTCAATATCAGATAGGTCCGCATGCAGCCGCGCGCGAAATCCTTCACGCCCTCATAGTCCTCGGTGCGATAGGCATGAGCGTCAAAATGGCGGGAGCCCGCGTAGCCGACAT
This sequence comes from Candidatus Eiseniibacteriota bacterium, assembly GCA_035518915.1. Taxonomy (GTDB): domain Bacteria; phylum Acidobacteriota; class Terriglobia; order Acidiferrales; family UBA7541; genus Acidiferrum. The sequence goes on from DATIXE010000033.1 coordinate 71,931, forward strand.
CCTCGAGGAACTTGACCAGCCAGAAGGAGGCCTTCAGGTTCGCGGAACCGAAGCGGAGGTCCTGATCGTAACGGCCCGGCACCTGGTCGTTCAGATCAATGTGGAAGAGCTTGCCCGCTTCCCAGGCCTGCGCGACACCATGCATGAAGTTCAGCCCGGCCATTTGCTCGTGGGCGAATTCGGGATTGACGCCTACCATTTCCGGATGTGCGAGCGTGGGAATCAGGCCTAGATAGTGGCCGGTGGTCGGCATATAGATGTCGCCCCGCGGCTCGTTGGGCTTTGCTTCAAGAGCGAACTTGTAGCCGTAACCGCGATCCAGGCTGTACTCGCAGAGAAAATTGATCGCCTCCCGGAGGCGCTTCACGGCTTCGTCGGCGCGACGGCACGCGTCGGTTTCCGTGCCTTCGCGGCCGCCCCAAAGCACGAAGATCTTCGCGCCCAATTCGGCGCCCAGATCCATGGCATGCATGGTCTTTTGCAGGGCGTATGCACGAATCTCAGGATCGTTCGCTGTGAACGCGCCATCGCGAAAGATCGGATGGAAGAAGAGAGAGACCGTGGCCATCGGTACTACCAGGCCATGCCGCTTGCAGGCCTGCTGAAATTCCTTCACGATGACGTCCCGTTCGTGGGGCGTCGCGTCAATGGGCACCAGATCGTTGTCGTGGAGATTTACCCCCCACGCGCCGGTTTCGGCGAGCAACGCGACAATTTCCGGCGGAGGCAGCGGCGGACGCACGAAATCCCCGAAAGGGTCACGTCCTCGATTGCCCACTGTCCAAAGTCCGAAGGTAAATTTGTGTTCGGGGCGTGGCTGAAACGAACTGGAATCGGATTCCATGAAGGTGTGCCTCCCTCGCGAGGTTCACAGCATTGGAGTACGCGCGTGTTTCCCCTGCAAACCGCACGGGTGATTCGATGAGCCATGCACCGGCGGCCCATCGAATCACCCCACTTCGAGCTGTTTTTCTACCGGCAGAAATGCCCGAAACACGCTTTGACGCCTACCCAAGCGGCAAAACGGACAGCGAACGGACCAATTCAAGGAAGAGGACCAGGACCGGAACATACGCAAAAAGCGAAATCGTGTACGTTAACGGCCGAGGTATAGTAACATAAGCGCGCGCAACTGCAAGTTTTTTGATACCTCCTATCGGAGATTTTTATGATTCTCGGTTCGCTGCCTGCCAGGGCCTTGCGGTTGCTGACGTGCCCGATTGCCGTGCTCTTACTTTTGGTCGGTGGAACGCAAACTGTCGCTCAACAGACCTCGCCGTATCGCGACCTCAAATTGCCCATCGAGCAACGGATTGATGACCTGCTTTCGCGCATGAGCCTGCAGGAGAAGATCGCCCAATTGGAAGGCGCTTGGGAGAACCGTCAGGCGCACCCGGACCCAAAGACGTCGGTTGTGGACGACAACGGAAAATTCCTGCCCGAGCGCGCGGCCATCTATTGGAAGGAAGGGCTTGGGGAGATGTCACGGCCTAGCGAGCCGGTTGTCAATCGCGATCCACGGCAAATGGCGGAATTTACCAACACCGTGCAAAAGTGGTTCCGGGAAAACACAAGGCTTGGCATCCCCGTGTTGTTCCACCAGGAATGCTTGCATGGCTTGGTGGCACCGGGTGCGACTTCGTATCCTCAGGCGATCGCCCTGGCTTCGACGTGGGATCCCGCTTTAGTCCGGGATGTGTTTACTGCAACCGCCGCCGAAGCGCGTTCCCGAGGCACGGACCGCTGCCTGGCGCCAGTGCTTGATCTGGCGCGTGACCCGCGTTGGGGACGAACGGAAGAGACGTACGGTGAAGACCCGTATCTTGTAACACAAATCGGCATGGCGGCGATTCGCGGGTTTCAAGGAACCGGGCCGGACATTGATAAAGCGCATGTCTTTGCAACGGCGAAGCATTTTGCCGTCCACGGACAGCCGGAAGGGGGCACCAACGTCGGACCAGCCGACTTGTCGGAGCGCGAAGTTCGTGAGACCTATCTGAAGCCCTTCTATTACGCGGTGACGCAAGCGGATGTGCAGACAGTCATGGCATCCTACAACGAGGTGGACGGAATTCCTTCGCACAGCAACAAGTATTTGCTGATCGACGTTCTACGGCACGAATGGGGATTCCACGGCCTGGTCGCTTCCGACTATTTCGGAATCATGGAGCTGATCCGAGTGCACCACATCGCGGACTCCCCGGCAGTGGCTGCGCGCATGGCTCTGGAGGCAGGCGTGGACCTGGAGCTTCCGTTTGCCGATGCGTATGGGACACTTGAGGATCAGGTCAAGCAAGGCCTGATCGCCGAGTCCACCATCGACCGCTCCGTGCGGCGAGTATTGCGGCAGAAGTTTCAGGCCGGGTTGTTCGACGATCCCTACGTCGATCCCGCGCACGCGGCGCAAATCGCCGACAGCCCGGAGCACCGGCAGCTCGCCTTGAAAGCGGCGCACGAAGCCATCACCTTGCTGAAGAACGACAATCAGGTGCTTCCGCTGGACGAGACGAAGTACAAACACATCGCGGTTATCGGGCCTAACGCGGCCGAAGCGCATCTTGGCGGTTACAGCAACGATCCCGGAAAAACGATCAGTATCCTGGAAGGCATCAAAGAGAAGGTAGGGAAGAACGCCGAGATTTTGTATTCCGAAGGCTGCAAAATCACGGAAACACCGCCCGACTGGAACGCCGACAAGGTGGTTCTGGGCGATCCCGCGCTAAACGTCAAGCGGATCGAAGAAGCGGAGAAGGTGGCGAAGAAGGCGGATCTGATCATCCTGGCGCTCGGCGGCAACGAACAGACGTCGCGCGAGGCGTGGGCCGTCAATCATCCCGGCGACCGCGTCAGTCTGGACCTACTGGGAAATCAGGACGACCTGGTGAAGGTGATGCTCGCGACCGGCAAGCCCGTCGTGGTGGTGCTCCTGCATGGTCGGCCAAATTCCATCAATTATATTGCAGCAAACGTTCCCGCGATTCTGGACGGTTGGTATCTTGGGGAGGAAGGTGGAACCGCAGTGGCCGACGTGCTGTTCGGGGACTATAATCCCGCGGGCCGTCTGCCAATCACCGTCCCGCGCTCGGTCGGGCAGCTGCCCGATTACTATTACCAGAAGCCTTCGGCCAAGCGCGAATATCTGGATTCTCCGACAACACCGTTGTTTCCGTTCGGGTGGGGCTTGAGCTACTCCAGATTCGAGTACTCGAATCTTCATCTTTCCGCGGACCATATCGGGCCGGAAGGCACCACGAAGGCGATCGTCAGCGTGAAGAACACCAGCGGAACGCCGGGGCAGGAAGTGGTGCAGCTTTATATACGCGACGAAGTTAGCTCGGTGACGCGACCGGTGGAGGAGTTGCGCGGTTTTCAGCGGATTTCACTGGCGCCCGGCGAAACAAAGACGGTGGAGTTTTTGCTTGGGCCGGAAGAGCTATCGTTTTTGAATCGGGAAATGAAGCGTGTGGTCGAGCCCGGCAGCTTTGACATCATGGCCGGAGGAAATTCCATGGACTTGATCCATGCGAAACTGATAGTCGACGCGAAGTGAAGCAGTCCATCTGCGGAAGGCCGCAGCGCAGCTTTTAGATAAGGTAGCTCACTCAACCTGGGGGACCGGTGCTGCGAGGAAAGCGCAAGAAAGCGAGCGCACGCCACACTGTGCAGTCACGAGTTGGCGTTCGTCGATCCCGCTTGCCAGCACTGGTGTTGTTGCTCGCTTGTTGTTACTGCTTGCCGAAGGCAGGGGCGGTCGGGCAGGAATCCTACGTCGCCGCTGCGTCAGCGCCGGGTGACTTTCCGCTTGTCGTGAAACAACAGGCCGCGCCGATCTTCGTGGACTCCAAGGATTTCCGCGGAGTGATACGCGCTGCCGGGGATCTGCAAAGCGACTTACAGCGCGTCACGGGACTAAAGCCTGGCCTTGCCGAAGATGCGAGCCATCTCCCGCCGTGCTTCATTCTGATCGGCACCCTTGGGAAAAGTGAACTCCTTGATGAACTCGTGCGGACTCACAAGATCGACGTCTCCGCAATTGCCGGGAAGTGGGAATCGTTCCTTCTGCAGGTGGTTGCGCATCCCCTCCCAGGTGTCGACTCCGCGCTGGTAATCACCGGCAGCGACAAGCGCGGCACCATCTACGGCATCTACGACCTGTCGGCGCAGATCGGCGTCTCGCCGTGGACCTGGTGGGCCGATGTGCCGGTGCCGCGCAGGGATGCGCTGTACGTCCTGCCGGGGCGCCACAGCGAGGGGCCGCCGGCCGTGAAGTACCGCGGTTTCTTCATCAACGACGAGGCGCCCGCCCTGTCCGGATGGGCGCGCCAGACCTTCGGTGGCTTCAACCACCAGTTCTACGAGCATGTGTTCGAGCTGCTGCTGCGGATGAAGGCCGACTTCCTGTGGCCGGCGATGTGGGGGAACGCGTTCAACGAGGACGACACCCTCAACAACCGGCTGGCGGACGTGTACGGCATCGTCATGAGCACCTCGCACCACGAGCCCATGATGCGCGCCCAGCAGGAGTGGCGCCGCCACGGCACGGGCCCGTGGAACTACGAGAGCAACGCCGACACGCTCCGGGCCTTCTGGCGGCAGGGCATCGTCAACATGGGGTCCCACGAGAGCATCGTCACCGTCGGCATGCGGGGCGACGGCGACATGCCGATGAGCCAGCAGAGCAACATCGCCCTGCTGGAGCGGATCGTGGCCGACCAGCGCCGGATCATCGCGGACGTGACCGGGCGCGGCCCGGCCGCTCTGCCGCAGGTGTGGGCGCTGTACAAGGAGGTCCAGGACTACTACGACCGCGGGATGCGCGTTCCCGACGACGTCACACTGCTGTTCTCGGACGACAACTGGGGCGACATCCGGCGCCTGCCGGACCCCGGAGCGGCGCGGCGCAGCGGCGGCTACGGCCTGTACTACCACTTCGACTACGTCGGCGGCCCCCGCAACTACAAGTGGATCAACACCAACCTGGTCCCCCGGGTGTGGGAACAGCTGCACCTGGCCTGGCAGAGCGGTGTGGACCGGATCTGGGTCGTGAACGTCGGCGACATCAAGCCGATGGAGCTGCCGACCCAGTTCTTCCTCGACTACGCCTGGGACCCCGCGCGCTGGCCCCTGGAGCGCCTGCCGGAGTACACGCGGCTGTGGGCCGCTCAGCAGTTCGGCGCCGAACACGCCGCCGAGATCGCGGCGCTGCTCGAGGGCTACACGCGCTTCAACGCGCGGCGCAAGCCCGAGCTGCTGGCCCCGGAGACCTACTCCCTCACCGATTACGGCGAGGCGGACTCCGTGGTGGCGCAGTACGAGCGGCTCGCGGAGGAGGCGCAGCGCCTGTGGGGGATCCTGCCGGCCGCGGACCGCGACGCGTTCTACGAGCTGGTGCTCCATCCCATCCTCGCCTCGGCGAACCTCAACGACCTGTACGTCACCGCGGCGCGCAACCGCCTCTACGCCGCGCAAGGCCGCGCCGCCACCAACGCGCTGGCCGCGCGGGTGCGGCAGCTGTTCGCGCGCGACTCGGAGATCACGCGCTACTACAACGACACGCTCGCGGGCGGCAGGTGGCCGCACATGATGGACCAGACGCACATCGGCTACCGCTACTGGCAGGAGCCGCGGCAGAACGGCATGCCCGAAGTGCGGGAGGTCACGCTCCCCGCCGCGGCGGACATGGGGGTCGCGATCGAGGGCTCGAGCCGGTCGTGGCCGCTGGCGCCGGGCACAACCGACACTGCCACGCCCGTCCTGCCGGCGCTCGACCCCCACGGCGCGCCGCACGCCTACTTCGACGTGTTCAATCGTGGAGGGGCGCCGTTCGAGTTCCGGGCGCACGCCGACGCCCCGTGGCTGACCGTGACGCCGAGCCGCGCTCGCGTGGAGACCGAGCAGCGTGTGTGGGTGAGCGTGGACTGGCGGCGCGCGCCGGCCGGCTCCCGCCTCGCTGCCATTACGGTCTCGGGACCGCGCGTTCCGGTCGTGATTCGTGCACCCGTGGTGCAGCCCTCCGCGCCACAGGCGGATTCGGCGCAGGGATTCCTCGAGAGCCGCGGGTACGTGTCGATCGAAGCCGAACACTACTCGCGCGCCGTGAACGCCGGCGACATCCGCTGGGTGCGCATCCCGGGCCTGGGCCGGACCCTCTCGGGAGTGACGACGTTCCCGGTAACGGCGCCGCGGCAGACCCCCGGGGGCGATGCGCCGCACCTCGAGTATCACCTGTACCTCTTCGAGGCCGGGGAGTTCGCGGTCCGCGCCTTCTTCTCGCCCGCGCTCGACGTGCACGCCACGGGCGTGCGCTACGCAGTGTCCTTCGACGGCGAGGCGCCCCAGGTCGTGAACATCGCGGCGGACACGACGCTGCGCGCGTGGGAGCGCATGGTGGCCGACAACGCCGCGGTGGCGGTGACGCGCCACACGCTCGATCGGCTGGGGGAGCACGTCCTCAGGATCTGGATGGTGGACCCCGGCGTGGTGCTGCAGAAACTGGTCGTCGAGCACGCCTTCGCGCCGCCCCCTCCGAGCTATCTCGGTCCGCCCGAGAGCTTCCACCGTCGCTGACAGAGGTGCCATGAAGCCACTGATCCAGGGGGCCGCGGGTGCGGCCCTGTGCCTTGCCTGCGCCGCCTGCCGGCCGTCGGTCCGGCCGCCTTCCCCCGCGCCCGGCCGCGGCGCGCCGGGCGCGAGCGCGGCCT
>DATIXE010000034.1:0-47087 GCA_035518915.1 Candidatus Eiseniibacteriota bacterium
TCCCCTAGTGGGGCTATTGGTTCCCAAGCGGTGCCTCACCAATGATCAAACTTCAACCGCATTGCGTGAGCTAATAGCGGCGAACTTTCCGGGTAAGAAGCGTCTCAATGAATGAACCATCCTTCAAACCAACTTCCTTGCGGTAATCGTCATCTTCACCATGCTCCGGCCACACTCCCAGGGTACGCCCCGCCGAAATCTCGGTCCCGCCGCCCCGGAACCCTTCAGCTTCTAGTAGTTCAACGCCGTTCCCTGAGCCGGAATGTAATTGCCAGAAAACGCCAGCGTCCCCATCCCATAAATGAAGTTGCTCGCTCTGCCGTCCACGTTCCCCGGCAGCAGCACAATCGTAATCGCCATGCTCGTTTCTCCCTCCGGCTCTGCGAATCTCCGCGCCCTCCGAATTGGTCTTTCTTCTGCTCGCGGATATCTGATTTCTGATATCCATCTCACCTTAACTGACTGGGAATCCCCTCTCGCTCAAAATGGCGTATACCCGCTCCGCGATGAAAACGGCCTTCTCCGCCGCGCGGTCTGCTGTTCTCGCCGCGCTGCGGCCACCACAAGGTCCTCGATCGCGTCCGCTGCCGCGTCGTCCCACTTCTCCGCCAGCGGGCTCCCGCGCGCCCACGCCGCTCCCGCAGCCGTCGCATACGCCAGCGCCTCCTGCGCATTCCGCACCAGCACCGGCGAAGTCGCATCCGTGAAGTCCGGGTACGCCTTCAGATAACGGAGCCGGATCTGCGTGTCCTGCGTCGCACCGAGGAACCACAATCCGTCCGCCCGCCATTCCCACACGCCCAGCGTCAAGTCCTGGGCGCGAGAAGGCAGCCCGCCGTGCCGCGTCAGGTCCACCATCTCGTCGAACTCTTGCGTCGACCCGTTTGGTCGTTCCCAGAGTTTCATCGGCACCAGTAAATCCGTCGGCAACTGGTTCGGCGGCGCCGTAGCATCGCTGATGCTCACCTGCAGCGACGCGTCCTGCTCCGTCACCCCCGTCACCACCAGCAGCACGTCGTCCTGGATGAATCCTCCGCCGCCGGCATTCCCGATCGCCCGTTGCACTTTTCGGTAGGCCGAATTCAGATAAGGCAGCAGCAGCGTATCCGTAAACAAATTCCCCTGTGCGTCATTCAGCAGCGACCTCACCAGCGACGTAATCTGCCCTGCCGTGTTATATGCACTCGTTCCAACTACTGGCATGCCAACCTCGCTTGTTCCCAATCTCCCTAGTGCCGGCTTGACGCCGCCTTCCGATGCAGCAATTTCTGTCTGGGTCGCGCGGGCCTTAGCCTCTCTCTTCCCTTGCCTCACCGTCCCGGTACGTCCGCACTTCATCCCCCGGCAACGGCGACTTCTGCAAATACGCCGCCACCCCGATCACCGCATTAATCAGCGCCGCCGCCGCGCCAATCCGTACCGTCGCGCCCATGCCCGCTTGTAAATTGAAATGTCCCGGATCGATCCCGACCGCCGCCAGTCCCGTCATCACTCCTCCCGCCGCCCCGCTGATTCCCGCAGCCACCATCCCTTTCAACCAGATCTCCACCCGCCTCAATCGCATGGCCGCTCCTCTACTTCCGTTACCTCCTGAACCTCCTCTACCCCACTGCCACAAACGGAACTCCGTGCATTGCCGGCGCCGCGTCGCCCATCATGTCGAACGCCCACTCTTCGTACGCCCGCTCGCGTCGCTCTTCGCGCTCATACAATTTTGCGCGCTGCATTGCCCGTCCTTGCCCGCGTGACCACTCGATCGCCCGCGACACCTGCTCCACGATCGTGGAGGTGAGCTGCACAAACTCCCCGCGCGGCCCCTGCAGCGTGAAGCAATGCTCATACTCGCCGCGCGCCGGATACGGCCCCAGCGCCGCCACACTCACGCCGTCCGCGCGTTCCATCGTCTGCGCATACCAAGTTCGCGGCGATCCGTACGCCTCCGGCGGCACCCATCGCTCGACATGCCACCGATTCACCTTCGGATACTTCGGCTCCCACCGTAGCTCCACCACTTCCCGCAGCAATTTCCCCGCCGCGTCTCGATCCTCGAACTTTCCGCCAATCCATCCCAGCCGGTTCCAACCCCAAATCGCCCGGTAATTCGCTTCTCCATACCGATTCGCGCCACCTGCAAGGCGCAGCCGTCGCGCCACGCTCGCCGGCGTCTCGTGTCTCTCCCGTGTGACCTGAATCATTCCTGTACTGCCAGCGTTCCTAACTTTTGTAGCGGCCGCCACTTGTCCTGAGCGCAATCGAAGGGTCGCCTGCTGGCGCATGTCATCCACTCGGAAAAAGCGAACTAAAGAGAATGAACACAGTTGTAGCGGCTGCCTTCTGAGGCGGGCGCTTTCGATCAACCCCGAATAAGTGAGGTAAAGGAAGTTAGAAAACACAAAGAAGTAAAAGACAGAATCGCGCACGCTCGTCCACGCCGCCGGATTCCGCTCCTTTACCTCGCTGCCTCCTGAACTTCCTTTACCTCCGTTCCTAGTAGCCCGACGGCCGCGCCAGCGTATCGATATACGCCCCGCTCCGCGGCGAATCGCTCCACACCTGAAACGCCGTATCGAAGTAGAAGATGTACGACGCCGCAAGCCCGCCGCTTGCCCCGTAAATCGGGAACACCGTGTTGCCGTTGACCTCGTAAAAATCGATGTCCTTCAACACGGCCCGTCCCCAGTGCGACAGGTCCAGGAAGTCCACGCGCGTCTGGTCCGCGTTCACGCTCGACTTGATCGGAATCCCGCTCATCGTCTTGCGTCCCGTGAACAACAGGTCCAGGTCGTTCCCGCTACCGCTCCCGCCTTCCTTGATGATCTGGCTTACCGTGATTCCCAGGTTTTCCCACGCGTGCTCCTGCTCCACTGCCATGTACGCGATCAGCTTGCTCAGGTGATTGATGCCCAGCGCCTTTCTTACCTTGTTGATCGCCAGCCGTACCGCCGCCGGCGTCAGCGCGGCGTTGCCGGCGTTCACACGGGGAGTTTGCAGGATCACCGGATAGGTCGCGCGGTTCAGGTTCAGCCATGTCCCTGTCGTCGCGTTGTTCTGGTGATACTTGATTCCATAGAGCGACACCGGCTGCGACCCGCTCAAACCGTCATGCACGATCACGTCGCCGGCGGTCAGCCCGCTCGGATTTGCGTCAACCGTGATCGTCTGCGTCGAGCTGATCGGATCGGCAGCTTGCACCTGGCATGACCCGCGGTTCGTCGTCAGCGTCGAGTCGTACACCTGGATCGTCTGTCCCGGATAGACCAGCGCCGCGCCCGGCGGCGTGGCCATCGTCCAGGTCGTGCTCGCAAACGAGCCGATCGTCCCCAGTACGCCGTTCCCGGCCGTTTGCATCAACTTGTCCAGGAACGCGCGGAACTGCCGCATCCCGTTCGCCACTTCGCGCTTCGCCGCATTCTCCACCGCGCGCTCTTTCCCATTCGTCGCGTATTCCACCAGCTTCGTGATTTCAATCGCGAAGCGGAAGAATATCGGCGACACCTGTGCCACGTCGTACTGTGTCCCCGATCCGCGTCCCAGGTCGCCGCCGTCCGCGTTGTACGAACCGGCCTTGCCCCCGGGGTTCACTTGCAGCGGCAGCCGCATGTTCCGGCTGGATACTCTCTCGATGTCTCCCCGCTGCTGGATCATCGTCAAAAGAATGTCGTCGCGCTCATAGAGCAGGGGCACTTTGTCGCGCACCTTCTCGAGCTGCAACGCGATGACATTCGCGTTCGCCTGTGCTGGCATATTTTCTCTCTCCTTTAAATGAGTCCTGTAAGAACCCTATCGGACTGCTCTTTGACCCAAACTCGTCCGCAAAAACAAAAGCGGCACGAACCCACCGTGCCGCCTCTCCAGTTTGTGTTCGCTGCCAGCCGCTAGCTAGCCGTCAGCGAATTCCTGATTTCTGGCAACTGATATCCCGCTTCCCTCACATCTCCAGAATCTGCTCGTCGCTCCACTTGCGGTAATCCACTCTTCCCTTGACCGGCCTATGGCCCGGCCCGCCGCTCTGCCTGGGCGCATTCCCTTCACGACTTCGCGCTTCACGGGAAGGTCGCGCCCCCGCAATCGCTTTTTTCTCCTCTCCTGCCGCTTCGGCCTTCGTCGTTCCCAGTGTCGCTACCGTCCAGCTTCCAACAACGCGCTTCACCGCCACCGGCACCAATTGTTGCGCCCGCGCATCAATCAACCGCACCACCTGGCTCCGCGCCCCATCATCGAATCTCCGGCCGCGCAAAATCCGCGCCACCTGCTCGCCCAGCGCTGCATCGCTCTTCAGTGCCGACTCCACCTCTTTCCGCACCGCCGCTTGCAATCTCTCGCGCAACTGGATCGCCTGGTTGTTCCGATCCTCCAGGAACCCCTCGCCGCGCCCAGATCCGTCTCCGCTCGCTGCGACTTCCGCCCTTTTCAAATTTGGCAGGGCTGCTTCCATCGCTCTCCCAATTGCCGCCCCAACGCTTCGCTCCAACTCCGCATTTGCCCCCCGCTCAAACTCCCGATACCTTCCCACCACTTCCTGTGGTGTCTCATCGCGTGATAGTCCGCGCGAAGTGCCGCCCTCTTCCGACTGCGCGAGCGCCGCCCTGTCATCCCTACCGGAGTGACCGGCTTCTTCTTCCGCGCCGAATTGTGGCGCGCCGGTCGCAGAGCGGAGGGACGGAGACAGGTTCGTCGCGTCATGGCTATAGTTCGTCTCGCCGGTCCGCTGCCATCCCTTGCGTTCCAGTAGCCTGACCCCCGCTTCCACCATCTCCTGAAGCGCCGCTGCATTCTGTGAGAACAGCTTCTCCACCAACTGCACTCTGTCTGCGCGCGATTCTTCCGCGCTTCGCCCCGGTGCCCCAAAAATCACCGCGTCAATCTCCGCCAACTCCCGCGCCCGCCCCGCCGCGCTCCTCGCCTCCGCGACTCCTCCCGGATAAACCTCCTTCAGTGCGCGCGCATCCTCCCGCGATCCCACGGCTTCTCGAAACTCCGCAATCTCCCGCTGCGCATGTTGCACGCCCTCCCACAGCTCCCGAGCCTCGTTGCCCACCCACGGATCGTTCATCTCCCGCGCCAGCCACTTCGGCGGTTCCTGTGTCGCTTCAGCGCGACCCTCACGCGATCCGTTGGTTTTGTGCAGTTCCCGGTCTTTCGACCGGGTGTTTTCTTCCTCGCGAGTGAACTTGTCCCTCGTTGCGTCCGCCCGCGTACCGTCGTTTCCCTCATCCCGACCGAAGGCGGCTGCTCTTGCGGACGCAGTCGAGCGACCTTGGTTTGGATTTAGCGCCTCTTCAGCTGATGGGACGCTCTCCTCCCCATCCATCCCCAAAATCTGCTCATCCGTCAGCGCAAACACTTCCCTGCCTGTGCCATCCTCCACAAGAATTTCCCCACTACTCATCCCGCCACCTCTTCCGCCAGCGACGAATCACCAATCACTTCCCCGCCATCGCTCGCAAATGCGCTTCCGCGTGCGCCCGCACGTTCGCGAATCCCGCCGGATTCGTCATCCTGGCTGCCTGTCCCGCTTCCGAATTCGCCCACCGCTTACACTCCTCAAACTCCACCGCATGATTGTCTAACAGCAGATCCACCGCCACCGATGGCAGCACTACCATGTGAAAGGCATCTGGACCAAGCCTGGTGTTGTTGTCATCCCGAGCGGAGGTCTGTGTTTCTGGCAGACCGGAGTCGGGAGATCCTGGCATGGTCTGTGCGTCTTTCGTGCCACCGTTGGAAAAAACTCCATCTCCGCCGTTCGACGCTTCCACCAAAATGGGGCTCCGACTCAAGAGCACTTGGATCTCGCGCAGCTGCTTATTCCTCGAATCCTCGCCCGGCACCACTAGTTCCGTTAGTCCCAGCACGTTCTTCACGTACCCGATATTCGCCGGCTCAGCCAGCGCTTCCTGAATCAACGGATCCTTCAACCCAAACAACTGCTGCAGCACGCCGCGCTGTTGCGACTTCAGCCGCGGAAACGTCTCATCCGTCTCCGGATGCACGCAGATATTCCCTTTCAAATCCGCCACACGGATCGCCCGCGCGTCCAGCATCCCGTCCGGACCCAGAAGCAGCACATCCACGTCTTCCGGCCGGTTCTTACGGAAGCACTCCACGCCGAGCAGCATCGTCTCGCCATAAAACTGCTTCAGCCTCCGCCACACCAACCCCAGCCGGCCCATCGCCTGGTCACGTGCCAGCGCATACCCGCTCGCCGTCTTCACGTCTTCCATGTTTCCGCCAAAAATCGCGGGAAACAGCCCGGTCAAGAACTGCGCCACCGGCCCGATCAACTCTTGCTGATGGCGCACCATGTCCGGAGGGACCTGCGCCGGCGCCGGCTGATAAAATCCCGCCGCCAAGGGTTGACCCGGCCTCGCCCGGGCTGGAAAATGCGCCGCCGGCTCCGCCACCTGGTTTGCCAGCGAGTCGAAATCCAGCACTTGGGGGTCGGCGTAAATCGGCGGAATCCCGTATTCGTAAGTCTCCGCCTGCATGTTGCTAAGCACGTTGTAGCGCTCCTGCACCTGCACCAGCGAATCCCCCACGCTCGGGCGGTTCTGCCCGTCACCTGGCAACGCATGCAGCACCCGCCAGTGGTCGTCCATTCTCTCGTTCCGCGCCTCGCAAAACACGTCCCCGGCAAAAGCCACGTAGCATCCGTCCGGAAACAGCGCCAGCAGCTCGCGCCGTACGTCCTCGTCTTCCACGCCGTAAAATGCCCACGGCCGCAGCCACGTCCGGTCAAACGTGATCAGATTCATCAGCGCGTCGCCCGGATGAATCGAGGGCAGCCCCTGCTCCACGCTGATTCGGGAAACGCGCGCATAGACATCCTCCGCGCCCATCGATGGCGCCGATTCGATCTTCTCCGCCGCCAGTGGATACGCCGCCTTCAACTTCGCCCGATGCACTTCCGTCTGCCATTGCAAGTACGGAAACTCATGCATTTCGTTCGCCCACACCGGCGTGTTCAACTCCAGCCCTCCGACGATCGAAATCACCTCCTGCCCATTGGCGATTCGTCGCGTCTCCACAACGCGCGGCACGGTCACCCGCTCCGTCCTCCGCAGCTCCATCTCCGCCGCGCACTCCGGACAAGACCGCCTCTGTGGAACTTGCACTCCTGCCTGTGCAGCTTCGTCGACTCCCGGCCGGTCTTCCTGGAACGCCGGGCTGCCCTCATCGCTGTCATCCCGAGCGTACGTCTGCACAGTCTGCAGACGGGAGTCGAGGGACCGTACCTTGATCTCTCCCACTTGCTGAGCTTCGTCGGAATCGTCCCCGTTCTCGCTCGCCATCTCTTTCCCACAACCAGGACACACCCACCGGTCCTCCCCCAGCGCAATCTCCACCGGAGCCACGATCTCCTGCTCGCGAAACCCGAATCGCGCCCCATCCTCCACGTACCGCACATACGCGCCGAGCTTCCCATCCGTCCAAAGAAAATATCCAATTGCCGTCAGCAGTTCTTCCACGCGATTGTTCCGCTCGATCAGTTCCGCCACGTCACTCGCCACTTTCGCCGCTGCAATATCCAGCAGCGATTGTGCCGACTGCGGATAAAACCTCACGCTCGGCACGTCCTGCGAGATCACCGCCACGAAAGACAATCCAAACCCCTGATAAAAATTCGTCACGAACTGATACCGCGGCATCTCCTCCAGCGTCCGATCGTCCGAAGATTTCTGCTCGAACGGCAAATGCCAGTTCATGTCGTTTGGATTCCACCACGCGTATTGCAATCCCTGCCAGAACAGCCGCGCCTGGCGCACGCGACGGATCTCATGCCGCCGCGCCACCACGCCCTCTTCGCGGTACTGCCGCACCAATTCCCGCAGCGCATTCACCAGGTCTGGCCGCACCTCTTCCAGCCGCTCCAAATTCGGCCCCAATCCCGCCGCCATCGCCACGCCCATCTCCGGCGTGGTTCCATTCCCATCCGCCGGCGCCGCCATCCCCGGCTCCCAGTTTTCAATCACGCGATCCATCGAATCACCAACCGTCTGATCTTCACGGTGTCTCCGTGTCCTCTGCGCTCTTCCTCTGCGGGCTCTGCGTTAATCTTTTCTTTCTTCCGATGTTTATCTACTTCATCGTCTCGGCGTCTTGCCTCGCTTCGATCTCATTCTTCCTCTGAATCTGCTGCCACGATCTCCGCCGCATCCTTGGCAACTCCACCGGCTTCGCCGGCTCTGCAAACTCCACCGGTGGGAACCCCGCCGTCCCCAAAAGCGAATTCATCAGCGCGCGGTTCTCCATCCGCAGCCGCAACACTTCCCCCTCCAGCATCCCCACGTACCTTGTCTGAAACGCCTTCTTCAAGAATGCGAACACCATTGGCCCTCTGGCTTTTTGCCGAATCTTTTTCTCGCTATCTCATCGCTGCTTCTCACCACTTCCGTCGTCGCCTGAACTTGTGAGCTCCCAACTGCTTCCGTGCTTCGCCCTCCAGCTTCTGCCTCAGGATTGCCTGCGAAGTCGGGTCCGTCGCCGCGATCTGCCGCTCGATCTGCACTCCCAGAGGTATCCCCGGCACAAACTGCGCCGTACTCCCAATTTCGGGCGGAGCCTGCCCCGCCCCGGGCGCGCCAAACTGCGCCCCCACTCCGGCGTGTCTCGCGCCGGGAACTATTCCATACCTCGCCGCGTCTGCCGGATCGTCTCCATCCACTTTCCGCACGTCTTCCATGCGCCGCTCGTCGTGTACCAGCGCCGGCAGGCACTCAATCAGTTTTCTGCAATTCGTCGCAATCACCCAGGCGTCACGTTCGAGCAACTGATACATCAACTGCCACCCGCCGATGCGGTCGTCATCCGCCGGCACCGGCCTCGGCAGCCCGTTCTGCTCCAGCACGTCGCCCAATTGTTCTGCGATGGAGGCCTCACTGGTCCTGTGCGCGAAAGCATCCGGCGACAAATAAATCTCTCGAATCTGCTCGCCTCGTTGCGTCCGTTCCACAATCGCCTGGGCCAGCATGGGTGGCGACAGCCGGTTGTCCACAAACTCCCGGTACGTCACAATCCGTCGCGCATGCTCGCACCTAGGGCGATCCGAGCCCTGTACTTTGTTCGCCGCTCGCTGCTCGCCGTTCCCTGCTCCATGCCAATACACCGCGCTAGGATGATGAAATCCCCAGTCGATCGAAATCCACCGCGGAGCCCACGGCTCAATCGTCACTTCTTCGGCACGCGCCGTATGCCGGCCAACCTCAAACAGATCGAAATACTGCCCGGCGAAGAAGCTCCAATCCCCTTCCAGAAAGGCCCGCCGTAACTTGTCCGGCAGCGTCGCCAAAGTTTTTTTGTAGCCGGCATCGTTCGCATAAATTGGGTTGTCCTCGATCCGCGCGCGGACAAAATCGTAGTCGTCCGGATCGTATAGTTCCGGACGCTCGAATCCCGGCGGTGCCGTCTTGTCCACCCAAAGGGCTTTCACCCAGGCGTGCCCGACGTTTCCCGGGTTCGTCGCGCCCGCCATGCACGGCACAACCCTCTTTCCGGTGCTTTTCCCATCCGTGTAAAACGGCACGGGGCAACGATTCCTCGACGTCAGAAACTGCCACTGTCTCAGCGTAAAATGCGTCAGCTCATCGATCCCGATGAACAAAAACTCCGCACCTTGATACTGATAAACGTCGTTCTCGCTCCGGCAGTAGCCAAACTTTGTCGTTGAGCCATTTTTCCAGGTCACCAGATGCTTGGTCTCGTTGTAGTCCCGGTATAGATCCCGCGGCACATCCCGCCGAAAATATGTCAGCACGGAAGACTCGAGCTCCGGAAACGTGCGCCTCAGCAGCAAAGTATTGCTGCCGTTCACTTCAAGCGCCTGCTGGATCGTTTCCGCCAGAAGCGCCTTGGTTTTTCCGGGTCCCGCCGCTCCGCCAAACAGACGGTACTTCTTCTTTGAGCCGTGAAACTCTTTCTGCCGCTCGAACGGCTGATACCAGTTCGTCATTCGCTCCCGGTGGCACGGGCGTCAGCCTGTGCTCTTTTCCACTCTTCCGCGCTTCGCCACAGTTTCCGCCCTACGCTCCCCGCAGTTTCTTCCCCACGTAGAACGCCGCAAGGCCGCCCAGCAGCGCCACGGCCGCCGGCCAATGCTTCAGGCTCAGCACCACTCCGCCCACCACTGCCGCGACGCCCGCCAGTTGCGTCACCTCCCCGATGAACACCAGTTTCGCGCTCGGCGTCGTTGTCGTTGTGCTCGTAGTCGTCATAGCTTCTCCTTAGTCCCTCTCCGGCCTGGGAATGCTCCATCCCCCATAACCTGGTGACAGCTGTTCTTCGTTTCCGGCGTCTTCCGCATACGCGGTTTCAATTAACAGCTCCACCATCCGCATGCGCACCTTCTCGTCGTTCGAGTCCAGCAGCTTGCTGATCACCGGCACGATCTGTGTTTCCTGGTTAACCGCCTTTGTCAGTCCCCACTTCGATCCCGGCAATTCCTTAAACCTCTCCGCGACTTGCCCGGCCATTTCCAGTTCCGAGCCTCCATTGCCCGGCCCGGTCCCCCCAGGATTAGGAGCGCGCTTTGGCTTCCCGCCTTGGCCATCTGCCGAACCAGCGTTCGTACTGCGGCCCGAGGAGCGTGCAAAGGAGGATTTCGCACTCCCTCCATCGGTTCTTCCGCTTCCGTCGCCTGGCCCCGCAAGAGACGCTCGCGACTTCGTCTCTTTCTGGCGCCGCCGTTCGCGCGCTCCTCTCCGCCGCGGCATCCGTTCATGCACATGAATCTCTCCGCACAGCGGATCATTCATTCCCCGGAATGTGCGCAAGTCCACCTGCAACAACACACTCATCCTCCACCTCGAGTACGACTCAGGCGCTCTTCATTCATCCGCAACCTCCGCTCGACGGCGTTTGCCATGGCTTATGTCAGTTCACCGGATTAATCCGATCCTCCGCGACCTCTGCGGGGCCCCCGTGGGCTCTGCGGTAACTCTTGCTCACTCCCGCCTCGGCCCTTCCGCTTATCCCCGTCTTCCTCGAGCCGCGTCAGCATGCCTAGCATCGCCCCGGTGATCGCGGCGCCGTGCCTCCCGCAGTAATTCGACCCTTCCGCCGCCTCCCGGACACACGGCACCCATGCCGTCTTGCTCCCCGCAATCAGCTGATACGCCCAACATCTCTGCATGTCGCTCTTGAGTTTCTTCCGGAGGGTTTCTCTGGATCAAAAACCAACAACTGACAACTAATGCCTCTTTTCTGCTACTGCACGGTCACGCTAAAGCTTGCAGGTGATCCGGGCGCGACCGGCGCAGTAGCAGTAGATGCGTTTGGGCTCGATTCCGTCCCGTCCGCCATCTGGGCCGTCGCCGCAAATGTGTGTACGCCGGCCTTTAACGCCAGCGCTCCGCTAGTCCCCACAATCCCGGTCACCGCCGAATTCGCCCCGCTGGGCGCGGCAATCGAAAACAGCTTCACCGGCGTCGCGCCACCCGTGATGTCGTAAATGTTGAACTGTTTCACGCACCCGGTCGTTACGCTCCCACCGCATGCGTTGTCCACGCTGAAGTCATAGTTCAGCGTCACCGACACCGTATGCTGAGACGCCGCTCCCGCTGCCCCCACAGCCAGCAACATCCCGGCCACTCCAATCCAAATCTTTCGCCTCATACTTCCCTCTTCTCCGCGTCCCCTGCGCTCGCCGCGTTAATTTCTTAGTTCTTCACACGTCGCTGGCCGAAGCAGCAAATCCTACCAGCCACCGCGCGATCCTTACTTCCCTTACCTCATTACTTCTTTACTTCATCACCAAAAAGAAAAAGCCCCGGCAAGATGCCGAGGCTACTCGCACTTCTCCACGTCCATAAGTATACCAGTAGTTTAATTAATGTCAAGATAAATATGCATTCCTCTCACAATTTCCTTAATTCCCTCCCCCTGTCCTTCCGGCCAGTCCGAGACACGCCTCATTCCTCCGCTCCCCGCCTCCGTTTCCTCTTTCTTTCGCTCTTGACATCCCTCTTCCACGGGCGCAACTTCAAATTGTCACAGCCCCGCCCCCAGAAAGTGGCAACGCATGTCCCACTATTGCCATCAGGTCAGCTACACCACCGACGCCCGCAAACGGCTTCTCAGCGACCCTGGGGACCGCTACCAAGCCATCCGCGCCCCAATCGAAGAGCTGGGCGGACATCTGGTCTCTTCGTTCTTTACGCTCGGACCTTTTGACGTCCTCGTTATCTCCGAATTTCCCCAAGACGTCTCTCTCGCCGATATTGCGGTCGCCTTCTCTCAGGGCGGCGCCATCGCTAGCATTCACACCTATCCGCTGCTTCCGCTCCCGGAAGCCGTGGACCCCCTGAAGGAACATACTTCGCCCCGCCGCGCGTTTCGCACGGCCGCCGCTTTCTGCCTCTTCTAGCAATTTCTTTTCATGATCCGAAGGGAGGACTTTTTCGTCCGAGTTCTGCTCCCTGCTCGTACTCAGGGGAGCTTCACCGCCGGGTCCAGCCAGCAGCAGCACGGGGCCATCCCCTGTGTCACCGATTTTGCTCTGGCCGGGTAGCGGATCATTATCGCTTTCCCGCTGCCCGAATACTGCTCTCCAAAATGGGCCTGGCGCCGGGGCGCAACGCCAACGCTGAGGAGAGAATCGCGCTGCGCCCCTCCTTCATGTCCTTCTTTCTACTTCCTTACCTCATTACCTCGTTACTTCATCGCTCCGCAAATCCGTCAGCTTTGTTAAAATATTGCTCCATGTCCTCTCGGCCAGTGGTTCCCATTCTCTCCGGCATTCGCCTGCACCCAATCAAATCCCTTGACCCCGTCTCCGTTCCCGAGGCCCGCATCTCTCCCTCCGGAGGCCTCGCCCTCGACCGTGTCTGGGCGCTCTATTCCGTCGACGGCAAATGGGTCAACGGCAAACGCACGTCGGCCATCCATCTCATCCGGGCCGCCTATTCCCCCGACCTCCGCAGCGTTACGCTCTCTGTCCCGGGCGATCGCCGCGGGATCCGCACTCACACGTTCTCCTTTCCCCAGGCGCACGAAGACGCCGCCGAGTGGTTCAGCGTCTTCTTTGAGCAACAAATCATCGTCCGTTATTCTGAGAACGGCTTTCCCGACGACACCATCGCCAGCGGCCCCACGATCGTGTCCACGGCCTCGCTCCGGGCTGTGTCGGAGTGGTTCCCGCCCGCACCAAATGGCTTCCCAGGCATTGGCCTCGAGGAGGCTCGCCTCCGCTTCCGTGCCAGTCTCGAAATTGCTGCCGACCCAGCCGCCGTCGACCGCGGCGAAACCCTGCCCGCCTTCTGGGAAGATCAACTCTTTGGCGAGAGCGAGCGCAGCGTCGTCCGCTTCCGCATCGGTAATGTCCAGTTCGAGGGCAGCAATCCTTGCGCCCGTTGCCCCGTTCCTCCACGCAATCCCTTAACTGGCGAAAATCTTGACGGCTTCCAGAAGCGCTTCACCCAATCCCGCGAGGCCGCTCTTCCGCCCTGGTCGCCTCGCGAACGCTTCGACCACTTCTATCGCCTCTCCACCAACACCCGCGTCGCCCCGTCCGAAAGCGGCAAACTCCTCCGCCTCGGCGATCCACTGGTTCTCTCCTGAAATTTCTGGGTGCGGCTCTATGCCACGTCCTTCAGGCACCGTTCATTTCCCTCCGGTGTCAAAACAAATATCCATGAATACACTTTCTGTCGATTGGGATCTGCGATCCATTTGGATGGTTCTTCCCGCGTTGAGCAAGCTGTGCCTGCTATTTCTATCCTCCGTGGCTGTCACCACGGCCGCCCTTCTGAAAAATGCCTTGATCGTCCGCGACAAACATCGTTGGTTTCATGCCCCAAGTCGAAGCAAGGAATTGCCCCGATCGGACTCAGCCTGTGCTCTTGCAAATCTCCGCCAACTCCATACATGTGCTTTTTACTTTTTCGGAATCTGCCTGGCCGACCATTTGTTCGCAGGAATTCGCTCCATCGAGGGATCACGTATGTCGCTTGAAGCCGCAGGCATCGAAGGTTTTGCTTCGCTCGCATGGTTTGCGTTCGTTGGCTTTACGATCCTTTTCTGTTCGCAAGGCCTTCAATGGATAGCCTCGGTCCTCCTGATCCCTCGGGAAAGAAGAGGCGCCCACAGCGGGCTCGAACAAAGCGCCCCTGATTCCCACTCTGCTCGCCGTTAGCTGCTCGCGGCTCTCCGTCACCCCCACGTCCCCGTCTCCGCAACCGTCTCCCCGATATCTGATTTCTGGTCCCTGCTATCACTCTGTTCTCCAAAATACTTCCGCGGCGGAAACATCCCCCTCCGCAGAATCTCCGCGCCGCATCTCCTCCGGACCTCCTCCGACCAGTTCACCCATCCCCGCTCGCTCAATCCCAGGAAATGCCGCGCCCGCTCGTACGGCACCAGTCCCAGGTAATACAGCCGGAACATCACCATCCGCGAAGCCCACTGCGGACCCTCCAGCGCCGCCTGCCCCGCCAGCGCAAAGTCCGCCACCCAATCCTTCATCCGCGGCCGCACATCCGGCCGCCACGCATACTTCGTTTCCATCTCCAGGTTCAGCGCTGCGATCCCCCGCTTCGACTCCATCACCTCCCGCGCCCCGCGATACACCTCCCAGCAAACATCGAACGCCAGCTCCGGCTTTACGTTCATCTCCTCCTCCTTTGGCGTGCGGCTTGTCCCGAGTGCAGTCGAGGGAAGGCGCAGCCTCCGCTTTCACAGTCTCAACTTCATAGTCAGCCGGTCCGCTTTCCCAGAGCGACCATCAAACTCCGTTCCCGTTCCTTCTGTCCTTCCTTGCCCTCCCGTTCTTTCTCAAATTCCCAATCTGTATTCCCAAACCAACCTTTCGGTCTCCCACCCCCTCCGCCTCCGCTCCACCTTCCATCCGCCGTACTTCTCTTTCCGCAAGTGCCGCAGTTGGGCGGAAATGCTCGTCGGCGGGAATCGCGTCTTGTCCGCCAACTCCGCCAGGGTCACCCAGGTCTCGTACTGCGCTGCGATCCGCAGCACCTCCAGCAAAATCTCCCGCTGCGAACGCCTCTGCCGCCTCAAGCGCTCCGCCACGGCGCCGGCTTCACTCATCCCCGCCTGGGTCATCCCCCGCCTCCTCTTGCTCTTCTTCTTCTAACTTTTCCTCCCACGCGCTCCGGTCAGGGTCTTCGTAGTCACCCGCGCAGCCGCTGCACGCCCTTACCGGACCTGCTTCGTTTTCCACAGATTTCCACAGACCATATACTTGTTCATTACTAGTAATCATAAAATGCTCAGTGCTACTGTACCCGTGACTTACGTTACTCCTCTAATACTGGAGACCCACGTGTCCAATCGCCGCACTCCGCCGCCTTGGGAGTTCCTTCTCACCGCTTCCCGCAATACCTTGCAAAGCTATGAACTCTCCCGGCTTGGCCACGCCGCCAATCTCCGCAAGGAAATTTCTTCTCTCCTCGATCAGTGGCTCGATGAAAACGCCAACGCCATGGTCGCCCGCTGGCTCATCGAGCAGCGCGAGCGCAGTGTCCGCGCCTCCGTGCCCGAGCCGCAGGCCCCCGAGCCTTCGGCCGCCCCCTCCAACGGTCGCACTGCGTCCCATAACTTTTTGGACGAACGCATCGTTCATCCGCACGCTTCTCGCGCACGCGGGTGAACTTTCGCCCGCTAGCGGCTCGGAAACGCTCTGGCTTTTGCTGAATTGGTCCGGCGCTTCGCTTTCGCGCCACGGACGGAAAGGTGTGTCCAGGAAACTCGCTGCTATGTCATCCTCGAAGCCCAGCTGCCGCGGCCCCATCGCCGCTTCGCACTTTTGCGCTCGCATCGCGCGTCCCTCCGGGACTTCTTCGCCCGCCCGCAACCCTCTTCCGGCGAAGTTCTGTCTAGGACCCTGTATATTTCTTATAGGACTCTAAAGTGGCGCGGGCATCGCGGTTTCATCGCGCGAAGGCCGCGCAATACTTGCATGCTCATCCCGACCGGAGGCCACCGTTTTCCGCTGGCCGGAGTGGCGGGATCGCCGCAACACCCGAGACTCGAAGCCGCCTCTTGCCTCACCGTCGCCTGTCTTCACTGCTTTACTTCCTTGCTTCCAAAACAAAACGGCGCGAACCGAAGTCCGCGCCGCCCAATTTCCAGTTTAAATTTTCTAATTTCTAAACTTTCTGAATCGCCGGCAACTCCCCTCCCGGCTTCTCCAGCATCTGTTCCTTCCGGTACACCAGCGAATTGATGTCATACGTCGCCAGCTCAAAGCCATGCCCGTGCGTAATCGCATCGGTCGGGCACGCTTCCACGCAATACCCGCAGAAAATGCACCGCGAGTAATCGATGTTATAGACCTTCGCGTACCGCTCGCCCGCCGAAATGCGGTTCGCGT
The DNA here is from genome assembly GCA_035518915.1 of Candidatus Eiseniibacteriota bacterium. GTDB lineage: Bacteria > Acidobacteriota > Terriglobia > Acidiferrales > UBA7541 > Acidiferrum. The sequence goes on from DATIXE010000034.1 coordinate 16,322, forward strand.
CCGTGTTTTCCGCGGCCTCGATGTAAATGCAGTTCGAGGGGCACGCCGCCGCGCACAAAAAGCAGCCCACGCACTTCTCCAGCCCGCTCTCGTCGCGGTGCAGCACGTGAATTCCGCGGTACCGCGGCTGGAAATGTACCGGCTCGGCCGGGTAGTTCTCCGTCACCGTCTTGCGGAACATGTTCTTCCAGGTGACCGCGAACCCCTTCACCAGCGCTACCGTCGACTGTGCCACTTCTCCAATCAGGTTTGCCATGGTTCCTATGTGGTGGCCGCCCTTTGGGTCGGCTCTTCTTCTTCCCAATCGAACCCTGTCAGTCTACCAAACCGCATCACTCTCTCCAAACCTTGGCAACGCCCTTCGTTGGCACTACCGCCTTGGCGGTCTTCAATTCCACCGCAAGCAGCCGAATCTCCTTGCCACCGACATTCTCAACCGAGTGTGGTCGCAACGGCTCCGACCAGATCGCAGCCCCCTCCACGTTTCCGTCCCCGACCCGCGTATCGAGAAGCACTTTGCCATTCGCGTCACGCCGCACAAAATCGCTCCAGCTCAAGACGTAAAACACGCTAGGCCATCGGTGCGTATGCACCGGCACAGTGTGCCCAGCGGGTATCCGCGTTTCCAGCACCCGCACCTCGTCATTCTCTATCTGCAGAAAGTGATACTCCGCCGCAGCCCGCAGCGCATCCAACTCCTCCGGCCAATCCTGCTCCGTCATTTCGTCTCCGTCTTTCGTTTCGGTTACCTCGCCGGCCCGCCTGTTTCCGGATCTCGCTTTCTACCGTTTCTGCCATCCCGAGCGTAGGCCAGCGCCAATGGCTGGCCGGAGTGGAGAGATCCAGGTGCTTTCTGTCTAAACAACTGCCTCACTCTTTGCTTAAAGTTTCTATTTTCGCTTTTCCATTTCGCATTTCAGCTCTATTTCAGCGCGTCCACAATCTGCTTCCCATGAAACCGCCCATTCTCGATAAAAATCTCTCCCGTATGCCGCCCCGCAATCACCACCCCCGCCAGATAAATCCCCGGCACGTTGCTCTCCAGCGAGTTGGCATCGAGCTCCGGCCTCCGGCTCTCTTTATCCAGCCGCACACCCAGCGACTCGATAAACTCATAATCCGGGTGATACCCCGTCAGCGCGAACACCTGCCTTGCCGGCAACTCCTGCACCCCCGCGTCGTTCTCCACCACAATCCCTTCGCGCACAAATTCCTTCACGCGGATCCCAAACAACGCCTGGATCTGCCCCGCCTTGATCCGGTTCTCGATGTCCGGCCGCACCCAATATTTCAGCGATGCTCCCAACTCTTTTCCACGCACCAGCAGAGTCACCCGCGCTCCATTCCGGTATAAATCCAGCGCCGACTCCACCGCCGAATTCTTCCCGCCAATCACTACCACGTCCTGATGCCAAAACGGGTGCGGCTCCGTATAGTAATGGTTCACGTGCGGCAAATGCTCGCCAGGCACGCCCATCTCGTTTGGCAAATCGTAGTAGCCCGTCGCCACCACAATCTTTTTCCCGTGATACCGCTCCTCGCGCCCGCTTGCCGTCTCCGTCACCACCGTGAACGTGCCGTCGTGCCCGTCCACCCGCAGCACCTTCTCATACAGCCGCAGTTCCAGTTCGTAATGCTCCGCGCCCTTCCGGTAATACTTCAGCGCTTCCAGTCGCGTCGGCTTATCGCCGTTCGAGACCATCGGCAGCCCGCCAATCTCCAGCAGCTCCGGCGTCGTAAAAAACACCATGTTCACCGGGTAGTTGTAAATCGAGTTGCACAGGCACCCCTTGTCAATCACCAGCGCCCGCATCCCCGCCCGCTTCGCTTCCATCGCGCAAGCCAATCCCGTCGGCCCCGCCCCAATGCACACTATGTCGTATGTCGTCATACCCTTTGGATTTTCCCACGAACCGGTGGGTTACACCTTTCTTTGCGTCGCACAAATTGGATTAAGACTCGCATCGAAGCAGCATTTCGAGAAAACTCATCAAGAATATGCATAGGTCTGGCAGCACGCTCTATTTGATGTAGACTTGTCTCAACCTTTTAGTGGGAGCTACGTATGCGATCCCACAACATCCGCTGTCTCCTCCTAACTGTCGCGACCCTGACGATTTCTCCATGCGCTGATTCCCAGAAGCATGCTCCACGGTCTACCCTAATCCAGAACGCGAAAACCGTCTATTTTGAAAACCAAACCGGCTCCGATGCGACGGGGGACAAAGCCCTGGACGAACTTAGAAAATGGGGCAGATTCAAGATCGTTGGCGACAAGAAATCTGCCGACCTGATCTTGCTGCTATCTGCGAGTCCATACAGAGGCGGCAACATCCTCCTGGCAAGTGGTCAAACCGGTTCCATAGAGAATGGGCAATTGAAGGAAGACAAAGTCCCCAATTACACCGCTCCAGCGCCGACCCGCGAGGCATACCTCACCGTCATCGACCCAGGTACTGGTGCATCTCTGTGGAAGGGGCAGCACGCCTGGGGAGGATTGCTCACGGGCTATAACAGTGCCGGGGCCAGACTGGTCCGAAAACTCAAGTCCGATATGAAAAGGTAAGTTGCAGCGGGAAGGGATCCTCAGCGCCGGACTGCACACACGGTATGCGGAATGGTCTTTTACGAGGCCTCATGCATTTCCACGATCCCCACCAACTCTTTTCGAAATTCCTCTAACTCCCGCAACCTCTCCTCCGTCGCCTCCAACTCCTTCCCCTTCCACACAAACACCTCGCCCTTCTCCCGCTTTATCTTCACGCTCAAATTCCCTTCAATCAAAAACGTTACCGGCACTAGCAACTGCAGCCCGCCATTCTCCACCGGCCCCAGCAACACCACGCACTCTCCCTTCCGCAATATCAGCGCCCGCTCATACGGAGGTATCGCCATCGGCTGAAATCCCGCCTCCACCAGCCTCCGAACCACCTCCATCTGCCTTTCCGTCAACTCCATGTTCGCCTCGCTGGGTTGCGGTCATGTCATCCCGACCGAAGCGACCCGGCTTTTTCTAGCGCGCGATGGTTGGCGCGCCGGGTCGCGAAGTGGAGGGATCGCGGCACAACCGCAACATATCCTGTCCAGCACTCTGATAATCCCCTCTTTCATGTCTACTACAAAACAAAGCGGCGCAGCCCTCGCCGCGCCGTCTTACTGACATCTGATTACTGATTTCTGGTGCGAAGCTCGCTTCACGCCGCCGAACTGCTCTCCGCACCCTCCAGCTGCTCCAGAATATCCCGCAACGTCCGGATCAACTCGTCCCGCGAAACGTGGCTCTTCTTGAATTGCAGCCGGAACCGGAAACGCTCATCCTCCGGCTCGTACTGAAACACAAACGGCTGCGGCCTCGGCGCCACACCCTTCTCATCGTTCCTGTCCTGCCGTGCCGCGTCCCGCGTCAATCCGCCCTGCAAGATCTTCGCGAACATCTCCAGCATCTTCTTCTCGGTCGGTTGCCGCGCAATCTGCAGCAGCAGGCTTTTGCTGGTCAGCCCCGCCTCGATGCACTTCTTCCGCAGCGCCTCCGGAATGCTCATCAGCGCCAGCGTCTCCGAGACCGAAGTCCGCGACTTGCCCAGCTTCTTCGCCAGGTCCTCGTGCCGGTATTCAAACTGCGTCGCCAGCTTCTGCAGCCCCTCCGCTTCTTCAAACGGCGTCAGGTCCTTCCGCTGCATGTTCTCGATCAGCGCGATTTCCAGAGTCTCCGCGTCGTCCGCCATTTTTTCGATGGCCGGAACTTCGCGCAGCCCCGCTGCGCGCGCCGCGTGATACCGCCGCTCGCCGGAGATGATGTGGTAGCAGTCTTCGCGCGGGATGTACCGCACCAGCAGCGGCTCCAGCACACCCTTCTCTTTAATCGAATCCGTCAGCTCGCGCAGGTCTCCCAGCGCCTTTCGTGGCTGGTCTGGATTCGGACGGATCTGGTCCACCGGAATCATCCGGCCCACCGCCGCCCCGCTGTAACTTGTCAGTGATTCTACGTAGTGCGCGTCATGCCGCATCTTCAGCGTGACGGGCAACCCGGCTTTCTTCAACACGTTGGAGAACCTCCGCTGCTAGCTTTTTGTATTCCACCGCCCCCGGAGATTTGGGAGCAAATGTCAATATCGTCTCTTTGTATGCCGGGCTCTCTTCCAGCCGCACGTTTTTCCCGATCTTCGTCTTGAACAGCACTTCGCCGAACACCGCGCGAATCTGTCCGTGCGTGTCCTTCGATATATTCGTCCGCTTGTCGTAAAGCGTGATCACTACGCCCAGCATCTTTAGTTGCGGGTTAGGCCGCGCGCGAATCCGTTCATACGTCTCCAGCAGATCGTCCGTGCCCTCGATCGCAAAATACGCCGCCTGGATCGGCACCAGCAGGTGTGTCGAAGCCACCAGCGCGTTCACAGTCAGGATTCCCAGCGACGGCGGCGTGTCCACCACCACGTAGTCGTAATCCTTCAGCACCGGCGCCAGGGCATCCTTCAGCCGGTACGGCGCGTCAAACTGCCCCGCCAGCACCGTCTCCAGCTTCGCCAGCGCCAGCCGCCCGCTTCCCAGGCTCAGCATCGCGTCCTTCGTCACCTTGATCACTTCCGCCATCGGAGTTCGGGCATCACCCAGCACGTCGAACATCGACGTCTTCACTTCTCCCATGTCGAAAAACGCAATCGTCGAATTCGCCTGCGGATCCAGGTCAATCAGCAGCGTCCGCCGTCCCTTGGCTGCGATCGCCGCCGACAGGTTAATCGCCGTCGTCGTCTTACCGACGCCGCCTTTTTGATTCGCAACCGTAATAATGGCAGTCATCTGCGCTCTGCCTCCACTTCGCTCTTCCTTTCGTACCCGACGCGCATCAATCGAAATTCACGTGCAAGCACTATGCCATCCACTATCTTGCGTTCCTAATCTTTCCCGCAACACAAATCAGAATCCAAAATTCTGCACCCAGGCGTTCATGAACGCATCCCAACGCGCCGCGCAATCTCCCAATTTGGAACATACTCCACGCAGACTTCCACACCGAAAGGCACTTCCGCATCCAAATTTTTCCCTCTGAGTATCTCGGCAGGCGAGCACCGATCCATACGCCCACTCTACGTTTCGCCCCAGCAATTCGCAAGCCTAAAGTGCCATTTCTCTCGGCCCCCGGTGGAAATCTTCCCTGGGAAGGCCCACCCTACGCTCTCGCGCAATTCCCATTCCCCCTGCTTGCCCTCAACGCATTTGGCGAAGGGTGGTGAACTCTCTCTTCTCTCCCGAAAAACAAAAACGGCGCGAACCAATCTCGCGCCGCTAGCACTTTCCGTTAGTTGCTCGCCGTTATCTGCTATCCCTTTCCTTCATCCTGGCCAGAGCTCCTCTTCTGGTCAAAACTCCACGCCCCAAAACTCCTCCGCCCCGGCATCCAACTCCATCCCCAGTTCCCAACCTTTCCTTCCCTCATGCCCCTTCCAGATCACTCGCGCCCCGGTAGAATTCCCGTTCACCGCATTCACCAGCCGCAGCTTCTGTCCCACCAATAATCCCTGCTCCACGATCGCCAGGCATCCCTTGGGACTGATATCCACCGTATACCCCGGCGCCTGCAGAGTCTTCCCGTTCTCTTGCCATTCCACGGTCAGCTGCACCCGCGAATTCAGCCGCCCGCCGGCCCGGATATGTTTCTGTCGCGTTTGTTCCGCCAACTGATCCGCAAAAGCCACCGTACTCTCCTTCGCTCGGCCGCCCACACCACCTCGCGCCAAAGCGTTCCGTTTGAATCTCTCTCAAATTCCGAGCACACCCCCGCTCTGCTCTCAACGTACCCGCCACCCCCACCACCGTCAATGGAACTTCCCCCCTCTGTGCCCTGCGCGCCCTCCCCAGCTTCCCTCGTTAGGACTTCGCGCTTATCGAGGCATCTCCGTTCCCTCCGTTGCCCTCTGCTCCCTCTGTGGTGAATTCTTTTCTCGGACTGCTCCTTCGTTTCTCTGGGAGCAACCTCTACTCCCCCATTTTCTATTTTCCCTTTCCCGTTTTCTAATTAGACTATTCGATGCTCTCCTGGCCTACCCTTCGATCCGAGCTCCGCCCCACGCTTCATCTGGCGCTCCCTCTCGTCCTCGCCGAAATCGGCTGGATCAGCATGGCCATCGTGGACACTATGATGGTCGGCCGCCTCCACAACAGTGCTCAGGCCATCGCCGCCGTCAGCATTTCCTCCAGCCTTTTCCTCGTCTTCGCCTTCTTCGGCGAAGGCCTCCTCATTGGCCTCGACACCCTAGTCTCCCAGTCCTTCGGCGCCGGCCATCGCGACGACTGCTATCACTCCCTCATCAACGGCATTTATCTGAGCCTCGCTCTTTTTCCGCTCCTCTTCCTTCCCGTCTGGCTGCTTCCCCGCTTCTTTCACCTCTTCGGCGTCACGCCGGACATCGCTGTCCTTGCCCGCCCCTACATGTACACGCTCGCCTTCGGCATTCTTCCCCTACTCTTCTATTTCACCTTTCGCCGCACCCTGCAGGGCATGAACCTGGTTCGCCCCATCGCCTTCGCGCTCGTCACCGCCAATCTCATCAACTTCCTCGGCAATTACATCCTCGTCTTCGGCCACTTCGGCTTTCCGCCTCTCGGCGTAGTCGGGTCCGGCATCGCCACGGTTATCTCCCGCAGCTATCTCGCCGCAGCCCTCATTGCCTTCCTCTTCTGGTTTGACGCCCACAACCATCCGGGACTCCGCCGCGCCTCACTGCGCCCCGACTTCACCCGCATCCGCCGTCTCGTCGGCCTCGGCCTTCCCGCGGGCATCCAGCAAACCGCCGAAGTCAGCGTCTTCGCCATCGTTGCCTCGTTGATCTCGCGCCTCGGAGCCGTGCCCCTCGCCAGCCACCAGATTGCCCTCAACACTGTTGCCTTCACCTACATGGTCCCTCTTGGCATCTCTTCCGCCGCTGCGGTTCGCGTGGGCCAGGCCATCGGACGCCGCGATCTTCCTGGCGCACGCAACGCTGGCAACACCGCCATCCTCATCGGTGCCTCGTTCATGTCCTGCATGAGCGTCGTCCTGCTCGTCTTCCCCAGATACATCGCCCGCATTTATACCGACGACCAGGTCCTCATCCATAACGCCGTTATCCTTCTCGCCGCTGGCGCGGCCTTCCAACTCTTCGATGGCATCCAGACCGTCGCTACCGGAGCCCTCCGCGGCACCGGAGACACACGCACACCTATGCTTTGCCATTTCTGTTGTTACTGGTTTATCGGGTTGCCGCTTGGCTCTTGGCTTTGCTTCCGTCGCCATTGGGGACCTCTCGGCCTCTGGATCGGCCTCAGCGCTTCCCTCATCCTCATCGGCATTCTCCTCCTTACCTTCTGGCGCCTCCGCCTCCGCCACTTTCCTCCCGCTGCGGATCCGCATCTCCGACCCGTGTAGCGCCCGCTTCCAGTCCACCCTCGATGGGTGGGAAAGCGGACAGGCCACCTTCAGGTGGCCTTATTCCCGTTCTTTGTAGCGGCCGTGCTTGCCCGGCCTTCCTCGCCTCATCTATTTCGACCTCTTTCGCTCCGGGCTGTAGTACCATTCCTCCACTTCAGCCTGTCCAATCTCAGGTTTCTCGTGAGGTACTCCATGTCCACTCCGCCGCTCGCTCCTGCGGCTCCAACGCTCCGCTTTGGCCGCAGCGTTTGGTCGCTCCTGGCAGGTTTCCTCTTCGTCGTCTTCGCCTCTCTTGCCACTGACGCCCTCTTCCACGCGCTCCATGTGTTCCCGAATCTCGGCGAATACACGGCCAGCAAGCCGCTCATTCTCGCCACTGCCTATCGCTTCCTCTATGGGGTCATGGGCAGCTATCTCACCGCTCGCCTGGCCCCCTTCCGTCCCATGCTGCACGCGATGATCGGTGGTTTCATCGGCGTCGCTATCGGCACGGTCGGCGCCATTGCCACCTGGAACAAAAACTTTGGTCCTCACTGGTACCCAATTGCACTCATCGTCCTCGCTCTCCCCCAAGCCTGGCTAGGCGGCTGGCTCTTCCTCCGCCGCCCAGCCAATCAACCACCAGCCTCCTCGTAGCACGAGTCTGGATGGCCTCTGCGTCAAGTCGAATCGCGAAGTCTTCGCCTGCTCTGCTCTCCTCTCCTCTGTTACCTCTGTGGTTAAATCCTTCTTTCCATCCCTGCTCCGTGTCCTTTGTGTTTGAGTCCGCTCTGAAAAACAAAAACGGCGCGAACCGAAGCCCGCGCCGCCCAAATCTTCTCTGCTCTTGGCTGTAGACTGTCAACCCTCGACTGTCAGCCTCTTCCACTCCTACATCTTGTACCGCCCAAGATCTTCGTCGCTCAACCCTTCTAGATAATTCCGCAATTGCTCATTCGAGCTGCGCTCCGCCAGCGCCGTCGCCACCTTCGAATTCTTCAGCACCGTATCATCCACAAATATCGGGCAATCCACCCGTAGCGCCAGCGCCAGCGCATCGCTCGGGCGCGAATCGATACTCATCAATTCCCCGTTGCGCAGTACCCAGATCAACGCGAAAAACGTGTCGTCGCGCAAGTCGTTCACCACAATTTTCTGCACTTGCACATCCAGCCCCAGCAGCACGTTCTTCAGCAGGTCATGGGTCATCGGACGCGGCGTCGCCACCTTTTCGATTTCCAGTGCGATCGCGTTCGCTTCATACGCGCCCACCCAGATCGGCAACACCGACTGCCCCTGCACATCCTTCAGCACCACAATCGGCATCTGCGTGACCGGATCCATCATCAGGCCGCGTATTTTCATCTCCACTTCCATCGCGTCCTCCCCCTCGCCGATTGCCCGACTGCGTGAACCTGCCATCCCGACCGCAGGCCAGCAGCTTTTGCTGGCCGACGTGAAGGGATCGCGGCTACCCACTCACGCTTCTAGCAGCCATCTCCCCCACCAGACTATTCGGTGTGGCCGCCGTCACCCTCACCTGCACGTAGTCTCCCAGAATGTTTTCGGCCTGGGAAGAGAAATTCATCACGCGATTCGAAGAAGTATGCCCCGACCACTGATTCTCCCTCTTCGATTTCCCGTCCGCCAGCACTTCCAGAACTTCTCCGATCAGTCTCTCGTTCTTCGACCGCTGAATCTCCCGCTGCCGCTCCAGTAAAATTCCCAGCCGTCGCGATTTCTCTTCTTCCGGAATCACATCCTCCATCGTCAAGGACGGCGTATTCGGCCGCGGCGAATATTTGAAGCAGAACGCTCCGTCGTACTGCACTTCCTCCATCAACGAAAGCGTCTCCTCGAAATCTTTCTCCGTCTCGCCCGGGAACCCCACAATAATGTCTGTCGTGATGCTGATCGCCCGCCGCGCCGCCTTCATCAGCGCGATCTTTTCCAGATATTCCCCCCGCGTATACGTCCGCGCCATCGCTCGCAGCACTGCCGTCGATCCGCTCTGCACCGGCAAATGCACGTGCTCGCAAATCGCTGGGTTCGCCTCGATCGCCTCCACAATGTCCCTCCCAAAGTCCCGCGGGTGCGAAGTCGTAAATCGCACGCGGCGGATGCCCGGCACGCCCGCCACCGCCACCAGCAACTCCGAAAAACGCATATTCCGTGCCGTCGGGTCCGCGTAGGAATTCACCGTCTGCCCCAGCAATTGCACTTCGCTATAACCCATCTCCGCCAGTTGCCGCACTTCCGCCAGAATCGAATCGCTCGCCCGGCTCCGCTCCGGCCCCCGCGTAAACGGCACCACGCAGTACGAGCACGCTTTGTCGCACCCCTCGATAATCGTCAGGTACGCGCGAAACGGATTGTCGCGCCGCGTAATCTCCGTCTCAAACGTCTCCTCAGTGTCCGTATCCAGCCCCGTCACCCGCCGGTTCCCCGCCTCCAGCTCCGCGATCAATTGTGGCAATTTCCGGTAACTCGCCGACCCGCACACCAGGCTCACCCACGGCGCCCGCTCAAAAATCTCCTCGCCTTCCTGCTGCGCCACGCAACCCAGCACCCCAATAATCTTCCCCCCCGCCGCATTCACCAATTTTCTCGGATTGAGCATCGTTCCCGGTGGCACGGCCATTCCTGCCTGTGCGGCCGCAACGACCCGCGGGTTACTCGACGTCGCCAAGCCATCTCCGCGCCCTCTGCGTCCCTCCTCGGCGTCCTCTGCGTTAAACCTTTCTTTCTCGACAGGCCGCAATTCTCCCAGCCTCGAAAACACCTTCTGCGCCGCCTTCTCCCGGATCGAGCAAGTGTTATACAAAATCACCTTCGCCGCTTCTGGCGTTTCCACCTGTTTGTATCCTCGAGCCAGCAGCACCCCGGCCACCTTCTCCGAGTCGTGTTCATTCATCTGGCACCCAAACGTCTCCAGGTAAAACGTCCCGCCCCCCGAATCACTGCCTCCACACTCATTGGCGCCTGTTTGGGGGCCGGGCTTGCCCGGCCCGTCGCCGGCCGCGCCGACACCCGTTCGCCTCAACGTTTCCAATCCAATGTCAAAACTCTTCCCCATGTCACCCACTTTATCACATGCCTATTTCGGACCTATTCTCCTTTACCCCTTAACTGCCCTTATGTCCTTCCCCTCCTGTCTTCACCCACGCCGCCACAAACACCACTCCCAAGGTCAAATCCGTCGCCGCGAACACCAAATCCGTCGCGTGCATCTTCGCTTTCATCACCAGCGCCACCACCGCAACACCGTAGGTAAACTTTTCCATCACCGAAGGCAGCATCATCGGCCGAAACCGCACCGGGTCCCGCGCAATCACCAAAAACGCGAACTGCCACGCGAGCGCGCATCCCACAAACCCATAATAAAACCCCGGGTGCGTAATCGCCGGTGGATCCTGCCTCCCAATCAACTCAAACATAAAATACAGCGGCGCAATCACCGCCACACCCCAAATTCCCGCCACCCAAAAGACCACTTTCGCAAACTTCATCGCTACACCTCCGCCTTCCTTTGTCGGTCCGATTCTATCCTGCCGCCTCCGCTTCCTCTGCTCACCTCCGCCACCTCTGTGGTGATCTCTTCTCCTCGCATTCTGATATCTGATCTTTGATCTTTGATCTCCGATTCCCGATATCCCCGCCCATTGCTCACTTCCCGGTTCTTCACCATCCCCGACTCCATCCATCCACTTTCGCCACACTCGCGTCTAATCTTTTTGACCGTGCCCCACCCCTGTGCTACGTTGCTTTTGACTGCATAATTTTGCTTTTTCAAGGAGCCCGACATTCTTTTTGCTCTCTCTGCCGTCTATATCGGCAACATCTTCGAGATCCTTGCACAAACCGGCTGGGTCGCCCGCGGCGTCCTCGGCCTTCTCCTGTTCGCCTCGCTGATCTGCTGGGCGCTCATCTTCCAGAAATCGAGCCTCTTCGGCCGCATCCGCCGCGAAAGCGATCAATTCCTCAAGATCTTCCGCGCCACCAAAGGCGTCGCCAATCCCCAGGGACTCGTATCCGCTGGCTCGCCCTTTGCCAACGTCTACGCCGCCGGCTATCGCGAACTCCAGTCCCAGGTCACCGGCACCGGTAACCCCACGCCCGCCAAACTGAAATCGCTGCAAGCCGTCACCGTCACCATGCAAACCGCCGCCACCGAGGAAGTCCGCCGCGCCGAAAAAGGCATGTCCTGGCTCGCCACCACCGCCGGTGTCGCTCCGTTCATCGGGCTTTTCGGCACCGTTTGGGGCATTATTGACGCCTTCTCCGGCCTCGGCACCTCTGGCTCTTCGAGTCTGCGTGCCGTCGCTCCCGGCATCGCTGAAGCCCTGGTCACCACCGCCGCCGGCCTCTTCGCAGCCATTCCCGCCCTCATTGCTTACAACTATTTCCTCCAGGACATTCGCGATCTGGCGCAGCGACTCGACACCTTCGCCGCCGAATTCACCGCCCAGATCGAAAAGACTTTCCTCTAGTATGCCTGCCCCGCGCCTCCAATCTGTCCTTCCAAGCGCATTCGCTAAGAATGCGCCAGGGATCTCACCGGTTCCATTCAACGCACCCTCTCCGTGCGCTCGCCGGGCTGAAATCTTTCGCAGTCTCCACCAGGCAATGGTTCGCTTCTCTGCGTTTTCTCCGCGCTCTCTGCGTCTCTGCGTTGAATCCTCTTCCCACTTCTCTATCTCGCGGCTCGTTTATCCTGAGCCAAGCCAAAGGGCCGCTCGCCGCTCGCCTCTTCCTGACATCGTTAATCTGATCTCTGATATCCGTCAGCTTTTTCTCCAATCTCTCGGAGAGCATCAATGCCCCAACTAACCAAATCGACCCAGACAAGCCTCTCCGACATCAACATGGTGCCGTTCATTGACGTCGTCCTTGTACTCCTCATCATTTTCATGATCACCGCGCCCATTCTGCAGTCCGGCATCGAGGTCGACGTCCCCAAGACCCACACCGTCAAGGAAATCACCGAAGAGCGCATCGTCGTCACCATGGACAAGAACCAACTCATCTACCTCGGCAACGAACCGGTCAACGTTCACCAGCTTGCCGACAAGATCAAAAAGCGCCAGAAGCACGCCAGCGATTCCGTCTATCTCCGCGCCGACGAAACCATTCCCTTCGGCGCCTTCTGCTCCGTCATCGACACCCTGCGCGTCTCCGGCATCACCAACATCAGCATCGTCACCCAGCCCATCACCAACCGGAGCCGCTGATGTTTTCCTTTCCCACGTCATCCCGACCGGACCGGCACGATTTTTTTTCCGCGCCGCAGTCTGGGGCGTCGGCCCGCGCAGGGGTGGCACTCAGGCAAACAATCGTCAATCTCCGAGGCGCGCTCGTTTCAGTTCAATGGCTGCAAACTTTTCCGATTGGCACGTTCTAACTCCATGACCACCAACTCCGCCGCCTACCCCGAACTCTCCCTCCGGCGCTACTTCGGCTATTCGGCGTGGCTCCACATTGGCATCACCGTTGCCCTTGTCATCGGCATCTATATCAATATTCCTGGTGAGCGGTGGGGCAGCCTCGGCGGCGGTTCCGTCGGCACCACCGCCAAAGTCAGCCTTGTCTCCAGCGCCGGCATCCCCATGCCGCAACCCGTCGTTCCCACTACAACTAACGCCGTTGACCCGACCAAGGGCCTCCACAAGGAAGAACCCCCGCCCAAGGAAGACCCCAAGGAAGACGCCACCAAGATTCCCAAGTTTGAAAAAGAAAAGGCGCTTCCACCGTCTCGCAAGTCCAAAGTCTTCGAGCCGAAGACCCCGCCCCCCGACAATGCCATCAATTACGGCAAAGGCGGCCAGATGAACGTTCCCACCGGCTACAACGACTCTCCCGGCGCCTACTCCAGCGGCCTCGCCATGCAAGGGCAGGGGGGTGGCGACTTCGCCTCGCGCTACTCCTGGTATGTCGAATCCGTTCGCCGCGCCATCAGTCAAAACTGGATCCAGACAACCATCGATCCCGCGGTCCGCGCAGCCCGTACCGCCAAGACCACCGTCTCCTTCCGCATTTATCGCAACGGCACGATCAGCAACATCCACCTCGATTCCTCCAGCGGCAATCGTTCCATGGACGACTCCGCCACCCGCGCCCTCCTCAGCATTGATAAGCTCCCTACTCTCCCGTCCGATTATTCCGGTGCCTATGTCGACGTCACCTTCGACTTCGACCTCTCCCTCAACCACTAACTCACCTCGTCGTGCCCTTGTCCTGATGAGTCACGCGCACACCCAGGTCCGCTCCAAGTTCACGAAGCTTCTCGGGGAACTCCATTCCCGCTCGCTGCTCTCCACTAGCGGATTCCCGATATCTGATTTCTGAATTCCCTACTTAATCGAACTTTTCCCCACACCACTCTCGCCACTTGTCCTAAACTATTTCTTCAGCCCAACTTTCCCCGGAGGCTCCTTTGTCCCAAATCTTCCGTCTCGCCGCTCGCCACTCACGATTCGCCACTTTCTTCCTTCTGCTCCTCCCCATCCCCACTTTCTCCCAAGCCTGGTTCCGCACCGGCACCGGCCTCGGCGTCGAAAAGCCCCGCATCGCCGTCACGGATTTCGCCGCTCGCGTGGACACCGCCAAAAACCATTCCGGCCTCTTCACCCAGGTCGTTCGCGACGATCTTGCCTTCTCCGGCGTCATTGATCTCGTCTCTCCCAGCTTTTATCCCGTTACTGTTCCCACCATGCCACAGGAACTCCAAAAGCTTACCTGGACCGACCCTCCAATCAACGCCAATTTCGTCGCCTTCGGCAATCTCACCGAATCCGCCACCGAAGTCGCCATCTCCGCCTGGTGCTTCGACGTCCGCAGCCCCTCCAATGAGCCCGTCGTCGGCAAAATCTATCGCGGTGATCCCACCGATGCGCAGGTCCGCAAATTCGCCCACCAGTTCGCCGACGAAATCATCTCCAGGCTTTCCGGTGGGTTCCCCGGTGTAGGCTCCACGCAAATCGCCTTCATCAGCTCCCGCACCGGCCACAAGGAACTCTGGGTCATGGATTACGACGGCGCCGACCAGCACCAGCTCACGCACCTCGGCTCTATCTCCCTCACCCCGCGCTGGTCACCGGACGCTTCCCGCATCGCCTTCACCTGCTTCGCTCCCGCCAACGGCATTGTCAGCGCGCAAATTTGCATGTATTCCTTCGACGCCAACAAGCGTGTCACTTTCGCCCGCTATAAAGGCACCAACTCTTCCCCAACCTGGTCTCCCGACGGCTCCCAGGTCATGTTCTCTTCTTCCATGCAGGGCAATCCCTCCCTCTACGTCTCGGACGCCAGCGGCAATCGCCCCAAGCGCATCACTTTTCCGGGCACTGGAAGCGACACCTCTCCCGCTTGGAATCCCCGCACCGGACAAACGGTCGTCTTCGTCAGCGATCGCGGCGGCCTTCCCGGCCTTTACATGATGAATTCTGACGGCACCAACGCTCAGAAAATTGATTTGGGCGACAAAGGTTATGTCATTGATCCCGCATGGTCGCCCAACGGCCAACTCGTCGCCTTCTCCTGGCGCCGCCCCTCCGGCAATTACGACCTCTACGTCATGGACGTCGCATCACGCGAACTCGTCGAGATTACCCGCGATTCCGGACGCAACGAGCGCCCCTCCTGGGCACCCGACGGCCGCCACATCGTTTTCGAATCCACCCGCTCCGGCACCCGTCAAATCTGGACCATGCTCGCCGACGGCTCCCAGCCTCATCAACTCACCCTGTCCGGCCACAACGAATCCCCCAACTGGTCCTCCAAATAATCTAGGTAGGTCAGGCTTCAGCCTGTGTCATCGGTGCCATGCGTAGGGGCGGCTTCTTCCCCTGAGTATCGCGAAAAGTTACGCCGCCTTCTTCGATTCTTTGTGGCACAGCCATTCCTGGCTGTGCTCTTGGGTTTTTCTTTGTCGCCATCCCGCCTGCCCCAGGGAAGGCCGAGAAGGCCGGAGCGGCCCGGCTTCTTCTTGCGTGCGGTGTGAGCGCTCCAGGCCGCATTGCGGAGGGATCATGGCAGCATCTGCTCTGTGACTCGGACGGGTCGGAATCGGCAAGCAGGAGCACGCTTCGGACCTGTTCCAACCTCTCGCCCCTTTTTCCATTTCCGCCTTCCCCTCTCGGTTCCTGGATATCTGCTATTCTTCTAAATTCGCTCGGTCATTCCAACTCATCGAGGTCCATCCGACTTGTCCACCGCCATCAACCGCGTCCTCTCCGGCATACGCCCCACCGGCCGCCTCCATATCGGTCACTATTTCGGCGCCCTCCAGAACTGGGTCCGCCTGCAATCCGATTCCTCCCATGAATGTTTCTATTTCGTCGCCGATTGGCACGCCCTCACCTCCGACTACGCCGACACATCCGCTATCGCCGAGAACTCCCTCCAAATCACGATAGACTTCCTCGCCTCAGGCCTCGATCCAAATAAATCCACGATTTTCCTGCAATCCCTCGTCCCCGAACACGCCGAACTCCACCTCCTCCTCTCGATGGTCACCCCACTCGGCTGGCTTGAGCGCATCCCCACCTACAAAGAGCAACTCGACAACATCCAGAACAAAGATCTGCACACCTACGGATTCCTGGGCTATCCCACCCTGCAAACCGCCGACATCGTCATGTATAGCCATCCCGGCAAGGGCCTCTTCGTCCCAGTCGGCGAAGACCAGGTCTCCCACGTCGAGTTCTCCCGCGAACTCGTCCGTCGCTTCAATCTTTACTACGGTTTCGACATCAATCCCGAAATCTTTGCGATCGCCAATCGCAAACTCGGCCGCGCGATCTGGCACAAAATGCTCGAACTTCCCGAAACTCAGCCTGTCGTTCCGGCAAACCATGAGTTCACTGCTGAGCAGCGCACCGTTTTCTCCATGCTGACGCGTCAAAAAGTCCACGAAATGGGGATTGCCAATTTCTTTGAAAAACTCCCCGCCGACGGCAAACGCTTTTTCTTCGCCAACTCTGTGCTCGAGGAACCTCAGGTTCTCCTTACCCCAACCCCCCGCATCCCCGGCCTCGACGGCCGCAAAATGTCCAAGTCCTACGGCAACGCCATCACCCTCTCCGAATCCGACGACGACATCCGCAAAAAAACCAAAGTCATGGTCACCGACCCCGCACGCAAGCGCCGTATCGACCCCGGCAATCCCGATGTCTGCCCCGTCTTCGACTGGCACAAACTCTTCTCCACGCCCGAACGCGATCCCGGCCGCCTCGACTGGGTCCGCCAGGGCTGCACCACCGCCGCCATCGGCTGCATCGAGTGCAAAGCCTCCATGGCCGAAAATCTGATCCAGTGGATCGCCCCCATCCGTGAACGCCGCCTCCACTACGACCAAGACCAAAGCTCCGTCCTCAAAATCCTCGACCACGGCTCAGCCAAAGCCCGCGCGTCTGCGAACCAAACGATGCAGCGGGTCCGCGAAGCCATCTTCAGCTGGCAACGCAAACGCAAGGAAATCTCAGGCTCATCTTAGCTGCGTTTCTGACCAACGGAACTTGCGGATGCCCCACCCTTGGTTTGTAAGGGTGGACTCTTACGATCGAACGCTAAAAGCTTTCCCCTCCACCTCTTGGTTTTTTCTTTGAACTGTCACCTGTGAACTGTAAACTACAAACTCAAATGGCCTCCCCCTACAAAATCCACATCCCCCTCTTCGAAGGCCCCCTCGACCTCCTGCTCGACCTCATCAAAAAGCAGGAAATGAACATCCACGATATCCAGATCTCCAAAATCACCTCGCAATACCTCGACTACCTCCACCAGCTCGAGGTCCAGAATGTCGACGTTTCCGCCGAATTTATCTACATGGCCGCCACGCTCATCTACATCAAATCCAAAATGCTCCTCCCGCCCGATCCGCTTGCCTCCCCCGAAGAGCAGGCCGCCGACCCCCGCGAAGAGCTAGTCCAGCGTTTGATCGAGCACGAGAAATTCAAGAATGCCGCGCAGCTTCTCTACCAAAAGCAGCAAATCGAGGAAAACGTCTGGTCCAGACCCGACAAATCTCTGTATAACGACGAAGGCACCGAAGGCGAACTTGTCGTCTCGCTCGTCGATCTCGTCCGCGTCTTCCAGCAGGTCCTCGAGCGCAAAAAAGAAGTTGTCCGCCTCGAGTTCTCTCATGACGTCTTTACTGTCGCCCAAATGATCGCGCAGCTTCGCAGCCAGATCCTCGCCAGCGACACCGGCACCGTCAGCCTCATCGACTTCTTCGAGGCCTGCCCTTCGCGTCACGCCATGATCGTCGCCTTCCTCGCCGTCCTCGAAATGGTCAAGCTCCAGGCCGTCGCTCTCGCCCAGGAAAAGCAATTCGCCGACATCCAGGTCAAGAAGGCGAAAGCCTTCGACGTCGCCTTCGACGCCAGCGGCGCCATCCTCACCATCGACCAGGAATATCAATAACTCTCTAGCGCAGGTCCAGCGCCGTTTGCTCGCCCTGCGGCGCTTCTCCCCGGCAGCTAACCAACTGAACTTGAGGGTGCCCCACCCTTGGTTTCTAAGGATGGGCTCTTCCGATCAAACGGCTCGATCTTCTTCTCTTCCCTGTGCTCTCTGTGGTCCCTCTTCTAACTCTGTGGTGAAAACTTCCCTTCCCAAAACAAAAAACGGCGCGAACAATTTCGCGCCGCCACCCCTTCCCATTTTCTGTTTTCAATTTTCTATTTTCTAATTTCCCCTACTTCCTCCTCCGCCATCCTCCTCGCTTCCAAATCCGCCGCCAGGACATCACCCATGCTCCCAAACCGAATTCTCGGCGTCCTCTCCAGCACCTTCTCCACCACCTCTGCAATCCCTAAAAACCCCAACTTCCCCTCCAGAAACGCCGCCACCGCCACCTCATCCGCCGCGTTCAGCGCGCACGGCCACGCCCCGCCCTTCTTCATCGCCTCCCGCGCCAGCCGCAAACACGGAAACCTGCGCGTCGACGCCTTCGCAAAATCCAGCCGCTTCAGCTTCCCCCAATCCAGCTGCACCTCCGCCGTCTTCACCCGCGCCGGATAGGTCAGCGCATATTGAATCGGCATGCGCATATCCGTCGGCCCCAATTGCGCCAGCACCGACCCATCCACATACTCCACCATCGAATGAATCGTGGACTGCGGATGAATCACCACCTCGATCTGCTCCGGCCCCATCCCAAACAGCCATCGCGCCTCGATCACCTCGAATCCCTTGTTCATCATCGTCGCCGAATCAATCGTGATCCGGTTGCCCATCCGCCAATTCGGATGCGCCAACGCCTGCTTCGTCGTCACGTGCTCCAGATCCTTCAGCGGCGTCTTCCGGAACGGCCCGCCCGACGCCGTCAATATTATTCGCAGCACTTCCCCATGCGTTCCGCCGCGCAAACACTGATGCACTGCATTGTGCTCGCTATCCACGGGCAGCAGCGCCTTCCCCGATTTCTCCACCGCCGCCATCACCAACTCGCCCGCCGCCACCAGCACTTCTTTATTCGACAGCGCAATCACCTTTCCCAGCTTGATCGCCTCGTACGTCGCTTCCAATCCCACCACTCCCACTGCTGCCGAAACCACAATCTCCGCCGCCGGATGCGTCCCCACCGCCAGCATCCCTTCGCGCCCATGATGAATCGCCGGCTGTGGCGCAATCCCTTTTTCGCGCAACCTCACCGCTAACTCATCCGCGCGCTCCGCCGTCCCCACAGACACCACTTCCGGCCGGTGCCGCTCAATCTGCCCAATCAATTCCTCCACGTTCGATCCCGCCGCCAGCCCGACGACACAAAACTGTCCTGCCAGCGCCTCCACTACCGCCAGCGTCTGTTTTCCGATGGAACCGGTCGAACCCAATATCGCAATCTTCTTCATATCTTCCTGTGGCACAGGCATTCCTGCCTGTGCTCTTCGATCAACTCTCACGCCTCGTACCAACTGAACTTGAGGGTGCCCCACCCTTGGTCTATATAGGGTGGGCTCTTACCCTCTAGCGCCACAAACTTTCCGCTCTTCCTCTTCTCTCCGCCCTCTGCGGACCCACTGCTAACTCTGTGGTGGACTCTTCTCTTCTCCGAATCTGTAAGCAGTTAGCTGTCGACTGTCGGCTCCTTACATCCCCCTCGGGTTCACCAAAACCACGTAATACCAAATCACCGGAATGCACAAAATCAACGCATCAATCCGATCCAAAACTCCCCCGTGCCCCGGCAGCAGCCCTCCAGAATCCTTCACCCCCGCCGACCGCTTGTACGCCGACTCCAGCAAATCCCCCATCTGCCCCGCCACGTTCCCAATCGCCGCCATCGCCAGCAAATGCCCCAGCGGAATCGCAATCCAGTAACCGAACGCCCATCCCACCACCAGCGACCCAACCATGCTCCCAACCGACCCTTCCCAGGTCTTCTTCGGCGAAAGATGCGGTGCCAGGGGATGCTTTCCGATTGCCCGCCCCACAAAATATGCCGTCGTATCCCCCGCCCACGTAATCACCAGCGCAAACAGCAATAGCTTTGGCCCTTCCGTACCGAAGCCATGCAATCGCACCGCATACGACAGCGGAAAGGCCACAAGCAGTAGAGCACTAGAAGAAATACCCGCTGCGGGTAGGGATTCCACCAGCGGGCGCTTCGTGAAGAGAGTAAGTACCATTAGCCCCAATACGAAGAGAAAAAAGACGGAAACGATCGAATGCACAACGTCCACGCCTCCATGGAATGGGTTATAGATCTCCTGGATTAGAGTCGCTCCAGGAGTGGCGCTAGCTGAGGAGCTAATGCTGTGACCTGCGACCCTACCGACCGCGTGAAGGTGGTCGGCTATGAAGAGAATCGCGCAAACCACCGTCCACACCCGATACGCCCGATGCCCAATCGCCTCTCCCAGCGCAAAATACTCCCACAGCGCCAGCGCCGTAATCACCGCCGTCGCAATCGCCACGGCCCACGTCGGGGTGAACAGCACCAACCCCACAACCACAGGAATCAACACCAGCGCCGTCACCACGCGTTTCCAGGTCATCTACCGGTTTTCCTCTTGAAGCTCGCCCACACCAAGGCCCAGCTCGAATCCAACTACGTCCTGAAATTATATCGGGAACGAACCGAATCTCCGAATGTGGCACAGGCACTTTTCCCGTGCGCCTGATCCTCCACCACAAACCAATTGAACTTGAGGGTACCAATCCTTCGCGATGTTTGCGGAGAGTGGGCTCTTACGATCCAATGCCACAAAATCTTTTCGTTCTTCTCACCTCTGCTCTTCCTCTTCTCCGTCGTCCCGACCGGAGCGGCCCGACTTTGTCCTCGGGCGATTCTTGCGCGCCGGACCGCGTCGTGGAATGGCCCTGGCAACAAGTAAACTCCGCGACCCACCGTGGAACAGTTTCGCTCTAAACCTAAATCCCCAGCCTCACCAAAACAAAATCGGCGCCAACCACTCTGCGCCGTCGACCCTCTTCCCATTTTCTAGCTTCAATTTTCTATTTTCGGTTTTTCCAACCCTTCTATCGCGCCGCCGACTTCCGCGCGTCAATCCCGCCATACCGCCGCTCCCGCTTCTGAAACTCCAGCAGCGCCTCCAGCAGCCTGGCCCGGTTGAAATCCGGCCACAGCGTCTCCGTCACAAAAATCTCCGCATACGCAATCTGCCACAAAAGAAAATTGCTGACGCGCATCTCCCCGCTCGTACGGATCAGCAAGTCCGGATCCGGCAGGCTCGCCGTATACAAGTGCCGCGAAAGCTCCTCTTCCGTAATCGACTTCCCCGGCCCATCCCCGTTCCGCTCCGCCAGGATCGCGTTCATCGCATCCACAATCTCCGCCCGCCCCCCGTAATTCAACGCGATCGAAAGCACCATACCGGTATTCCCGGCCGTCGCTTCCATGGCTTCTCGCGTATCCTTCTGCACGCCCGCAGGCAATTCTTCCGGCCGCCCCAAAAATCGCATCCGGATATTGTTGCGCTGGATTAGCGGCATCTCTTTCCGCAGGTATTCGCGCAGCAGTTGCATCAGAAACTCGATCTCCGCCTTCGGCCGCCGCCAGTTCTCCACCGAAAACGCATAAAGCGTGAGCGCCTCGATGTGCAGCCGCGCGCACGTCTCAATTGTCGTCCGCGCCGATTGCGTACCGGCACGATGGCCCGCCACGCGCGGCAGGTGCCGCTTCTGCGCCCAGCGCCCGTTCCCATCCATGATCACCGCGATGTGCCGCGGCAACCGCTCCAGATTCAGGTTTTCCAGCAGATGCGCCTCTTCGGAGGTCACAGGACCGAGCGATCCAGCCGTCAGTGCGCGAGAATGAGCCACGTTCCGTTTTCTTCCAATCTTCCTTTATGCCGCAAAGTTAACACACCGCTTCGCACCCACGCAACGCGCTTTTCGCCTAAGAGTCACCCGCAAACCCGGTAGCGTAGGCTTTCGCCAGCGCTCTTGGCATCCCCTGCCCTGAACTCCGCGTTTTCCCAAAACTCTTAACTGCAAACTCCCGACTCCGAACTTCCGGCTATAGATTCTCGACTGTCAACTTCCCCTCCACCACTGCACTACGCCCTGCCCCACCAGCACAAACGTCAGCACAATCATCGCCACTGCCGTCACCCAGGCCACCACATTGAACGCCACCGTATTCGTGTACTCCCCCATCAAATCCTTGCGGTTGACCAGCAGCAGGATAAAGATCGTCACAATCGGCAGCCAGATCCCGTTGCCCAGTTGCGAAAAAATAAAAATCTTCCACAACGGAGCGTTTGGCAGCAGCACGATCCCTCCGCCCACCACAATCAAAGTTGTGTACAGCCAGTAAAACGCCGGCGCCTCGCGAAATTTGTGGTCGATCCCCGCCTCGAACCCCAACCCCTCGCAGATCACGTGGGCCGTCGAAAGCGGCAAGATCGTTGCCGCAAACAGCGACGCGTTCAGCAGCCCGAACGCAAACGTAAGCGCCGCCCACTTCCCCGCCAGCGGCACCAGCGCCTTTGCCGCTTCCGCCGCATCCGTGATGTTCGTCTGTCCCGAAGCGTGCAGCGTCGCCGCCGTGCAAATCATGATGAAGAACACGATCACCATGCAACTGATGCTGCCGAACAACACGTCCAGCCGTGCCTGCGGATACTGCCGCGGTCCCACTTTCTTCTCCACGAACCCCGCCTGCAAGTAAAAGAACTGCCACGGCGCAATCGTCGTTCCCACCAGCGCCGTCAGCGTCACCAGATAGCCCGTGTCCAGGTGGATCGTCGGAATCACCGTCATCCGCGCCGCCAGCAGCCAGTCCGGCCGCGAAAACACCGCCGAAAACAGATACGTCAGGTAAAACACGCACGCTACCAGGAACACCACCTCCACCTGCCGGTAGGTCCCCTTTAGCACCAGCACCCACACCACCGCCGCCGCCAGCGGTACTGCCACGTACTTGCTCACCCCAAAAATCTGTGCCGACGCCGCCACACCCGCAAACTCCGCCACCACGTTCCCCAAATCCACCAGGAACCCGATGATCATCACGAAAAATGTGGACCGGAACCCGAACTCCTCGCGAATCAAATCCGACAATCCCTTGCCGGTGATCACGCCCATCCGCGCGCACATTTCCATCGTCACGTACAGCGCGATCGTCATCGGCACCAGCGACCACAGCAGCGCGTATCCATACGCGCTTCCCGCCTGCGTGTACGTCGCGATTCCGCCCGCGTCGTTGTCCACGTTCGACGTGATGATCCCCGGCCCGATCACCGCCAGGAACAGCACAATTCTTCGCCAAACCTGGTTCCCGCTCGAGAAAAAAGCAAGCGTCCTCCCGCGCATCCGGTCGATCAGGTTGTTGATTGCTGTCAGGTTCAGGCTCATTTGCTCACAAGGCGGGATACCACGTCGTCCACTGTCACCGTACCTATCGGGCGGTTCTCTTCGTCAATCACCGTCAGCATCCGCAGATTGTATTTGTCGAACAGTTCAAACACGTCCCGCTCGTACGCATCCGGCGTGATACTCACCAGCGGCTCCGTCTTCAACTCCCTCATCAACTGCTCCGGCGCGGCCAGCAGCATCCGCGCCACTGGCACCGTCCCCGAGAATTTGGCGTGCTTGTCCACCAACACGATCGTGTCCAGTTGCTCCAGGTTGAACTCCTGCTTCTTCAGCCATTCCAGCACTTCTTCCCGGGACGACGCTTCGCTCACGTACGCGAATTCCGTATTCATCATTCCACCCGCGGTCTCCGGGTCGTAGCTCAGCAATTCGCGCACCTCTTCTGCTTCCAGGTTCGGCATCTCCTCCAGCAATTCTTCCGAAGTCTCTTTCGGCAAGTCCGCCAGCAGATCCGCCGCCGCGTCCGGAGCCATCTCTTCCAGAATGTCCGCCGCTTTCTCCGGGTCCAGCCGTTCCACGATCTGCGTGGTCAGTCGTTCGTCCAATTCCGCCAGTACCTTCGCCGCCGTCTCTTCATCCAGCGAAGCGATAATCCCCTGCCTCTCCGCCGCCGAAAGTTCTTCCATCATTTCGGCCAGATCCGCTGGATGCAGGTCTTCGAGTTTCTCATGCGTGATTCGCAGTTTCACGCGCCGCATCGGGTCCGGCTCGATCAAATTCACAAACTCCCAGCGAATCGATCGCTGCGGGAGCTTCCCTTGCAGTTTGCGGATCAGCGCCGAAGGGGCAACGCCCTGCAGCAGCCGCCGCATCGCCCCGGGCAATCCCACATCCACCTGCGCGATCCGTAACTCCGCGTGCTCGTTCGTGCGCATCTCCGCAAGGTCCACGTCGTTCACGCGCACCACCTTTCTCCCTTCGGTATCAATGATCTGCTGGTCCAGCAGGTCTTTCTGCACCGCCAGCCATCCTTCGTTCGGCCGGTACGCGTCCAGCGCACGTTCGCTCACGTTCAGATCAATGCGTCCCGCAGCCACTTTCGACACCTGGTCATACCTCGCCACCAGCGGCTGAAATCTCCCCCGCGAAATCAGGAAGTGCGAAATGCGGTTCGGCTGCTCCGCGGGCTCCACAAAAAACTCCCGCACGCGTCCCACAAAATGGTTCTGCGCGTCATACGCCGACGCGCCTACCAGCTCCGTTGCAAACAGCATCGCCCCTCCTTTCTTCCTTATGGTCGTGGGCGCCGCACCCCGCCCTTTCAGCGTGCGGGTTGTTTCATCTCCTTCTTTACCTCATTACGGCGTCACTCCCTCACTTCATCCCTTACAACAAAAAACCCGCCAACCGTTTCCGGCTGCGGGCGAATGGCTTCCCCACCTGCGCTTCCCCTAGCCGGTCGTGAACCCTCCCAAGGCAATCTCTTCCGCCCAGACCCCCAACCGCCCGGCGCACCACTCCGCTCTCGCCGCCGAAAGGATCAACTGGACGCAGCCTCCCCAAAGAACACTAGGGTGAGGCTCGAGCTCCCTCGACTCGCTCATATCCGCAAGATTCACTCCGAAGTTAGAGATAATCCCGCACTTACGCAAAGTCAAGAACGAAATCACGTTTTCCACCGTTCCCCACAAAAAATCTCTTTGTTTGGCCCCTTCCTTGCGCGCCCCCAACTCAGAAGGCCCCGTTCTGGGTGGCGCTTCCTTCTTTGTCATTTGTAGTGTCGGGCTATAGACCGGTAGGGTGAACTACCCTCTTCTTTAAACTTTCCCCTCAAAGCTGAGAACTGTCGGCTTCCCTCCGGCAAACTCCATGTGCGTTGGCTGCCTCCCCTCTCGCTTGCAAGCTTCCAGATACAGCACCAAATAGTTTTTCAGCACGTAATCCCGCGGTGTAAACCCCAACTCCTTCGCCGCCCGGTCGATCGCTTCCCCCGGCCCCTCCAGTTCCACAAAAGTCCCGATCGGCGTCTCATCCATATCAATTAGCAACCCCTTCGCCCATCCGTGCTTCGGCGGCAACACGTACGTCGTCCGGTATTTCTCATAGCGGAACCACCCCCGCAGCCCCAGCCCCTCAAAAATCCTCCGCACCGTGTCTCCGTCGGTCAGCACCGTCTCAATCTCCTCCCGCACCTTGTGCCGCCGGTCCCCGCTCCTCCAAAAGTCCCCCATCGCCAACTCCTCCGGCGGCGACTTGAATGTCAGCAGCGTCCGCATCACGTTCTTTTCCTTGCTCGCCCGCTTCCCATCTGCCGGTGTCTCCGTCCGGATCCGCAAAAGCTGTCCATGCTTCGCCAGTCCTCCATCCGGCGTATCGAACAGCAAATTCCGCTCATGCACTCGCGGGCATTTCGCATCTCGCGGCTTCGCCCCAAGCCGCTTCAACCCGCGCATCAGCGCTTTCCGGTCGCCAATCGCCAGCTTAATCTCCGTCTCCCTCGCCATACTCCTCCTGGTAATGCGCCACCAAGTCTCCGTTAGCTCTGCTCCCATCCGCTACCCCTGTGGTGAATTTCCTTCGGTGGAGGCAGCGGGTGGATCGAAGCGACGCTTACCACCTGTCTCAAAGTTGTCTCCGTTCGACGCGACCCGCGCAGCAAACTGCTGGCCATCCTCCCACCAGTCACTCACTCTCATCTTTGCATCCCGCCCAACTTCACGATACCCTTACGTCTATCCCGTTCGCATCAAACTCCAAAATGACCGCCGATTTCAATTCTGCCGCCGCTTCTCTTTCCCCCCACCACGGGACACCCGAAACGTCCTCTCCCACCACTTCCGGGCCCTCCGGACTTCAGCCACCCCTCGCCCTTCGCGAACCCGTCGAGCACGTCGTCCACAACGATCGCCGCGTCGACCACTATGCCTGGCTCCGCAACAAACAGGACTCCCGCGTGCTCTCCTACCTCGAAGCCGAAAACTCTTACGCCGACGCCTATCTCAAATCCACAGAAGCCTTTCAGGAAAAGCTCTACCAGGAGATGCTCAGCCGCATCCAGCAAACCGACCTCAGCGTTCCCTACACTCTTCGCGGCTACGAATACTGCACGCGCACCATCGAGGGCCGCCAATACTCCATCTATTGCCGCAAGGCCGCGCAAAATCCCGCCGAACACGTCCTTCTCGACTTGAACGTCCTCGCCGAGGGCCACTCCTTTCTAGGCCTTGGCATCTTCGAAGTCAGTGACGACAACCACCTCCTCGCCTACGCCACCGACACCACCGGCTTCCGCCAGTACACCCTCGAAATCAAGGATCTCCGCTCCAACGAACTCCTCCCCTTCCGCGTCGAGCGTGTCACCTCCGCCGCCTGGGCCGCCGACAATCGCACCCTCTTCTATGTCGTCGAAGACGAAGTCACCAAGCGCTCCCACCAACTCTTCCGCCACGTCCTTGATTCCAACGGCCCCGACACGCTTCTCTTCGAAGAACACGACGAGCGCTTCCGCATTGATGTCGAGCGCAGCCGCAGTGGGGCCTACCTCTTCCTCCTCTCCAACAGCCACATCACCAGCGAAGTCCACTATCTCCGCGCCGATCGCCCCTCTGGTGGCTTCCAACTCGTCGACGCCCGCCGGGACAATCACGAATACTACGTCGACCATCATCCCGGCAGCGCCGCCGACCCGGCTGGCGGCATCTTCTTTATTCGCACCAACGACAACGGCCGCACTTTCCGCCTCGTGACCGCGCCCGCCGTCGATCCTGTGCGCTCCCGCTGGCACGAAGCGATCCCCAATCGCCCCGGCGTGATGCTCTCCGGCATCGCCGCCTTCCGCACTCACCTCGTGCTCGTCGAGCGCGAAGACGGCCTCCCGCACCTCCGTCTCGTCGATCTCATGCACGAGGCTACTTCGGCCCTTGAAGCCTCCCGCCGCATCGCTTTCGCCGAGCCCGCCTACAACGCCGCCCTCGGCGCCAATCCCGAATTCGACACCGCCTTCGTCCGCTTTACCTACGAGTCCTTCATCACCCCGCGCTCCGTCTATGACCTCGACATCGCCACCGACGAGCGTACCCTTCGCAAGCAACAACCCGTTCTCGGTGGGTACGACCCTTCTCTCTATGGCTGCGAGCGCCTCCACGCCACCGCCCCCGACGGCACTAAAATCCCCCTATCCATCGTCTATCGCCACGACACCCCCCGCAACGCCACCGCCCCGCTTCTCCTCTACGGCTACGGCAGCTACGGCCTTTCTATGCCCGTGTCCTTCAGTTCCAACCGGCTCAGCCTCCTCGATCGCGGCATCATCTTCGCCATCGCTCACATTCGCGGCGGCGGCGAACTCGGCAAGCCCTGGCATGATGCTGGCCGCATGCACCGAAAAATGAACACGTTCACCGATTTCATCGCCTGCGCCGAGGATCTCATCACTTGGGGCTTCGCCGCGAACGGCAAACTCATCATCGAGGGCGGCAGTGCCGGCGGCCTCCTTATGGGCGCGGTCGCCAATCTTCGCCCCGATCTTTTCCGCATCGTCGTCTCCCATGTCCCCTTCGTGGACGTGCTCAACACCATGCTCGATCCCGCCCTTCCGCTCACTGTCGGCGAATACGAAGAATGGGGCAACCCCCAGCGCGCCGAGGATTATTTTTATATGAAATCTTATTGCCCTTATACACGTCTCGAACGCAAAGACTATCCCGCGATGCTCGTCAAGACCGGTCTCAACGACAGTCAGGTCATGTACTGGGAGCCCGCCAAGTACGTCGCCAAGCTTCGCACTCTCAAGACCGACGCCAACGCCCTCCTCCTCAAAACCAACATGGGCGCAGGCCACGGTGGCGCCAGCGGCCGCTACGACTATCTCCGCGAGATCGCCTTCGACTACGCCTTCGTCCTTTCCCAACTCGGCATCACCAACTAATTCCCATGCCGCTCCGAATCCAAGGAAGTACCAAAAGGCATGTCTTCCAGAGGGCATCCGGCGAGGATGCACGAAGGACCTCAACCGCTCTGTTCGCGGCGTTGTCTCCCCGTCCTCTGCGTTCCCTGAACGCATTCCGCGAAGAGTTTCTTTCCTCGCTGACTTCTGTTTTAATTCTCGCCGTCCGCCCGCAAGTGCGGCCCTCATCCCTGCGTTCCCTCGGCGACCTCTGCGTCTCTGCGTCTAGTCCTCTCCTGTTCTTTTCCGCATTAAGCATTCCTTGCCGCCAGTCGCTCTTCCATTTTTCTATTTCCCAGTTTCCATTTTCGATTTCTTCCGTCCTTCTCTCGCCACTCGTCTACACCGAGCGAAGCCGCGCGGTCACTCGCCACTTGCTACTTCCATCCCATGTCTGAATCAACAACGCCGCTAATGCAGCAGTACAACGCCGTCAAGGCGCGCTATCCCCACGCCCTCCTCCTCTTCCGTCTCGGCGATTTCTACGAACTTTTCTATGAAGACGCCATGATCGCCTCGCGCGAGCTCCAGATCACTCTCACCTCTCGCAATCGCGAAAAGGGCCAGCCGATCCCCATGTGCGGCGTTCCGTATCACGCCGTGGACTCCTACATCGCCCGGCTCATCCGCGCCGGCTTCAAGGTCGCTATCTGCGAGCAGATGGAGCAGCCGGGCCCCGGCAAAAAACTCGTTCGCCGCGAGGTCTCCCGCGTCATCACTCCCGGCACCGCCACCGACGTTGCCGTCCTCGACGCTCGCGAAAACAATTTCCTTGCCGCTGTCGCGCAAAATTCCGCCGCCACCCTCATCGGCCTCGCCATCGTGGATCTCTCCACTGGCGAATTCCAGGCCACCGAATTTTCCGGCCCCAACGCACAGGAATCCCTCCGCGACGAACTCCAGCTCCTCCGCCCTCGCGAAACCTTGCTCCCTCGCCCGCAGCAACTCTTCGAAACTTCCAAGACCTCCATCCTCGATGGCGCCGGTGGCGTCGAAACCCGCGTCGAAGACTGGGTCTTTCATCCTGACTACGCCCAGCGCATCCTCCGCGAACAGTTTGGCGTCTCCGAACTCACCTCCTTCGGCCTCGACGATCACCCGCAATCCATGTGCGCCGCGGGTGCCGTGGTCCACTACCTACGCGAAAATGCTGCTCGTGGCGACGACGCCCCCAGCGTCGAAGCCCTCCAGCACCTCGACCGCATTCGTTTCTACGACCAACAGGACGCCCTCGTCCTCGATCCCGTCTCCGTCCGCAATCTCGAACTTGTTTCTCCCATCTTCACCGAGGAGGCCAAGTCCTCCGGCCCCACCACGCTCATCGCCGCTCTGGATTCCACGGTCACCGGAATGGGTGCCCGCCTTCTCCGCGCCTGGATGCTTCGCCCACTGCTCGATCCCAGCGCCATCGAAGCCCGCCTCGGCGCCGTCGCCCATCTCCTGCAACAAACCGTCGTGCGCGGCGAAATTCGCAAGGAGCTTCGCGGCATTCAGGACCTCGAACGCCTCACCAGCCGTATCACGCTCGGCCTCGCCGGCCCGCGCGAACTCCTTGCCCTTCGCAAATCCCTTGGACAGCTCCCCGTCCTCAAGAATTTCCTCACGCCTCCGCAATCCGGTGGCAGCGATCTTCTTCGCGATCTCCACGAAGAACTCGACGAGCTCGCCGACATCCGCGAAAAGCTCGAGCGTGCCGTCGCCGACGAGCCTCCCGCCACCGCCTCCGAATCCGGCATCTTCCGCACCGGCTACCACGTCGAACTTGACGAACTCCGCGACCTCAGCCAGCACAGCAAGCAGATCATCGCTTCCACGGAAGAGCGCGAACGCAAGCGTACCGGCATCAACTCCCTCAAAATCCGTTTCAATCAGGTCTTCGGCTACTACATCGAAATCTCCAAGCCAAATCTCCATCTCGCGCCTTCCGACTACGAGCGTAAGCAAACGCTCGTCAATGCCGAGCGCTTCACTTCTCCCGAACTAAAGGATTACGAGCGGAAAATTCTCGCTGCTGACGAGCGCATCCTCGAAATCGAACGCCAGCTCTTCGTCGATCTGCGCGCCGGCATCGCCGGCAAAGCCGCGCGTCTTCGCCGTACAGCTGCTGCAATCGCCAAGCTCGACGTCCTCGCCGCCTTCGCCAAGCTTGCCGCCGATCGCGGTTATATCCGCCCGGAATTTAACAATACCGGCGAACTCCTCATCGTCGGCGGCCGCCACCCCGTCATCGAGGAACTTCTCCGCCAGAAGGGTGAACGTTTCGTCCCCAACGACCTCTGCTTCGAGCCCGGCCGCCAGCAACTCCTTCTCATCACCGGCCCCAACATGGGAGGTAAGTCCACCTATCTACGCCAGGCCGCGCTGATCGTGTTAATGGCCCAGATGGGCTCTTACGTTCCCGCGCGCCAGGCCAAGTTGCCTTTCACCGACCGCATCTTCACCCGCATCGGCGCCAGCGATAATCTGGCCCGCGGCCGCTCCACCTTCCTCGTCGAAATGAGCGAGGTCGCCGCCATTCTCCATCACGCCACGCCCTCCAGCCTCGTCCTCCTCGACGAAGTCGGCCGCGGCACCGCCACCTTCGATGGCCTGTCCATCGCCTGGGCCGTCGTGGAGCATCTGCAGAAGCAGACCCGCGCGCGCACGCTCTTCGC
>DATIXE010000035.1:0-91534 GCA_035518915.1 Candidatus Eiseniibacteriota bacterium
CGAAAAGGAATTGGTTTCGCAAGCTCTGAAACGAATGGATGAGAGGAACTATGGCAAAGACGAATCAAGTATCAATCCCCTACCTTGATCCCACTGTGCAGCATGTTGGGATCAGCAAATTGCGGGCATTAAACGTAAACCAATTACGCGCACTGGACAAGACGTGGGTAATTCAGGACAACGATAAACCGTTGGCAGTGCTACTAAAGTATGAGCACTTTATAGCAATGCAAGAGAAGATGCCGGATGAGGAATAGGCTACTTATCTTCGGTAGCTTCGCGCACGATTCGCAAGGAATTTTGGCTGCTATCACTAGGATTGCATTTGTGGGTATCGAATGCGGCCTTAATTTCCTGCTCAGAATCGGCCTTGAATTGGGAGTTGCAACGCTCGCAGACACCAAGGAGGGGAGGGACTTGGTTCACCATTCGCAGCTTTCGTTTTGGCATGAAGCCAGTTTAACGCAGTGCCGTGAGGGAGCGTAATCCCTGTGAATTTCAAACGGCACCACTACCCAGATTAGATGAAAATCTGGAGGAAGAAGACGCTCAGTATTTGCGGAGGACACCGATCACGCGGCCCTGAATCTTAACATCGCCGGCGTGCACCATAATCGGTGGCATCTCAGAGTTGGCGGGCTGCAAGCGGACCTTGCCGGGCCCCTCACGATAGAAGCGCTTGAGAGTGGCCTCTTCGCCGGCGACCAGGGCGACGACGATGTCGCCCGCGTTGGCGACTTGGGTTTGTTCGCAAACCACGTAGTCGCCGTCCATGATGTGATCCTCGATCATGGAATTGCCTTTTACTTGAAGGACAAAGGAATTGCCGCCACGGGCAAAATCGCCGAGAGAAATGGTTTCGCGTTCCTCGACGGCCTCGAGGGGACGGCCGGCGGCGATGCGGCCGACCAGGGGAAGCTCCTGGACGCGGCGCTCGATGACCTGCTCTTTCACGGGTTTCGGCAATTGGACGATTTCGATCGAGCGGCTCTGGTTATAACCGCGGCGGATAAAGCCTTTTTTCTCCAGCGTAGAGATGTGCTTGTGCACGGTGGCGAGCGAGGTGAGCTTCATGCCCTTGCCGATTTCTTCGAAGCTCGGGGCGTAGCCGTGCCGGGTCTCGAAGGAGACCAGATAATCGAGAACTTCTTTTTGACGTTTCGTGAGCGCCATGAAGAGCCTCCGCTGCATGCCAACACCAATCTAGGTGGGGCGGGATCGTGAACGTTGGGCCGTGGCCGGACTAGAAAATCCACAGACAGTTTAGGCGAAAAGAAAGCGAACGTCAAGCGGCGTTTTACAAAAAACCCATCTTTCGTACTCTTTTCACTGGGACTTGGCTTGTGGTCTTCTGGAGGTTCCATGAGCAGATCAGCCTGGACTTCTACTTGTAGATCGGCGGGAGTGACCTGCGCGGCGGCGCTGGCCATCCTGGGCAGCGCGACTGCCTTGGTGGTTTGGGGCAGCTTTTTTCTGGGAATGCTCGACAGGATTTCGGATGCGGGAAAACGGCAGGTGTTCGCGGCGCATCCCTTGGTAACGTTCCTGATCGCCACGGTGCCCTTTTTCTTGATTGCCTTTGGGATACGCACAGGAATCGGGTTGTTTCAACTGAAGCCCTGGGCGCGGAAGGCAGCGCTGATCTGGGCGGGAGCGGCGCTGGTGTTTTCGCTTTGGTTTATCGCCTTCCGGCCTTACGAAACTTTCTTTATTCCCGAACACTACGTTACCGATCTGGAATCCCTGAAGCAGTTGCTGGCTATTTCCCTGGTGTTCGCCACGCTGCCGGTTAGCGTTTGGTGGATTTTTCTGTTCCGCATGGACACCGTGAAACGCCAATTCCTTCCAGAGAAGTCCTCCGTGGCTCCCCAAGCCGATATCTCCTGAAGCAGTTCCTCTGCACTGTTCGGACAAAGCGTCCGCCTGTGGCGTGACGCATCTCACACCCTGCGTGTGACGGTGTGCTATTCTTAGCCGGTCGGCATCCGGCGGTGGAGCGCCCGATCCTGCAGGTCGCCTTGCGCACCGCTCACCGATGAGTACTACCCGGCCGGCTCCGGGCGGGTAGGTCGCACCAGGGGGTTACGCGCCAACATGTCTACCTTGACGGATATTCCCGCGGGAAAAGTAAAGCGAGAGGTGCTGGAGCAGGCGGTGATCCGGTTCGCGGGCGATTCGGGCGACGGCATGCAGATCACGGGCAGCCAGTTCACGAATACCGTGGCGCTCTACGGGAACGATATTGCCACGTTTCCGGACTATCCAGCAGAGATCCGCGCTCCTGCAGGAACGGTGCCGGGGGTGAGCGGTTTTCAATTGAATTTTTCTTCTGGCGAGGTGTATACGCCCGGGGATTCCGTGGACGTGCTGGTGGCGATGAACCCGGCGGCGCTGAAGGTAAATGTCGGGGATTTGAAGGCGAACGGAATTCTAATCGTCAATTCGAATAGTTTCGAGGAGTCGGACTTGCGCAAGGCGCATGTAACGACGAATCCGCTCGAGGACAACTCGCTGGATAAGTTCCGGGTGTTCCCGGTGGAGTTGCAGCGGCTGACGCGCACCGCGCTGCAAAATCTGGGCCTGGACGCGAAGAGCATGGACCGCTGCAAGAACTTCTTCGCGCTGGGCATGTGCTATTGGCTCTACAACCGCTCGATGACGCCCACGGTGCGCTGGATTGACGACAAATTCAGCAAGAAGCCGCTGCTGGCGGAAGCCAACAAACTGGCGCTGCAAGCGGGCTATTCCTATTGCGAGGCAACCGAAGCGTTTCAGATCAGCTATGAAATTCCGCCGGCGCAGTTGACCCCCGGCACGTACCGGAATCTGAGCGGAAACCAGGCCCTGGCAATGGGGTTTGTGGCGGCCGCGCAAAAGTCCGGCTTGCGGCTGTTCCTCGGCAGCTACCCGATCACACCCGCATCGGATATTCTGCATGAGCTTTCGAAGTACAAGAACTTCGGCGTGCTGACCTTCCAGGCTGAAGATGAAATCGCCGCGATCACCAGCTCGATCGGCGCGTCCTACGCCGGCCATCTGGCGCTGACGACGACTTCAGGCCCCGGCATGGCACTGAAGACCGAAGCGCTGGGCCTCGCCGTAATGACGGAACTTCCGCTGGTGATCTGCGATATCCAGCGCGGCGGACCCTCGACGGGCTTGCCGACAAAGACCGAGCAGGCGGACCTGCTGCAGGCATTGTTCGGACGAAACTCGGAAGCCCCGATTCCGGTGCTGGCGGCGGCCACACCCGGTGATTGCTTTTGGGTGGCCATGGAAGCGAGCCGTATCGCGCTGAAATACATGGTGCCGGTGATCGTGCTTTCGGACGGTTATCTGGCCAACGGAGCTGAGCCCTGGCGCATTCCCACACTCGACGAGATTCCGGCAATCCCCGTGAAATTCGAGAAGAATCCCGAGGGTTTCTTCCCCTACAATCGGGACCCCGAGACCCTGGCGCGCCCATGGGCTATTCCCGGCACGCCTGGCCTGGAGCATCGTATTGGCGGCCTCGAGAAACAGGAAACCACGGGCAACGTCAATTACGAACCTTTGAACCACGAAAAGATGGTCCGGATGCGCGCCGCGAAGGTGGAAGCGGTCCGCCAGGACATTCCGAACGTGATGCCCACCGGCGACCCAGAAGGCGATTTGCTGCTGGTCTCCTGGGGATCGACGTACGGTTCGGTGACTCAAGCGGTGAAGTCGCAACGGGCCAAGGGGCGCAAGATCGGCCATTTGCACCTGCGCTATTTGAATCCTTTGCCGGGCAACGTTGGTGAGATTCTGAAACGCTACAAGCATGTGCTGGTGCCGGAACTCAACATGGGCCAGTTGTTGTGGGTGCTGCGCGCGAAATATCTGGTGGACGCCGTGGGCCTGAACAAGATTCAGGGCCGGCCGTTCAAGCAGAACGAGCTCGAACAAAAGATCGAAGAAGTGCTGGGTCTTTAGGAGATTGCGATGACCACTACCGCGCTGCCACCGCTGACAAGGAAAGACTTTCAGACGGATCAAGAGGTGCGCTGGTGCCCGGGTTGCGGCGACTACGCGATCCTAGCGGCCGTGCAATCCGTGTTTCCCGAACTCGGCATACCCCGCGAAAAGTTTGTGGTTATTTCCGGCATCGGCTGTTCCAGCCGCTTCCCGTATTACATGAATACTTATGGATTCCACACAATTCACGGACGCGCGCCCGCGGTGGCCACGGGAGTGAAAATCGCAAATCCAGAACTGGAAGTCTGGATGGCCACGGGAGACGGAGACGCACTGGCGATCGGCGGAAACCACACGATTCACCTGCTGCGGCGCAACGTCGGGATCAAAGTGCTGCTGTTCAATAACCGGATTTACGGTCTGACCAAGGGACAGTATTCGCCGACTTCGGAGTTTCACAAAATTACCAAGTCGACGCCGTATGGATCGCCGGACCGGCCGTTCAACCCGGTTTCGCTGGCCATCGGAGCCGAGGCAACGTTTGTGGCGCGTTCCGTGGACATTTTCCAGGCGCATCTGAAGGAGACCTTGCGCGCCGCGGCGGCCCATAAAGGCTCTGCGTTCGTGGAGATCCTGCAAAACTGCAATATCTTCAACGACGGGGCGTGGACCGGCCTGACGGAAAAGGATGCACGCAGCGAGCACGTCATCCAACTGGAGCACGGCAAGCCGCTGGTCTACGGCAAGAACCGCGACAAGGGCATCCGCCGGAAGTCCAACGGCGACATCGAAGTCGTGGCCCTTGGGAACGGCGTCACCGAGTCGGACCTGATGGTGCACGACGCCCATCAGCATCGCGCTTCCTACGCCTTCCTGTTGTCGCACATGGAAGGCCGTCCGGACTTCCCCACGCCGATCGGGGTTTTTCGCGCGTGGGACGACCTCCCGCGCTACGAAGACGTGCTCAACGATCAGGTGGGCGAAATCATCAAGCAGAAGGGCCGCGGCGACCTAACCAAGCTGCTGCGCGGCGGAGACGTCTGGGAAGTCAAGTAAATTGCGCCCGGCATTGATGCGGCTCGCCATGGGTGGATTGCGAGCAAATCTCCGCACGGGTGACGTACGGTCTTTGGAAACCTGCCAATGCGGTTCTGTCTAGCCACTGAATTTCCGCTTGCCATCACAAGTTCGTGAAACCATTCGCGACTCCTTTCATCTAAACTGGTAATTGGGAATCGCTCCATGGACCAGGATGCCTCCAAGCTGACTCCTTTCTCGGTGTTGGGTGATGCCGACCCGGCTCCCCCGCTGCTCTATACGGCGCAGCCCGAGCAGGCGCAGAGCATTTCCCTGCTCTATGAAATCAGTCACGAACTGACTTCAATCCTCGATCGCGAGGAACTCCTCCGCCGCATTGCCGAACGCGTGAAAAAACTGGTGAACTATCACGTCTTCAGCGTAATGCTGTGGAACGAATCCGACCAACTGCTGGAAAGCGTATTTGCGCAGCGCTACGATGACGCCTTGCCCTCGCGGTTTCAGATGCCCCTGCACCAGGGCATCACCGGGACGGCGGCGGCGGAGCGCCGGACGATTCGCGTGGTGGACGTGCGGCTCGATCCACGGTATGTCGCCTGCGGCAATGAAGTGGAAGTGCGCTCGGAACTGGTGGTGCCACTGCTGTTGCAGGACCGGCTGGTGGGCGTGCTGGACCTGGAAAGCACGGTGCCGCACGCGTTCAGCCCGGAGCACGAGCGGCTGCTGAACATCCTGGGCTCCTATATAGCGGTGGCGCTTGAGAATTCGCGGCTGTTCGAAGAGGCACGGGAGAATCAGACGCGGCTGATGAACGATCTGGAGACAGCGCGGGAGATTCAGCGGCAACTGCTGCCAAGCGGCGCGAAAGAGATTCCCGGGCTGGATCTGGCGACGGCGTACGTTCCAGCGCGCGAGCTCGGCGGAGATTTTTACGATTTGTTGCCCTATGGTGTAGGGCGGCTGGCGATTGCCAACGGCGACGTATCCGGCAAGGGCACTGCCGCGGCGCTCTATGGCTCACTGGCGATCGGCATCCTGCGCGAACTGGTGCACGACAATGAGGCGTCTCCCTCAACTATGCTGGAGCAATTGAACGGGCGCCTGTTGGCGGCCCGGCTGGATGCGCGATTCATCGCCATGCAGTTCGTGATTTACGACGCCGCGCTGCGCGAGCTGACCATCGCCAACGCGGGCGGCACGCTGCCGCTGCTGGTCCGCAACGGCGAAGTGAGCGAAATCAATGTGGCGGGCATGCCGCTGGGCCTACTGCCGGAGGCGGAGTACGACGAAGTGAGGCTCAGCCTTTCTCCCGGAGACATCGTCGTGTTCGCCTCCGACGGCATCCAGGAATCCATGAACAAGGATGACGAGGAGTTTGGCGTGGACCGTCTGAAAATGCTGCTGGCAACAACGGATCCCGCCGATCCCGGATTCAAATTGGCGCAGCGCATCGTAAAGGCTACCGACGAACACACGGGGCCGGGCCGGGCGCCCCACGACGACCGCACGCTGCTGGTGCTGCGGGTGACCGACGAACACGAGTCGGATTTTTCGAAGCTCCCCATCATTTACTAAGACTGTATAAAGGTCGGGCGTCCCGGAGCCGGTGCCCACAGCCTTGGGCCCGCAACTATTTTTATATTAGTCTTCATATTTATTAGTAGAATTAATGCCATGAACATGGCGAAGCATCCCGCGTATCTTCCCCGGCCGGCCGGGGGGCGGCGGCCGCGCTTCCTGCTGTTCGATCGCGCCATTCTGATCGTAGTGCGCCGCCTGGTGGTGCCCTTCCTGTTGTATTTACTTTTCCTGGTAACCGGCGTGCTCGTTTATATGCGGCTGGAGAACCTTCCCCTCACCAACGCGCTGTTCTGGTTCGTGCACCCACACGCGATTGACTACCTGCATGTGCGAACCGCCACGAAATATATTTCGATCCTCGTAAGCTTTGGAGTGTTCGCGTTTGAAATCTGGTTCGCCGAACGTATTTTGCTGACGTTCCTGGGCCATCAAGGGAGGGAGGTCTGGAAATCCATGATGAATGAAATGAACCTGGAGCGCATTCGCGACCATTTCATCATTTGCGGTTACGGGCAGGTAGGCCGCACGGTCATCGAGCAGCTGACTCGTTCGCACATTCCGTTCGTCCTGATCGAGACGAACGAGGGCTTGTACCGGCAGCTGCTGCACGAAGGGGCGCTGGTGATTCAAGGTGACGCGAAACGGCACAGCGTCCTGCAGGAGGCCGGGATTGCACGAGCGCGCGGGCTGTGCGTGGTGATCGACAACGATGCAGACAATCTGTACATCACGATTACGGCGAAGGCGCTGAATCCAAAGCTGAAAATCATCACGCGGGCCGGGCAGGAACGTTACGCCGAGGCCATGCGTACGTCCGGCGCGGATGAAGTGGTCATCCCGGAATTCGAGGGTGGCAAGCTGGCCAGCCAGTTGGTAGAGAAGTACGCGATTCGATTGTAGCCGTTGGGCGGCTCAGCGATGGTTCTGCTTCGTGAAAATCACGTGGGTGGCGTTCGGAGAAGCGACGTGTTCCGTGCAACGGTACTCCAGCCGCGGTAAATCCAGATTCGCGAAGAAGGCCTCGCCCGAGCCCAGCAACACCGGCGCAATGGCCAGATGCACGAAGTCGATCAGTCCGGCGCGCAGGAATGCCTGGATCGTCGCCACACCGCCACCGATGCGAACGTCCTTTCCGTTGGTGGCGGCGAGCGCGCGCTCTAATGCGGTGTGAATTCCGTCGGTCACGAAATGGAAGATGGTTCCACCGGCCATCGGGAGGGAGGGCCGGGCGTGATGGGTGAGTACAAAGACGGGTGTGTGATAGGGCGGGTTCTCGCCCCACCAGCCTTTCCAGGTATCGTCGGGCCAGGGGCCGCGGAGGGGGCCAAACATGTTGCGGCCGATGATCCAAGCGCCAATGTTTTCGAAGCCTCGCGCGGCAAAGTCATCGTCAACGCCCGTCGTGCCGCCGTCTTTGCCAACCATGCGTTGAAAGGTTCGTGTGGGGAACACCCACTCGTGAACGCCCGTGCCGCCGACGCCGAGCGGATTCTCGAGGCTCTGATGCGGTCCGGCACCGTAACCGTCAATCGAGATTCCAAACGAATGGACTCTTACCTTTGCCATGGCGGCCACGCCCACAGAAATGATTGGTTTACTTGCGCGAAGGCCGATGATGCGGGAACGAGGGGCCTTTGGCAAGCGCCGGATTTGCAGCCGGCGGAGGACGGATGGATTAATCCGGGTATTTTCGGGCCAGTGTATCCGCCGCGAGGATCGCGAATCGCCGGAAGAGCGGCGCGGACGTCGCTTCCCTTTCCTCGACCGGCGATTTCAGATGCGCGCTTAGTTCGCATTCAAAATCACGAAGTCCCTCTACCGGCGCAATGCAGGCCAGATAGTCCAACAACAATTTGTGCGCCTGCTTGCGCTCGATCACTTCCATGCCGTCGAGAATCTGGCGATGGGAAGTCCCTTCCCAGATGGCCAGGATCATGGCTTCGCGGAGCCATCGCTCGATTCCGAATTCGGCCAGGACTCCGAGGCCTCCGTGAACTTCCATCGCCCATTTCGCGGTGTCCACGGCGAATTCGGCGGTCCAGTATTTGGCGAGATGAGCGACCAGGCGGAAAAGATGATAGCGGTCTGAGTATGGTGGGCGCTCCATCCACACTTCGTTGAGCAACTCGACGGCTTCCCAGGCCAGTGCAAAGCAGGCGCGTAGTTTCTTCAGCCTCGATGCAAACTGGCGGCGCAGCAGCGGTTGATCGAAGATCGGTTTTCCAAAAGCCGTGCGACGCTCGGCAAACGCGAGCGCATCGGCCATGGCGCGTTGGGCGAGGGCGACGCTGACCATACTGTTGGCCACACGGGAGAGATTCAGGACTTCGAGAATCAGATAAACTCCCGCGTCCGCGGACCCAAGGAGGTAGCCCTGGCTATCGCGCAATTCGATTTCGCCGGTGGGCACGGAGCGCGTGGCAATTTTGTCTTTCAGCCGGCGGAGATACCAATTTAGCGTGCCGTCTTCGCGGCGCCTGGGCACGAGGAAGAGCGCGAGGCCCCGGACGCCCGGTGGCGCGCCTTCGGGACGCGCCGCGACGACGGCGAGTTCCGCCGCGGCGTTGCTGGCGAAATATTTGTCGCCGGTCAGATGCCAGCCGTCGCCGGCGGGACGAGCAATGGTTTTCACCGCGGCGCCCAGATCGGAGCCGCCGGCAATTTCCGTCATCCAGGTGGCGCCTTGCCAGACCGAATCGTCCTTGCGCAAAAGCTGCGGCAAGAATCGCGCCTGGAGTTCCGGGTTGCCGTACTTCGCCAGCGGAACCGCCGTCCCCAGCGAGACGGTGTACGGGCAACACACACCCGGATCGTAAAACGAAATCATGTACATCCATTCGTAAGTTGGGAGCAGGGATTTTTCTTCCAGGGCGCGCCACACGGCGCCGGCGCGATACCCGCGGCGAAGCATCGTGAAATACTCTGGGGCGTAGAGAATTTCCTCGACGCGCGCGCCGAAGCGATCGAACATGCGGACCCAAGGTGTGCCGGCGCGATCCACTGCGTTTGAAATTGCGACGCCTTCGGTGCTCCACCATTGTTCTTCCGAGGAAAGTGTGGAAAGCCGCTGGTTGGCCGGCAGCCGGTTCCGCAGAAAACGTAACGGGGACCGCAGAAGATCGCTCATGAAAGCGGATGCTAGGGCAGCAACGAAGCGCCGTCAAGCTTGCCGGCCTCAGTTGCGTGTGCAGCGAGTCGAAATTGGCGCGTAGCATTTTGCGGAGGAAAGCGGCTAGGACTTGGACTTCAGAAAGGTGCCGCGGTCGAGTTCGTCGAAGGCCTCGCGAAGCTCGGCTTGCGTGTTCATGACGATAGGCCCGTACCAGGCCACTGGTTCTTGTAGCGGCTGCCCGGAAACGAGGAGGAAACGGACGCCGTCATCGCCGGCCTGGATCATCACCTCGTCGCCGCGATCGAAAAGCACAAGCGAGCGGTTGTCGGCTTCGGAGGGCGGCTTGGTGTCGAGCCAGCCGACGGGTTCGGTGGGCACTTCGAGGGGGTCGGAAGCGTTGCAGAACTTCCCTGCCCCGCCGAATACGTAAGCGAAAGCATGGCGCGTGGTCTCGATGGGCAGCACCTTGCGCTTGCCCGGCGGCACGGAGACGTCGAGATAAATGGGGTCGGCGGCGATGCCGTCCACAGGACCTTTCTTGCCCCAAAAGTTTCCGCAGACGATGCGGGCCGAAGTGCCGTCGTCGTCGGTGACCTCGGGAATTTCGCGCGAATTCACCTCCTGGTAGCGCGGCACGGTCATTTTCAGCGAGGACGGCAGGTTGGCCCAAAGCTGAAAGCCGTGCATGCGGCCGACTTCATCGCCCTTGGGCATCTCCTGATGGATGATGCCACGGCCGGCGGTCATCCATTGCACATCGCCGGGCGCGATGGCGCCGTGATTGCCAAGACTGTCTTTGTGTTCGACGGTACCGGCAAGTACATAGGTGATGGTTTCGATGCCGCGGTGGGGATGCCACGGAAAGCCCGCGAGGTAATCTTCGGGGACATCGTTGCGAAAATCGTCGAGCAGCAGGAAGGGATCGAAATCCGTGGTGTTGCCGAATCCGAAGGCGCGACGCAGATGCACGCCGGCGCCTTCGCGCGTGGGCTTGGATTTTACGAGGCGCTTAACAGGACGAATCGACATGCGGACCTCCCGCCCGAATGGAATCCGCTCAATTATAGATGCCGAGTGCAAACCCGGCGATACGGGAAGCTCGCTGCCGTGACGGGCTGCGTAACGGGTGGATCAGCGGCCAGCAACGCCGCTATCGGATACGGCGTGCGCCTGAATCTGTTGCGGTTGTTCCAGCATCGGCAGCCACTGTTCGCGGACGGTGGAGAACTCCGCCCAGTTTTTCTTGCCGACCGGCTCCGAAGGCGGCAGGCCAAGCGTTTCGAAATTCTTGAACTGGCCTTTCTGCGCGATGCGGAAGTCGAGATGGGGTCCGGTAGCGAGGCCGGTCATGCCGACCAGGCCGATGGTTTTGCCGATTTCTACTCGCTCGCCGACACGCACGAAAATTCGCGAAAGGTGCAGGTAGTAGGTTTCGTAGCCGTTGGTGTGGACAATGTGCACCATGTTGCCATCGCCGCCCTTGCGCCCCGCAAACACGACGCGCCCGCTGCCGATCGTTTGCACGGGCGTGCCGATGGGGGCGCCATAATCCGTGCCCAAGTGCGGCCGATACCTTTTCAGGATGGGATGAAAGCGCGAACGACTGAAATGCGAAGTCACGGGCGCGCCAAATTTCAAAGGCGAACGCAGAAAGGCCTTCTGAAGCGACTTGCCATCCGCCGTGTAATAGGCCGGGCGGCCTTCCGGGTCGTGGAATAAAAGGGCCTCATACTTCTTCGATCCGTTGACGTACTGTGCGGCGAGGATCCTGCCGTAGGCCGCGGTGGTTCCGTCGACGTATTTCCTCTTTTCGATGACCACACGGAAGGTGTCGCCCTTGCGCGGATCGGTGTAAAAGTCCAGGTCGTACCCGAAGATCTGCGCCAGCCGCATGGCAACTTCCGGAGATTCGCCGGCATCTTCGACGGCGTTAAAGAGGGAGTCGTCCAACTGGCCAGTGATAACGGAGACTTCCGTCCGCGTGGGGATTTCGCGGACCTCGGCGGAAAAGCCCTCCGCCTGCGGCACGATGTGCAGCGTGCGCTCGGCGTCAATCTTGTAATCGATCTGGCGCAGTTCGCCTTCCACGGACCGGCCTACGGTGATGAAGTGCCCAGCCTGCAGTTGGCGGAGATTGTAGGCGTGCTGCGCGGCTGCGGTGGCGTCGTTCACCTCCGATGGCGTCAGGCCGAATTGCTCCAAGGCTCGCGCGAAATTCTCGCCCGATGGCATCTTTTTGGCGCTCGGCAAAATGACCTGAGTGAGGATGCGTTCGCTTTCCGCCCTGGCAAGTTCCACTTGGTGCTTAAATTCCTGCTGGACCCGGCGGCGCTGGTACAACGCGTAACCATCCACCGCCACACCCAAAGCCAGGACTGCCCCAAGAATGCTTCCAAATACTCGCGTCACGCTTCCCCCAACAGGATTGGAATGTCTGCCAGCCGCGCGAATGTAGTTCCTGATTTAGCGGCCGAATAGAATACCGTACGTAAAGGTTTTGTCCCAAACCAACGACGGCGTCAATGAAATGTGCAGAGCCTGCGACGAATCGGGAAACGACCCCAGAGAGGAGAAGGTTTGAAATTTGAGTTGGAGATAGCCGTGGGCGATCTCTCGTTCAAGTTGCGGCAAATGGCGCAAAGGCCGAGGCAGAGCCACGCTAAGCGCATTGCTTTCAACCACAAAAGTCTGCTCCAAAATGGCATGGTGCGTGCCTTTCCTATAGATGGGGAGAGTTCCCATGATTACTGTGGAAGTCCAACCTGAGCTTCACGTTCGCGAGCAGCGCGTGGCACCGGCGTACGCGACCTGCCGCGAGTGCCATCACACCTTTCGCCCGAAGAATGAAGATCAGCATTGCCTGGAACTCTGCGATTCCTGCATCGAGCAACTGCGCTCGCTGCGCGAACCGGTCGTCAGCGTTCACGTAAAGGCGCGCCACACACACGCGGTCTGACCTGCGAATGCGCCGCTTAGAGCGCGGTCCGGCTACCAAAGTCCGGCCAAAAGCAATTCGTGAAACTATGGAGTGAGGCTTAGTTGCCCGTGGAGATGGGCCGCTTGTCGCTGGCGTTGACCGTCTGTCCGAAATAGTTCTCTTGACGGAGCCGGCGATAAATATGTCCCGCCACTTGTGCCGCCGTGGGTCCCTTTACGCGGCGGGTGTTGCCGCGGAGAAGAACCGCGAGCGCAATCCGCGGATGGGCTTCGTCAGCGTAGCTGAGAAACCAACCAATGCGCGAGGGATTGGTGTGGTCGTCGCAGGTCCCGGTCTTCCCGAGCGGAGTTTCATCGCCGCCGGGATCGGCGCTCAAGCGTCCCGTGCCATAGAGCACCGCGGCGAGCATGCCTTCGCGAACTTCGGGCAGAACGTTGGCGATATTCAGGTCGCGTTTGACGCGCGGCTGGAAATTGTCAATCTCTTCCTGGGAGTGGGGATACTGCAAATAATAAAGGGTGCCGCCATTGGCGAGCGCCGAGGCGAGTGCGGCGAGCTGCAATGGCGTCACTTGAATGCCCTGTCCAAAGCTGGACATGCGCGCCACGCCACCAAACGCCGGAGGTTCCGTGGGGAACGAGCCCGGATGCTCCTCGGGTAAATCGTAGCCTGCAAGTTCTCCAAGCCCGAGCAAGCGGCCATAGCGCGAAACCGTGTCAAATCCCATGCGGCGGCCCAGTTCCTCGAAAAACGCGTTGTTGGAGTGGGCGAGCGCTTCAGTCAAATTCATGTACCGGCGGCGGCTGACCTTAAG
The DNA here is from genome assembly GCA_035518915.1 of Candidatus Eiseniibacteriota bacterium. Taxonomy (GTDB): domain Bacteria; phylum Acidobacteriota; class Terriglobia; order Acidiferrales; family UBA7541; genus Acidiferrum. The sequence continues at coordinate 13,420 of DATIXE010000035.1, forward strand.
CATCGTGTCGCTGTTGATGACATTCTCTTCGAGTGCCGCGATGGCGATGGTCGGCTTGATTGTCGAGCAGGGGATATAGCCGTCGCTAAAGGCAATTCGCTGATTCACGACGGAAAGGATGCGTCCGGTGTTTGGGTCCACGGCAACCACGGAGCCGTTGTAGCGCCCGAGGGCGTCCACGATGGCCTCACGCACAACAGGGTCGTCGTAAGTGGGATCGTCGCCACTGATGGAATCGGCGTAAGTCGGCGCATAACCGCTATACCGCGAGGGCGCCAGACGGTGGCGCGCGTGCGAAGATTTCCGGGTAGATTTCACCGCGGATTTCGCAGACGACTTCGGCGCGGATTTCGCGTTGCCGGAGGCAGCCGTGGCGGCCGCGGCACCATTGGCGGCAAGCAAAGGAATCGCGAGAGTCGAAGTGAGGAGTCCCGCCGCCGCAAGTTTTCCGAGTTCCTTAAAATTCATGCATTCCAACCCGAGCGATTCGTAGGAATTCCAGTCTGGAACGGTCGCAATCTACTCTAATTCCAGCTTTTGGTCAAACCTTGGCTCACTCTTAGCATTCGAGCCGCCATAGGGTTGCGCGCTTTATTCCAAAGCACTTAACCACGTCTGCGCGGCGCGTTCTCAGTTGCAAGCTTTGTATGACTTGCAAACTGAGACGTAGTTTAGGCAGAAAGGGGATGCCCCGGCAATAGAGAAAGAGGACCAGTACGAGGTTATGTGCTTTGTTTTGAACGTTGGACGAGCGGGCAGCGGTCGAGGTCGACCTTGCACCTTGGGGCAGCAAAATGCCAATGTCCCTGTCCTTAGAAGCAGTTAAGAATGCGCAAGTTGAGACGCCGTGAAACACGCGGAAGCGGGCGCCTTTGGAGCGCGCCGCCTCGGAGTGTAGATGCAATTTTTCCGCGCTAGCGAACAGGCCGAGCCTTATTGTCCGCAGTAGCCGCAGCGGCGGCCGCTTTCATCGGCGGCTTTTCGGCGGGAATATTGGCGTGGCCGTTGGGACCCGGCGCGGCAGCGCTTTGCGTCTGCGACGAGCCGGGAATTTCCAACTTTTTGCGCAAACCGCTCTCGATCTTTTCGCGGATGTCGGGGTTTTCTCTCAGGAAGACGCGGGCGTTTTCGCGGCCCTGGCCCATGCGCTCACCGCCAAAGCTGAGCCATGTGCCGGACTTTTCGATGATGCCCTTGTCCACGCCAAGATCGATCAAATCGCCTTCGCGCGAAATGCCTTCGCCATAAAGAATGTCGAATTCGGCTTCGCGGAACGGCGCCGCGACTTTGTTCTTCACCACCTTGGCGCGAGTGCGCGAGCCGACCACGCGGTCACCGTCCTTGATGGCCTGAATGCGGCGAATATCCACGCGCATGGACGCGTAGAACTTCAGCGCGCGGCCGCCGGTGGTGGTTTCGGGATTGCCGAACATTACGCCAATCTTTTCGCGGATCTGGTTGATGAAGACGAGGCAGGTTTTCGATTTCGAAACGATGGCCGTCAGTTTGCGCAAGGCCTGGGACATCAGGCGCGCCTGCAAGCCCATCGAGGGGTCGCCCATCTCGCCTTCGAGTTCGGCCTTGGGAACGAGTGCTGCGACGGAATCCACCACCACGATGTCCACGCCGCCCGAACGAATCAGCGTTTCGGCTATTTCCAGTGCCTGTTCGCCGTGATCCGGCTGGGAGACCAGCAGGTTGTCCACGTCCACACCCAGTTTGCGGGCATACGATGGATCGAGAGCGTGTTCCGCGTCGATGAATGCGGCCTGGCCGCCGAGTTTCTGCGCCTCAGCGATTACGTGGAGGGTCAGCGTGGTCTTACCGCCGGATTCCGGGCCGTAGATTTCGATCACGCGCCCACGGGGAAAGCCTCCCACGCCCAGGGCCGCGTCAATGGACAAGCATCCCGAGGGAATCACGTTCACCGGGACCAGCACGTCCTTGCTGCCCAGGCGCATGATCGAGCCCTTGCCGTAGGACTTTTCGATCTGGGATATCGCCGCTTCCAGCAACTTGCTGCGTTCATCTGCCATTTCACACCTCGGTTGAGGAAATTGGGAAATTCGCGAATGGGCCCGCGGAGGACATCGCCATTCGGGTCGAACGGACGGAGGGAAAATCCGCCACGGCCTTCCCAGAGCTTTTACGATGGCTTCATATTACCATTTCGTATCTGGCAATGCCACCGTTCTCTGCCCTTGCAGCGGGCCGGGCCGTTCGAAACCCTGGGCAAGCAAGCCCGGCTTATACAAGAAAGAGTCGAGGTCCTTCCGCTACACCCAGGCTTTCAACGGCTGCATCCATGCTCTAACTCATGATCCACCAGCCGCGCCAGCGCGGCGCGCTCCCGGCAGTCCCACTCGGCCCGCTCCTGGCTGGTCAAGGGCCGGAGGCGGGTAAGGTACTGGCCGCGGGTGCGCACCTCAAGAAGCTCAAAAGCGAGTCTCTCATGTTCGAGGCAACTGGCGACAGCCAAACGCGAGCCGTGCATGGGGCACCTGTTGAAAACCTGCAGGAGGGAGCGTACGCCAATGGCGAAAGAAAAGCAAACACTATTTTTCGCTTATTGTTCGCCTGCGACTACATAAACGGGCAGTCGCCCTTTTTGAGCTTGAGCAGAGGTAGGGTCTTAGGGTTTGTCACGTCAAAAAGTGCTTCCCCGAACTGGCCTTGCCTGCACACAAACACTCGAGCTATCTGGCCTCTGTAAAATCGACCGAGCGCCAGGCGGTTGTGCAGGATCCGCTTGGGAAAATCGACTTCACCCAGTGAGTCGGTACTCCGGCTATCGGTCTTGGTAATCCGATCGTCGATTGGATCTAACCATTCCTGAAAGGCCTGCACGCCAACTACCGGATTACCGCCGCGATCTACTACGCGGAGTTTCCACTCGGGGACTGCTCCAGCGTTATAGGGAAGCCAGAGCACAAAACCAACTGCCAGGAGGATAAATCCTCCAAACAAGGCAACCCCGAGATTCCTACTCATGGAGTGCAACCGCACTCGCTTCAAGGTTCATAGACGTAAAAGCCGCGGCCGGATTTGCGGCCGAGCCAGCCGGCGGCGACATACTTCTTCAGCAGTGGGCAGGCGCGATACTTGGGGTCGCCGAGGCCGTCCTGCAGGACACGCAGGATGTCCACGCAGACGTCGAGGCCGATGAAGTCAGCCAGTTCGAGCGGGCCCATCGGGTGATTCATGCCGAGTTTCATGACCGCATCCACGGCTTCCGGCGTGGCGACGCCCTCCATCACCGCGTATGCGGCTTCGTTGATCAGCGGCATCAACACGCGGTTGGAGACGAAGCCGGGCGCATCGTTCACCGCCACCGGCGTTTTGCCAAGTTTCCTGGCAAGCTCCATGGTGGAGGTAAATGCGACGTCCCCTGTCTGCAGCGCGCGGATCACCTCCACAAGCACCATCACCGGCACGGGGTTCATGAAGTGCATGCCCACGAAACGATCTGGGCGGCTGGTCATCGCCGCCAGCGTGGTGATGGCAATCGAGGAGGTGTTGCTCGCGAGAATCACTCCGGGGCGCAGCAGTTTGTCGGCTTCGGTGAGCACGGCGCGCTTGATTTCGAGCTTTTCGGGCACCGCTTCCACGACGAAATCGGCAGCGGCAATCGCGGACATGTCCGTGACCGGCTTCAGCCGCGCGAGCACTTGCGGCTTTTCGGCTTCGGTCAACTTTCCTTTTTTCACTTCGCGATCAAGATTCCTGCCAATGGTTTCCAGTCCGCGCTGCAGAAAGCTTTCCTGCACGTCGCGCAAAATCACGCTGTAGCCCGCGCGCGCGAAGACATGCGCGATGCCGTTGCCCATCGTCCCCGCGCCCAAAACCGCCACGATCTTGATTGATTCCGTCGACACGAACGATTCCTCCCGCCTTCAATTTCAAGGAGCGCCTGATGCATTCGGCATCGTCAGAATGCTGTCGGCCGCCGAAAAGGTCAAGCCGCCGGGCAGGCAACAGGCGGCACGATGGATATGAACGGAGTTCGCTACGAAATCGCGCTCCGTGACGCGCGCCCTAGATTGAAAACGTATAGTGCTTATAGAATGACGAGCAATACAGCGGTTTGCTGAAGCCTTTGGAAAGACGCCCAGGCAGGATTACTTCCACAATCGTTCGGTTCGCCAACCGTCGAATGCGTTTTCTGCAAACCCGGAATACCAGGTCTGTGGCATATGAAACAAATTCCTCCAGTGTTGGCGGCAGTGCTCCTGCTCCTGATGGGCGTGCTGGCAGGCGGCGCGATTCGCCGCCAATCCGTGGCGATTGATGAAGTGGCTCATCTGGGCGCCGGCGTGAGTTACCTGCAGAGACTCGATCTGCGCATGAACCAGGAGCACCCGGCGCTGCCAAAAATCTTGGCCGCCTTGCCGCTGGTGTTGCGCGGGGTGCGGACTGACTACTCGAACGGGTCCTGGTCGTTCAGCGGCAGCACTTGGGGCAACTTGCTGGGCGAATGGACTTGGGGCTACTTCATCCTGTTTCATTGGAACGATCCGGCTTCCACGCTTTTGTGGGCGCGCGCGCCGATGCTGCTGTTGACGCTGGTGCTGGGCGTTTTTGTGTTCCGATTTGGCGCGCGGCTCGGCGGCCCGTGGGGCGGGGTGCTGTGCCTAGTGGCTTACATATCCACACCGGCGTTTATCGTTTTTGGACCGCTGGTGCTAACGGATATTCCCGTGGCGCTATTTGTACTCCTGACATTATGGAGCTTTGCGGACCTGTGGCGCGAGCCCTCGCGGCGCAACGCTACGGTGATGGGGCTTTGCCTGGCGGCCGCCGTACTTTCCAAATATTCCGCGGGTTTTCTATTCGTATGCTTCCTGGCATTCCGGCTGAGCCTGCGCTGGCTACCGCTGACTGGCATGCCAGCGGATCGCGTGGAACTGCGCGCGTGGCGGAAATTGCGTTGGCGCGCAATGTGGCGAGGCATTTTTGTTGCGGTAGCCACGTGCTACGTCTTCTATCTGATCTTTTCGTGGAATCAGCCGAGCGATTCGCTGCGAATCCTCGGAAGTAGCGGGCCGGCACTGGTGCTACGGCGATTGCTTATGCCGGCATGGCTCTACGTCCGCGGCCTGGCCATCTTTGCTCTCAGCTCGCCGAGGCCGACGTTTCTGCTGGGGCACAACTATCCGCATGCCGTGTGGTTCTATTTCCCCGTAGTCTTCGCGCTGAAATCGACGCTGGCATTTCTGCTGATGCTGGGTCTTACGATTCCCGTAGCCTGGATTGCGCGACTCAAGTTGAAGCCGACTCCACTGGTTCCCGCCGAATACGCGTTTCATTGGCGAGCGATGTGGGTTTCGCTAGTGCTGTTCACCATTGCCTGCATGCTGAGCCCGATGACCATCAGCATTCGGCACTTCACCATTCCGATTCTGCTGATGATTCTGCTGATGGCTCCAGCGCCGCGGGCTCTCGAGGGGCTGCGAAAACACGAGTGGCCCGCCGCACGCGCGCTGATGGCGGCGTATGCCCTGTTGGCGGTGATTTCGGTGGTGGCGATCTACAGTCACTATCCGTATTTCATGCCCTTTGTGAATTCACTTGGCGGCGGCCGACCCGCCTATGAACTGGTAAGCGACTCGAATCTGGATTGGAATCAGGCATTGCCCCAGGTTGCGCAATTCGTCCGGCAGCGTGGCATCAAGCACGTGCTGGTGGATGAATACGGATTCATCGATCCCTCGGTGTACGTGCCCTACGGGCAATTCTGGAATTGCCAGAGGCCCGTGGCGGCCGACGCGCGCCAATGGGCGGTAGTTTCGGCAGATATGCTGGAGGATGGCGCGAACTGTGTCTGGCTGCTGCATAATCCGCACCAGGCGATTGCAGGCGGAAGTATGTATGCGTTTCAGTTGCCCGACGTCATTCCCCCGGCCGGCGATCCCCTGGGACCGCCGGTGCCGGAAGACCAGCGAAACTGGGTCGGCGCGCCGATGGATATTCGCGTGGTTTTCCTCAAGTGCACCAAAGACCCTAGTCAACTGCAGCCGACAATGGATTGGATGTTAACGCGCTTTCGCGAAGAACCCATCCGGCAAAAGGCAGCACGAGAGGCGCAACACAAAGGAAAATGATTTGGTAGCGCCGGATTTCCGCTATTGATCCGGCGGTTTGCCTTCGGCGATTTCGCGGAGGATTTCGCGGGCACGCGGAGCGTCGCCGGGCAGGACGTAGAGTCTAGCGCGCGCCCCCTGTAGATTGAGGCGGGAGTGGATGCCGTTTTCGTGGAGCGCCGCCACGAGGAATTCGCTGGGTTCGTTCCTCTCCGTGGACCAGACCAGCGCGGTAGCGTCCTCGGGAAACCAGTCGTGGTTATCGCCCGCGGCCGGCGGACCGGGCAAATCCCCGGGTGCAGAGGAGACGCTCGCCGGCAGGATCGGAACGGGGCCGGAGTGCTCGGCGAGCTCGCCGGCAAGCTCCTGGACACCCACATCCTGGACATCGTCGGTGCCGTACGCTTCCTGGATGACCTTTTCCGTTTTTTCGAAGAGCGAAAACGGGACCCCGACCTCGTAGGCGGGAAAATTGGAAAAGTTGAAAAGATGGTCACTGCGAAAGATGGTCTTGTGAGGAATGCCCGCTTGCTCAAGGACTTCGCAGAGTTCCGCGTGCACGCGCGCGTCCTGGCCTTTCCAGAAAGAGCAGAAGGGATCCTCGTTGGGATCGCCCGGGTCGACGGCGGGGATGGTGGCAAGCCCCGCCTGGGACGGCTCGTTCACCAAATCGACACCGCAGTCCGCGCAGCGCGTGAAGCCCAGACGATATTCGGCGTGGCATTGCGGGCAGATCATGACGGTATGGAGTTTACAACAAGCGCGGGCAATGGAGTGTTGGGACGGAAGGGCCCAGGTATTGCGCAAAGTGGAATGCCCAGGGCACGCCGCGAAGAAGCGCCCGCCTAAGACCCTTCGGCTTCGCTCAAGGCAAGCAACGCCCGCTGCAAAGAAAGGCCGGGCAAGCCCGGCTCTACAAACGGAGGGAAGGGCGGCGTTGGGTAAAGACTAATACTTCGGCGTGACGCCGAGGTTATAAAAGATGAAGGAATCGGCATCGGCGGCGAGTTCGATGGTTTTGGCGGTGCTGCTGGTGTGATGGCCGGACTTCGTTTCGATACGGATGAGCACGGGATTCGCGCGGCTGGCTTCGGCTTGCAGTGTGGCGGCATATTTGAAGGAGTGCGCGGGGACGACGCGGTCATCGTGATCGGCGGTGGTGATGAGGGTGGCGGGATACTTCACGCCGGGCTTGATATTGTGCAGGGGCGAATAGGCGTAGAGCGCCTTGAACTGTTCGGGATTGTCGCTGCTGCCATAGTCGTCAATCCAGCTGGAGCCAATGGTGAATTTCTGAAAGCGTAGCATGTCCATCACCCCGACCATGGGGACGGCCACCCGGAAGAGATCCGGGCGCTGGTTCATGACCGCGCCGATCAGCAGGCCGCCGTTGGAGGCGCCGGTAATAGCGAGCTTTTGCGGCGAAGTGTATTTGTTGGCGATGAGCCATTCCGCGGCGGCGATGAAGTCGTCGAACACATTCTGCTTGTGGAGCTTAGTGCCGGCCTCGTGCCACTTTTCGCCGTACTCGCCACCGCCGCGGATATTCGCGGAGGCATAGACGAAGCCTTGCTCGAGCAGGGCGAGGCGCAGCGGACTGAAGGCCGGCGAAATCGTGATGTTGAAGCCGCCGTACGCGTAGAGAAGCGTGGGATTCGTGCCGTCGAGTTTCAGGCCTTTCTTGCAGACGAGGAACATCGGGACGCGGGTGCCGTCCTTGCTGTGATAGAAAATTTCCTTCGTCTCGTAGTCTTCGGGCCGGAATCCGGGGATTTCCGGAGCGTGGTAAACGGTGGATTTCTGCGTGGCGAGAACGTAGCGAAAAACCGTAGGTGGATAATTGAACGAGGTGTAGGTGTAGAAGGCATCTTTGTCCGTGCGATTGCCGAGAAAGCCTTCGGCGGCGCCCGCGCCGGGGAGCGCGAGCTGATTCTCGAACGTTCCCGCGAGAGAGTAGATGTCCACGCGGCTGGCAACATCCTGGAGGTATCTGGCGAAGAGCTTGCCGCCTACGGAAGTGACGCCCTGCAAGGTGTCGGATTTCTCCGGGATCACGTCGGTCCAGGGAGCAACCGGATGATCCGGATCGAAAAGGACTACTTTGCGATTGGGAGCGCCGTGGTTGGTGAGAATCAGGAATTTGTCGCCGACGTTATCAATGACATCGTATTGGTCATCGCCGACGTCGGGAACGATGGGCTTCAGGGAATCGTCTTTTGCGGAGAGGCCGCGGAAAAACAGAGCGTTGCCGCGCTTGCCGCTGGCCTCGTCCGAAATGGAGAGCACGGCGTAATGCTCGTCGTCGGTTGTGCCCATCGCCAGAAAGCGCAAAGGATGCTGCGGGTCCTGATAGACCAGGCGATCTTCGGATTGCGGCGCTCCCAGAACGTGATAGTAGACCTTCTGATTTTCGTTCTTGGACGAGAGTTCGTGACCGGGCTGCGGGGTGTCATAGCGGCTGTAGAAGAAACCGTTGCCGGCCCAGCCGGCGCCAACGAACTTGATCCATTTGAGATCGTCGGCGAGGGGCTTTTTCGTGGCCACCTCCATGACGTGAATCTCTTGCCAGTCCGAGCCTCCGACGGAAATGCCATACGCAGCGTAGCGTCCGTTGGAAGAGACATCCAAGGTGCCTAGCCGCGAGGTGCCGTCGGCGGAGAACTTATTCGGGTCGAGCAGAATCTCGGGTGCGCTCTCGAGGCCTTTCTGTACGTAGAGGACGTCCTGGTTTTGCAGGCCGTCATTTTTGAAGAAGAAGAGATACTCGCCGCGACTGAAAGGGGCCGTGTATTTCGGATAGTTGTAGAGCTCCTCGAGGCGTTTCTTAACGTCCGCGCGATAGGGAATCTTATTGAGATATCCGAAGGTGACCTTGTTTTCAGCGGCGACCCATTGCCCGGTTTCCGCGGAATTGTCGTCCTCCAGCCAGCGGTAAGGGTCGGCGACCTTCGTGCCGAAGTAGTCGTCCACTTGGTTGTCCTTGCGCGTCTGCGGATAGTCGAGATTCTGCGCGAGCGAGACAGTGGAGAGCAACAAGCAGGAGACGACTGGCAGGAGCATGCGAAGCTGCGGTAAAAGCTGGCGAATCATCATAGAGAAATTCCCTTCGAAAAATGGGCCACGGGGCGAATCGGCGTATTTAAGCAATCTGACGGCCCGGCGCGAGGAAAGTATACGTCGAATTTACGCTCGTAACTAATTGGAATGAAGTGTGTTAGCGTGGGCCCAGCGGGGCGGGCGATTTGCGTCTTTTTGCGCGTGTCGTTCGTATACAGGATAGTATGAGCACACCGGCATTCACGCTAGCCACTGCCAGGAATCCGCTGCCCTTCGCGGGCCCCATGAACGAAGAGACGCGCGCCCTCGCCATCGGATTGCAAAAGCGCGATCCGGAACTCCTCGACCGGCTGATTGAACTGCATCAGCACCGGCTGTACCGCTATTTACTGTTTCTCACGGGGAATGCCGCGCTGGCGGAGGATTTGTTTCAGGAGACTTGGATTCGCGTGCTGGAGCGCGGCGCGCAGTACAACGGCAAATCGAAATTCGAGTCGTGGCTGTTCGCGATTGCTCGCAACCTGGTGATTGACGTTTCGCGCCGGAAGCGGACGGCGAGCCTGGAAGAGATGGGCGACCCGGAGAGCGACGTTCCTTACGACCCGCCCGACGAAAGTGCGGCTTCGGTTTTGCAGATGCTGGTGAGCCGCGAGAACGCGCAGGCGGTGCAAACGTCATTGCTGAAAATTCCGGCGTACTATCGCGAAGTGCTGCTTCTGCGGTTCCACGAAGAGCTGGGGCTGGAAGAGATCGCGGCGGTGACGGCAACACCGATTTCCACGGTGAAGTCGCGGTTGTACCGGGGACTGAGCGCGCTGAAAAAGGCGCTGGCGGAAGGTGCGGCATGAGTGAAAACCAGCACGAACGAGCGCGCCACCTGGCGGCACAGGCGCTGGTGGAAGGGCTGCCAGCCCCGGAGGAAGCTTGGCTGCGAGAGCATCAGTCCGGCTGCGCGGAATGCGCGCGGGAAACTGCGGCGCTGCTGGAGAGTTTACAAGCCCTGCGCGGCATTCCGGTGATAGTTCCGAAGGATTTGGCGGCGCGGGCACAACTTCGCGTGCGGCTGCGGCAGCAGGAACTTTCCCAGGCGAGCGGCGGAAGCCTTTGGCTATGGGCGGTCACCGCGGCGAGCTGGCTGCTGGGCGTATTCAGCGCGCCGCTGGTTTGGCGTGTATTTGCCTGGGCGGGAAGCAATATCGGAGTTCCGAAATTGGCCGTTGAACTGGGATTCGTGCTGTGGTGGACCGTGCCGGCGCTGGTCGCGGTGGGCGTGGTACTGCATCAGCGCGCGACGAGCGCAGGCGCGAAAGGAATTTGAGTGGATAGTTTGGTGCGAGTGATCCAGAGAGGAAAAGGATAATGTCCGACGCGTGGAATGAAAAATTGCGCATGATCCGGTTTCGCCGGAAGCGGGAGCGGTCAACGTTTCGGGAAGAGCTACGCATCCTTCCGAATTGGCTGGTGTGGACCTGCGTCGCGCTCAGTCTATTGGCGCTGCTGATCGGGCTGGGCGTGAACATCCACAATCTCGGAACCGGCGGCCCGACCTTTCCCGATGATTCGCTGCGGAATGAGCCGGCGTTGTCATGCCTGGGCCTTGCCGGGGTGATTCTACTTACTTCGTTCATGCTGTCCTGTCTGCTGCTTACCTTGGGTTATGTGTATCGCGATGCGCGACGCAGGGGAATGAATGGCGCGCTGTGGACGCTGCTGGTGCTGATTCTCGCGCCGATGTACCTGTTCATCGGCTTAGTGATTTATCTGCTGGTGCGCGATCCTTTGCCATTCACATGCCCGCAATGCGCGGCCTCGGTTTCGGCAAGGTTTAACTTCTGCCCGAGTTGCAAATACAATCTGCACCCGGCCTGCCCGCAATGCCAGAAGGAAGTCTCCGACGGCGATAGGTTCTGCCCTTATTGCGCGATGGAGTTGAAGCCAGCTTCGGAGGCAGGCGATGTTCCCCCTGCGAGAACAGCCAGTTAACGTTTCGATTTCAGTATCCGAAGGAGCTTGAGGTCTCGCTCTAACTCGCACTCCTTGTGCAGTTTGCCGGGTTATTTTCACTTGTCTTTTTCTTAAGTAAATCCTCGAACATTTGCGGGCAAGCTAGTGGCCGAGCACAGCGTGTGAGTCGTGAGCGACTCGCCTTGTGCTCGGGCAACTGGTCTTCTGCAGACCACCCCGAATTACCGCAAGGAGGATTTCCATGAAGTTCCGTTCCTATTCCCTGCTCGCACTCGGCGTGGCGCTGAGTCTGACCCCAACTCCGGGAGCCGCGCAACACTATGTCCAGAAGAACCTGGTCTCCGACACCGTGCAACCACCGAACAGCGACGGGTCGCCGGTAATAGTGGACCCACTACTCCGAAATCCGTGGGGAGCCACGCGATCGGCAAGCAGCCCTTGGTGGATCAGCAACAATGCCACGGGCACTTCCACGCTTTACGACGGCAATGGCAGCCCTATTCAGATATTCGTTGAGGCTGACGGGACGAAGAACGATTTCGTTACCGTTCCGACGAGTCCGCTGATTCCTGCCGGATCGACTTCCAACCCAACCGGCATTGTGTTCAATGGAAGTTCGACGGATTTTCTGCTCAACAAGGGGACGCCGGCCGGCAAGCCTGCGGTATTTATCTTCGTTGGAGAAGACGGCACCATCACGGGATGGAATCCCCAGGTGAATCTGCTCCCCGGAGGAAATCCTCCCTCCCCGAACGTGGTACTGGAAGTGGACAATTCAAAGGGAGGAGCGCCAAACGGGGCGGTCTACAAAGGTGCGGCAATCGCCCTGTGGAACGGGCGCCGATTCCTGTACGCAGCGAACTTTCGCAGGGGGAGAATCGAGGTCTACGACACCAACTTCAATTTCGTGCATTTGCCGGATGACGCGTTTCAGCCGAAGGACGACCGCGAAGGAGACCATGACGACGATCACGAGCGCATTCCCCTCGGGTTTGCGCCGTTCAACGTGCAGAACATCGGCGGCAATCTGTTCGTTACGTACGCGAGGCAGGACGCTGAAAGGCACGACGACGTGCCGGGGGCCGGATTCGGTTTCGTGGAGATTTATTCCCCGGCGGGCCGGCACATCGGACATCTCGAGCACGGGCCATGGATGAACTCTCCGTGGGGAGTGGTGCGGACACCGCGCGACTTCGGGCGCTTCAGCAACTCGATCCTGGTTGGAAACTTTGGGAGCGGCTGGATCGCGGCGTTCAATGGATTTACGTACAAGTTTGAAGGCTTCCTAAAAAATTCGGACGATTCGCTGGTAACCATCGAAGGCTTGTGGTCGCTTACCTTCGGCAATGGCGGCACGGCGGGGCCCTCCACCACGCTCTTTTTCACGGCGGGGACCAACGGCGAAAATGACGGATTGTTCGGAAGTCTGACGCCGGTAGCAGCAGAGAATGACGAAAGCGTCGAATAAGATCGTCTGCTCACCTCGCGCGGAAGAGTAGGCGTGCGCACGGTGGATGCTTCGGCGTCCACCGTGCGATTTTATTTTTGGGCGGAAGAAGTTTTGCTTGACAGGCAACCGTTTGGTTGCCTATTATGGCGTCGTGGATACGGACCGCGTGTTCAAGGCGCTGGCGGATCGCAGCCGCAGAAAACTGCTGGACCTTTTGCGAACCGACAACGGACAGACACTCAACGAACTGTGCGGGCACCTGGATATGTCGCGCCAGGCGGTGACGAAGCACCTGAAGCTGCTGGAGCACGCCAACCTGGTTGCCACGGTGCGGCGGGGACGCGAGAAGCTGCATTACCTGAATCCCGTGCCGATTCACGAAATTTACGAGCGGTGGATCGGAAAGTTTGAGCGTCCGCGGCTGCGCGCGCTTTTTGATTTGAAGGAAGGATTGGAGAAGAAACATGAGCGATAAAGCCCAATTCGTGCAAGGGGCCCATTCAGCAGAGGGACAAGCGCGTGCGAGATGCAGACTTGCGGCGTTGTTACTGGCAACCGTGGCGGTATTGACTCCCGCGATGGCGCAGGAAACGCCTAATGCGACGGTCGCGGAAACGAGCGCCCGGCGGGCCGTGCGCGTGGAAGGCACGATCCATGCTCCAGTTCGCGAGGTATGGCGAGTCTGGACGACCTCGGAGGGCGCCGAGGAGTTCTTTGCGCAGAAAGCGAATATCGAACTGCGAATCGGCGGCCCGTATGAAATTCAATTTGATCCGAAAGACGAGCGTTCTGGGACGAAGGGACTGAAGATTTTGAGCTACGCCCCAGAGGAGATGATCTCTTTCCAGTGGAATGCGCCGCCCGAGATGCCGGAGGTGCGCAATGGCGGGACCTGGGTTGTAGTTGAAATGCGACCCGAAGGAACGGACCGCACGCACGTCACCGTGACGCACCTGGGCTGGAAGCAAGGACTGGAATGGGACCAGGCGTACGTTCACTTCCAGCAGGGCTGGAGCGAACTGATGCAGCGTCTGGAGCGGCGCTTCACCGACGGGCCGATCGACTGGAACAAGGAGCCGATGATGTACCAGCAGGCTCGGAGCCCAAAGCAGTAAATCGAGTCTGGAAACGGATCTCCGCGCTCCCTGCGAGAACTACTGGAAAGGATTCCGAATGGCAACTCGTGAAATCTGGCACGAAGTTTTGACTCAAGCTTCACCATCCCCTCTTTACGAAGCTCTGACCGAACCGAAAAAGCTGGCGCACTGGTGGACGATCGACGTGCGTGGGCAATCAGCCCTCGGCGAGCAGCTGGAATTCTGGTTCAGCGGGTTCCGGGGGTCGGTAATGGAGGTGACCTCACTCCAGAAGGATCAACTTGTGCGCTGGCGTGTGATTGACGGAGGCGCCGTGGACTGGATCGGCACCGAGATCGAGTTCATGATTTTTCAGGAGCAAGGCAAGACGATGCTCCATTTCCGGCACTCGCGATGGAAGGAAGACGCGAAAGCATTTCCGCACTGCTCCATGGGCTGGGCAATCTTCTTGCTGAGCCTCAAGGAATTCGTGGAGACCGGAAAGGGGCGTCCCCATCCGTACGATATGCCGGTGAACCTGTGGCAGCCGCCGGAATAGCGCGGCGAGCCAGCGGCTCGAAGGCTTAGAAGAAGAAACGTAGGGAGAACAAGGATGAAGGAAAAGACCGAGTTTGTGTACGTGACGTATATCGCTTCGACGCCGGAGAAGGTTTTTGACGCGCTGATTGCTCCGGAGATGACGCGCAAATACTGGGCGCATCTGAATGTTTCGGACTGGAAGGCGGGGTCAGCCTGGAAACATGAAAACGCGGAGAACGGGAATACCGACCTGGTTGGCAAGGTGATCGAAATCGACCGGCCGCGGCGGCTGGTGATCAGCTGGGCGTTTCCGGGGGATCAGGACAATCCCGCAAAACATTCGCGGGTGACGTTTCTGGTGCAACCGGGTGCGAACGCGGTGCGGCTGACGGTGATGCACGAAGATCTGGAGGCCGGGTCGGATATGGAGAAGGGCATCCGGCGTGGGTGGCCGGTGGTGCTCTCGAACCTGAAAACGTTGCTGGAGACGGGAAGCGCGATCGAGACGAGGGAGCTGTTCGCCCTTTCGAAGCAATAGCCAGGCAGCCGCGCAAAGCGATCGTTGGAATTCCGCGTCTGAACCGCACAGGCAGGAGCGCCTGTGCCACTCGAGCTAACGGTACATTTCGACGGCGAGGGCGACGGCGTTGCCTCCGCCGAGGCAGAGAGCCGCGATCCCACGCTTGAGGTTGCGGCGCTGGAGCTCGTAAAGGAGCGTGACGAGGATGCGCGCTCCAGAGGCGCCAATCGGATGGCCGATGGCCACGGCGCCTCCGTTCACGTTCACTTTTTCCGGATTCAGCTTCAGCTCGCGCGTGACGGCAATGGCCGCGACCGCGAAGGCTTCGTTTAATTCCACGAGGTCCACATCTTTATCGCGGTCCCATCCGGTTTTGGCGAGCAATTTTTCGACGGCCTCCACCGGCGCCATCATCACCCACTTGGGTTCCACGCCGCTAACCGCTTGCGCGACGATGCGCGCCATCGGCTGCTTGCCGAGGCGCGCGGCATTGCGTTCGCTGGTGACGACGAGCGCGGAGGCGCCGTCATTGGTACCGGGCGCGTTGCCAGCGGTAACAGTGCCATCCTTTTTGAAGGCGGGCTTTAGCTTGGCCAGCGCTTCCAGCGAAGTGTCTTCGCGCGGCGACTCGTCGTACTTGACGACGACGGGGTCGCCTTTTTTCTGCGGAACTTCGATGGGCAGAATCTGCGCTTCCAGGAAACAGGATTTGCGGGCGCGAATCGCCTTCTGGTGGCTTTCGAACGCGAATTTGTCCTGCTCCGCGCGGGTGATGCCATATTTTTCGGCAACGAGTTCGCCGGTATTGCCCATGTGGAAATTTTCGTAGGCGTCCCACAGGCCGTCCCAGATCATCGAGTCCACGAGCTTTCCATCGCCTAGGCGGTAGCCGGTGCGCGCTTGCGGCAGCAGATAAGGGCAGTTGGACATGGATTCCATGCCGCCGGCGACAACGAATTCGCTTTCGCCGAGTTGCACGGCCTGGGCGGCGAGCGCGACCGCTTTGAGGCCGGAGCCGCAAACCTTGTTGATGGTCATGGCAGCGACCTTTGGATCGCAGCCACCTTTGAGCGCGGCTTGGCGCGCGGGATTCTGCCCGAGTCCGGCTTGCACAACATTGCCCAGGATGACTTCGTCGACCAGTTTGGCGTCGAGTCCGGCGCGGCGCATGGATTCGGCGACAACCTTTCCGCCGAGTTCGGGGGCGGAGAAGCTCGAAAGGCCTCCCTGGAACTTGCCAATGGGCGTGCGGACGGCGGAGAGGATGACAGGGTTTTCCATGAGGCACCTCGGAGATTCGAGATTTTATTATAGCGCGATGGATGAACTGTGATTGGAGACCGGGAAGGAAGAAAGAATTAACGCGGAGAGCGCAGAGGGGGCGCAGAGGACGCGAAGTCAGAAAAAAGGGCGGCGGAAGGCCGCCCGCAGAGTGGAATAGGCGAGAGGCTACCACTGATGCGAAGCGCACGGGCTAAAGCCTGTGCCCCAGCTAGTTGGCCGCGGCGGCTTCGGTTTCGTCGGCGCTGGGGCCGTAGAGACGCGGGACCGGGATGCCGAGCAGCCGGTAGTACACAGTGAGCTGCGCGCGGTGATGAATAATGTGATTCAAGACCATGCTGCGAAGGCAGGCGACCCGCGGCATGGTGAAGATCTTCTGGCCGCCGGCAAGCAGCGTCCAATCTTTCATCATTTCCGCGTCGCTGGCCTTGGCGAGCGCGGCACGCGCTTCGGCCACGCCCTTGTCGAGTTCCGCCAGGAGTTGCTGCCGGTTTTCAATCTTGGGCGGCTCGTAGGAGGGGCCATTGACCGGAGCGTAGTCGAGCTCTTCAGTTTGCAGGGTCATAGTGACCCAGCCGGGCATGGTGGCAACGTGGGTGGCGAGCCAGCCGAGAGAGCCGGACTTGGCGTGGGGCTTCCAGTTCCACTGCTTATCATCCACGCGTTCGAGAACCTTGCGCGTGTTTTTCATTTCTTCGTCGAATTCGGGCAACATCGATTGTGCGATGGTCATGGTCGTCTCCTTCCGCGAGCAGATTCGGGGCGCAGGCATCATAGGCGAATAAAAGGCGAACTGTCAAGCCTTGACTCCCGCCCTTCCCCGTCCCACAATTCCCTCAGGACCGCCATCTGCTCACCGCGTACGTTACGCCTCGGCGGGAGAGTTTGCCGTCACCAGGCGATGAATTCTCGGAGGCTTTCGGGAGGCCGAATTTGCCATGGCACACAATCTGACGACTTCCTATATCAAAGATTCGATCGAGCTGTTCCGGCATTACAAGAAGCTGGGGGAACGCGCGATGGCGCAGTGTCCGGAAGAAGCTTTGCAGCGAACGCTGGACAGCGAATCCAACTGCGTCGCGATTGTCGTGAAACACATGGCGGGGAACATGCGCTCTCGCTGGCGGGATTTTCTAACCACCGACGGAGAGAAGCCCGACCGCAACCGCGACACGGAATTTGAAGTCCCGCCCACGACTCGCACCGAGTTGATGGAGATGTGGGACTCGGGCTGGAAGTATCTCTTCGACGCGTTGGAGCCGTTGCAGGACTCCGACCTGACACGGACGGTGACCATCCGGACGGAGCCCCACTCCGTGATGCAGGCGATCAACAGGCAGATGGCGCATTATTCCTACCACGTCGGCCAGATCGCATTTCTGGCGAAGCATTACGCGGCAGAAGCCGGCCAGTGGACGGCGCTGACCGTGCCCAGGCACAAATCCGCGGATTTCAACGACATGGTAGCCTCAGGAAAAGCCTCTCAACGATGACCAAAACACTTTTTGAAATGGGGCAACCGGAAAGTGGCGGGCTGCAACTGAACGAGGCGCAGCGGCGGGCCATCACCCACGGAAATGGGCCGCTGCTGGTAATCGCCGGGGCGGGCACGGGCAAAACGCGGGTAATCACGGAGCGCATCCGGCACCTGTTGGAATCGGACGATTCCCTGCTCGGCGATAACATCCTGGGGCTGACGTTCACGAAGAAAGCCGCGGGCGAGATGAAAGCGCGCGTGGTGAAGGCGGTGGGTGAGCGCGGCAAAGACGTGGTGCTGGCGACCTTTCATTCGTTTTGCGAGACGCTGCTGAAGGAAGTGGATGCGAATCGCGTGGCGCTGGAGCAGGTGGACCACTGGATTCTGCTGCGGCGGAACCTGGCGCGGCTGAAGCTCGAAAAATTCCGGCGGCTCGCGGAGCCGGGACAATTCCTGAGCGACTTCATCGCTTTTTTCTCGCGCTGCCAGGATGAGCTGGTGTCGAGCGAAGACTACCAGCAATTCGCGGATTTATTGGCTCGGGAACTGGAGGAAGAACGAGCGGCGCTCGTCGAGGATACCTACAAAGAACGCGCCGAGCAGGTGTCGCTGCAGCAGGAGATTGCGCGTGCATACCGGGCGAGCGAGGAGATTCTCCGTGAAAAGAAGGCGGTGGCGCTGAACGGGCTGATCGCCGAGGCGGTGGCGCTGCTGAGAAACGATGCGAAGCGCCGACGGGAATTGCAGGAACGCTTCCGGCACATCCTGGTGGACGAATTCCAGGACACGAACATCGCGCAACTGGAGTTACTGCACCTGCTTTCGTCGGAGAAACGCAGCGTTGTGGTGGTGGGCGACAACGACCAGGCGATTTATCGCTTTCGCGGGGCGTCGTTCGGCAGTTTCAAGCTGTTTCTGCAGCGATTCGCGGGCTGGCAGGAAGGCGAGGACTCGACACCGTTTCGCGTTTCCTTGATTGAGAATTACCGCTCGACGCCAAATATCCTGCGCGTCGCGACCCAAGCCATTGGGATGAACGAGGTAAGCCCGGAATTTCCGAAGAAGGCGCTGGAGCCGAACAAATCCGAAGGCGAAAAGATCCGCATCGCCGAAATGGACTCGCCGGAAGAGGAAGCGGCCTGGGTGGCCGATGAGCTGGAACGCCTGCACGGAGCGGGGCGGCGCTGGCTGGACTTCGCGGTGCTCTACCGGCAGCACGCGCACCGCGACCAACTGGTGGAGCAACTTGCGCAGCGAAAAATCCCCTTCGTCATCAGCAAGCTATCGATTCTGGAGCACCCGCTGGTGCGCGACGTGCTTGCGTATTTGCGGTTGATCGCAGCGCCGTTTGACGACATCGCGTGCACGCGCGTGCTTTCCGCCCCGGCATGGCACCTTACGCCGGAAGACCTGGTGCGCCTGGCGGAACGCGCGGGCAAGAAGCGAGGGACGGCACTTTACGACGTTTTGCAAGCGCCGCAAGGGGAACTGCCGTTCGACCCATCGCGCGGCTCGACCGCAACGCTGCTGGAGTTTCTCACCGCGCAACGAAAAAGCCTGCGACGGCGGACCGCGCGCGAAATTCTAGGCGACCTGATCGAATGGCTTGAAGTGCCGCAGCGGGCAGGCGCGCAGGATCGCAAGTATGTGAACCGGCTGGGAGAGTTCCTGAAGGAGTGGGAGCCGAAGAGCGAAACGCGAGGTCTGGCGGAGTTTCTGGAGTATCTCGACTACTTCGAGCAGGCGCGGGGAACCCTGAGCCTGGAGGACGATGCGCCGGGTGACGCCGTGCGGCTCATGACCGTGCATGGCGCAAAAGGGTTGGAGTTTCCGCATGTCTTTGTACTGCGAGTGAACAGCGGCGCCTTCCCGGCGAAAAATCGCTCGCCGCTTTTCGAATTTCCCGACCGCTTGATGAAGGAAGAACTGCCCGAGGGAGATTTCCATATCCAGGAAGAGCGGCGGCTGTTTTACGTGGCGCTGACACGCGCCGAAGACCGGTTGACGCTGACGACCGTGAAGGAAAAGAAGGGCAAGGTGCCGGTGTTCATCGAGGACCTCGTTATGGAGCCGGCGATCAAGCGGCGGGACGTCCTGCAAATTGCGCCGAAGCCGAAACCTCCGAAAGAAGGCGATGCGGGCGAAAAGGCGGCCGGTAGCAAGGAGCTTTTTCCAGCTGGGGAAGCTCCGCCAAAGATATTCACGCGCATCGCGAAGTGGGCCGAAGCATACCGCCCACCGTCGCCGGAACCCCTGAAGCTGAGTTCCTCGGCGGTGGAGAATTACCGGAAATGCCCGCAGCAGTACGCGTTCGGTTATTTGTGGTCGTTGAAAGAGGGGCCGCGCGCGACGCTGAGCTTTGGCAGCGTGATGCACACGACGATCAAGCGCTTTCTGGAGCAGATGAAGAAGGGCATGAAGCTGCCGTTTGAAGAAGTGCGGCACATTTACGAAACGGAGTGGAGCGGCGCGGGCTACGAAGACGAATATCAGGAGGCCGAGTACAAAAAGGACGGGCTCGAGCAGCTGCAAGTCTTCCACGCCGCGATGCTGCGGGAAGCGCCGGACATTCGGGAGCAGGAAAAGGGGTTCGAACTGCCCCTGGAAAACAACGTGATCCTGACGGGGCGCATGGACCAGGTGAACTCGCTGGGAGGCCGGGATGTGGAGATTGTCGACTACAAAACGGGGAAGCCCAAGAAAAATGCGGACGCGCGGAAGGATCTGCAGCTGAGTATTTATGCCCTGGCGGCGAAGGAGATTTTCGAATGGAATCCGGTGCGGCTGGTGTTCCACTATTTGCAAAACAATCAGCGGCAGGAGACCACGCGCGACGCGAAACAAATTGCGGAGGCGGAGAGCACGGTGCAAGAGGCCGCGGCCAATATCCGCGCGGGAAATTTTCCGGCGAAGCCCAACTTTTTCTGCCGTAGCTGCGCATACAAACCGATTTGCCCGGCGCACGAAGAGGCGCTCTAATCCCCCGACGGAATGGCGCGCCAAGAAGAAAGGCGCCCCGAACGGGCGCCTTGTTGATGAAAAATCAACGGGACTTGTTCGTTTCCGAGGGATTACTTGCCCTTCTTCGGGGCTTTCTTCGCGGGCTTCTTGGCTTTCTTTGCCATCGAAACTCTCCTTCTGACTTTCGTCGTTTGTTGCTCAGGCGGGAATGCACACGAAAAGCAATCCCGCTCTTTGTCATTCGTATACGAGCGGAATCCGCACATGTCAATAAAATTTCGAGCTGGACGCGAAAAAAGACGGGCAGAGCCACCGCGGGGTGTGGCTTTATGCCGGCTTACAAGAACACGATGTGGAGGATTGACTGGCCCGGCCTAGTGCCTATTTCGACGAATTGATGAGCGTGCCACCGTAGTAGCCCTGGCGGGCGAGAATGGTCAGGCCCTCGCGGCGGACCCGGACTTCAATGGAGTGATAGTCCAGTTTGCGCTCGCCTTTGGGAGAGTAATAAAGGGTGTACTGGTTCCGCGCTTCCTCGGCGATGCGCGAATAAAATTCCGAGAAAGCCTGCTGGCTGGCGCCGTAGTAGATGTCGCCCCCGGTATCGTGGGAATAGTTGACCAGGCGGTTGAACTTGCGTTCGAAGTAAGAACTCCCGGTGGCCACGCAATAGACAAAGATGCCCTGGCGAAGCAGTTCGGAGCGGGTCTCGTCGTAGCTATGGGAATTGAATTTCGCGCCGTTCTGGCCATCGGAAATCAGCAGGATCACCTTGCGCCGCTTGCTGGAGTCACGGTCCTTCAGAAGCATGGCGGCGGCGTAAACTGCGTCGTCGAGCGCCTTCGTCGTCTGGCCTTTGATCGCTTGCAGGCCGGCGGGTTGTGAAGGAGCGCCCGGGGCCGGAGCGTTATTGACGGTCGGGCCATTGAAGGGTCCGCCTGGCGCAGCGTAGGAGGGTCGGGAGGAATCCAAATCGGTGCGTTTAAGTTCGGTGATCAGCGTGTCCTGGTTCTTGGTGAAGCCCGTGCCTTCGTGAAAAAACTGGTCGAAGCGGCAAATGAAGGCTTCGTCGTAGGTGCTGAGGCCGCCGACGATGGAGACGAGGCTGGGTTCGACCTGGCGCTCATCCTTCGAGCGCAGATCGTTGTCAATCAGGATGACCAGAGACAGCGGATAGGGATCGACCGAAAGTCGGGTAATTTCCTGCTCGACGTTGTCCTCGAAAACGCGAAATTCGTCCTTGCGGAGATCCGGCACAAGGTTGCCGTCATGATCTTTCACAGTGACGGGCACAACGACTGTGGTGGTGACCGCGTGGATGATGGGACCCGTCGGCTGTTGCTTGGGAGATGTAGGCTCTTGCTCCGTGGCCGGCTGCGCGGGCTTGGCGGGGGCCGAATCCTGGGCGAACAGCGCAGGGGGCAGCAGACCGAGAAGGCAGGCAGCGAGAAAGACGGTTTTTCGTAGACAATTCATGGTGTACAGGCCAGACCTTCCAGGGCTAAAGTAGCTGCGTTCCGGGCCGAGCATTCGACGCATCCTCTATACCCGCGGGTTGCATCGTAACAATCGTACTGGGGACATTGCCACAAGCGGCGTTTGCCGTACCGAGACCCTACAAGCAAGGATACCGGGAAACCGTGAAATTCGTGAACATGAAGATGAGTTGCTGGAAAAACCTGGCACAGAAGTGGTTGGCTTGCGGGGCGCTGCTCGCCCTTGCGGCGCCCGCGGTACCCCAGGAACAGGGGCAGGGACAGGCGCAGGGGCCGGTGATCAAGGCGGAGGTCAACCTCGTCAACCTGTTCGCGACGGTGCGCGACAAGAGCAAGCGCGTGGTTACCGACCTCCAAAAAACCGATTTCAAGGTATTTGAGGATGGGCACGAGGAACAAATCGCGTTCTTCTCGCGGGAAATGACCATGCCCATCACGCTTGGGCTGCTGCTGGACACCTCCGGGAGCGAGCAAAACATGCTGGCGGCAATCCAGGACGCCGGCAGCCAATTCATGCGTCGGGTGATGCGCAAGGGTGATGAAGCGATGGTGATGTCGTTCGATACGGATGTGGACCTCTTGGCGGACTTTACCGAGGATAAGGGGATCCTGGACCGGGGCATCCACCACGCACGAATCAACACGCCCGGGGGAGGATACATCGCGGGGAATCCGGGGCCGATCAGCTCCGGAAACATGACGGGAACCGCACTTTACGACGCGATTTACCTGGCCTGCGGCGAAAAATTGAATGGAGAGGCGGGGCGCAAGGCGATTGTGATTGTTACCGACGCGCAGGATGAGGGCAGCAAAGTAACCCTGGACGACGCTGTGGAGGCCGCGCAGCGGACCGACACCGTGATCCATATTTTGCTGGTGGCCGATCCCCGGTACGGCGGGAACGGTGGCGTGGCGCGGAAATTGGCCGACGATACCGGCGGGCGGGTGATTTACGTGAACTCCGAAAAGAGGCTGCAGGAGGCGTTCGATCAGATTTCAGAGGAACTGCGGAGCCAGTATACTCTCGGCTACTATCCGGCGAACACGACGAAGGACGGAAAATTCCGCAAGGTAAAGGTTGAAGTGGCCAGCCACGATTTCAAGGTGTTGACCCGGAAGGGCTATTACGCGCCGAGAAGCTGAACGAAGCACCAGCCGGAGGGCGAGCGCACGCCACTCGGAGTTGCCGCTTGCAGATACCCATCTAGAGGGACAATTGACCGCACGAGAGTGCTTGGCTACCATCACAGGGCAGCCAACAATGAACGCCAACTGTCCCCGATGAACCTGGAACAAATTGCACATTACCGAATCCTTCGCCAGCTGGGCTCGGGCGGGATGGGCCTGGTCTATGAAGCCGAAGACACCAAGCTGGGAAGACGCGTCGCACTGAAATTCCTGAAAGAATCGGCCGGGCACGACCCGGGTGGCATGGAGAGGTTTCTGCGTGAGGCGCGCTCCGCCTCGGCTTTGAACCACCCGGGAATCTGCACGATCTACGCCATCGAAGAGTGCGATGGCCAGACGTTCATCGCGATGGAACTGCTGGAGGGTGAATCGCTCGACAAGGTGCTGACCCGCGGCACGATGAACATTCCGCACTGCGTGGAAGTTTGTATCGAGATTGCAGATGCCCTGGATGCCGCGCACAAAAAAGGCATCATCCACCGGGACATCAAGCCGGCCAACATTTTTCTGACCACCCGCGGCAACTCGAAGATTCTGGACTTCGGCCTCGCCAAACTGATGGAAATCGAGGGAGGACCCTCGGGAGAAACCATCGCGGAACAGGATACGGTTTTTCAAACACGCGCGGGAACCACGGTTGGCACAGTCGTGTACATGTCACCTGAACAAGCGCGGGGAGAAACACTCGACGCGCGGACAGATTTGTTTTCGCTGGGTTCGGTGATGTACGGGATGGTGACCGGCCGGCACCCTTTTCAGGGTTCCACGAGCGCAGTTATTTTCGGAAACATCCTGCACACGGCGCCGATTTCGCCTATCCAGTTCAACAGCAGCATTCCGCCGGAACTCGAACGGATCATCAATAAGCTCCTGGAGAAGGATCGGGAAATGCGCTACCAGGTGGCCGCGGAGCTGCGCGCAGACCTGAGGCGGCTGCTGCGCGAATTGGAACCTGGGCGGGCAGGGTCGGACCCGAGCGTGACGGCAAGCCGCTCAACGATGAGCACGACGCAAGCCACCGCGCGGACCACCGGGACCGCGCCCAAGGCCAGCAGCGGATCGGTGCTGATCGAAGCGGCCAGTCGGAACAAACTGGGAACGACGGCCATTTTGCTGTTCGTGGCCATTCTGATCGGAGCGGCGGCCTACGGGATTTACTCGATCGTGCAACAGACGAAGCACGTGCCGTTCGAGAAGTACTCGATCGAGAATGTTTCGAATAACGGCCATGTGCTGCAGGCGGCGATTTCGCCCGACGGAAAATATCTCCTGCAGGCGCTAGAGGAAAAGGGGATGCAGTCGCTGTGGCTGCACCATATTCCGACGGAGACGAACAAGCAGGTGGTGGAACCCGCCGCGACGCGCTATGAGAGCCTGCGGTTTTCGCCGGATGGCAATTATATTTATTTCCTGAGACGCGAAGAGGCGGAAGAGAGCATCTCGGTTCTGTACCGCGCGTCCGTGCTCGGCGGGACCCCGCAGGTGCTGGTGAAGGACGTGGACAGCCCGATCACGTTTTCGCCGGACGGCTCGCACTTCGCGTTTCTACGTCAATTGCACGATTCGCCGAACTGGGACCTGATGCTTGCGAAAGAAGATGGAAGCGTGGAGCGGCCGGTTTTCAGCGGGCGGACGCTGAAGAGCGAAAGTTACGTGCCGGCGTGGTCGCCGGACGGGAAAATCATCCTGCTTCCGGTGATCCAGCCGAACAGCGACGCCATCGGCGGACTTTCCGCGGTAGACGTAGCGACCGGAAAAGAAAGACTGGCGGTGACGTTTCCGGATCGGGTGATTTATGTACCGACGTGGATGCCCAACGGTTCGGGGCTGATTGTGAATTCGGCGAATCTGGGGACCGGCGATCTGCAGGCAGGGCTGGGATTTGTTTCGTATCCCGGCGGAGAATACCGGAAATTGACGACGGACACGGACAGCTACGGCGGACAAACGATCACCAAGGATGGAACAAAGCTGGCGGCGATTCAGAGCCGTCTGCGATTCACGCTGGCGGTGGCCCCGGCGGGGGAACCCGACAAACTGGCGGACGTGCCGCTGGAATCACGGTTGCCGATCCTGCATTGGGACTGGATGGCGGATGGCCGGCTGATCCTGCCGCAACTGGGAGATTTGAATGCCGTGACCCTGACGGGAGGAACGAAGACGATCTTCTCGGATGATAAGCACCTGGTGGATCAAGTTTCGGCCTGCGGGAACGGGCGCTACCTGGTCTTCCGGCAACTGGGGCGGACCAGCGCGGCGTCTTCGAACATCTGGCGCAGCAACGTGGACGGCACGGATCAGCTGCAGTTGACCAAAGGATTGAGCGACAACACCCCGACCTGTTCGGACGACGGCCGTTGGGTCTACTACTCGGACTTCAACGACAGTCATTATTTGAAGCGCGTGCCGATTGACGGCGGATCGCCCGAGACGGTGGTGAGTTTCCCGACGGGGATTTACGCGCTTTCGCCGGATGGGAAAAATATTGCCTCGATGGAAGTGCGCGAACTGGACCACAAACTGATGTTGCGGCTGGATTCCACCGAGGGGCATCATCTGGCGTATCACGATATAGACCAGAGAGCGATGGCCAATGAATTGTCGTTCACGCCAAACGGCAAGGGTATCGTCTACCTCGAGCGGGAGAGAGGCGTGGACAACCTGTGGGAGCAACCGCTGGACGGAGGAGCGAGCAAGCAGCTCACTCATTTCGCCGCGGACAAGATTTTCCGGTTTGTGTATTCCGTCGATGGCACGCGGATCGCCATGGAACGCGGCGAGCACGAATCCGACGTGGTTCTGCTGAAGGATACGAGCAAATAGAATCAACCGGCCGTTGGCGCGGCGGCAGCCAGCGGAATGTCCTTGGTTTTGCGGCGCCGCTTCCAATCGGAAATCGATAGCTTCCGCAACATCGCCATTTTCTTTTCCTGATGAAATTTCATGCGATCGTGAATCCCGGCCAGAAAGCGGACGGCTTCGACGATGTGCGGCCCTTTGTTGAGCATGACGCATTCGGCGCGGGCGCTCATCGCGGCGTCGGTAACCTCCGCGCGTGAGGGGACGCCTTTTTTCGCGAGATTTTCGAGGACCTGCGTGGCCCAGATGACAGGAATGTGAGCCGCTTCGCAAAGCCAGAGGATTTCTTCCTGAACTTCCGCCATGCGCTCGAAGCCCATTTCGACGGCGAGATCGCCGCGAGCCACCATCACACCCACGGGAGGAGATTGCAGCGCGGCCAGCAGGATGAGGGGAAGATTCTCGAACGCGGCGCGCGTTTCTATCTTCAACAGAATGCCCATGTTCGTGGCGCCCTTTTCCCGGAGGCGCGCGGCAAGTTCCCGGACATCTTCGGGGTAATGCACGAAGGATAGACCCACGATTTGTGCGTGTTCGAGCGCAAAGTCGAGGTCGGAAAGATCCTTTTGGGTGAGCGGCGAGAGAGCGAGATCGGTGTCCGGAAGGTTGATGCCCTTGTCCGAACCCAATTTTTCGCCCGCGTAGCCCGCGTGAGTGATCTCCACTTCCAAATGAGTTGGATGAGCCTTGCGGACCATTCCCCAGATCGCCCCGTCGTCGAATGCAATACGCTCTTCGGCTTTCACGGAGGCAAACGCTTCGGGCAAGGTGCACGGGACGCGAGCCGCCTCGATCACTTCGCCACCCTTGGCGCGGCACGGGGGACGCCCGGGCTCGCTCTCATCGGTGACGATCAGCAGATCGCCGGCGCGCAGAAACAACGGCTGCTCGACGGGTGGAATCTCCGCGAGGCGCGACTGCCCCAGAATGTGTTCGCCCCGAAGGAGCTCCACGGACGCGCCGTCCTCGACAAAGGCGGACTGATCGGATTCGCACCAGCAATAACCCTCGCCCACGCCGCGTACGGCGAGCTCGCGCAATCGGCCGCGGCAATCAAAGACGCGGATAAGGTCGCCGGCTTGTGCCAGGGCCGCGAGATCGTCCTGCAAGACGAGGACAAGATCGAAATGGTCCGGAGGCGTTTCGGAACGCGATTCCGCCTTGACGAAGATGCGTGCGGGAGCGAGGACGTGGCCGCGAATATCGCGGCGTGGCTTCCAGTGGGCGACGCGTGCGCCGCCTGCAATCCGCCCCGTGCGAAGTTTCGGGCCTCCGAGGTCCATGAGGATGCGGCAGGAGCGCCCGGTTTCGCGTTCCGCCCGGCGGAGGTGCTTCACCATGCGCCCCCAGTGGACTTCATCGTCGTGGGCGCAGTTGATGCGCATCACGGCCATCCCCGCGGCGACGAGGTCACGAACGAGGGCGTAGCGGCGAGCGGCTTCACTGGGCATGGTGACCATGATGCGGGCGGAGTCGTCGCGGGAGGGGCCGAGCAATTCCGAGGCGTGCTGGGCCAGAATTTTGGTGCCGGCTTCGAAATCCACCGGAGGCTCGCCCTCCAAGGGAGGATGCGTCGCGCCTTCGAGGTTGCGCAGCGCGAGGATTACGGCGTCAATGGCGGCCAACGTGTGGCCTTCGAGCCGGCCCAGCGAAGACAGCCCGAGGCGGGAAAGTTCACGCTGCAACTCGCGGACGTCATGCTGGCGAAGCGCAAGATAGTGGGCAAGGTTGCGGGCGCTGGGCTGGGAGGCGGGCGCGACCTGTTCGATTTCTTCCTTGAGTGCAGCCTCCGTGGCCAGGCAATGGGCGCGAAGCTCTTCGAGGCTTTTCCGCAGATGATCGAGATGTTCCGCACGGAATTGGGAGTGCATAGATCCTCCTCGACTGGACGCACAAGGCGCTCCTCAACTGCGAACCGCGGGACGCGGTGCGCCAGGGTCGAGTTGGGTCCGGGCATGGGAGCGAAGCTTCCGCGGTGAAGACACAGCCGGAGGGATACCAAAACGTACGCTAGTCCCGCGAAGGGGCGGTGGCAAGTGAATATTTGGCGAAAAAATAGGAGCTACTTGATGGAGCCGCCAGGGGCGGAATCGGGCGAGTTGGGATTGGTGCGGGCGTAATAGCCGCGGCGGGCGCGCGCTTGATAGCCCTTGTGGTCGGGAACTTCGATTTTGATCTTGTGGTAGCGCCCATCCAGGGAATGATTGCTGGGATTGTAGGCGATGGAGTACTGATTGCGGAGTTCGTCGCCGATGTCCTGGAAAGACTGGTCGAGGTCGTCCACGTGGTAGGGATAAAAGGAGCGGCCGCCGGTTTCTTCGGCGAGGTCCTGCAGAATCTTGTCGCCTTCGGTGAGGTGATATTTGCGATTGCCGGTGTACTCCTTGCTAGGGTCGTCGAGCGTGATCCACTGAATGCTGGTGCTGATGGTGTAGATAACCACGCTGGTGCGCTGAGCCATTTCGATGGCATCGGCGCGCGTATGCGTGGAAAGGTTATCCTCGCCGTCGCTGATGAGGATCATGACGCGGCGGACGACGTCGGGCTGATCGCCGGGCGGCCGCGGAGGATGGCTCAATTCGTTGGCGCAGGCATTGTAGATGGCGTCGTAGACGGCGGTGCCACCTCCGGCCCGCGTGCGGTCGATCTGGTCGCGAAGCATTCCGGTGTCCGTTGTGAATGGCTGAATGACTTGCGGCTCGTCGTCGAAAGTCATGACAAAGGCCTCGTCCTTGCCATGGCGCAAAACGCTGAAGAGAAAGTTGTCGGCGGCGTCCTGCTCGAACTTGATGCGATCGCGGATGCTATTGGATGTGTCGAGCAGCATGCCGATGCGCAGGGGAAGATCGGACTGTTTGCTGAAATAGCGGATGTCCTGGGCGACGTTGTCGTCGAGAACCTTGAAATTCTGCTTGTCGAGGTCGGAGACAAGTTTGTTCCGGCGGTCGAGAACCGTGAAGAGCACATCCACGAGGTTGACCGTGGTGGTGATCTTCGTCTGGCTCTGCGCCACCGGTTCCTGCGGATTTGCCGACGGGGATGGTGCGGGCTTGGGTGGAGCTTGCTGCTGCGCCAGTAAGAGAGCGCCGCCCAGGAGGGTAAGGAGTGAGATGGTTCCCAGAAGCCGGAATCGCATGCACGATGATTATAGGAACCCGGTGAGGGTAGCGTCAATTCGAGAGGGCTGGTCTCCCGAGGCGAGACAGAGTTTCCTGAGATAGGCGCGAAGCTCCGGAGGGAGCGGAGCTACAAGCCGGATGGGCTGCCCGGTGCGCGGCTGCTGGAATCCAATCCGGGCGGCGTGCAGGAAATTACGACCGAGTGCCGGAAGCGTGCTGCGGCCAGCGTGTAACTGCCCGGCGGCGCCATAGAGCGTATCGCCGACAACGGGGTGCCGGAGCGCGGAAAAATGGACGCGGATCTGGTGGGTGCGGCCAGTGTGAATGCGGACTTCGAGAAGCGTGGTGGAATCGATAGGCGCCAAAACGCGCCATTCGGTGAGGGCGTTGCGCGCGTTGGGAAGAGAGGCGGCGCGGCGGGCGGTCATGCGATTGCGGCGGACAGGATCCCGGGCGATGGGAAGATCGATGCGGCCGCGCTCTTCCGTCAGGAGTCCCTGAACGAGCGCGATGTAAGTTTTTTCGATTTTGCGCTCGCGGAACGCCTCAGAGAGGCGCGCGTGGGCGAAATCATTCTTGGCGACCAGCACGATTCCAGAGGTTTCCTTGTCAATACGATGGACGATGCCGGGACGCAAGGAATCGCCGCCCTGTGAAAGCGATTGACCGCGGCCGAGCAGCGCGTTGACCAGCGTACCGTGAGAGTTCCCTGCCCCGGCGTGGACGGTCATGCCGGCAGGCTTGTTCACGGCGAGCAGGTCGTCATCCTCATAAAGAATGTCGAGCGGAATGTTTTCTGCCTCGGCCTTGAGCGGCGGGCGGGGACAAGCAATGACTTCGACGATGTCCCCGGCGCGGACCTTGTGCGAGTCCTTGACGGGTTTGGAGTTGAGAAGAACCATTCCGGATTTCACGAGTTCCTGCACGCGCGTGCGTGAAAGATCTGAATGGTTCGCGGAGACGAAGCGATCCAGGCGCAGGCCGGCCTGTTCCGGCGAGACGTTGAATTTTCGCGGGTTCTCGACCATGACGCGAAGAGTGTAGCCCAAAAGCAGGAGTCAGTTTTGTTTTGCCGGACCGGGGTGGAGGACGACGTCGAAGATTAACAGTAGCGCGCCGATGGTGACGGCGGTGTCGGCGACGTTGAAGGTAGGCCAGGGGTTGAAGAGTGCGACGTGGAGAAAACGGAGCCAAACCTGAAGGAAGTCGGTGACCGCGCCGTGGACGATACGGTCGGTGAGATTCCCGGCAGCGCCCCCGAGGAGGAGCGCCAGGCCCGCGGCGTTTACGCCGCTGGCGTCCCGCCCCGCAACCAATAACCATGCGATGAGTGCGATAATCAGCAGCGATCCCACGATCAGGATGATGCGCGTGGTCATGCCGTTGGAATCGGAAAAAAAGCTGAAAGCGATGCCGGGATTCTTCGAATAGATGATGTCGAACCAGTTTGGAATTACGACGTGCGGAAAAAAGGTGATCGGGCGCGATTCAATCCACGCCTTTGTGGCGCGGTCGAGGATCACCACGACCAGCGTGAGCCAGAGCCAGCGGAGACGCTCAGGGAACCTC
The DNA here is from genome assembly GCA_035518915.1 of Candidatus Eiseniibacteriota bacterium. Lineage (GTDB taxonomy): Bacteria > Acidobacteriota > Terriglobia > Acidiferrales > UBA7541 > Acidiferrum. The sequence goes on from DATIXE010000035.1 coordinate 44,058, forward strand.
ATGAGGTAAAGGAGAAGAGGCGCATCAGGCCTTTACCCCCACGGCTCCAGTTTCCCCAGCTTCGATTTCGGCGATGGCTTCGCTGCAGCGTTCGCAGACGGTGGGGTAGCGCGAGTTTTCGCCGACGTGCATGGAATAGTTCCAGCAGCGGTCGCATTTTTTGCCGTCGGCGCGCTGGACGCTGACTTCGAGGCCGGGTACAGCGTCGGACTCGAACTCGCCGGTGCCGGCGCTGAGAAGTTCAACTTGCGAAACAATGAAGAGCGAGGGAAGTTGGGCCAGGTGCTGCTTAAGCTTGGCTTTCAGCTCCAGATCCGCGTTCAGCAGCACCTTGGCTTCAAGGCCGGAGTTGATAAGCTTCTTTTCGTTTCGCGCAACTTCCAGGGCCTTGAGAACCTCGCCGCGGACTTTCGCGAGAAGTTCCCAGGTGTTCGCGCGTTCCGGTGCCAGGCCCGCGCGCAGATTGGCTTCCTCGGGAAATTCGGCGATGTGCACGCTGGCAGGCTCTCCGGCGGCGTGGGGCAGAAACTTCCAGCTTTCCTCGGTGGTGAAAACGAGGATGGGAGCGAGCAGGCGAACCAGCGCAGCCGTGATTTTCCAGACTGCGGTTTGCCCGGAGCGCCGGGATTTGTTATTAGGCGCCTTGGTGTAGAGGCGGTCCTTCAGGACGTCGTAGTAGAAGGCGCTCAGGTCCACGACGCAGAAGTCGTGAATCGCGTGGTAGACGCGATGAAATTCGTACGCGGCATACCATTCGCGGCATTTCTTCACGAGGTCGGCGGTGCGCTCGAGCATCCAGCGGTCGAGTTCGTCGAGTTCATCGTTGGCGACGGCATCGCGGGAGGGATCGAAGCCGTTGAGATTGCCCAGGGCGAAGCGCACGGTGTTGCGGATCTTGCGATAGGCCTCGCTGAGCTGCGTCATCACGCGATCGCTCATCTTCACGTCGGCTTGATATTCCTGCGAGCCGACCCAAAGTCGGAGCAGATCGGCGCCCCACTTGTCGCAAATTTCGGTGGGGAGCACGACGTTGCCGAGCGACTTCGACATGGGGCGGCCCTGCTCGTCGAGCGTCCAACCGTGCGTCACGACGCCGCGGTACGGCGCCTGGTGGCGGATGCCGGTGGCGATCAGCAGCGAACTGTGGAACCAGCCACGATACTGGTCCGGGCCTTCCAGGTAAACGTCCGCCGGCCACTCATCGCCCTTCAAAACGGAAAGGTGCGAGGAGCCGGAGTCGAACCACACGTCAAGAATGTCGTTTTCCTTGCGCCACTTTTCCGCGCCGCAGGAACACTTGGTGCCGGGGGGAAGCAATTCTTCCGGCGTGTGTTGGTACCAGGCGTCGGCGCCTTCCTTTTCGAACGACTTCACGACGTTGCGCAGCGCGGCGAAATCCTGCAACTGCTTGCCGCAGCCCTGGCAGAAAAAAACGATGATGGGGACGCCCCAGAAGCGCTGGCGGGAGACGCACCAGTCGGGGCGCTTTTCGATCATTTCGTAGATGCGGTCCTCGCCCCAAGAGGGAATCCACTTAACCCGATGGATTTCCTGGAGAGCTTCTTCGCGTAGCGTTTTCCGTTCGCCGTGCGCGGCCTGGTCCATCTTGATGAACCACTGCTCGGTGGCCCGGAAAATCACGGGATTGTGGCAGCGCCAACAGTGCGGATAGCTGTGCTTGTAGGCATGATGACCGAGCAGAGCGCCATGATCGGCGAGCAGCTTGACGATGATGGGATTGGCGGTGAAGACGTCCTTGCCCTTGTATTCGGGCAGGCCTTCGGTGTAGACGCCGTTGTCGTCGAGCGGCGCGTAAATCTCGAGATTGTATTTCTGGCCGGAGACGAAGTCGTCCGCGCCGTGGCCGGGAGCGGTGTGGACGATGCCGCTGCCTTGATCGAGGGTGACATAGTCGGCGAGCACACCGGGCACCTGGATTGGCAAAAACGGGTGCTGGAATTTCATGCCTTCGAAGTCGCGGCCCTTAAAGCGAGCGAGTTCCTCGGCCTGCTTGATGTCGCAATCGGCCTGCAGTGCGGCAACGCGGTCGGCGGCGAGCAGCAACTTCCCCTTTTCTGTGGCCACGACAACGTAGTCGTAGTCGGGATGAAAGGCTAGCGCGCGGTTGTGTGGAATGGTCCAGGGAGTGGTGGTCCAGATGACCGCGGAGACGTCCGAGCCGATCTTTGCGGCGTCGCCTTTTCCACCGCCCACCACTTTGAAGGCGACCCAGATGGACGGGCTGGAGTGGTCCTCGTATTCGACTTCGGCTTCGGCGAGGGCCGTATTGTCGTAGATGCACCAATAGACCGGCTTGCGCCCACGATAGACGTAACCCTTTTCCATGAATTCCAGGAAGGCGCCGGCAATCGTGGCCTCGTACTCATGGCTCATGGTGAGGTAAGGATCGTTCCAGCGGCCAAAGACGCCGAGGCGCTTGAAGTCGCGCTTGTGCTGCTCCACATAGCGGGTGGCGTAGGCGCGGCACCTTTGGCGAAACTCGGCAGGAGAAACCTTGCCCTTGCCGCCGAGCTCTTTTTCGACTTGGGTCTCGATGGGCAGTCCGTGGCAATCCCAACCCGGAACGTAGGGAGCGCAATGGCCGGCCATGCTGCGGGACTTGACGATCATGTCCTTGAGGATCTTGTTCAGCCCAGTGCCGAGGTGAATGGTGCCCGTGGGATACGGCGGGCCATCGTGGAGGACAAACAGGGGCTTGCCCGCGCGAGCGGCCAGGATGCGCTCGTAGAGATTCTCGGCCTGCCAGGCCTCAAGCTGCTTCGGTTCGTTCTGCGGCAAGCTGGCCTTCATTGGAAAGTCGGTCTTGGGCAGATTGAGCGTTTTTTTGAGTTCCAGTGGTTCGGTCATGGATGCGGTTAACGAGTATCCCTTCTAGTCCGCCACTTGCGGGCGCCTGAACGCAAGAACAGGCAACGTTGTACGGCGGGAAACTTCGGAAAGCGAAGTAACTACGTATGTTACAATAGATTGATGAGATGTGTCAGCCGGGGGCTCGCGCAACCTTTCCCAGCATGTGCGAATCATAACGGCTAGGTGAACTTATTCAGGTAGACCCGCGTCTACAATAGCAGAGGTAACCACGGTGCCGGGTTTAATCAATCTTCTCCCAGACGAAATCAGCAGGCCGAAGCGGACGGGGCCGGAGGAAATCATACCGGTGCCGAATTCCGCGGTGCCGGATTTCCATGCACCTGCCCGGATGATGCCCAACAATTTCTGGTCGAACCTGAAGCAGTTCCTGACGGAGCGCCCGGTAAAGATCGTGGAGCGCGGCGACGTTCCGTTTACGAAGAATGCCTTTGGGTCTGGGCTTAGGGAGAACCTGAAATTTTTCCTTTCGGCTCCGAAGGTCGGCAACCGGCCGGTGAACAAGCGCCTGGAAGTGGATTGGGGCGGAAATTTCGGCGGATTCGTGGAGCAGGTAAAGGAATTTTTCTCGCCCACCAAGGCGGCGATGCCGGCAGGGATCAAGCCGGTACAGGTGAAGGACATCTGGTCGAAGGATGAAAACTTCGGCTGGACGCAGGCGATTGCTTTTGGGGTCCACGCGGGAATCATCGCCCTGCTGATCGTTCCCTTCCTCACGAACATGCTCCCTTCCACGACGCAGGCCAAGAACACGGTGGACGTGACGCCGCTGGATATTTCGCCCTACGTTCCGAAGTTGCCCCCGGGCAATAAACCGGCGGGTGGCGGCGGTGGCGGCGGAGATCATTCGACCTTGCCGGCGACCAAGGGGCGCGCGCCGCGCTTCTCAATGACGCAGTATGCGACGCCGACGGCGGTGTTCAAGAATCCGCAGCCCAAGTTGCCGATGGAAGCGACGCTTTTGGGACCCCCGGAACTCAGGATTCCCAACAATAATTTGCCGAACATGGGCGATCCGCTGGCAGGAGCCGTGAACCTGTCGAATGGCCCGGGCGGCGGGAGCGGCATCGGCTCTGGAGAAGGCGGCGGCATTGGCAGCGGTACCGGAGGCGGCCTTGGCCCCGGCGAAGGCGGCGGCACGGGAGGCGGGGCGTTTCGCGCCGGTGTGAACGGCGTGGGCTTGCCATCGTGCTTCTACATGCCGAATCCGCCCTACTCGGACGAAGCGCGCAAAGCGAAGTATTCCGGCACCGTACTGGTGGAAGCGATCGTGACCGTGGACGGCCGCGTGACGAATCCCCGCGTGATCAAGAGCCCCGGACTGGGTCTGGACGAAACTACCGTGAACACGCTGCGCACCTGGCGTTGCAAACCGGCCAACGGGCCGAACGGAAAGCCCGTGCCCGTGCAAGTTCCTTTCGAAGTTACCTTCCGGCTTTACTAAACCCAAAAGTCAGGAGCCCGGATTCTTTGACACGGGCCGCGGGCCTGTGGGCGTTTCTACGTGCCTGGCTTGCTGCCTTCGAGCGGATTTTTCCAGCGCAACCCCGGAAACCGCGCAAAATCGCGATCCGTGCTGTAGAGTGCACCGCCATTTTCGATGGTGATGGGGGCGAGTTGCGCATCGGAGACCAGCGGCCCGCGCGCTTGGCCGTGGATCAAGTTTTGACGGAGCAGGGGCCAGTGCGGTTCGGACGGAGATAGAAACCGGATGTTCGGCGCTTCCAGCCATTGATCCACGATTGCGACCGCTTGTTCCATGGTGAAGGTACAAAGGTACATTCGAGGAGGCGCGGATTGGTCATGATTCGCAGCAACCCTCCCACGGTCTGCCATGGCAATCCAACGAGTTCCTCGCCCGAGAGAAGTCCCTCGATGCAAATGCGGGCCCCCTGATGCTTAGTTGACAGTGAATCGTAAGCGTGCAGGAGCAGATTCACATCCAGGACAATCACTTATGGCGTGGCCCTTCCGCCGCTTCGAGCTGTTCTTCCACATTGTCGTAACTCAGGCCTGGTAACAGGCCGAGGGGACGCGCATCGACCACGAACGGCTTACGCTTGGGATGGTGGCAGGTTGTCAGACCAACTCTTAAAAAATGATTGACCGCTGCCTTCCAAGAGTGGAGGCCGGCGCGGCGCATCTCCATACGAAGGGAAGCGGCCACGTCATCATCGAGGGTAAGAGTAGTCCGCACCTCATGATGCTTATGCTGCGACATCATGATGTCAATCATCCTGCGGTGCCCAGCCACGGTAGAGTACGTGGCTATCCTGCTACGAACCGGGTGCGCTCGGCTGGCAACCAATTCCGCTCAGCTGAATTCTCACTTGCGGATGTCTCGCTCGCAGGTTCGGTGAATTCCTGAATGCCATTCTGAATAAGGGAGGATGCTCATGTCCTTTCACCGGCCGAGTCTTGCTTCGGCTCCGTCCCCGTTTGCCCTCGTCAATACTTCGACGCGCTACGGATGCGCACAGCCGGTTTCCGTAGCCATGCACGCGCTGTTCTTTTTCGGGCTGCTGTATCTTTTCGCCGCGCCGCACGGAGGAGGACGCTTACTGGGGCCAACCTCGCCAGAGGGACCGGGCCACTTCATTCTGAGATATTCGCCTCCGCCGGACTGGGCGACCGGAAAAGCGTCGCTGGGTTTGCACGGAGGAGGAAGCGCCGAAGAATCAGCCCCGGCGCGGAACGGGATTCTTCCTCCCCTCTCCTCCCTGCCTCTGGCACCGCCGCGGCTGACCCACGCCGAAAATGTTGCATTGCCGGTTGCGCCAGCGGTGCCGGACTCCCGCGCGCCAGCAGTCGTGCCGCTGGTGACGGACCTGGGCCTGCCGTGGATGAAATTGGATACGAATTCGGCTGGGCCCGGGAAGGGGCACGGCATCGGAAACACGAACGGCGACGGAGTCGGGGACGATCGTGGAGACGGGGCGGGCGAAGGCGATGATCCGAGTGGCCTTGCAAACGTTGTAGCCTCCGCCGCTTGCGTCTATTGCCCGGAGCCTCCGTATACGGATGAAGCGCGAAAAGCAAAACTCCAGGGCCAGGTGACGCTGCGGGTTTTGGTTGGAGCCGACGGACGCGCGAGGCAAATTCGTATAGTGCGGGGACTCGGGCTCGGCCTGGACGAAAGCGCGCTGCAGACGATTCGAGGTTGGAAATTCGCGCCGGCGAAAGATGCCCGGCGACAGCCGGTCGCTTCGTGGGTAACCATCGAAACCAGGTTTCAACTGTTTTAGTTTAGACCGCGCGCGGCGAAGATTTCGGTTAGGGCACGCAGCGGGAGTTGTTTTCCTGGTCGGAAGCGTGCGTTCTGCTACGATGAGGCCATGCGAAACCGACTTTGGCTGCTGTTTGCATTGGGCGGACTATTTCTATTCGGGTCATTGAGCTCCGCGCAAAGCGGGACGGGAACGCTGCAAGTAGCGGCGCGGATCTCTGCGACCGGCGGAAGGCCCGAACCGGTGCGGGAATTCACGCTTTATATCTTGACGATGAGCTACGGGGACATCCAGAAGCAAGTCTCGGCAGAGTATCCACTGGCAGACCGCAAAGCGTTTATCGAGAATCTCAAGATTTCCCCGGAACTAAAAGCGTGGCTGGAAAAACACGGATCCATCGATCTGGTTTCGCCCGATATGGACAAGCTGATCACGCCGGACGACGTGATCAACGTCCCGGAATTCTTCGGAGCCTACCAGAGGTCAAACGGCGGCGGCGTGACCAAGGGCCTGCCAATGCCAAAATACAAGGATGCCGACAAAGACGCGAACCCCGCCAAATACGAAAAGCAGCATCAGGAGTATCTCGACGCCACCAAGAAATTCGTCCAGGAACACCCCACGACCATGGCGGGGATCGAGACGGAACTGGGAGAAATCAATCCCAAATATGCATGGGACAAGGCCCAGCAGGAGCACAACCAGAAAGTCTCGCAACTTGCGCCGGACCTCGCGCAGTCCAAATTCATGGCGACGAAAGGCGACACGGACCTCGACGGCAGGCTCGTGATCACCGGGCTTCCACCTGGAAACTACTGGGTGAGTTCACTGGGCATGTATGCGACCTCGGGCGACCGGCGACTGGTCTGGGACGTACCCGTGCGAATCGAGGCGGGGCAAGTGGCTCGCGTAGAACTATCCAACGTCAACGGAAAAGACTTCAACTCGACGCACCCTTGACCTGCGCTATCCTGAATTCATGGGCACCCCCCTGCTGTGGGTTGCGTTCAACCTGTTCGTACTCTTCGCGTTGGCCCTCGACCTCGGGGTATTCCACCGCAAAGCTCACAAAATCAAGCTTCGAGAGGCGGCGTTCTGGAGCGGCGTCTGGATCGCCGTGTCCATTGCCTTCGGATACTTCGTCTGGCATTGGCACGGAGCTGACCGCGGATTGGAATACTTCACCGGCTACCTGATCGAAAAAGCGCTAAGCGTTGACAACCTGTTTGTCTTTCTGGTGATCTTCCGGGCCTACCAGGTGCCGGAGGCGGTGCAGCACCGCGTGCTGGCGTGGGGCATCCTGGGCGCGCTGGTGATGCGCGGCTTCATGATCGCGGTGGGCGCGGAGTTGATCGCCGCTTTTCACTGGATTCTTCCGGCCTTTGGGGTATTTCTCTGTTACACCGGCCTGCAGATGCTGTTGAAACGAGAAAAAGAGGTACATTACGAAAAAAACTTCGTGTTTCGGTTCGCGAGAACCCGCATGCGCGTCACCAAGGAGTACCAAGGCTCGCGGTTCTTCCTGCGGCAGGAGGGCAAAGTGTTCGCGACGCCGTTGCTGCTTGTTTTGCTAATCGTCGAAATCACGGACGTGACCTTCGCCGTGGATTCGATCCCGGCGATTTTCGGGATCACCCGCGACCCCTTCATCGTGTATACCTCAAACGTGTTCGCTATCCTGGGCCTCCGCGCGCTTTATTTCCTGCTCGCAGACGTGCTGGAGTATTTTCGCTATCTGGGCGCCGGGCTGGCAGTGGTGCTGTTGTTTATCGGGGCCAAGATGATCGTAGAGCCCTGGTACCATTTCTCGATTGCCGTATCGCTGAGCGTGGTCGGCGGCATCTTATTGCTGACGATTCTACTTTCCCTGCTGGTCAAGACGACGGCAGCCAAGAAGGCGCAGTCAAGTTAAGCTTCGGCGGGAATTTCAAGACTATTTCCGGGTGAACGCATGAACGACCTGATGCAGCGCGCCATTGAGGGAATGACCTCCAGCGATCCGGAAGTTCGCGTGGTCTCCGCAACGGAAATCTACCGGACCGGCCGGGCCATGGCCGAGCACGCCATCTATCCGTGGTGGAGTGAGGCGAAGCTGGCGGATCTGCTGGATTCGCGTGCTCCCAAGGTGAACGTGGGCCTGGCAGTGACGCCGGAGCGATTCCAGAAGCTGCACGAGGCCAACGGGTCACCGCGCATGGCGGAGGTCCCTCCGGATCAGGACGCGATGGAATTCGAGCTGCATTTTCCAGGCGGAATGACTATGGATGTACTTACGACCAGGGACCCGAGTGGGAGTGGAGCGATTGCGAAGTTCCTGCAGCGGTTCGGCGAAGGCATTCAGCAGGTGGAGCTTCTCTGCAAGGACGTGGACCGCGCTACGCAACTCTTGAAAGAGAATTTCGGCCTCAGCGCGGTGTATCCCGCCGGGCGCGATGGGGCGGACGGTACGCGCGTAAATTTTTTCCTGGTATCGGCGCCGGATGCTGGAAAAGTGTTGATTGAATTGTACGAGCCCGCGGCACGGCTGGATTAATCCAGGTGGCGCCCGCCTCCCTCTTCCCTCTCCGCGGGCAAGCGGAAGGCGGGCGCCACATAAGCCGCTATTTCGATTCTGCTGCCTGGGCCGAGAGGAACTCCCAGGCGCGAACGAGTTCGGCGACGCTCCAGGCCTGTGCGGTGCAGCCGGCGGGTGGGAAAGGCGCGTCCCCGCCGAAAATTTCGCTGATGGTGCCGAGTCCTGCCGAATGAATGGCTCTCCCCAAAGGTTCGAGAAAACTCTGCGCCGCGCAACGGTCCGCATAGACTTTATAGTGAGCCAGCGCAAAGGGACCGAGAAGCCAGGCCCAGACGGTGCCCTGGTGGTAGGCGGAATCCCGCTCGCGCGGCCCGCCCGTGTATTGGCCTTTGTAGCCATGTTCGGAGGGAGCAAGGCTGCGCAGCCCGAACGAAGTGAGCAAGTCGCGGCCAACCGCGTCCACGACGCTTTTCTGCTGACTGAAAGTTAGGGGGCTCGTGGGAAGAGAAACGGCGAAAATCTGGTTTGGGCGAAGCGAGTTGTCGGCGCCTCCCCCGGGAACATCGAGAACATCGAAGCAGCACGCCCGGGCAGGATTCCAGAACTTCTGAAAATTCCGTGTCGCCTTGTCCCGGAGCAACATATAGCCTGTTCCCGGCTTCTTCAACCGTTCCGCAAAAGCCGCCATGGTGTGCAGCGCGTTAATCCAGAGAGCGTTGATCTCGACCGGTTTGCCGATGCGCGGCGTCACCACCCAGTCACCGATTTTGGCGTCCATCCAGGTCAACTGCACCTCGGATGCGCCGCCATAGAGAAGAGCATCGGCCGGATCGACTTTGATGTTGTAGCGCGTGCCGGCAACATGGGCATCAATGATGCCGGACAATACCGGAAACAACTTTTCGAGCAGAGCGAGATCCCGAGTCGCTTCGAAATACTGGCGGGCGGCCTCGAAATACCAAAGGGCCGCATCGATCGTGTTGTACTGGGGGGCGCCGCTGAGGTCCGGGAAGTTGTTGGGCAGCATGCCGCGATCCACAAAACGCGCGAAACACTCCAGGATTTTGGCGGAAATTTCCGGCCGCCCGAGCGGCAGCGTAAGACCGGGAAGCGCGATCATCGTGTCGCGTCCCCAATCGCCAAACCAGGGATAGCCGGCAATGACACTGAGCCCGCCGGAAACTTCCGGCAAAGGGCGCTGCACGATGAACTGGTCGGCGGCCAAAACAAGTTGCCAGAGCCAGCTGGGTTCGTCGTCCGGACGGGTCGCGGAGGATTCCGCGTGCGCTTTCTGCCAGGCCTGAAAAAGGTTCCACTCGTGATTTGACTGTCGCGCCCGGGCTTCGCCAGCATCGAACGAAGCGGATGAGTCCGTGGAAAATACCAGGCTGAGTGTTTCGCCGGCGCTAAAGCTCCCGCGAAAGACCGCAGCGAGGAGGCGATCTTCGTGGTCGTCGAGGCCTCGTTCGCGCTCCGCGGGCAGAAAAAAGTCTCGATACCACTCGTGGCGTGGCTCGAACGCGGCAGAGCCGCTGGTCAAATAGAATGGAGTTGCGCCATCAAATGCAACGACGCGAATTCCCTTCTCCACTGCGGAAATCTGCATCTGCCAACCATCGGAACGCGTGGTGGCATGATAATCGCGGTAGGTGACGAGGATTTTACCCTCGATTTCTACGGGCGCATTTCCGCGGACCAGAGTGTATTCGACGCAGGTCGTGTTGGCGCCCTGCTGCATCCAGACACGTTTTTCGAGCAGCGCATCCGCCAGCGCGTAGCGCCAAACGGGCTTCGTGCCCTCCAGATGAAAACTCTCCAATTGCAGGTAGCCGCTTGGGGAAACGAAGCCGCTGACCCAGCGATTGGTGGCGAGGGGGTAGTTGTGGTTGGCATAGCGGGCGGTTTCGTCGAGGCCCGCGACCATTAGCGTGCGTCCGGTTGGCGGCTTGAGCGCAGCCATCAACAGTCCGTGGTAACGCCGGGTGGAAGTTCCGGCGGAAGTGCCGGCGGCGTAGCCGCCGATGCCGTTGGTCACCAGCCATTCGCGAGCCTCGGCTTGCTCAAGGTCGCCGAGTATTTCACGTCCAAACTGAACTTCGGCAAGCAGCGACACTTATTACTCTCCGCTCTGCTCCAAAAGTTTGGCGACCAGGCCGGTCCAGCCGGTTTGATGGCTGGCGCCGAGGCCCGCGCCATTGTCACCGTGGAAATACTCGTAGAACAGAATCAGGTCACGCCAGTGTGGATCGAAATTGAAGTAATCCTGGCCTCCGGCGAAAGGCCGCTTGCCGTCTTTTCCCCGCAGGAAGAGGCGGGTCAAGCGGCGCGAGATTTCCTGGGCCACCTGCCACAGGTCCTGCTCGCTGCCCGAATGCGTCGGGCATTCCACCTTGAAGTCTTCGCCGTAGTAGTGGTGGTATTTCTGTAGCGATTCGATCAGCAGGAAATTCACGGGGAACCAGATCGGTCCGCGCCAGTTGGAATTGCCGCCGAACACTCCCGTGGTGGATTCGGCGGGTTCATAGTCCACGCGATTGATGTGTCCATTAACCTGCACTTCGTAGGGATGATCGAGATGATAGCGGGAAAGTGCGCGGATGCCGTGGGGCGAAAAGAATTCGGACTCGTCCAGCATGCGCCAGAGGATGCGCTTGATCTGTTTACGATTCGCGAGCGAAAGAAGACGGCGGACGCCGCGCGCGGAACGCTGCGTCATTTCGATGTGTTCCGGCATATCCGGATGATTGTCAATGAACCACTGCATGCGGCGCTTGAACCCCGGGAGGCGATCCACGATTTCGGGCTCGAGCGTTTCCACGGCAAAGAGCGGAATCAGGCCGACCATGGACCGTATTTTCATGAAGTGTTCGTCGCCGTTTGGCAAGTGGAGCAGGTCGTAATAAAACCCGTCATCGTTATCCCAGAGAGAGCGCCCACTGGGCCCCATATCGTTCATGGCGCGCGCGATGTAAACGAAGTGCTCGAAAAATTTGCTGGCCACGTCTTCGTAGGCCTGGTCGTCCTTGGCAAGTTCCAATGCCATGGCGAGCATGTTGAGGCAATACATCCCCATCCAACTGGTGCCGTCGGACTGTTCGAGGTGGCCGCCGGTCGGGAGAGGCGCGGAGCGGTCGAAGACCCCGATGTTGTCGAGGCCGAGAAAACCGCCCTGAAAAATGTTGTGACCATCGGGGTCCTTGCGGTTGACCCACCACGTGAAGTTCAGCAACAGCTTGTGAAAGATCTTTTCCAGAAAGTTGCGGTCCGCAACTCCGCGGATGCGGCGCTCGATCTTGTAAACGCGCCATGCAGCCCACGCATGCACGGGCGGGTTCACGTCACCAAAGGCCCATTCGTACGCCGGGAGCTGGCCGTTCGGATGCATGTACCACTCGCGGAGGAGCAGAATGAGCTGTTCTTTGGCGTAATCGGGGTCAATGATCGCCAGCGGGATGCAATGGAAGGCCAGGTCCCAGGCGGCATACCAGGGATATTCCCATTTATCGGGCATGGAAATGATGTCGTCGTTGTAGAGGTGCGTCCAGTCCTTGTTTCGGCCGCTCAGGCGTTGCTCGGGAGGCTCCGGACCTGCAGGATCGCCCTCGAGCCAGGTGTGAACATCATAGTGATAGAACTGTTTGGACCAGAGCATTCCGGAGTAACCCTGGCGCATCACGTGGCGCGCGTCGTCCGAGAGATTCTTCGGAATGCGAGAATCGTAGAACTCGGTGGCTTCGTTTTGGCGCTGCTCGAACATGGAATCGAACCCGTCCCCAAAATCGTTGGTGCCAGGCACACCAGGAGCGCGTTCGTGATGAGCGGGACCCGTGATCGTGCCGATCATCGGTGAATCGGCATCCATGCCGCCCAGCGGGTTGATGTCCGTCAAGCGCAGCTTCACGCAAATGCTCTCGCCCGGTCCAATTTGCAGCGGATAGTGGGCCGCCATCTTGGTACCACAATGTTGGGGATTCACGGCGGCCTTATTGCCGTGAATCAGGTAGTTGTGAAAGCCGTCTTTGACGTACGGGGTGCGATTCCGATAATTAAACAGCGCCACATAGTTCGTTTCGTTCTCGGTGAAGAGAAGCTCAGGCGTGCCGGCGGCAAGTAGCCAGCGTTTGCCGTATTGCCAGTGCTCGAGTTCCGTGCAAAGTGAGCCAGGCGTATCGGGCGCCCGGCGTGCCGTTGGGCGGCGGAGGTCCTTGCCCCAGGACCAGGTATTGCGGAACCACAGCGTGGGAAGCAGATGTAGCGGAGCGGTTTCCGGGCCGCGGTTCCACGCGGTGATCTTGATCAGAATGTCTTCGACGTCGCACTTCGCATACTCAACGAAGACATCGAAATAGCGATTTTCCTGAAAGACGCCCGTGTCCAAGACTTCGAATTCCTGCATCTCGCGGCCGCGCTTCTGGTTCTCTTCGAGCAGCCAGCTGTAGGGAAATTCCGCGTGGGGATATTTGTACAACATGCGCATATAGCTGTGCGTGGGAGACGAATCCAGATAGAAGTAGCACTCCTTGACGTCTTCACCATGATTGCCCTGATTGCCGGTTAGCCCGAAGAGACGTTCTTTCAGGATCGGATCTTTCCCGTTCCATAGGGCCAGGGAGAAGCAGATGAACTGATGACGGTCGGAGATGCCGGCGATCCCGTCTTCGCCCCATCGGTAGGCTCGTGCGTGGGAGTGTTCGAAGGGGAAGGATTCCCACGCAGTGCCGTTGGCGCTGTAGTCTTCGCGGACGGTACCCCATTGCCGGTCGGAGAGGTAAGGGCCCCAGCGCTTCCAGTGCTTTTTGCGCTGGCGCGATTCCTCCAGACGGTGATCTTCGGTGGTGAGGAGACGTGCCATGGTCGAGGTCCTTAGGATAATGACATGAGGATTGCGCGGAAGATCAGGTTACACGCAAAAAACAATGGTGGCATGATCGCAGAATGGAGAGGAGAGGACAATCGGGAGATTGTCGCATCCGGCATTGGCGGTCGGGGCGCTGGAATGGACACCTGTTGAGTTAATCACATCGTCAACTATTACCGCACAGACACTTTGCCGGAACGTGGCGTTTCGAGTATCGTGCCCGTGCAGAGGCAACTTGGGATCCTGAACATCACACGGGGTGGAAGAACCTCGCCCGCTCAAGAGATTGTGCCGCCCAGGCTTACGATCCCCATCGTTGTGTGCGCCTCTGACTGAAATGATGTGCTTGATTTCGCCGAGGAGGCACCATGATTCGCAAGCCCAGTCAAGTGGCACACCTGGCGTTGGCCTTACTGTGCGCCGCCATTTTTGCTGCGTGCAATTCCACGGTCACGTTGCAGGATCTGACCGTAGCCCCAAGCGACGGCACCATCTATATCAGTGGCGGAAGTAATGCGGGCGTGAAAGCGGCACGCCGCGGAGTGCCTCATGCGGCCGCGCGCCCGGTGACGCAGGGGAAGCGCAAATCGGCGGTCTCACCGAAAGATATTACGACCGCTGTGTGCGGTTCGCTTCAATACTCGGCGACGGGCTATTACAGCAACGGCACAACGCAGGACCAGAGCAGCGCCGTAACCTGGAGCTCTTCCAATACCAGCGTCGCGGCCGTGGACAACACCGGATTCGTAAGCGGCGTGGGAATCGGCTTCAGCAACATTGGCGCGTCCCTGAATGGAGTCGCGGCGACCGCCGTGCCTGTGGAGGTGGATTTGCTGACTTCGATCGACGTCGCACCGGCGAACCCCAGCATCGCCATGGGTGCCAGCGAGCAGTTTGCGGCCACGGGCAATTTTACTCTGGCGGCCGATGGGAGCAGCTTCTCGCAGGATATTTCCAGCCAGGTGAGCTGGGTGAGTTCCGATGAAGAGGTTGCGACCGTCGACGCGACCGGAAACGCAACATCCGTCGGCGAAGGCACGGCAACAATTTCGGCCATCAGTTGCGACGGCAACACCATCGGCTCAACGCGGCTGACGGTAGGACCCGCCCAGGTAGTGAGCCTGAAAATTATCCCAGCAGATTCAACTGCATCGGTAGGCTCCACGGTTCAGTTTACTGCGGTCGAAGTGTTGAGTGACACCAACACCCAACCTCCACAGCACCCCGTGACTTGGTCGTCCGACGCAACCGAGACGGCGATTATCGATCCGAACACCGCCCTGGCGCAGGCAGTGGCAATTGGAACGGCCAACATCACCGCGACCGAGGCGGTTTCCGGGCTAACCGACACGACTGGACTGACCGTGCAGGCGGCTACGGCCAGGTTCGCCTACGTGGGCAATATCAACGGAGGCGCAGGCGGAGGGGGGACTATCTCAAGTTACACAGTCGATGCGACATCGACCACGCCAGTGACACCATTGGCCACCACGGCGGCGGCGACCCCGACCCAAGTGCTACTGCATCCGTCGGGCGACCTGCTCTATTACATCAACACCAACGGCTCCCTCTTTTCCGATTTCGTGGACTCGACAAGCGGCGCGTTGACCGCGACAAAGAACGATCCGGTTCCGGCGACCGACAGTCCCACAAACGACCTGTACGCCGGAGTGATTGATGCGACCGGACGCTTCCTCTATGTGATTACCAGTGAAACCAGCAACTCGAGTCCACATCCCGGGGCCAGCGTCATCTATGGCTTCAAGATTACCCATACGCAGCCGAGCGGCGGAACCAACGATGCCAAGTTGACTCCGATCACGGGCATGACGGCCTACAACGACGCAACATTGGACTACTCTTCCTGGATCATGACGGACAAGGCAGGGAAATATGTCTACGTCATAAACGAAGGCGACGACGTGAATCCGGGCAGCGTCAGCGAATACAGCATCGATCAGACCACCGGGAAGCTCACGCAACTCGCGTCCCCGAACGCTTCAATTCCCACGGGCGTGTCGCCCCTGTTTGGCACGATTTCCGCCAACGGGCACTTGTACGTGGCAAACCAGGGCAGCACGCTGTCCAGTATCTCTGGATACAGCATTGCCTCGGATGGACACTTGACGAGTGTGGGCGCGGACACGCAGATCACCGGCGCCTCGGACCTCGTCAACGTCATCACCGATCCCACTTCGAGCTATCTCTACATCCTCGATTTCGGCGACGGAAGCAGCGCCGGACAGGTGTTCACCTACGGCCTGAATACTTCGACGGGCGTAATCGGAAGCGCAATCGGCTCGGCTCAACCAACCGATCTTGCGCCAACAGGCATGGCCGTCGATCCGACCGGTGCGCTACTGGCCATAGATAACTTCGATGCCAACGTCCTTTCGCTCTTCACCATCGGTTCCGACGGCAGCGTAACTCCGGCTACCCCGGCGACCGTGCCGACGGACACTACTCCGGAATTCGTGGTGTTTTACACCGCGGCGGCCGGCCAATAATTTCTAACTGCTTCGCGGGAGGGGGCGGCTTCGGCCGTCCCCTTCTCTTTTGGTGGTGGGAATTTATATTGTGAAACGAAAAAAACGAACGAAGCAGGTCGGGCCTATTCCCCGTAGGGAACCCAGATATTTTTCACCTGGTGGGCGTGTTCCAGATACCAGCGGCCTTCGGATTGCACAGTCTGCAGAAAGTCCAGTTGGCGCCCTTCGTTGGTCCAGACCTGTTTGAGATTGCCGATGGAAAGAGCCTTCGCTGTGGCGCACATTTCGGCGTCGCCATAACACCAGATGGCGTCGAGGTCGTCGTGCTCGGCGAGGACCTTGAGCAATTCCGTGGTGCGCCCCGTAACGAGATTGACGACGCCCCCGGGAAGATCGCTGGTTTCGAAAACCTGATAGAGATCGCCGGTGATGAGGGGATAAGTTTCCGATGGGACCGCGACCACCGCGTTCCCGGATGCAATCAGTGGAAGAACCAACGTAAAGCAGCCGAGCAGCGGGAATTCCGCCGGGCAGATCACTCCGACCGTCCCGACAGCTTCGTTCATGGCGATCGAGACGTTGCGGAACGGCGGATTGTGGACCGCGCCGTCAAATTTGTCCGCCCACGCGGCATAAGAGAAAAGGCGCTCGACGCTCGCCTGGACTTCCTCGCCGGCCTGCCTTTTCCCAACAACGGCGGCAAGCCGGGCGGCAATTTCCTCTCCCCGCTGCGAAAGATTCTCCGCGATGTAATAGAGCACCTGCGCGCGGTTGTGCCCGGTGGTTTTGCTCCAGGATTCGGCTTTGCGCGCGGCTTCGACCGCGTTGCGGATGTCCTTGCGGTTGCCGAGCGGTGATTCGCCGAGCAATTCGCCCTTCTTGCCGCGAACTTCCACGCTGTAGCCGGAATCCGGGCGAACCTGCTTGCCGCCGATGTAGAGTTTCACGGTGCGGTCGATTCCGGGCGTGGCCACTTCGACCGGCTCCTTTGCCCGGGCGCCATTTTTCTTCAACGGGGGTGCTTTGTGGAACCAGCCGGGCTCCAGATATTCCGCGAGCCCTTCGCGCCCGCCTTCACGGCCGTACCCGCTCTCGCGGTAGCCGCCAAATCCGCAGGCCGCATCGAACAGGTTGGTGCTGTTTACCCAGACCACGCCCGCCTTGATTTGCGCGGCCACCTGCAGCGCCACGTTGATGCTCTCGCTCCAGACGCTGGCGGCAAGGCCGTAGACCGTGTTGTTGGCAAGCTCGACCGCCTCGCGCGGAGTGCGGAACGTCATCGCCGCGAGCACGGGTCCGAAAATTTCTTGCTGCGCGACGATGGATGTCGGTTGGACGTTGCTGAGCAGTGTGGGCTTGTAGTAGAGGCCGCGCGAGGGCAGCAGCACTTCCGGCTGCCAGCAGGTGGCTCCTTCGGCGATTCCCTGCTGGACGAGTCTGTCAATACGCTCAAGCTGGACCCGGGCGACGATCGCGCCGATATCCACGGCTTTATCGAGCGGCGCACCTATGCGCAACGTACTCATGCGCGCCTGCAATTTGCGGATCATTTTTTCCGCAATGCTTTCCTGCACAAGCAATCGCGAGCCCGCGCAGCAAACCTGGCCCTGGTTGAACCAGATGCCATCCACCAGCCCTTCGACGGCGCCATCGAGATCTGCGTCCTCAAAAATAATGAATGGCGATTTGCCGCCGAGTTCCAGCGAGAGGCGCTTGTGGGAACTTGCTGTTGCCTTGCGAATGGCGCGGCCGACTTCCGTCGAGCCAGTGAACGCAATTTTGTTTACGTCGGGATGCTTCACCAGCGCCTCGCCGGTGCTCCCGTCGCCGGTGACGATATTGACCACTCCTTTGGGGAGGCCAACTTCATTGCAGAGTTCGGCGAACGCGAGCGCGGTGAGCGGAGTATATTCCGCGGGCTTTAAGACCACGGTATTTCCCGTGGCCAGCGCCGGAGCTATTTTCCACGCCAGCATGAGCAGCGGGAAATTCCAGGGGATAATTTGCCCGACCACACCGCACGCGACGTGGCCGGGAAATTCCTGCTCGAGCAGTTGCGCCCAGCCCGCGTGGTAATAGAAATGACGGGCCACCAGCGGAATATCATTGTCGCGGCTCTCGCGAATCGGTTTGCCGTTGTCGAGCGTTTCCAGAACCGCCAGTCGGCGCGAATGCTTCTGCACCTGGCGCGCAAGCGCATAGAGAAAACGCGCGCGTTCGTGCGGAGTCTTCTTTTGCCAGGCCGGCAAGGCCTTGCGCGCGGCTTTCACGGCAGGATCGACATCGGCGGCGCCTCCCTGAGCGATTTCCGCGAGGACCGTTCCTGCCGAAGGGTCGGCGGTCTCAAAATACTTCCCTTCCGCGGGAGCGCGCCATGAGCCATCAATGAAATGCCCGAATTTCCGGTCGTGGCGATCTATCCAGGCGAGGGCTTCCTTGGGATCTTCCGGCGCCGGGCCGTACTCCATGGTTCTGAATTTTTCCACTACGCTGCTCATGTTTGCTTGTGCTCCCACCAAATCATGCGGATGACCTCTGCCAGGAATATCCGGCGCTAACTCCGGGCTTGCTGTGCGTTCCTCTCCCGAAGCGACTCAACACGCTTTATGACGAATTGCAACCGCTCGCGACCCCACTTGGAATTCGTGGCCACTTTTTCGACGTCGCGAAATACTTCCGGGTCTCCAAGCTTCTCCCGAAGTTCCGGCAAGAACGGGTATACCTTTGCCAGCATGAAGAACATTTCGCCGCTGCAGGCCGGGCGAAGGAACAGATCTTCGTCAAGCAGGCCCTGCCGCACCAGCGCCGCGGCCATCCCCCAATAGCCGCCCACCTGCCGTAGCCAATTGTTCTCTTGCGTGCCCGTCGCATTGGCCACTTTCAAGAAGTCGGCGGCGCCTTCCGGGAGGAACTCCCAGAGCCACCAATTCCGCGCCTTGCGCAATTCAGGCTCGCGCCGGAGTTCGTAGAGCTTCAGGCTAATTTCAGCGTCCCTGGAACCGCTTTTCTTCCCCATGACCCCTCACCTCGGCGAGCCTGAAGCCTGCAAAACTGTGCGAATGAACTTTCTTACGCAATTGGGTGTCGGAATTCGGCGGAATAACGCCCGGTCACGTGGAATTCCAGCTGGCGTTCGATGTCTGCGAGCATGCCGCTGGCGCCAAAGCGGAATAGATGCGGCGTCAGCCAGCTGTTCCCCAGTTCTTCCTTCATCAGGGCAAGCCATTCCAACGATTGCTTTGCGGTGCGGATGCCGCCGGCGGGCTTGAAGCCTACAGCCATGCCGGTTTCTTCGGCATACTCGCGGATGGCACGGACCATCACCAGTCCGACGGGAAGCACGGCGTTGACGGTCTCTTTTCCCGTGGAAGTCTTGATGAAATCGGCTCCGGCCATCATGGCGACGAGGCTGGCCCGGGCGACGTTGCGCAACGTCAAGAGATCGCCGGTACCCAGAATTACCTTCAGGTGAGCCGGGCCGCAGGCATCTTTGAAGGCCACGATTTCGTCGTAGAGTTTCTGCCACTGGGCGCTGAAAACATGTGCGCGGGTGATGACCACGTCGATTTCCTGCGCGCCGGCCTCGACCGAGCGCCGGATTTCCCCGATGCGCTCTTCAAGAGGAGAAAGGCCCGCGGGAAAACCCGTGGAAACGGCAGCTACTGGAATGTTGGTGCCTTCCAACGCGCGCCGCGCGGTTTCCACGAAAAGATGATAGACGCAGACGGCGCCGACATGAAGATTCAGCTCCTCGATGCCGAGCTTTTCGACCAACTCCTGCTGGGTCGGATGGCGAGCCTTGGCGCACAAACGCTTGACCCGCTCTTCAGTGTCGTCACCGCTGAGCGTGGTCAGATCCATGCAGGAAATGGCGCGCAGCAACCAGGCGATTTGCCAATCCTTCTTGACGGTGCGGCGAGTGACCAGGGTGGCGGTGCGGCGTTCCACGGCGCTGGTGTTGACGCGGACCTGTTCAACCCAGTCGAGATTCAGCGAGGTTCCGCGATTAGCGCTCAGTGCGCGTCCTTGCAAGAGCGCGATGCCCGATTGCGTCGGGGCGTTTTCGCTGACGAGCTGGTTGCCTTTCCGGTCGGTAATTTCCAGGCGAGGATGCTTTGGGGTTTCCATTCGGTGTCTCCGAAGGCCGTGCGGCGGTGGCGCGTGGCAATAGACCAGCATACCACCGCCGCCAAATTCCTTCACCGGCCCGTGCGGCAAAGATCAGTTCGCCGCGGGATCCTTTGCGCCAGGAGTGGGCCGCGAAAGCAGCTCCACATACTCCTTGTAGAATTTTTCCTTGTTGAGGTCATCCTGCACTTCCACAAGGACTTCCCCCATGTCGGGCTGCTGCCCGGGGGCCCAGGCCAGCGTGTTGCCATAGCCCGCTCCGTGATCCACGTCCACGTCAATGTAGAGCTTCTTCCATTTGGTGATGATGGATGGGTCGAGCCACCCAACGGCGGCAAGTTCGTCCCACAAATAGCCGGCCATGGCATATTTCGCGACGTACTGCGCCACCGGCTCCTGGCTCTTGCCGATCACTGCAATGAGCGATTTTTCCATGTCGGTCTTGACGGAAATGTCCACGGTGGTCAGGACCACGCGGGGCCACTTGGCGTGCAGCACTGCGTGGGTGGCTTCCGGATCCATCCAGAAATTGAACTCGCGCGTGGGCGTCAGGGAGAACTCCGGGTCGCTGGTCTGCGGATTGATGCTACCGCCCATGACGATCAGTTCCTTGCTGAGAGCGGGAAACTCCGGATCGAGGGCGATGGCGAGAGCCAGATCGGTCATTGGTCCCGCGGCATAGATGGTCACTTCGTGAGGATATTGCCGCACCATGCGAACCATAAAATGGGCCGCGTCCTCGGTGGAAGCCTTGATCGTCGGAGCGCCCTCCGGCATCGGCGGAATTTCCTTCGGGCCGTGAGGCTTGTGGTCGGTGCCGGAGCCAAAATTCCAAGCGCCCTGATAAACAACCTTTCCGTGGAACGTCTGCCACTTGGCAATGTATTCCTTGCTGTTGACCAGGGGAAACTCTGCGCCGGGAACCACGGGGATATCGCGGCGGCCGATAAGCTCCATCAGCCGGAGGGTATGCTGCACCTCCTCATCGCGCCAGGCGTCACCGGTAAGTACGGTGATGCCGAGCACGTCCGTATCGGGCGAGTTCACCAGCGCGAGAATTGCCTGCATATCGGTGCCGCCGGGGCCCGCGGCATCCTGATCAATGATGACCTTGCGCTTCGATTGGGCGGGATTCCCCATCGCAAGCACCAATGATGCCAAAGCAATCGTGCAAAAACGGCCGAACGAATTCATGAGTCCGTTCCTTTCGGGATGAATGAAAATAAAACCTGAGCCAACCGCCCGCTAGTACATGATCGTTTTCGTCAGATGGTGCGGCCAAGTCGTCGTGTGATAGTGCGTCCAGAAGCGGGCGTCAATCTGGGGAATAATCACCTGCTTATCGGGGGACCGCAATTTGTTGATCTCCTCGGTGAGGAGGGCGGTGGCGTAGAGGCAATGCGCACGGATCTCGATCTCCCAGCGCGAGTCGCGCGGGATTAATTGGTAAGTCTCGACGGCGTGGTCGAGTTCCTTCGAGTAGCTGGTGATTCCCATGACGCGGAGCCCAACCGGCACGATGTAATCCGCAAAGGCGGTCATTTTCTGGGGGTCGTCCAGCCGGAATTTTCCCAACCCGTGAAGCGTGGCGTACATCATCCAGACGCCGAGCTGCGCCAGCTTGTAGAACTTGATTTCGTGGCCGTCGAGGATGCTGACGTCGTTGAAGCGTGGAAATTCGGTGACCAGGCGATCAATCAGTCCGTTGCCTTTGTCGTAGAGACGCGGCGAACACAAGTGAACAAAGTTGTGAAATTTCCCGTCGTACTTTTCGCTCAAAACCTTGCCGACCTGGTGGAGGACTTCCAGTTTTTCGTCGAGCATCGGCATCTCGATGTTGCCTTCGAACACCTTGTTCAATTCGGCCCGGGTAATTTTGGCCAGATAGCTCCCGTCAAGGAATGGGATCCCGCCGTCCACCGCGCGCTTGATGCACGCGAATTCCGCGTCGGAGTCCGACCAATGCTGCCCGGCGTAATCCACCTGGAATTTGACGTGGTTGGAAAAGTCGGTGAAGGCCGTGTCAATGGAATCGGCAACCATGATGAAATCGATGGCCACATTGGGGTCGCCCTGGGCGATGCCGAAAGGCAGCGCGAACTCCGGCATAGGCAACTCTTCGTAGGCCATCCAGGAGGCGACTTCGACGATCTTGTCGTAATGCGTGTGCACATCACGCGAACTCTCGATCGCGTAGCGCAAACTGTCCAGAACGGGACTTCCAGTTTCCTTTGGCCAGTGCATGGTCTCTTTGGAACTGGCACGTCCCGAACTCCGCGGGGCGGCCGGAAGAAATACCATTGGGGCAAACTGTGAAACCGCGGCAGCCTTTCCGAATACTTCCAGGAACTTCCGCCGCTTTAGCTTATGAGTGCCACATAAATGGAACGAGCGATCGCCACTACGTACGGGACCCAGCGGTGTCCTCCTCAGAATCAAAAACCGGCCGCATCATGGATGCCTACTTGCCCTGGATGCGGGTCACGAACATCTGCAGAAACTTGTCGGCGTTGACGTCCATGCACACCTTTGCATTGGGTTCGACTTTGTCCAGGCCTTCAATGACGTAGCGATCGCCGTCGGGAAAATGGTGCAGGACGTTGCGTTCGACCGCGCCGCGGCGGTTCGCGACGGTTTCGCCGCGAGTGAACTCGCCCCGCGTTTCCACGTCCACGTGCATGGACGGAGCTTTAACCAGCGTGGGATCGATGGCCACGCCGACCGCGAGCGGGTCATACATCGGCGTCCCGGAGTCGCCATACTTTTCACCGAGGGCAATCAGGAAATCGGCAACTTTGTAGATGAAATCGCTCTCTGGGCCCGGGTGATCCTTAAGCGCCTGAATATATTTGCGCGTCAGCATGGTCTTGTCGCCGACGTCGAGTCCAACCATGGTCAGCGGCCAGCCCGCCTGGAAAACCACCTGGGCGGCTTCCGGGTCGTTGTAGATGTTCGCTTCGGCGGAGGCATTGACATTGCCGCCGGTGATCGAGCCGCCCATGATCACGACTTCCTTGACCAGCGGCACGATGGAAGGATCCTTCTCCAGCGCGAGAGCGATATTTGTGAGCGGCCCGATGGGCACAAGCGTGATTTCGTGAGGATTCTCATGGATCATCTGGATGATCAGGTCGGGAGCCCAACGCGGGTCAACCTTGCATTTGCTGGGAGGCAGCTCGATATTCGCGAGCCCATTCTTGCCGTGCCAGAATTCGGCGGTGATGAGTTTTTGAAACAATGGATGCTGCGCGCCGGCGGCGACGGTGATATCGCAGCGATTCGCCAGGGACACCATGCGCAAAGCGTTGTCCAGGCCTTGCGCGGCGGTGACGTTGCCCGGCACAACCGTCAGCGCGCGGACATCGAACTCCGGAGAGTTCAACGCCAGCATAATGGCCATGGCGTCGTCCGTTCCCGGATCGGTGTCAATGATCACCTTGCGCGGCGCGGCAACCGCGAAGTTCCCAACCGCCAGCACCGCCAAAACAGCAAAGTATTTCCCACGGAATCGCAGCATCATCGAGCTCCCTTGCGGCATTTATTCGTGAACCGGCGCCTGCCCATTTCTCCTTACGACGTTCTGGCGACAATGATCAGTGCCAGGCCAATCAGAAAACATGCAAACATGGCGCCAATCAGACTGTTAGTACCCTTCGGCGCGCTCTTGAATTCCTTCCAAATGAAGACGCCCCAGAACGCAGCAACCATGGTGGCACCCTGTCCGAGGCCGTAGGAGATTGCAAACCCCGCGCGGCCCGCGGCGATGATGTTAAAGGACATGCCCACGCCCCAGATGATGCCGCCAAGAACGCCGGTGAAGTGCGTGCCCAGGCCGCCCTTGAAGTAGTCGCCAAAGGAAACCGGCGCGCCGACAAATGGCTTTTTCATAATGAAGGTGCCTAAGATGAAGTTGCTGATCAGGATTCCAACCGCGAAGACAAACACGGCCGCGTAGGGGCCGAGCTTCCCGGGCTCCGGGACGGAGAAATCCGGATACATCGCCGCGGCGACAAACCGGTAAAAGAAGCCCATGGTCACGCCGCACGCCAGTGAGAGAACCAGTCCTTTAGTGCTGATCCCGGCCGCTCCGCCCGGAAGTTTTCGATAGGCGACCGCATCCAGGACGATCGCGACGACCACGAGGAGCACGCCGCCGAACAGAAGCATGGCGTTGCCCTCCGGATGTTCGCGATAGTTGACCAAGACTCCCAGAACCAGGGCGAGGCCGATGCCGACGGGAAATGCGACAGACATGCCCGCGATGTCAATCGCCGCAACGAGCAGGATGTTCGCCAGATTGAAGATGGCGCCCCCGATCAGCGCGGATTGCAGGCTCGAGTGGGAGGCCTGTCCGAGGTCCTCAAAAAACGCGCGTCCGGCCATCCCGTGGCTTCCCATCGTGACGCCGAGCAGCAGGGTCAAGAGCAGGACGCCGATGCAGTAATCCCAGTAAAAAAGCTCGAAACGCCAGCCTTTCTTGGCCAGCTTCTGGGTGTTGGCCCACGAACCCCAGCAGAACATGGTGATGATGCAAAAAACCACCGCCCAGGTGTAACTCTGGAGAACAAACATGAATGCTCCTTTGTATGCTCGTGCGTCCGATGCCCCTGAATCCCTGCAACGCTATCCTGCAACTTGCGCCGCCATGAAACTTGCTGCATCCAAAAAACCTGCGCGGTGGACCGCGCCATTTCCATAATTGCCGGAAAACGCCGGCGCCGCCCAATTCCTACGCTTTGCCGCCGCGCTTGGTCCACTCCGCCGCAAACTCCGCGTGCGACGGAAACGACTTTTGCGTGCCCACTTTCATCGTGGACAATGCGGCGAACAGATTCGCCCGCCTGATAGCTTCCCTCTCCGGAAATCCCGCGCCCAGAAACATTGCGAAACTCCCGATGAAGGCGTCTCCCGCGCCGGTCGTGTCCACCGGCGTCACGTCGAAGGGCGCCACCACTTCGCTGCCCTCCGCCGAAGCCAGCAACGCGCCGCGGCTGCCCAGCGTCAGAATCACCTTGCGGAATCCCCGCTCCAGCAAAGAGGCGGCGCAACGCTTCGCTTCTTCGATGGAATGGACGGGCATGCCAGTAATGACTTCGGCTTCGGTCTCATTGGGAATGAAGTAGTCGGCGGCGTTCAGCAGATTCGAATCAATGGGTTGGGCGGGAGCGGGGTTGACGATGCAGCGAATGCCGTTCTTTTTCGCGAACTGCACGGTATAGGCGATGGTCTCCATCGGAATTTCGAACTGGAGCACAATGGTGTCCACCGTCTTCAGGGCTTCGGCGGCGGCATCCACGTCAGCGGGCTTCAGTGCGTCGTTCGCGCCTTTCACCACCAGGATGCGATTCTGCCCGTTGGGCTCGACGAAAATCGGTGCGACGCCGCTGGAAATCCCATCTACGATGCGCACGTGGGTGGTGTCGATTCCATACGATGCAAAATTCTTGACGGTGGCCTCCCCAAACAGATCACTTCCGACCTTGGCGACCATGACGACTTCCGCGCCGCACAACCTGGCGGCCACCGCCTGGTTGGCGCCCTTGCCGCCGAAGCCCAGATCGAATTTCTGCCCAAAGATAGTTTCACCGGGGCGGGGAAATCTGTCGCTGAATGTGGTCAAATCCACGTTGGCGCTGCCGACGACCGCGATCCTTGGTGTCTTGCTCATTCGTTTTCCTCGCACGCAAACAAACGGCTAAATATAACACCCTGCGGCGAGAGGGCAAGCCGCCCTAAGATATTTCTCTCGTGGCGTGATTCTGCCGTCTCGGAGCAGTTACGTCCCTCCTGTCAGGACAAGGACATGATAGTTTCGCGCGAGCAGACCGAGTCGGAGTCTGCTCTGACCGGCAGATTGCAGGCCATTCTCCACGGTGCCCAGGCGGAAACGTTTACTTCATTCCTTCGCGATGTTCTGGAAACTAAACTTGCCGACCCAGGTTCGACCTGGCCGATAATTCGGGCAACTCCGTCGAGACGCGCACTCCGCAGTAAGGTTGCAGACGGCTTCAGGCAGGAAGCGCTGAGCGAACCGCGCAGCACTGGGGTGGTTTGCTGGCCGGGTGCACGAGCGAAACGGACAACTGGCGACGAGTGAGCATTCGAGGCTACCAGCGGCAAGCGCAAGCCGCGGGACAAACACGCGGTTTCGAATCCCTAAAGACGATATGCTGGTGAAGAAGAGGTTTGAAGAATGCCGCAGCCCATTGATCGAGACCGTAGCCCCAAATCCATTCGCGCCCCATTGCCGCCCCCGCGAGATGCCCGCTGGCTCTTGATTCTCATCCTGGCGGTGGTTGCTGTGATCACGTTCAGCGCCAAAACGTTGTTGTCGTATTACGTCGATGCCCTGTGGTTCGGCTCGCTTGGCTTTGAAGAAGTGTTCAGGAAAATGCTGAGCCTTGAATGGACGGTTTTCGCAGCGTTTGTCGCGGCTACATTTCTGATTTTGTACGGGGCGATTCTGGCCCTGAAGCGAATGCACGGGGACGATTTGCCGAGTGGCCAAACGATATTCGTGGGGGGCCAGCCCGTTAGGCTGCCGGTCGAGTCCATCCTGCGCTTCGTCGTCACGGGCGGCTCGCTTTTTATCGCACTCGCCACCGGCACGGTCATGATGGAGCAGTGGCCGACTCTTGCCTTATACCGCTATGCGCCGCGGCCCGGCGCAGGCGTGCTGGATCCGATCTTCGGGAAGCCGCTCAGCTTCTACCTCCTGATCTTGCCTGCTTGGCAACTGATTTCGGGCTGGCTGCTGATGCTCGCGGTAGTGACCTGCGTGGCTGGCGTTTTCTTCCTGGTGGTCGCCAATAGCTCTCGCGCTCTAACCGGATTCCGCGGCAGCTACAGCGCCTTGCGGGAGCGCGGATTGTCCATCTGCGTTGCCTTTCTGCTTCTGGTCATTGCGCTGCAGGTATACCTCGGCCGGTTCAGCCTGCTGTTCCAGGACCACACCATCTTCGGCGGCGCCACCTACACCGATGTACATATCTTGCTACCGGGTTTGCTGGCAGTTTGCGCTGCTCTGGTTCTTGGCGCAGTGATTGCGGCCGTGAATGCCGCCACAGCAAGGCGCGGCCGCTGGCTGGTAGCGGCAATCATTCCTGGCGCGGCTTGTTATCTGCTCCTTCAGATCGTCAGCTGGTACGTCAGCAGTTTTATCGTCAAACCGAACCAGTTAGTGCGGGAAAGGCCCTACATTGCTTACAACATCAAAATGACCCGGCTGGCTTTCGGTTTGGACCGCGTGACCCAGCGCGAGTTTCCCGCCGAGACCAGCGTCGAAGCGGCCGATCCCGCGAACAATCAGGCGACACTTCAAAATATCCGCCTCTGGGACTGGCGCGCCCTGCAAGACACCCTCCGCCAGATTCAGGAAATCCGCACCTACTACGACTTTCCGGATATCGACATTGACCGCTACGAGATCGGAGGCCATCTCCGGGAGGTGATGCTCTCCGCGCGGGAATTGAACGTCAATAAGCTCCCGGGAAGCAGCCGCAACTGGATCAACGAAAGGTTGATTTACACCCACGGGTACGGCATCACCATGAACACCGTGAACGGCTTCACGCAGGAAGGGCTTCCCGCTCTGCTACTGAGCAACATGCCTGTTGAAAGCAGCGTCCCCGGTCTGGAAGTCACCCGGCCCGAGATCTATTTCGGGGAATTGACCGACACCGACGTGTACGTCCGCACGAGACAGAAGGAATTCAACTATCCCCAAGGCCAAACCAACAGTTTCACTTCCTACCAGGGAAGCGGTGGCATCGTGCTTGGGAGCTTTTTTCGCCGCATCCTCATCGCCGCGGACCTCGGCGACCTCACCAAGCTTCCATTCAGTGATGATGTGACGCCGGACAGCAGGCTGCTCATGCGCCGCAACGTGAACGCGCGCGTATCCACCCTGGCCCCCTTTCTCAGTTTTGACCCGGATCCCTATATCGTGGTGGCCCACGATGGCCGCTTGTATTGGATGATGGATGCTTTCACGACCTCGGACGGCTACCCTTACGCCACTCATTACCTCCTCGACGGCACCCCCATCAATTACGTGCGTAACTCCGTAAAGGCGGTGATCGACGCCTATAACGGAACCACGACGTTTTACGTCTTCGACTCCGAGGACCCGATTATTCAGGCTTACCGCCGCATATTCCCGGATTTGTTCAAAGACGCCGCCTCCATGCCTCCCGATCTCCGCCAACACGTGCGGTACCCCGAAAAATTGCTGAACGTTCAAGCGGAAGCGTATGGCCTGTACCACATGACCGATCCGGAGGTCTTCTACAATCGCGAGGATCTCTGGACCGTAGCCACCGAGGTCGGGCTGAACGAAATGGGGGAACAAACCACACAGACCATGCAGCCAAACTTCGTGCTCATGAAACTCCCGCACGAGACGGATACAGAGTTCGTGGAAATTCTGCCCTTTACTCCCGCGAATCGGAACAACCTGATTGGCTGGATTGCAGGGCGTAGCGACGGCACCCAGTACGGCAATTCGATTGTCTACGACTTTCCCAAGAGCAAACTGGTGGACGGACCGCTGCAGGTCGAGGCCCGCATTGATCAGAATGCTCAGCTCTCGGGGCAGTTGACCCTCTGGAGCCAGCAGGGTTCGCACGTGCGTCGCGGGAATATGCTCGTGATTCCCATTGGAGGCACTCTGCTCTACGCCGAGCCCATTTACCTCCAGGCGGAACGCAGCCCCATGCCGGAGTTGCGCCTGGTGGTTCTCGCGGTACAGGACCGGCTGGCTTATGGACCGACATTCGAGTCGGCGATGGCGGCCCTTTTTGGAGGAGCGGCATCCTCCACCAGCGCAAATCCCGAATCCGCGGAAAGTAGCCATAATCCGCCGGCCACCAGCGCGTCGCCGGGGCCCGCGCCGAGTGTTCGGGCCTTGATCGTGCAGGCCGCGAAAGACCTTTCGGACTACCAGCGCTTGACCGCTGAAGGAAAGTTGGGCGAGGCAGGACAAAAACTGGACCAGTTGAAGCGCGCGCTCGAAGAGCTGAACAAAAGCCAAAAGTGAATTCGCCGCCGTCGCGCCGGCCCGTTGATGAGAAAATCTGCCCGCTTTACAAATGGAAGACTGTAATGCCTCTGCCGAAAACATCGCGTCGCGCCTTAAATGCTTGCTCACTTTCTGGCCGAACTGCCTTGTGTGCCCCGATGCACACTGGGGCCTGTGCGCGGACGGCTGGCCATCCAGAAGTGGTCTGCCGGCCGGTTCGACCCGTTCGGAAATCGAGCCGCTCGCGTCGAGCCCGCTTGCGTTGACGCGCCCTTGACCCAATGTTAGTCTCGCGAACGCCTCCAAAACACATGCGCGCCGTCGATCTGATCCGAAAAAAGAGGGATTCCGGGGAACATTCCCGCGAAGAAATCGAGTATCTGATCTCCGCGTACACACGCGACCAATTTCCCGATTACCAGATGGCCGCTTGGCTCATGGCGGCGTGGATCCGCGGACTTTCGCGGCCGGAGCTTGCTGCGCTGACCGAGGCAATGCTCCATTCGGGAGAGGTGGTGGACCACTCGGATCTTCCGGTAAAGAAGGTGGACAAGCATTCGACCGGCGGGGTCGGGGACAAAACTTCGCTGATCCTCGCCCCGATCGTGGCGGCAGGCGGGCTCGCCGTTCCGATGATCAGTGGACGCGGACTCGGGCATACCGGAGGGACGCTCGACAAGCTCGAGGCGATTCCCGGCTTCAACACTTTTCTCAACCTGAACGACTTCAAGCGCGTTTTGCGCGAATGCGGGATGTCGCTCATCGGCCAGACGGCGGAGATTGCCCCAGCCGACAAGAAGATCTACGCGCTGCGCGACGCTACCTCCACGGTGGAAAACATCGGCTTGATTTGTGCATCCATCATGAGTAAGAAGCTCGCCGAGGGGATTGACGCCCTGGTGCTGGACGTGAAGACCGGCTCCGGCGCCTTTATGCGCAAGGAAGAAGATTCCGTGGCGCTGGCGGAAGTGATGGTGGAAACCGCCAA
This sequence comes from Candidatus Eiseniibacteriota bacterium, assembly GCA_035518915.1. Taxonomy (GTDB): domain Bacteria; phylum Acidobacteriota; class Terriglobia; order Acidiferrales; family UBA7541; genus Acidiferrum. The sequence continues at coordinate 74,171 of DATIXE010000035.1, forward strand.
GCGGATGGGCAAGAAATGCGTCGCGCTGATTACGGAGATGGGACAACCGCTCGGCCAGTTTGCGGGCCATTCGAATGAGGTGATCGAATCGATTGAGGTGCTGCGAGGCCGGGGAGCCGGCGACTTGCAGGACCTGAGTCTTGAGCTATCGGCTTGGATGTTTTACCTCGGCGAACGAACGAAATCGGTGGAAGAAGGACGCGCGCTGGCCTCGGAAATGGTGGAGTCGGGAAGGGCCCTGGAAAAATTTCGAGAGTGCATCCGGCTGCAGGGTGGCGATCCGCGCGTGATTGACGACGTTTCCCTGCTGCCCGGCGCGCGGGGACTTGCGGAAGTGAAGAGCCCGTCGGGCGGGTTCGTGGCGGACATCAACTGTCTGGACCTGGGCATCGCCCTGGCCATGATTGGCGGCGGCCGCGAAAAAAAGGAAGATCGCATCGACCATGGTGTGGGCCTGGAATTTCACAAGCGGATCGGCGATGCCGTGCAGGCCGGGGAAACGCTGGCGACCATCCGCTACAACGCCGAAGGGCCAGTGCCGGCCGCGAAAAAAATGATTGCCGCCAGCTATCACATCGGTGATAAAAAGCCGCCATCGCGCGCTCTGATACGGCGCGTCATCGGCGGCTAGACCTTTTCGATTCTCGACACGGCGGCATAAAGGGAGACGGAATGGGACGATTTACGGGCGTGTTGGGGATGCTGGTAATTATTGGCGGTGCGTATCTCTTTTCCACTTCGCGTAAGTCCATCAAGTTGAAAACCGTGCTCTGGGGCGTCGGCCTGCAGCTCACGCTGGGCTACTTCGTTCTGCGGTCGTCGTTCGGCAGCAAGATCTTCAGCTTTCTGGGAAACGGCGCCAACAAACTGCTGAGTTTTTCCTACGCGGGCTCGACGTTCGTCTTTGGCGACCTGGGAATGCCCAAAGAGCTTTCCCGGCTGGGATTCAATTTCGCGTTTCAAGTGTTGCCGACGATTATCTTCATCGCGGCATTCTTCGCCGTGCTTTATCACCTGGGCATCATGCAAATAATCATCCGGGCGGCCGCATGGATCATGACGCGCGTGATGGGCGCCAGCGGCGCGGAATCGCTGAACGTGGCCGCCAGTATTTTCATGGGCCAGACGGAAGCGCCTCTGACCATCCGGCCGTTTCTCCCAAAACTCACCAAGTCCGAACTCATGTGCGTGATGACGAGCGGCATGGCCCACATTTCCGGCGGCATGATGGCCGGCTACATCCAGGTGGGCGGGGCTGACCCGAAGAATCTTCTCACGGCCGTAATCATGACGGCGCCCGGTACCTTGCTGATGGCGAAAATGCTGGTGCCGGAAACGGAAGAACCGCTGACCGCGGGACGCGTGGAAATGCCGCAGATGGAGCGAGAGTCCAACCTTCTCGGCGCGATTGCCCGCGGAACGGGCGACGGGCTGAACCTGGCGCTGAACGTGGGCGCGATGCTAATCACCTTTATTGCGCTGCTGGCGCTGCTGAACGCGATGATGGGCGGGGTACACAACTGGCCGCACATGGCCTGGTTCCCGGACAGCATGCAGACGCTGTTTGGCTGGGTCTTCTCGCCGGTGGCCTGGTTGATCGGCATTCCATGGCACGACGCGCCGAAAATCGGCAACCTGCTGGGCACGCGCATGGTCATTAACGAGTTCGTGGCGTTCAGCCAACTTGGGCCGATGAAGGGGAGCCTCGATCCGCGCTCGTTCACTATCGCGACCTTCGCGCTCTGCGGCTTCGCGAATTTCAGCTCCATCGGCATTCAGATTGGCGGAATCGGTGCGCTGGCCCCCGAGCAGCGCGGGCAGTTGGCCAAATTCGGGATACGCGCCATGCTGGCGGGAACCATGGCGAACCTGATGTCCGCGTGCATCGTGGGATTGTTTACATGAGCGCTGCCGGCAAAAAGGCACCGCAGGAAAAACCATCGCAACTGTTCGTTCGCGCCGAGGCCGCCGCGCGATTTATCCAGAAGAAGGCGAAACTCCGACCGAAGATCGCGCTCGTGCTGGGTTCGGGACTGGGCGCGTTTGCGGATGAGTTCGCAAACGCCACGCGCATCCCCTACGCGAAGATTCCTCACTTCCCGCGATCCACGGCGGTGGGCCACGCAGGGCAATTGGTACTAGGTAGAGTAGATGGCGTGGAAGTGGTAGGAATGCAAGGGCGGGTGCACCTCTATGAAGGGTATTCGGCGCAGGACGTTGCCTTTCCCATTCGCGTTTTTTCGCGGCTCGGCGTAAAGGCCGTGATCCTCACCAACGCCGCGGGCGGCATCAACAAAGCCTTCACGCAGGGCCGCCTGGTAGTGATCAGCGACCACATCAATCTACAAGGCGCGAATCCCCTTTCCGGCCCGAACGAAGACAAGTTTGGGCCGCGCTTTCCCGACATGACCCACGCCTACGACAAACGGTTTCGCGAACTCGCACTTGCCGCCGGGGAAGGTCTGGGCATCGAACTGGGCGAGGGCGTGTACGCGGCCCTCGCAGGCCCGAGCTACGAAACGCCGGCCGAGATCCGCTACCTCCGGGCGATTGGCACGGATTTGGTGGGCATGTCCACGGTGCCGGAAGTGCTTGCGGCACGGCACTCCAGGATGCGAGCGCTGGGAATTTCCTGCGTCACGAATGCCGCGGCCGGCGTGCTGGACCAGCCGCTGGATCACACCGAAGTGCTGGAGACAGCGGAACGCGTGAAGGGGCAATTCATCGTGCTACTGCGCGCGGTGATTCCGCAGATCGCCGCCGAGCTTTAGCGCCCGGTCGCAACGGATTTGAGGAGGTCGGGATGTCCGAATTCGACGCTTTAATCGCCGCAGCCGCGAAGGTGCGCGATAATGCCCACGCGAAGTTCTCCAATTTCAAAGTCGGCGCGGCGCTACGCACGCCATCGGGCAAAATCTATCCGGGATGCAACATTGAGAATGCCACGTTCGGCCTGACGCTATGCGCCGAGCGAGTGGCCATATTCAAGGCGATCAGTGAGGGAGACCGGAAATTCGATGCCATCGCCGTGGTCACCGACACGGACACGCTGACGCCTCCCTGCGGCGCGTGCCGCCAGATTATCTGGGAATTCTGCGGCGATATTCCCGTGGTGTTAGCCAACTTGCAGGGAAAAACGGAAGCGATGCGCATGAGCCAGCTCTTTCCGAAACCCTTCGACTCCTCTAATCTGTAAGCCATCTTTCAAAGGACCGCCCGATGAAACTCTTTCGCTCTTTGTCTCTTCCCATTACCGCGCTGTCGGTTCTGCTCGGAATTGCGGCCGCGGGCGCGCAGGAAGCGCCGAAAGAAGCGGTGTCCGTGGATTTGCTGGTGAAGGGCGCGACAATCGTCACGATGGATCCGCAGCGCCACGTTTTCGAAAACGGCTTCCTGGCCGTCCGGGGAGATCAACTCGTAGCGGTAGGGGAAAATCCCGCGCAAGCCTTTCCCAAGGGCTTGACGGCCAAGGAAACGATTGACGCCAACGGAAAGCTCATTATCCCCGGATTGATCAACGGCCATACCCACATTCCCATGGTCCTGATGCGCGGCCTGATTGACGACGTCACGCTGGACGTCTGGCTGCATAAATACATTTTCCCGGCCGAAGCGCGCAACGTAACCGAGGACTTCGTCCGTTGGGGCTCGCGGCTGGCCCTCGCAGAAATGATCCGCGGCGGCACGACAACGTACGCCGACATGTACTACTTCGAGGACACCGAGGCCGATGAAGCCAAGGCCGCCGGAGTGCGCGGCGTGCTGGGCGAGACCTGGATCGATTTTCCGGCGCCGGACAACAAGAGCGAAGCGGAGATGGCCGCGTACACGGAGAAATACCTGAAGAAGTGGCAGGGTGATCCGCTGATTCACGCCGCAGTGGCGCCTCATTCGATCTACACCTGTTCGAAAAAGACCTTGCTCGATTCGGCCGCCCTGGCCCGGAAATACCACGCGCCCATCCTGATTCACGTCGCGGAGATGCGGAAGGAGTACATGGACAGCATCGAGCAGAACGGCGCGACCCCGGTGCAATACCTGGAGCGCATCGAGTTCCTCGGGCCCGACGTCCTGGCCGCGCACTGCATCTGGACCGATTACACCGACATGAAAATCCTCGCCGAGCGACAGGTCGGGTGCGTACACAATCCATCGAGCAACATGATGCTGGCGAGCGGCGTGGCGCCCGTTGTGGATCAGCGCGCGGCGGGGATGCGCGTCGGACTGGGCACCGACGGACCGGCGGGGAGCAACAACGACCTCGACATGATGGAAGAGATGGACCTGGCCGCGAAGCTGCAGAAGACGAATCGCGTCGACCCGCGGGCGCTCGGCGCCGAGGGCGCGATGGAGATGGCCACGATTGAAGGTGCTCGCGCGATGCACATGGAAAAGGAGATCGGTTCGCTGGAGATCGGGAAAAAGGCGGACTTCGACATTCTGACGCTGGATGTGCCGAACGCCGTGCCGATGTTCAACGTCTATTCGCAGATTGTCTACGCGCTGAAAGCCAGTGAGGTGGAAACCGTGGTCGTGGGCGGCAAAACGCTGATGCAGGACAGGAAGCTGTTGACCGTGGACGAGGCCGCGGCATTGGCCAAAGGCCGGGAATACGGGAAGAAAGTGGCCGCGTCTTTGAAGGAAGAAGCGGGCGGTAAGCAGTAAGCGTGAAGCGGGAACTTTTCACTCTTCCTAATTTTCTTTGAAATTTGCCCGGCTAAGGAGCCGCTGCGCCCAGGAGGCGGTCCGCCTCTTGTTGCTCCTGCTTTGCAAGTTGCGGCTGCCCAGCTTTGCTGTAGAGCAAAGACAAGCGGTGATGCGGTTCGGCTTGCGTTGGCCGGAGTTGCGCCGCCTGCTTCCAATAACGAATGGCATCGACGGACGCCTGCTTCGCTTCGGCCTGATCGGCGAGAATGACCGTGGCTTGATAGAGCAGTTCCCCGGTCGGCTTGTCCTGGGGATTCAGCTTGTTCGCGTAACTCAGCTCCGTGTACGCGCCTTCCGTGTCTCCCAATTTCCAGAGAACATTTCCATAGAGGGTGCGCAGTGGGAAGAGATCCGGCCAGTGCTGCGTGGCTGCTTCCAAAGGCCCGCGCGCGTCGGCGTATCGCCCGAGCTGAAAATAGGTGAAGGCGAGGTTGTACTGCATCTGCGGTGATTTGGGAGAGATCTCGGCCGCCCGCTGCAAGGGCTTCAGCGCCTCCTGCAGAAAACCATGCTGGCCGTAAAGAATGCCGAGAGCCGCGAGTTTCTCGGAGTTTTGCGGGTCGTCGAGTTGCTCGCACAGGGAACGCGCCTTCTCGGTCAGTCCGTGATTCAGCTCCTGGTCACACTGCACTTTCAGCTGCGTGAGTTTATCGCTGGAAACTTTTTCTTCCTTGGTGCGTGCAAAAGCGTCGGCGGCGTCCTTCGTGCGGCCCTGCTTGCGGTACAAAATGGCCAGTTGGTAGTAAGCGCGGGAGTTGCCGGGATCGACGCGGGTGGCTTCCTTCAGCCATTTTTCGGCGTTCGGATCGTCGCCGCTTTTCAGATAAGCCATGCCCAGATAGAAAGCGGTGTCGGGAAACGGAGGCCTCAGAACGGCTTTGGAAAGATTTTCAATCGCGTCCTTGAAGTCCTGCTGCTCCTGATCGATGCGGCCGAGGTAGTAGAAGAGGCCCGGCTGGTCGCCGGCTTCCTTCCGCACTTTTTCAAATTCGTCCCGGGCAGCGGGATAGTCGCGCTGTTCAAAGAGCGCCACGCCCAGGGGAAATCGGGCGCGCAGGGTGAGGGCAGGATCGAGAGCCAACGCGGCGCGAAACTCGTTCGCTGCGTCCTCGTATCGCTGGTTTTTCATTGCGTCGTAGGCTTTGCCGAGGTGCGCCTCAACGCCCGAGGCGGCGGTCTGGGGCACGGCGGGAAGGCGCTTGCCATGGGCCGTGACCGGCAAGAACCACCAGTAGGCCAGCAGAAGAAAAACGAATGGATTGTATGAGAGAAATGCGATCTTCATCGTCGTGGGCGGAGCGCAACGCCCAGGAAAGAGTAGCACAGCAAGGATTTCCACACTTTTTCGTCAGGGTGGCCGGGAAATGGAGTGGCGTTGCAAACACGACCTTGACACTTCCGCCAAGGCGAAGTAATTTCTTTTCACTATTTTCCCCGTACTCAATGAGCCGTATGAGCCGCCGGGGATATTTGAGGATCGCAGGCGGTCGTTGATTGATTTATTTTTATGCCGCGAATCCAGGGTGCTTCAAATCCGGCGCAAGGGTTAGATGGTTTCCGCTCCTAACCTCGATTGCTCTCAAGTCTTGAGTTCAGGGTTCCAAAAAGGGGTAGGAAAGATGACGAAGAGAATTCTTTTCGTGGTCGTTGCTTTTTTTGCAGGATTGTTTTTTGCCTCGACGAGCTACGGCCAGGCGATCGGCAGCTTTACGGGAACGGTCACGGACAAATCCGGCTCCGCCATCACCGGCGCCACGGTGACCGTCACCTCCCAGGGAACCGGAGTTTCCCGCGATACCAAAACGGACGAGACCGGCCACTACATCATCAATTATCTGCCGGTCGGGATGTATACCATCCGCGTGGAGTTCGCGGGCTTTCAGGCGGCGGTGTCCAAGGACAACAAGCTGCAGGTTGATGAATCGCGCGAACTGGATTTCTCGCTGAATCCCGCTTCCGTTTCTTCCACGGTAGAGGTAGTCGCCGACGCGGTGGCGGTGCAGACCACGAATCCCACCCTCGGCCAGGTCATCACCTCGCAGCAGGTGGCGCAGTTGCCCTTGAATGGACGCGATTTCGTACAGTTGGCAACCCTTACGCCCGGCACGACACAGGAGACCAATCCCAACAGCTTTTTCAATGGCGGCCCGAGCTCGGAAGTCTCTGCCCGGGGTTCCTACTCTCTTTCGGTGGGCGGCTCGCGCGCCAACAGCACCGACTGGCTGCTGGACGGCAACGATAACAACGAACTCACGGCCGGTGGCATCGGGATTCTTTCCTCGATTGACGACATTCAGGAATTCAAGGTGTTGACGTACAACTACTCGGCGGAATTCGGCACCCGCGCGGGACCAACGGTGCTGATCAGCACAAAATCCGGCTCGAACGATTTTCACGGATCGCTCTTCGAATTCCTCCGCAACACCTCGCTGGACGCGAAGAGCTTTTTTGCGCAAACTCCGGAAAAATTCAACCTGAATCAGTTCGGCGGCTCGGTGGGCGGCCCGATCCGCAAGAACAAAACGTTCTTCTTCGTTGACGGCGAACAGAAAGACCAGTTGCACGGCACCACGTTCACCGGCCTGGTTCCTTCCGACGCGATGCGCAACGGCGACTACACAAACGATGCGTTCGGTGTCCCTCTGCCCGCTGGTGCGATCACCAATCCCCACACCTTCGGTTCCATGACCGACCCGAACACCGGTGCGCCTATTAACTCGCCATTCCTGTGCACAGGCACCCCGGGCAATTTCACTCCGATCCTCGCAAACGCCGATGGCAGCCAAACGGCGGTAGCTGGGTCCCAGGCCTGTAACATAATTCCATCTAACCTGTTCGGCGAGGGCTCCATTTTCCCGAATTCTGTCGGTTACACACTCGCCAACTTATATCCGCATCCCAACGTCAGCAATCCGGAAGCTGGTTACAACTTTGTGAACTCACCGGTCCGCTCGCTCTACGAGACCAAATTTGACGTCCGGGTGGATCAAACGTTTTCCGGTTCGGACACGGCATTTGCCCGGTTCAGCTATGACCAGGCGGTCTCTTACGTTCCGGGCGGTTCGAACGCCGATTTCCCGTACGCGGAACAAAACGGGTTCGCCAGCAACCAGGGCATTCAGAACCACGGGCGCAATATCGCCATCTCCGAAACGCACATCTTTTCCCCGACGATGGTCAACCAGGTGACCGGCGGCTACAACCGCATTTTCAACTACATCACTTCCCAGGGCACCAACAGTTGCCTTTCGCAGCAACTGGGCATTCCCGGGGCGAACATCAACTGCGACAGCAGCAATCAATGCAACGGTAGCAGTTGCGGCCTGGTTTCCACGTCGCTTAGCGCCGGTTATTGGGGATTGGGTGACCGTGGTTACACACCCTTCCAGGGCGGCACCAACGTATTCTCCATCGCCGACTCTTTCGACATGATCAAGGGCAAGCACGACATCAAAATGGGTATCGGCGTCCGCGCCAACCAGATGAACGTGCGAGCCGTGGGCTTCCAGGACGGCTTTGAGGTTGTGAGTGGCGCCTGGACCGGAGATCCCTCAGCAGACCTGCTTATGGGGTTGTCCAGCATCCGCATCCACGACCAGAATTTTGAAGGCGACGTGACCGGACGCCGCTGGAAGATCTTCCGGCCCTTCGTCCAGGACGACTGGCGCGTCACTCCGTCTCTGACTTTGAATCTGGGCCTCGCGTGGTCTATTGCCACACCAATAAGTGAAGCAGTCGACCGACAGGCAAACCTGATTCCGGAAACCGGGCAGATGCTCGTCGCCGGCCAGGACAACGTTCAAGGCTCGGCGGGCGTCAAGATGGATTGGACCGCTTTTGAACCGCGCATTGGCTTGGCCTACAAGTTATTCGGCAGCGACAAGACCGTTGTGCGCGCCGGATATGCCATTTTCCATGACGCCTCGTGGAGTCAGGGCGCCCAAGGCCTCTGGCAGAACCCGCCCTTTGCGGCCGAATCTTTCGGCATCGCGTTCGGCGGCTGCACCTACTCCTCCGCGGCTTGCGCCCTGAGCTATGATCAGTCCCCAAATGTGGGCGCAGGCCAGATGGTTGGCATTGCGGACGGCTTCCCGGTCATCACTTCGCCGCCCGACGTGAGTTCCTTCGCCGGCAATTTCATCTCCCAGCGCCTAGACATGAAGCAGGGGGCGATGCAGCAGTTCAACTTGAACGTGGAACGCCAGCTTCCCGGAAACGTCGTACTGACCGTCGGTTACGCCGGATCCCGCGCCACACACATCCTGAATTTCGGGAACAACATCAACCTGGGTTCTCCTTCGGCCTGCGGAACCGTACCCGGTTATACGCTGGGTTGCGGTCCTGGCGGAGCGCCGTTTGACGCACCCTATCTCCAGCCCTACAACGTAATCTACAGCACCAACGACTTTGGGCGCGCTCACTATGATTCGCTGCAGATCAAGGCGGAGACAAAGAGCAGCCGGTATGGCCTGTACGCCTTGATCGGCTATACCTATTCACGCAATTTCGATACCGGCTTTTCCGACGGGGTGGGTACTTCCCTCGGGGTGCCGTATATCGGACTCCCGAATTGGCAAAACTCCGACATGGCTCTTTCCCAGATCAACCTGAACAACAGCTTCACGGCCAGCGTGATTTACGACTTGCCCTTTGGCCGCGGGAAGAAATTCGGCAACGACTGGAACGGAGCGGCCAACGCCATTCTTGGCAATTGGCAAGTGACGGTGATCGAAAAGATCACGTCTGGCTTCCCGATTTTCCTCTACGACAGCAACAACGCGTCGGGCGTCAACTTCAACAACAACGGCAACTCCTATAACCGCCCGGACCAGGTCTGCAACCCGAACTCCGGTTTCAATCAGAATATCGGCGAATGGTTCAATACCAGCTGTTTTGCGGAGCCTGCCATCGGAGAACTCGGAAATGCCGGCCGCACCCCCGCCAGTGGACCGGGATTCGTGAACACCGACTTCTCCGTGATCAAGCGTTTCGCCCTGCCTTGGGAAAACATGGGGCTCGACTTCCGCGCCGAGTTCTTCAACCTGTGGAACCACGCGCAGTTCGGCCTGCCAAATGCGGACGTCAACCCGGTTGCGTCAAGCCAGTTTGGCAAAATCAACTACACCGTGAACAACCCGAGGCTCGTGCAGTTCGGCCTGAAGTTCACCTTCTAGGTCCGGACCTTGATTCTCTTTCGGTTAATTCCTTCACGACCCACGGCTTCCGCCGTGGGTCGTTTCGTTTTCGGCGGGCTCCTCCTCGGGCTTTTGCTCGGTTCCCTTTCCAGCGCATTCGCGCAGACGGCTCGCAAAATCATCATTGACCAGGATTGCTCCGGTCCCGGCGGCAGCAACATGCAGACGTTGGCGACGCTGATCCAGTCGCCGAAGGCCGAGGTTCTCGGCATCACCATCGTCACCGGCAACCAATGGCGCGACGAGGAAGTGGTCCATGCGCTCCGCCTGCTCGAAATCATGGGCCGCACGGATATTCCGGTCGTGCCCGGCGCGGTCTTCCCGCTTGTCCGCTCGCACGAGGAGGCGGTCCTCTGGCAAGAGCGCTATGGAAGAGTCGGCTACGCCGGCGCCTGGGACCCGCGCTGGTGGCATGAGCCGTTCGTGGTGCCTCCTCCCAAGGAGGGCCAACCCACGACCAAACCTGCCGCCGAGGATGCGGCGCACTTCCTGATCCGCATGGTGCACAAGTATCCCCACGAAGTGACCATCTATGAAGGCGGCCCGATGACCAACCTGGCCTTGGCGCTGCGCATCGATCCGCAATTCGCCGAGCTAGCCCAGGAACTTGTCTTCATGGGCGGCAGCCTGAATCCAGCCACAGACAATCCCGAATTCGTCAACGCGCCGCGCCACGAATTCAATTTCTGGATGGACCCGGAAGCGGCCGACGCCGTGCTGCATGCCAACTGGAAACGGATCACCTGCACGCCGGTGGATATTTCCATCAAGACGCGGCTGACGCAGGCCATGGTGGACGACATCGCGAAAGCTGGGACGCCCCTGGCGCAGTACGTCGCCAAGTTCTACCTGCCGGGTCCCGGCGCCGATTTCATGTGGGATGAACTCGCGGCCTCCGCCTGGCTCGATCCTTCCATCATCACCAAGCGCGACGTTCGCTACATGGCAGTGGATACCGAGCATGGCGCCGCGTACGGCAACACGCTCACCTGGGGCGAGAGCGACAAGCCGAAGCGCGCGCTCCAGCGCGTGGAGATCCTCGTGGACCTCGACCTCGAGCGCTTTGACCGCATGTTCGTGGATCTGATGAAAGCGGCCACACCGCCGCCTGCGCACTAGGGCTTCGCCGGCTGCGGCTCCGCGGTTGCCGGCTTGCCTTGCATCGTGAAAACAAACTGGCCCAGCTCGCGGCGTTCTTTATCAAGCTGGGCTTTCTTCTTTTCGGCCGCCTGGTTATAAAGCTCCGATTCCTGCCTTGCTTTTTGCGTGTCACCCATCTCCCGGTAAACCTGCGCCAACCGCAGATGCGCTTCATCGGGCAGCGGCGTCAGCTTCACGGCGGTTTGCAGCGACTCCACGGCTTTTGCGTACTCGCGCTTCTCCGCCTGCAACAAGCCCAGTTCAAGATACGCATCGCCAAATTTTGGATCGAGCGCGATGGCTTTTCGCAGGTGCGCGTCGCGCGCTGCGTAATCCTCTTCGCCGCGCCGCTGCTTCTCGAGCGCGACCGCGTAGTAGTAGTTTGCTTCAGCGTTGTCCGGTCGGAGAGTAGCGAAACGTTCGAACACGGCCACCCATTCCTTCGGCTCGCTCTTCGCCACTTCCTGGACCTTGCCGAGAAACAAATACGGCCGCGGATCCTTCGGATCGAGATCGCTGGCTTGCAGCAGCCAGCGCGCCGCCTGATCGTTCAGGTCCTGGGCGTACGCCGCCGCCCCCAGCCCCACGAGCATGCGGATGGAACTCGGATGCAGCCGGTGGCCTTTGTCAAAAACCTCGGTAGCTGGCTGATAAGCACGATGCAAAAGGAGTTCTGCGCCCCAGGCAAACAGATGCGCTTCGCTGGGGTCCATTTCCGCCGCCCGCTGGTATTCCTTCACGGCATCCACGGGCTGCCCTTCGGCCTCCCGCACTTCCCCAAGCAGCGCGTGCAGATCGGCGCGATCCTGAGTCGCCAGCACAGACGTCACAGTAGCCTCGGCCGCCTTGCTGTTGCCACTTCTCAGGTAGGCAAGCGCCAGCAAATAGCCCGTATCGCAGTCCTGCGGCTTCAAGGAGGCGGCTTGCTGCAAATAGCCGGCGGCTTCCTTCGCGCGGCCGGCCTGCAGCAACGCTCTCCCCACCCTTAAATTTTGGCCGTAGTCTTCCGCGGGAACATTGGGAGTCACTTTTCCAATCTCTTCCGGGTGGGCTCCGGTCTTCGGCCCAGATGATTCTCCTGCCAGGGACGCCGTGTCTCGCGCCAGTGCTTCCTTGGTGGGCAGCGTCACGTTCGAGCCGTGCCCCCCGACGTTGCTCGGGTCAGAGACTCCCGCAACCGTAAAGTTCGGCTCGTCGGAATACTCCATCGTTTGTGCGGCGCTTTTGTCAGCCACCGCGCTCTTCGCATCGGTCAACTGCAGATTTATCGAAGCGGCCTCCGCGGGCTTGAGGGCGAACGGGCCGTGCGTAGTCTCCGCAAAGCCGGGCTTTTGCGCGCGGAGCATATAGGTGCTCGCGGGAATCTCCCTAAACTCATAGCGCCCCGCGCCGTCCGTTGTCGCGGATTCCGCTCGGCCCGCCAGTTGGTCGTCTAGCCAAACCTTCGCGCCTGGCACAGAGCGCTTCTGTGCATCGAGCACAACTCCCTGCACGCTGCCCCTGGCGCTTTGCCCCAGCGCGGAAAAAATCCCAACCGTCATCAGGCAAAGCAGCGCGGCGAGAGCCGGAATTCGTTTCGGGAAGGGCTTATTTGCGGGCCAGTCGGCCGAGCATGGAGGGGAGAGGCGGCCCGCAGGGGACAGCGCACCAAGGCGCGACAACCTGCCGAAGAGGAAAGCTGCGTTCACCTGGCGATTTTATCCGGCGCCTCGACGCGGCGCAAATCATCGCGAAAGCTCTTCCAATTCCTTCTTCGCTTGCGCCTGATCGGGATGAATTTTAAGTAACTGCTGCAAGGTTTTGCGCGCCTTGGCCTTGTCGCCTTCAATGGCATAGAAACGCGCCAGATTTAGATACGACTGCTCGTAGTCGGGCGCCACGCGAATGGATTCCAGGAAGCTCTTTTCCGCCTCGGCCGGGCGCCGGGTCCGTAGATACAGAATGCCAAGATTGTTCAGCGCCTCGGGATAACCGGGTCGCGCGGCCAGCGCTTTTTGTAGCCACGCGTAGGCGCGCTGCGTATCGCCGGTCTGCGCATAGACCATACCCAGGCCGTAATTTGCTTCTGCATCGTCCGGATTCAAAGCCAACGCGTGCAACAAGGATTTTTCGGCGTTATCCCAGTCTTTCGTCTGCCGGTAGGCATTGCCTAGATTTTGCAGCACCACGGCGTTTTCGGCATTGAAGGACAGCGCTTTCTGAAAAAATCCGAGCGCTTCCTCGGTCTTTCCTTCGCGGGCGGCGAGAATCCCCAGATTGTTCCAGGTGTTCGGCAGTGTGCTTGGATAGCCCGCTTGGGCCTCCGTGGCCTTCTGGAAATACTGGCGTGCTTCTGCATCGCGGCCTTGCTTCAGGAAGACGCTCCCAAGGCCATAGAGCGCTTCCGCCCCGCCTGGGTCTTCTTTTTGCGCGAGGCGAAAATAGGCTTCGGATTGCTCCAGATAGCCGCGTTCGTAGAACACAGCACCGAATGAAAGATAATTGCGCCCGACCGTGTAGGAGCCGCTGTTGCCCGCGAATGGCAATCCACGGGCCATGCGCTCGGCTTTCGACCCAGGGATGCGCCCCGCGTCCTCCAGCACATGCTCCGTCCGCAACGATCCCTGATAGATCTTGACGATATCGCCGCGGGAATCCAGAAGAAACGCCGTGGGCAATGCCATGTTGCGATGGCGGTCGAAAAGGCGGCCATAGAGCAGGTTGTAGACTCCGACCGTGTCCGCAGAAGCCGTGACCGCGGGAAACGCGGACTCTGCGGAAGCCCCCGCCGCGTCTGCTCCATCCTGCATGGGAATTCCATCCGCATCCACGGCGATCACTTGCAGGGCGGCGTTCGTGGCGCGATCCTTCAACTCTCGCAGCGACACAAGTTGCTTTTGCCAGTCCGGCATCTTCGAGGAACCGAAGGAGAGCAGCACGTTCTTCCCTCGTTGAGCCGCAAGCAAGCCCGCGCCCTCTTGCGACCCGGAAGCGGAAAGCTCCGGGGCCGCAATGGGTACCAGCAGCCAGGTCTCCACGTCAATCGGGAGTTCTATGGGCGTCGTGGCGACGCCGGTGGCCTCCGCCACGGTCGGCGCCGAGTGTGGCTGGAACGCCGCTTTTCGAGCTTCGCCCGAACCCTCTACGATCGAGATCCGATGATTCGCGGGCAAATCTTCGAAACGCTGCGTTGCTCCGTTCGGCCAGCGGACCGTCGCGTGAATCGGTCCTGTCGTCTTTCCCAGGCCGAAATGGAGCACCTTCGTATGTTGGGCCAGGAATCCGGAGCCCGCTTGCACAAAGCGGGTCTGCTTGCCGAGTTCCGTTTCGATAGTCACGCGCGCGCCAATCGCATCCGGATTGCTTTTCCGGCCCTGCAACCTAATTGCGATGGACGGCGGTAGTCCGGGCATCACGTTTTTCAGGTAACGCAATTGCGGGCCGCTGCGGCTTTTCAGCACCATCTCTAGCCGCCCGTCGCCATCGAAATCGGCAAGCGCGAATGTCCGGCTGTCTTCGGGAAAATCCAGTCCGGCCACCCCGGAGGCATCGGAGAAAGTTCCGTCGCCGTTATTCAGGTAGAGCACATTGCGCTCGTAGCCGCTCCAGGTGGCATCGCTGCGAACTAGTTCATTGATGGCGTTCCATGCCTGCTCGTAGGCGGCGTTGGGTTTCGAACCGTCGGGCGAATTCGCCACCACCTGCCGCCAAAAAAAACTGTTCAAGTCCTGGCGCAACGGCCCGGAAATCATGCCGTTCGCAATGTAAATTTCGGGATATCCGTCGTGATCCATGTCCCAGGAGTCGCTGGACCACGCCCATCGGCCCATCAGCGTTCCGGAGCGCGCGCCAACGTCTTCGAACCTTGCCGAGCCCTGGTTGCGGTAGAGGCAATTGCCCATCGCATGCCGCCGATAGAGAGCGCGGGCGTCTTCGCTCGCGCTTTTCTGAAACTGCTCCTGCATAGAGACGCGGAGCCCCGCAGCCGTCCACATGTCGGCAATATACAAGTCTTCCAGGCCGTCGTTGTCGAAATCGAGCCAACTGACGCTCATTCCCGCGCCTACATCTTCGGCGCCCGCTTCCTTCGCCAAGTCGGTAAATGTCCCGTTACCATTATTGCGATAGAGGTTTTTGCGCCCAAAATCGTTGACGACATAGAGATCGGGCCACCCGTCTCCATTGAAATCCGACCAGCCGCAGCAAAAACTGTAGCGGCGATTGTTTTGATCGAGCCCGCTTGCGCGCGTCACATCGCGGAAACTTCCGTCCCGATTGTTGCGGAACAAAAAGTTTGGCGGGCCATTCTCCGCCGCGTAATACGGCACGGGGTAGCGGTATTGATCCGCGCCCTGGTAATACGAATAGAGGCAAAAGTAAATGTCGAGCCACCCGTCGCGGTCGTAATCCGCGATCGCCGCGCCGGTAAACGTTCCCTGCGGCGGATTCGCAAATGAAAAGGCGTCGGGCCGCGCGCGGTATTTGCCGTTACCATCGTTGAGGAAAAGCACCGGGCCCCCCGCGCCGACCACAATCAACTCCTGCCGGCCGTCATTGTTGAAGTCGGCAAAAAGAGCGCAGACGGAATTGTCGAGAAGTCCGGTCCCCGATGTCTCCGTGGCATCCTCGAACGTGCCGTCGCCCCGGTTGCGGTACATGCGGTTGGGAAGGCCAGCGGGCTGGCAGATGTAGAGATCTTCGAAGCCGTCTCCGTCCATGTCTCCCACGGACACGCCGTTGTGCCCGTAGATATCGATTCCGCAAGCGCCGTCAAGCGCCGTGCGCCAGTAGTCGATGCCCGGCAATAACTGTGCGGCATAGGACGGGCAACGCGCGAATACCTCCACCGAATGGTCCGCGAAGATAGGCGCCAGAGAGCGGCTCCGCGTCTCGTCCGCGTTCTGCCATTTCCGGAGCTGGAGCTCCGCGCCCGGCCCAAGATCCCATTCCAAATCCAGATGCCCAACCCATTGTTCACGGTGGAAGCCGTCACCCGTGCCCACGAATTCATACCGCACTCGGGTCTGGACGGGAAGAGCCACTCCCACCGTCGATGGCCGGCGTTCGTTGGCCAGAATGGCGACGACCTGGAACTCCACGGTGTAAAGCCTGGAGAAGATGCCGATGGCCTTGCGCCACGCCGCCAGAAACGCCTGCGGCGGAAGCGAGGGACTTTCGGGAAAGACCGAAGACCACACACGCAGGCTACCTTCATTGGGGCGCCGGGGCTGCAACTTGGGCAAAGGGGAACTCGCGGTAAAATTCGGACTGAAAAGCCGCTCCAGGGCGCGAGCGCTCACGGGAGATTGCAGCAACTCCTTCGCCCACGCCTCCAGTGAGGCACTGATCCGGTCGCTGTAGACTTCAGTGGGATAACTGTCGTTTTCCGCGGTGACTTTCTTCAGCACCGCGTCAATCGGGCGCGTTGTCTTGTAGACGGGGTGAACGTGAAAATCGCCGGCAGCCGGGGCTTGCGAAACCCTCTCGAACAAAGAGAAGGGCGATCCGAGCCCGCATGGAAGAAACGCAAGCGCTGCGCCTTGGCTATATTGCAAAAATTCGCGTCGGCTCAATTCGGCAAATCGCCGCTGCTTCCCTCGCCGGCTCAGAAAGTCTCCTCCGCGTTTTGTGCTGAATGGCGAATCTAGCATCAGGGTGGAACACCGTCAAGAATTGCGAGGTCGCAAGCAAGCGACAATGCTTGGGAAAGCTGAAGAATCGTGGTTCAGGGAAATTTTGGCTGGGAGGCCTGGACTCGAACCAGGATAACCAGATCCAGAGTCTGGTGTCCTACCAATTGGACGACCTCCCAGCCGAGGGGAAAAACATTGCAGCCGGCGCCGCACAGTGCTTTCTTGCGTGCCCACTGTAACCTTTCTAGGGTAAAACGTCTCGCGGCCTGGCGTCAACTTTTCGGCGCTCGCTGAAAATATTTCCGGCCGCTCGCGCAACACCTTTGTACGGATTTAAATGGTTGCGGGACAACGCCTTCCGTGGTAATTTCCCGATTCATAATTGGTGTCGGCCCGGTGTGTCCACGAACGATTCCCACCGGTTGGGAATCGGCTCTGCGGGCCGATCGCGGTCCTCCGGCCCTCGAAAAAAAACAGGTTATCCCGTTCGAACTCCTGCCACTCCAAAGCGCAGAGTTCCATCGCAGAAAACAAGGGGGAAAGAAAGCATGCAAGAGCCGCTCACCATCCGCATCCGGCGTAGCTTTACCTGCCGGCGCCATCTTTCGCTGCTGGCGCTGCTGATTCCTGCGTTGGCCTTCGGCCAGGGACCCGCGGGCGCGGGTACGGGGAACAGTTCCTCCAAGCCGGACTCTCCCCAGCCAAAGCAG
>DATIXE010000036.1:0-78762 GCA_035518915.1 Candidatus Eiseniibacteriota bacterium
CCGGTCTTCTTTCCGCACGAAAGGATCAGGTCATGAGAACCAACCACGTATTGTCTGACATCCAGCATGGGCTGCAGCAGGGGCCCGTCCAAGAGGACCCGTCAGGCGCGGCTGTGACTTCGAAGTCCGTTCCCTTTGATGGACAAGCCAATGCTGCGATTCAGGGGCCCACAGTGGGGAGAGAGAAGGCCGAATTCCTAACCGTTCAGCAAGTTGCCATTCTTTTGGGCGTGACTCGAAACTGGGTCTATGCCCACGCAGATGACTTGGGCGCATATCGGTTGGGAAAATATCTGCGCTTCTCATGGCCCAGGGTAGTCGAACGACTCGAAAAGACAAAATGAACCAACAAGGTTGTCAACGGATATCCACAGGCTTCTTTTGGCTCTGCTTGACCCGCAGCGTAAGTGTATATACATTTACACCGAATATGGGCCGGCCTCGCATAACGAACGGACGCAAACGTACCAAGGTCTTCCTTCTCAGGCTATCGCCCGGTGAGATGAAGTTGCTCGCGGGTGGCGCTCGCGCATTGGGAGAGTCTTTGGCGTCCGTTCTTCGTAATGGCGGCCTGCTCTATATACACACGAAAAGCAAAGACGGGTCACAAGATCGAAAGGAGAAAAAACAGTGACTCGTTTTTTATTTCAGCAGGGCTATGTGTCAAAGCCGATTACAACCCGGTCGGGCACGGTTTTTAAGATCCGTTACCGGATGAAGTCAGCAGAAGGGAAGTGGAGGCACAAGACCGAGACACTGCACGGTTTGCCTGGCAGGAAAGCAGCCCGGGCGGTCTTGGAAGAACGCATCCACGATGCAAGCACAGGAAAGCCTGACGCGTCGAACATCACGCTCAGAGAATTCGTGCAGACATGGTGGAAACCCTATTTGCGGCGTAAGGGTGTAAAGCTCTCGACGGAGAGCAATTATGAATCCGTCTTGAACTTGCACATCTTGCCCGCGTTCGGTGATTTGCGAGTTGTGGACATTGTTCCCTTGCACGTCGAGGAGTTCTCGCAAGTGAAGGTCGCGAGCGGATTGTCGGGAAAGACCGTGCGCAACCTGCTTCTAACCTTGCAGAGCGTCTTGTCACTCGCGATGGACAATGACCTGATTGCGCGGCTACCGATCCGCAAGCGTCACAAGCCCACAGTCGAGAAGAGCGAGAAGCCTATCTGGTCTCCCATTGAGGTCCGCATGATTTTGCACGGGGCACCTGAGAATCTTCGCGCCTTGTTCGTTTGTGTGGCGCTAACCGGTACACGATTGGGAGAGCTGCTGGGACTCCAATGGAAGCATGTCGATTTCGATTGTAAGCGACTTCGCATCCAACAGAGCCTTTGGCGTAGACAACTCGTCGCCCCGAAGACAGCAGCAAGTAAGCGGGATATTTATGTCGGAAATGTCCTGGTGGAAGTGTTGAGGCAACATCGCAACAGCTCTCACCACCAGGGTGTGGACGACTTTGTATTCTGCAATAGCGACGGCACTCCGTTCGACCCGGATGTGCTTCGCAAGGATGTCCTCTACCCAATCCTCGACCGGTCAGGGATAGTGCGAAAGAAGGGTGCGTCAGGGTTTCACACATTCAGGCATTCGGCTGCAAGCATCGTCAACGAGCAGACCGGAAATCTGAAACTGGCGCAGAAGTTCCTTGGGCACTCGACAATCCAGATGACCGCAGACATTTACACTCACACATCTGCGGAGGCCGAACGTGAAGCTGCAGAGGCGCTGGAACGGACGATCTGTGCCGGTAATAACCCGTTCCCAATCTGTTCCCAATTTGCGAAATCGGGAACAGATTTAGTGGCTTCGCAGTTAAGTGTACTGAGTCGTTAGAGAAGGGATTCCTGTAACTAAAAGAAAAGAGGGCGCTAAGAGGTTTACCTTTAGCGCCCATGGTTGCGGGGGTCAGATTTGAACTGACGACCTTCGGGTTATGAGCCCGACGAGCTACCAGGCTGCTCCACCCCGCACAACCACTATAACGAAGCCGCCAGGTTCCGTCAAATTGCCAATCCCATTTTGCTACGAGAGCGCGCCAATCGCCAGATTGCCGCCCACGCCTGCCCCTGCGCGCCTCACCACGTCGTATACGACGTTCCATCCAGTGCCGTTTGCTCGCATCCCGAATGTACGTCATCCACTCCCGTGCTCGTCTGGTCCGGGCTCAACACCGTATCGCCGATATGTACCACCCAATCGTTCTGGTGGCAGACCGGGTCCATTGGTAGTTCTCGAAGGTAATGCGCATCCACCAGGTCATCCAGCGATTGCGGCGCTTGCTGCTTGTCCAACGTATAGTTATCGATCGCCTGCCGCATCGTTTGCAGGTCTTGTTTCAGCACTGCCTCACGCGCGTGCTTCACCGTCTTGTCGTAGATAATCGCGGCCATACCGATCAAAATCGAAATGATCATCATCACGATCATCAACTCGATAAGAGTAAAGCCGCGCGCGCGTGCGCCGAGTCTCCAGGCCCGCTCCTGGCCGCCCCGCGACCACCGCCGGCACGCATAGAAAAACTTGCTCATGCCTGCACCATCCATCGCCACCCGCTACCAGTCCGAATACTTCGTGCCATCCAGCGCCGTCCCCGTCGATTTCGAATACACATCGAACACGTTATTCCCGCCCCAGCTTGTGGAATCCGGGTCGTCCTGCACCGACCGCAATCCCCAATCGGGTTGTCCCGTCATCGGATCCACGGGAATCCTCCGCAAAAACCGGATGTTCTTCCCGCCAGCGCCCGTGCCCCCCAAGGCCACTCCCTTTACCAGCGTATCCAGGTCCGGCGGGTACCCTTCGCTGCCGACCTCCGTGCGAATTTTTTGCTGGTCCGCCAGATCCTTGTATTTATCAATGGCGTTGCGCATCTCGCGCAGGTCCAACCGCAGTTCCTGTTCGCGCGCCCGGATTACCGCAAATCGCGCAATTGGCAACGCCATCGAGGCAAGAATCAGCAAAATGGCACACGCGATGATCAGTTCCAGCAACGTCATGCCGGATTGCGCGGTGCTTCGGATCCTTCGGCGCATCAAAGACACTCCAACCCTTCCTTGTTAGGAAGGTCTATCGCACATTCAGCGTTGCTTCGCCGGTGACGAACGGGATGGGCTTCTGCTGGGAGTCTTTTGCGTTGATCTGCACGATGGAAAGATTCGTCGTTCCCGGCGCCAGTGCCTTCACCACTACGCCGAGCAGTGTCCCCGTGCCGTTCACTCCGGGAGTGTTCGGCTGTCGCGTCGCGGAAATAATGGCCTGGCCATGTTCTTTATCCACGCGCTGCACCAGCGCGATCTCCTGCGATCCGCCGGTCAGAAATCCTCCGTGACGCACTTCTTCCACGCTGATGATCGCCGGATTATATTGCAGCAGCATGGGCACGGAGAAAAGATCGGTCACGTTTTGCACCACCACGCCGATCGTCGCCGTCTGACCTGGCGACAGGTTCAACGTCGAAGGTTCGAATACAATATGCGGCCCGCTCACTTGTGCTTGTGGCGTCGCTGGAGGAGGCTGGCCCGCCGGGGCCACGGCCGGTACGCCACCCGGATTCGGCGCTCCTGGCGCCGGCGTTGCCGCAGGGAGCGTCGGATTCGGATTCGATACCGGCGCCTTCACATCCATCTCGCGCCGCACGCCGACATTTGTCTCCGTGCCGGAGTAAAGTGCGCGCAAATTCTCCGGCGTCCAATCGGGCATTCGAACGATCCGCGGAATCAGCACGATCAGGTTCTCGTTCTCCTGGTGTTCCACATTGTCCGTCGAGAATAGGTACCGCATGATCGGCACGTTCGCCAAGCCCGGCCAGCCGTTCAGCGTTTTCGAGTCCACGCGCTCGAACAAGCCGCCCAGGATGCTCACTTCGCCTTCCTTTAACCGGATTTCATGCTCAATTTTCCGCTGGCTGATAATCGGCTGCTGAATTCCGCCGATGGTCGCTTGCCCGGTCACGGAAGACACTTCCACGGACACCTTCAAGCTGATGTCGCGGTTCGGATGCACGTGTGGCGTAATGTCCACGTTCACGCCGACGTCGATGTACTGGAATTGTGTGTTCACCAGGGGGTTCACGAAGCCCGCCCCCGCCGTCGAGCCAACGCCGACGCCCGCCTGGAAGCTTCCGGTCGCCACCGGCACGCGGTCGCCGACACGCAGCTTGGCCGGCTGCCCGTCAATCGCGCGAATCTCCGGATTATCTATGATCTTCGTCGCACTGTCCGTCATCAGGAAGTTCGCCGTCGCGCCCGGCAGCGTCAGCACCACGTCGTTCTGGGTCAGGTGCGTCAATTGATTCAGAGTCACTGTGCCCGGGGAGTTGCCCGTCGTCGTGCTGGTAGAACTCGAGGAGTTGGTTGTTGCGTTCGGATTGATGGCGATCGAGGCGCTCTGCCCCGGCAAGATTCCCAGGTTATGCAGTCGGTCCGTGCGCGCCTGCAGCACTTCCATCTGGATCACCACCTCCGGCTTCGCCTTGTCAATGTCCCGGATAATTTTCTCCGCCAGCGCGATCTTATCCGGCGTGTCTCGAATGATGATGGCGTTCTGCGCGTTCACCTGATGGATTCGCTTCAGGTCCAGCAGTTGCCGCAGTCCGGTGGTGATTTCCGTCAGATCCTGCGGTATCGAAACGTTGCTCAGGTAAAAGGTCCGGACTTCCTGCTCTTCGTAATCCCGGCGCTTCTGGTTGTTGTCCGGAACAATCATGATGATGTTTTCCGTGATCGGCTTCCAGAACGCCTTCGCCTCCAGGCACGTGATATCCAGCGCCTGCTCCAGCGTCACGTTATTCAGATCCACCGGGATTCGCCGCGCCTGCAGGTCGGGATCGTAAATCACCGTCAACCCCGCCAGTTTTCCGATGGTGTCGAACACCACCTTGACGTCATTCGACATCCGAAGGTTGATCGGCGCCCGCGAAAGAGGTTTCAGCTCGGGCGGCGCGCTCGCCAGTGCCGGCTCGCCGTTCTCGATCAGTGGCTCGCTGCTCACTTCGTTGGCCTTCGCCCGCTCAGCGATCATCTGCAATGTCTTTTTCAGTTCCTGATCGGCGGCCGTGCTGGAGGGATCTAGAATCTGTGCGCGCTGGAATTGCGCAACCGCGCCTTGCAGGTCGCCTTTGTCCCGCAGTTGCAGCCCTTGTCGCACATGGTTCTGCCCGGCTTCAAATCGCGCCTGGTCCAACCCAATCTTGTAATTGACGTTGTGGGGATCGGCCTTCGTGGCCTTCAAATAATATTCGACGGCGGCATCGTAATCCTGCAGGTCCACCGCCTGCCGCCCCTGTTTGTAGTCTTCTTTGCCCTTTGGACACCCCGCAATCAATAGTCCGGCTGCCAGCAACACCCCTAATTGACACCAACGCCGCATGGACTCTCCGGAACTCCGACGCGGGGCAACCCGTGTCTTTACTTGCTCATGGAGTCTAGCATCGCGATTATCAGCCCGGCAAGCCGGGCGCTTCTGCCTGTTCTGCTCCGTTAGCCTTCCCATTTGCCGGCTCCCGACTCTCCTCCAACAAAGGACCGGTAGCTGGGAACGAGCGGGCCAGGCGGGGCAGCTGTTCCGGACATCCTGATTAGACGCTTCATCAGGTAAAATGAAAGATTGTGACCAGGCCCACCAAAAACGCCGAGAAGCCGAAGAGTAAACAAGCCCCCCGGCCCGCCGAACAGGTCGTCGCCCAGAACCGCGCGGCCTCCTACGACTATCACATCCTCGAACGCCTCGAAGCCGGCCTCGTCCTCCATGGCACCGAAGTGAAGGCCCTCCGCGAAGGCAAGGCCAACATCCGCGACGCCTACGTGGATTTCAAGCCCAGTGGCCCGTTCCTCGTGAACGCCCACATCGCCCAATACATGCCCGGCGGCCCGTGGAACCACGAGCCCCTCGGCGAGCGTAAGCTCCTTCTTCACAAACGCGAAATTCATAAGCTCTCGGGACGTACCGAATCCAAGGGTCTGACCGTCATTCCTTTGCGGATCTATTTTCGCGACGGCATCGCCAAGGTCGAAATCGCTCTCGCGCAAGGCAAAAAAACCTGGGACCGCCGCCAGGACGAGCGCACCAAGGAAGCTCGCCGCGAAGCCGAACAAGCTCTCTATCGCAATCGGAGGCGATAACACCATCATGCAAATTACACTCGATACCAAGCCGTTTGCCGCACTCGAAGCCGACGCCCTCGTCACCTACGTTTTCGACGAGAGCAATCCCATCCAGGGCCGCGCTGCCGAACTCGACAAGCTCACGGGAGGTTTGCTCGCCCGTCTCTCCAAAAGCGGGGAGATTACAGGTAAGCCTTTGGAAACCACGCTCCTTCACGCTCCCCAGGGCGTGAAAGCCGCGCGCCTGCTCCTCGTCGGGGCAGGGAAGCGCGAGCAGTTCAACTCCGCGACGCTTCGCAAGGCCGCCGGCGTGGCGCTGCGCTATTTGAAGTCGCGCGGCGCGCACAAGGTTGTCTTCCTCCTGCGCGAAAGCGATGCCACGGAAACCCTCGCGCAAGCCGCCACCGAGGCCGCCATTGTCTCCGATTTTGAAACCGATAAATACAAGACCGACCGGAAAACCGATAAATTTATCGAAACTTTCACAATCACCGGATTCTCTGACGCCGAGAAATCCGCTTTAGAGAAGGGAATTGACCGGGGCCGCGTCATCGCCGATTCTCAGAACTTCACGCGCGACCTTGTCAACGAGCCTTCCAACAAGCTCACGCCGCGCATTCTCGCCGATAAGGCCGAAGCTATGGCCAAGGAAGCGGGCCTCGCCGTCGAAATCCTCGATGAAAAGAAAATTGCCGAGCTCAAAATGGGTGCGCTGCTCAGCGTCGCGCAGGGCAGCGTCGAGCCCCCCCGCATGATTGTGATCACCTACACGCCTCCGAATCCGAAGCCGGGCGCTCCCGTCGTCGGTATCGTCGGTAAGGCCGTTACCTTTGACACCGGCGGCATTTCCATCAAGCCGTCTGACGGAATGGAAAAAATGAAGTACGACATGGCCGGTGGCGCCACCATGCTGGGTGTCATGCGCGCCATCGCCGCCCTTAAGCCGCAGATCAAGGTGATCTGCGTCGTTCCCTCCACCGAAAACATGCCCGGCGGAAAGGCGCAAAAGCCTGGCGACATCCAGACCGCCATGTCCGGCAAAACCATCGAAGTCCTGAATACCGACGCGGAAGGCCGCCTCATCCTCGCCGACGGGGTGCACTACGCCAAACAGCTCGGCGCCACGCATCTTGTGGATGCCGCTACGCTCACTGGGGCCATCGTCGTCGCCCTCGCCAACGTCAATGTCGGCGTCTTCGGCTCCGATCAGGCTTGGACCGACAAGCTGCTCGCCAGCGCCAAAGCCGCCGGCGAAAAAATGTGGCAGATGCCCATGGACGACGAGTATCGCGAATTTATTAAGGGGAGCTTCGCCGACATCCAGAACATCGGCAGCGGCAAAGGCGGGGGCTCCATCACCGGGGCGTGGTTCATCCGCGAATTCGCGGGAGACACGCCGTGGATTCACCTCGACATTGCCGGCACCGCCTGGAACGACGACGCCAAGCCTTGGCTCGCCAAAGGCCCGACCGGTGTCAGCCTCCGCACCCTCGTCCAGCTCATTATGACTTTGTAGCGGCCGCCTTGTGAGGCGGGCGCTTTTGCCAGCGGCGGAACTCGCTCCGTCCTCTTCACGCTGCAAAGCCACTCCTGCCCGTGTTCGTTGCTTCGCCTGGAGCGGCTTCACGCCGCCTTCTTCGCATTGTGTAGTGGCCGGCCTTCAGACCGGCGCATTTTCACTCGCCCGCGTGTCCCCGTCTTGGTAGCGCCGGCATCCTTGCCGGCGACCCCGGAGCACACTACTTCGAAGTGAGGCTGGTCTCTTCTCTGTGCACTCTGTGCCGTCTGCGGCGAAATTCTTTTCTTACATCTTCTCGGTCGCAGGAATCCCCAGCAACCCCAGCGCCGCCACTAACTGCCTCTCCACCAATTCCGTCAATCCGAGCAGGAACGCCTTCTTCTGCGCGTCCGGTTCCGACAAAATATGGTGCTTGTGATAAAAATTATTAAAGGCCTGCGCCAGCTGAAACGCGTACTTCGTCACAAACGCCGGCTCCTGCGCGCCAATCGCCGCGTCCACTGCGTGATCCAGCGAGCCGGCGTGCAGCAACATCGCCCACATATCTTCGTTTTCCGCCTTCGCCAGAATTTCCCTGATCGCCGATTTATATTCCTCCGTTAATAAATCCGCGCTCAATTTCAATTCAACGCCGCTCGCTTCTTCGGCTCCTCGATCTTGTCCCTTCCTCCGAATCCCGCGAATCCGCACAATCGCATACTGGCAGTACGGCCCGGTCTCTCCCTCTGCGCTCAGCGCATCCTCGAAATCAAATGCAATAATCGTGTTCCGCGTCACCTTCAGCAGAAAAAAACGCAACGCGCCTACAGCCAAAGCATTCGCCGTCTGCCGCAGCTCCAATCCCGCCATCGTTGCATGCTTCTGCTGCACTCGTGCTTCCGCCGCCTTCAGCATTCGCGCGATCAGGTCGTCCGCCTTCACGCCAAAGCCCTTCCGCCCGCTCACTTCCACGTAAGGCCGCTTCGCATCCTCCGATGAAAGTTCGTAGCCCATCTCCGCCGCGCACCGCGGCGTCAGCGCCACAATCTCATAATCAAAGTGGATCGAATTCTCCGCTTCCCTCGTGTGTCCCAGAGCACGCAGGCCTTCCGCCACCACGTCCTGCAGATATGCTTGCCGGGTATCGATCACGTTGTAGACAGCCTCGGCCCCGCCAAAGTGTGGCGCGCCTGCCTCATTCGCGCCCGCCGTCGTAGCCCACAACGCCACCGTTCCCGGTGCGTCCGGCCACTTCCGGTAATGAAAATCCTTCCCCAGCAGCCCGAATTTCCAAAGCTGGTACGCAATATCTTTCCCGACGTACGTCACCGTCCCATTCGACCGCACGATAATCTTGTCCAGGTCCTCTTGCGTTCGTCCGCCGGCGGCCGCTTCCTCAGCCGGGGCCCTTGTTTCCTTCACCTCCTTGCCCTCTTTGACTTCCTGCTTCCAGGGCATCACCCAGCAGCCCGCATTCTTCCCGCTAGCCTCGAGTCGTATCGCTCTGCTCGCCTTCAGCTTCTCAAACGCCGCATCCCAGAAATGCAGGTGCAGAATTTCGCTCTCCCGTGCCAGCAGCTCATAAAAAATATCCAGCCGCGCCATCGTCCGCAGGTGACAACCCACAATCGCATTGGCGATCACCGTGCCCATGTCCGCGGTCTCTCCGTGTCCCTCTTCGATTGCTTTCAAAGTCTCGCCGCGCAGCTTCGCCGCCCTCGCTTTGTCTTGTTCGAAAAACTGCGTCGCCTTCGCGTACAAGTCCCAGCACAAATAATCGAAATGCGGCCGTGCCGCCAGCGCCCGTACTTCTGCCAACGATTTGTTTTCCATGTGCTGAAAGGCGATCACCACGTCCGCAACCTGCACGCCGGTGTTGTCAATGTAGTTCTGCACCGCCACGTCGTGCTTCGTGTGCCGCAGCAGCCGAACCATCGTGTCGCCCAGCACCGCGTTCCGCAGGTGCCCGATGTGCGCCGCCTTGTTCGGATTGATACTCGTGTGTTCTACAATCACCTTTCGCGGTACGTTCGTCGCCTCGACCGAAGGTGTAGACTCGTCCGCGACCAGCGAGCCAAAGAACGCTACGCGGTCGAAAAACGCATTCAAGTATCCGCCGCCAGCCACTTCCACCCGCGCAATCCCCTCGATCTTTCCCAGCGATCCGGCAATTTCCTGCGCAATTTGCCGCGGCGCCTTCTTCAGCCGCTTCGCCAGCTCAAAACACACCGGCGACGCCGCCTCTCCCATCTCCAGCTTTGGCGGCCGCTCCAGCACCACGTTCAACTCCACGCCATACTTCTCCCGTATGTGCCCCGCCAGCGTTTCCTTCACCCTCTGCAAAAGTGTCAGATACACGTTCCCTCAGTTGAAATGGAGTGGTCCCTTGAAATTGCCAGTATAGCAGGCCGATTCTGCCTCGCGCTCAGGTCGCGGCCGCGGTTCATTTACGGTCTCGAGTTCGCCTGCTGTAGAATGCTTGCCCGGAGGAGCCATGACGAAAACGCGGCGCGAATTTTTCACGGAAGCAGCGGTAGGTATCGCAGGAATCGCGGCGGGTGCGACTTCTGCCATACCTTTGGCAGCTCAAGACCCCCAGCAATCCGCTAAGCCACAACTTCCCGCCGGCGCGCCAACCGCTTTCGGCACCTCTGAAGGAATTGGACCTCAAGTCTCTCCTGGCACCTTCGTCGAAGCCGAAAAACTCGTCCAGGTCGAACTTACCAAACCCCAGATCGATCAAGCTGCCTCCAGTTGGCGCGGGAACCTCTCCTTCGTCTACGAACGCCGCACCGGTCCGCGTAAAGTAGCGCTCCCACCATCGGCCGTGCCGTATTCCACCTGGAACCCCGCCCTGCCCGGCATGCACGTTGGCCCAAAGGAAAATCGCTTCATTCGCACGCGCAACGCTCCCCCGCTTCCCAACTCCGACGAAGCTATCGCCTTCTCGCCCGTCACGCATCTTTCCCACTGGATCGAATCGAAGCAGCTCTCCTCCACGCGCCTAACGCAGCTCTACCTCGATCGCCTCGAAAAATTTAATCCCAAGCTTCGCTGCGTCATCACGCTCACCAGAGACCTCGCGCTCCAGCAAGCCAAACAAGCCGATGCCGAAATCGCGGCAGGGAACTATCGCGGCCCGCTCCACGGCATTCCCTGGGGCGGCAAAGACCTTCTCGACACAGCTGGCATTCCCACCACGTACGGCGCGGAGCCTTTCCGCAATCGCGTACCGAAAGACGACGCCACCGTCGTGAAGCGTCTCCACGCCGCGGGCGCTGTGCTCGTCGCCAAGCTCAGCCTCGGCGCGCTGGCACTCAACGACATCTGGTTCGGCGGCCAAACCGTGAATCCGTGGCTCACGGAGGAAGGCGCTTCCGGCTCGAGTGCCGGTCCCGGAGCCTCCACTGCCGCTGGGCTTGTCGGTTTTTCCATTGGCAGCGAAACTGGCGGCAGTATCATTGCTCCCAGCATGCGCTGCGGCGTCACCGGATTGCGTCCGACCTTCGGCCGCGTGCCGCGCACCGGCGCCATGACCCTTTGCTGGTCCCTCGACAAGCTTGGCCCCATGACCCGAAGCGTCGAAGATGCACTTCTTGTCTTGCACGCCATCTCCGGCCCTGATCCAGGCGACCTCCAGAGCGTTCCCAGCAAACTCGATTTCGACGCTAATGCCAGCGTCGAAGGCCTTCGCGTCGGCTATTTCCCCAAATGGATGAACGAGCCGCCTGCAACGGATGTCGATCGCGCCGCGCTCGAAACGGTCAAGAAAGTCGGCATGGTTCCCGTCGAAGTCTCCATCCCCGACTGGCCCTACGACTGCCTCAACCTCATCCTCTTCGCCGAAAGCGCCGCTTCCTTCGAAGAGCTTACCCTCAGCGGCGAAGCCGATCAGCTCAAAGTCCAGACCTACGACGCCTGGCCCAACCTCTTCCGTCAGTCGCGCTTCCTCTCCGCCGTGGACTTTGTGCAGAGCGATCGTCTGCGCCGCCGCGTCGCTGAAGAAATGCAGCGCGTCTTTTCTCAAGTGGATTTGCTGCTGGTGCCGTCCCTGCGCGATGAAATGCTCGTCATCACGAACAATACCGGCCATCCCTCGCTCACTTTGCGCGCCGGCTTCGTGGAAGTCTCCGAAGCCCGTTCCGACTGGGCGCCCGATCCCAGTCGTCCCTTGGCGAAATTCAATCCGCCGCGCCGCGTACCGCATGGGGTTACGCTCATCGGCCGTCTCTTCGAAGAGGGCACACTCGGCTCCGCCGGCCTCGCCCTAGAGCGCGCTTTCAACGTCGCCTCCGCTACCCCTCCCGGGTTCTGAATTACGTCCGCCGGTGCAGCGTCATCGGCAATCCATGCTTTGGCCGCAGCGTCACCGAAAACAGCGGCTCAACCTTCGCCTCGGACGCCAGCGTAAATCGGTAACGTTGCGCGATCGTGGCCAGCAACAGAGTCGCTTCCATCATCGCGAATCCCGCACCGATGCAGACCCTCGGCCCGCCCCCAAAAGGGAAGTAGGCGAACCGGGGGATCTTCCCCTTCCGCACTGGATCTTCACGCCACCGCTCGGGATCAAATCTCTCGGGCTCCGGAAAAAACCGCGCATCCCGTTGTGTCATCCATTGCACGATGAAAATATTCGTCCCCGCGGGAATCCGATACCCGCCCACTTCAAAGTCCTTTAGCGCCCGCCGCCCAATCCCCCACGCCGGCGGATAGAGCCGCATCGATTCCTTAGTCACCATCTCCACATATGGCAACCGCGGCAAATCCGCCAGCGTCGGCGTGCGTCCCGCCAGCGCCCCCTCAAGCTCCGCCGCCAGCCTCCGTTCTACTTCCGGATTCTGCGCCAGCAGGTACCACGTCCACGTCAGCGCGTTCGCCGTCGTTTCATGCCCCGCCAGAAACAGCGTCATGATCTCATCGCGCAGTTGCTCGTCGCTCATCCTCCTGCCGGATTCGTCCTGCGCATCCAATAGTCGTTGCAGCAGGTCGTCCCCGTTTGTCCGGTTTGCCCGCCGCTCGCGAATAATCGAAATCACCACCTCGTCCAGCTTCTTCTTTGAGCGCAGCAGCCGCAACGATTTCGGAATCGGGAACCGATCCGGCAGCACGAAGGCCAGTGCTGCCTGCGTCTGAAAGCGCTCCATCACCGCCGCAATCTCTTCGCCGATGCCTCGCGCATCGTGCGCCACCTTCGTTCCAAACAGCGATTTGCTGACGATGTCCAGCGTCAACTCCGCCATCTCGTGGTGCAAATCGCGCTTCTCGCCGTCTGTCCAGCGCGCCAGATGCCTCGCCGCCGAATCCGCCATGATCCCTGCGTACACCGCGATGTTTTCGTGACGAAACGCTGGTTGGATCAGCTGCCTCTGCTTTTGCCACGAAGCGCCCTCGTTCGTCAGCAGCCCGTTCCCCAGTATGAATTTCAGCGCGCCATAATCGCGCGACTTGCAAAAATTCGCCGCGTTGCGCACCAGCACTTCTTCAATGTGGTCGGGATGCGTCAGTTGGCAGATCGGAACGTGCAGGAATCGGTAGAAAACAACGTCGCCGTATTCACGCGCGCAGTTCTCCATGTGCCCGGGCCAGCTCCGCGTGAACTCCCGCGCGCTCCCCAGCAAAAAATCCCCCCTTGGCCCTGGAGGCATCGGAAGCTGGCGAGCCATCACAGCTTGCGTCATAACCCGAGTCTACCCCCTCGCTCCGTGCGCAGCCACCGCGATCTATCTGGTAGCCGCCGCATCCTGCGGGCCGGCGTTCCGCCGTCACCGAAGGCGCCACGACTCCGCCACTTCACGGCCACTTTCAGGTGGCCCGCCTTTGTAGGGGGCGGGCTTGCCCGTCTCAACGGTGCCAAAAACTACCTACTCCCCAACTACAGACTCCCAACCGCTTCTTAAATCTCTTTTCCCTTCCATTTCCCGCGCCGGAACAGCAGCACACCCGCTAACGCAATCGCACACTCCGCCACCACAATCGAAACATACGCCCCGCTGGCCTTCCAGCCCATGCGCAGCGCCAAAACGTAGGCCAGCGGAATCTCCAGAATCCAGAAACCGAAAAAATTCACCACCGTCGGCGTCACCGTATCGCCCGCACCGTTGAACGCCTGCAGCATCACCATGCCGTACGCGTACCCAATGTTCCCGTAGCTCAGAATCCGCAGGCACGACGCCGCCAGCGGGATGACCTCCGGATCGTTGGTGAACAGCCGCACCACGGGCGCCGCGTAAATCAAAAAGAATACGCCGACAATCCCTAGAAACAGCATGTTGTAAAACCCGGTCCGCCAAACGGAAATCTGTGCGCGCTCCGGCTTCCGTGCACCAAGATTTTGCCCCACGAGCGTTGCCGCCGCATTACTCAGTCCCCACGAAGGCATAATCACGAAAATCACGATGCGAATCGCGATGGTATATCCCGCCAGCGCCGCCGAGCCGAATACGCTGATAATCCGCACCAGCCCGATCCAGCTCGTGTGCGCAATCGCGAACTGTAATATCCCCGTCAGGGATACGCGCACCAGCCGGAGCAGCACTTTCCAGTTCACACGAATCTGCGAATGCAGGATGCGGATCCGCTCTGTTCCGCGTAACAACCGGTAAAACTGGTAGAGCACCCCAATGCTGCGCCCCGTGAACGTCGCCACCGCCGCACCCGTCACGCCCAACTTCGGAAACGGCCCCAGCCCGAAAATGAAGCACGGATCAAGAATTAAATTGATGATGTTGGACAACCACAGCAAGCGCATCGCGATTGCCGCATCGCCCGCCCCGCGAAAAATCGCGTTGTTCAGGAATAGCAGCAGCACCACGCCGCTTCCGCCCAGCGCAATCCTCGCGTAGCCGCTCCCCGTCGACACGATCGCCGGCGAAGCACCCATCAAACGCAACAAATGGGGCGCATAGATCAGGCAAGGCGCTCCAATCGCGACCGAAACTCCTAACCCCAGAAAAATCGCCTGCGCACCCGCCACGGCCGCTCCGTGCGGATCCTTCTCGCCAATCCGCCGCGCCACCATCGCCGTCGTCGAAAGACTCAAGCCCAACCCTACGGCGAACACCAGGCTCAAGAGCGACTCCGTCAGCCCCACCGTCGCCACGGCGTCGGCGCCCAGCCGCCCCACCCAAAACACGTCCACCACCGCAAACAGCGACTCCAGCACCATTTCCAGGACCATCGGGATGGCCAGCAGTAAAATGGCGCGGTTCAAGCTGCCCGTCGTGTAGTCCTGATGCGATCCGCGAAGCGCTTCCCGGATCGAACTCCACAACGATGGCTGCAGCGGCGAAGCCTCAGCTACACTCCGTTGTAATTCCTGCAAGGACATAAATACCTGCGCACTCAGCGCGAACGTGGCACAGGGCAACACGTAGGCGCGGAAAAAGTCAGAAGGGAATCAGGTGAAGGCAGTTCCGCTGGGAAGCGGAGTGGCTTTGGCAGGTTGCTGAAAAGCTCCGCTTCTTCACGAGGTGGGGCGTTCAGCCCCCACGAAAGCATTTGAGATCAGTCGGGTTTTAGCCCCTGAAGTCTCCGGAAGAAACCTTTTCAGCGACCTGTTAGACGACAGCGACGATTCGTGCGATGAACATCTTTCCGTCCTTGCGGCGCTCTTCGCACGCGCCTTGCAGTAGAGTATTCGTGCAAGCAGTATACACACGCTGCTGCGCGGTGTCAGCACCCGAGTTAAGGCAAGGACAAAGTGGAGGCTTGATCGCGTGTCCGATTTCGACGTGGTGATTTTGGGGGGCGGGGCCGCCGGCCTCTTCTGCGCTATCGAAGCCGGCAAACGCGGCCGCCGCGTCGTCGTTCTGGAACGCTCCGACAAAATTGGCAAAAAAATCCTCATCTCTGGCGGAGGCCGCTGCAATTTCACGAATCTTTATTGCCAGCCGAAAAACTTTCTCTCGAAAAATCCGCACTTCGCCAAATCCGCTCTCGCCCGCTATACCCCGGCCGATTTCATCGCCCTGGTGGAAAAACACCGGATCGCCTATCACGAAAAAACGCTCGGCCAGCTCTTTTGCGATCATTCGGCTACCCAAATCACTACAATGCTCGAATCCGAATGCCGCGCCGCCGGCGTAAAAATCGTCGTCAACGCAAACATCGGTGAAGTTAGCCGAGACTCATCCTTCGTCGTCCGCTGCGAAGACTTCGAATATCGCGCTCCCGCGCTCGTCGTTGCCACCGGCGGCCTCTCCATCCCCAAAATAGGCGCCACCCGCTTCGGCTACGACCTCGCCGAACAATTCGGCCTCAAAATAATTCCGCCGCGCCCCGCGCTCGTGCCCCTCGTTTTCCACGCCTTCGATCGCAAACGCTATTCCAACCTCGCCGGAGTCTCCACCGAAGTCATCGCCACCGCCGGCCAAGAATCCTTTTGCGAAAAAATGCTGTTTACCCATCGCGGCCTCAGCGGCCCCGCAATTCTGCAAGCCTCCAGCTATTGGCACGAAGGCGAAGCCGTCCAAATCGATCTCGCGCCGTATCGCCACGCCACGCAGCCGATCCATGAAGCAGGCACCCGCTCCGCCTCCGTTGCCGAAAAAGCCCTACAATCGTTCCTGCCCAAACGCCTCGCGGAACGCTGGCTGGAATATCATCCGCTCAAATCCTTCACCAACGCCGCCCTCGATATCCTCGAAAGGGAATTGCACGCCTGGAAAATCTGCCCTGCAGGCACCGAAGGCTTCGACAAAGCCGAAGTCACCGCCGGCGGTGTGGACACCGATGAGCTCTCCAGCAAAACCATGGAATCCCGCAAAGTCCCCGGCCTTTTCTTCATCGGCGAAGTCGTCGACGTCACCGGCCATCTCGGTGGCTTCAACTTCCAATGGGCCTGGTCCTCCGCTTCCGCCGTCGGCCGTTCCCTGTAATTTGGAGTGCGGGAGCCCGGCTCCCGCTTTTGAGATTTAGTCCCTGCCCAGAACCGCCCGTTTTGACTCCAATTCGTGTGTATCCGTGTCGCCGGCCGCCTTCTTCTCCTTGGGAGCGCCTACATCCTGCAGGCTAGCACGCCGCCCGGCGTGCGATTGACTCCACCTCTCTACGGTCGCTACTATCAATTCTGGTTTTTCTCCGATGAAACAAGCTTATTTCGACTGCTTTAGCGGCATCTCCGGCGACATGACTCTCGGCGCTCTCCTTGACGCCGGGGTCCCTCTCGACCATCTCCGCTCCGAACTCCTGACCCTCGACCTCCCCGGCTGGGAACTCGCCGCCGAAAAGGTCTGGAAAAACGGCATGGCTGCCACCCATGCGAAGGTCCTTGCCCAGGACACCCAGACCCATCGCTCCCTCAGCACCATCCTCGACCTCATCGAAAAATCCCGCCTTCCAGCCAATGTCAAACATCGTGCCACTGACATTTTCCGTAAACTCGGCGAAGCCGAGGCCGCCGTCCACGATGTCCCACTCGAAAAAATTCACTTCCACGAAGTCGGCGCCATTGACGCCATCGTGGACATCGTCGCGGCTTGCATCGGCTTCATGGCACTTGGCATCGACTCCTTCGCCTGCTCGCCCTTGAATGTCGGCGGCGGTACCGCAAAAATGGCCCACGGCGTTTTGCCTGTGCCCGCTCCCGCTACCGCGCGCCTGCTCCTTGGCAAACCCACCTATTCCAACGGCGTCCAAAAAGAGCTCGTCACTCCCACCGGCGCTGCCATCGTCGCCACCCTCTGCACCGACTTTGGGCCGCAGCCTCCGATGAGCGTCTCCGCCATCGGCTATGGTGCGGGCACCGCCGATCTCGAAGGCCAGCCAAACGTCCTTCGCATCATGGTTGGCGAATCCGCCGCGCAGCACTCCGGAGCCAGCTCCGAAACTATCCGCGTTCTCGAAGCCAATCTCGACGACATGAATCCGCAAATCTACGGCTACTTCCTCGAGCAAGCCCTCACCGCCGGCGCGCTCGACGTCTTCTCCACTCCCGTCCAAATGAAAAAGAATCGCCCCGGCATGCTCGTCACCGTCCTCTGCAGGCCGGAAGACGAAGCGCGATTCCAGGACCTGCTCTTTGCCGAAACCACCACTCTCGGCGTCCGCTCTTACACTGCCGAGCGCCGTGTCCTCGCCCGCCAGTGGGAGACCGTCCGCACCCATTTCGGCGAGGTGCGCATCAAAGTCGCCCGCCTCAACGGACACGTCCGCCAGGCTTCACCGGAATTCGAGGATTGCCGTAAACTGGCAGAAGCACAAAATGTGCCTCTCCACCGCGTCATGGAAGAGGCCATGCACGCCTGGTCCAACAGGCACTAGCGGCCAAGACTTGAAACTTAGAACTGAAAACTGAAAACTATCGATTCGCATGCCTGAAAACAAAGAAAAGTTCTACCTCACTACGCCGATCTACTACACCAACGGCCTGCCTCACATTGGCCATACCTACACGACCATCGTCGCCGACGTCATCCGCCGCTATAAGCGCATGCGCGGTTACGACGTCGTAATGACCACCGGCACCGACGAGCACGGCATAAATGTCGAACGCGCCGCCCAAAAGGCGGGCATCCCCGAATCCGAATTCGTTGCCAGAATGGCCGACGCCTGGCGCGCCCTCTGGGATGAACTCGGCCTCACCGCGGACGAATTCGTCCGCACCACCGATCTCGAGCACGTCCGCACCGTGCAGTGGCTTTTCCGCAAGTGTAGAGAAAACGGCTACGTCTACAAAGGCCATTACACCGGGCTATACTGCGTCTACGACAATGCCTTCGTCACCGAGCCCAAGCCCGGCAATCTCTGTCCAGACTGCGATCGCCCGCTCGAAACCGTCACCGAGGAAAACTATTTCTTCAAGCTCTCCGCGTTCCAAAAGCCGCTGCTCGACTTCTATAAAAAGAATCCCGATTTCATTCAGCCGGAAACCCGCAAGAATGAAATCATCAGCTTCGTCGAGGGCGGCCTGAAAGACCTCAGCATCACCCGCACCACCATCCGCTGGGGCATTCCCGTTCCCGGCGAAGAGCCGCACGTCTTCTACGTGTGGTTTGATGCCCTTACCGCTTACCTTAGCGCGGTCGGCGGACCGGAATACGAAAAGCGCGGCTATTGGCCCGCTGACCTCCATCTTGTCGGCAAAGACATCATCCGCTTCCATACCGTCTATTGGCCCGCGTTCCTTATGGCTGCCATGCTGCCCCTTCCGAAGCAGGTCTGGGCCCACGGCTGGTTTCTCATGGATGCCTCCAAGATGAGCAAGTCCAAGGGCAACGTCGTCCTTCCGCGCCCCATCGTCAACATGCTCGGCATGGATGCACTCCGCTATTTCCTTCTGCGCGAAGTCGTCTTCGGCCAGGACGGCAACTTCAGCTACGACTCCCTCGTCACTCGCTACAACAGCGATCTCGCCAACGGCCTCGGCAATCTCGCCAGCCGCACCGCCGCGCTCATCGAGAAGAATTTCGCCGGCACAATTCCCAAGCCCGCCAAATTGCAACCGCAGGATGATGCCCTCGCCAAGGAAGCGCAAAACGCCATCGGTGAGGTTCTCGAAAATTACGACAAGCTCAGCTTTGCCCGCATGCTCGAAACCATCTGGGCCGTCATTGCTGTTGCGGACAAATATCTCACCAGCGAACAGCCCTGGGCACTGGGCACTTCCGAATCCGATCAGGCGCGCAAAGGCACCATTCTTTGGACCGTCGCGGAGCTTCTCCGCATCGTCGCCGCCCTCGCTCATCCCGTCTTGCCGGAGAGCACCGCCAAGATCCGGTCGCTTCTCGGCCAGGCCGGCTCGCCTGCCTCGGTCGAACTCGACGGCCTCCGCTGGGGTCAACTCCGTCCCGGCGCCGCCCTCGGCAAGCCGCAGACATTGTTCCCGCGTGTGGACAAAACTGAAGCAATAGAGAGGATCGAATCCATGTCAGACGAAGAACGCAATCCAGCAGCAACACCCGCTCCAGCACCCGCGGCAGCTCCCGCTTCGGCGACCGGAGCCGCCGCTGCACCTGCTCCGGCAGCCTCCGAAAAAATCGGCATCGAGGATTTCACCAAGGTCGAAATGCGCGTTGGCCAGATCAAAACCGCCGAGCGCATCGTCGGCGCCGACAAACTCCTGAAGCTCACCGTGGATATCGGCACCGAAATCCGCCAGATTTGCGCCGGCATCGCGCAATACTACGATCCCGAATCGCTCCTTGGCCGCAAAGTCGCCGTGGTCGTCAATCTCGCGCCGCGCAAGCTCCGCGGGGTCGAATCCAACGGCATGATCGTCGCCGCTTCCGTTGGCCCCGAGGGCCGCCCCGTCCTCACTGCATTCCTCGAGGACGTCGAAGTGGGCGCCCGCCTCAAATAACCTTGGAGTGCGGGAGCCCAGCTCCCGTCTTTGCGCTGTCGCCCGCATCGTCAAAGGTGCGACGAAGGGAGCCGTGCCGCTAGTCCGGATGCCGTAGCTGCCTGCGAAAGCGGCCAGTTTTGTCCGATTTCCGTTTCCTGATATCCGCTGTGTGATTTTCAATTCTGTGACCCATTTTCCTCTATTCATTTTCCACTTTCTGTCTTCTAATTTCGCCATATGGAATTGATCGACTCGCACGCCCACATCGACTTCCCC
Source organism: Candidatus Eiseniibacteriota bacterium (assembly GCA_035518915.1). Classification (GTDB taxonomy): domain Bacteria; phylum Acidobacteriota; class Terriglobia; order Acidiferrales; family UBA7541; genus Acidiferrum. Next base: position 20,165 of record DATIXE010000036.1, read on the forward strand.
CAATTCGATGCCGACCGCGACGCCATGCTCGACCGCGCCCGCACTGCCGGCGTCTCCACGATTCTCGCTATCGGCGTCGGACCCGGCCCCGAAAAACTCGACGCCGCCATCCCCTACGCCGAAGCCCACGATTGGATCTACACCACCGTCGGCATCCACCCCCACGAAGCCAAGCAAGTCACACCCGCGCACCTCGAGACCCTCGCCACGCTCGCCCACCATCCCAAAATCATCGCCTTCGGTGAAATCGGCCTCGACTATTACTACGACCACTCCCCGCGCGACGTTCAGGAGCTCGTCTTCCGCCAGCAGATGGAACTCGCTCGTGCCGCCAAACTCCCCATCATCATCCATTGTCGCGACGCCTGGGACGACTGCCTGCGCATTCTCGATGATGCCTGGAAGCCCACCGGCCTCGGCGGCGTCCTCCACTGCTTCACCGGCACTCTCGAACACGCCCAGCACGGCCTTGACCTCGGTTTTATGGTGTCGTTCACCGGCAATATCACTTACCCGAAGGCCCAGAATATCCGCGACGTCGCCAAGGTTTTGCCCCTTTCGAATATTTTGATCGAAACGGACTCTCCGTACCTTGCGCCGCAGCCTTTCCGCGGCAAAAGAAATGAGCCTGCCCACGTTCTTGAGGTGGCCAAGGCGCTCGCGAATGTGAGAGACTTGGACCTACAGGAAACAGCCGCAGCGACTTCCGAGAATTTCCGGCGGTTTTTTCGGCTGCCCCGGCCGCAGGCACCCTCGGCCGATGTGTCCCGCTGACAGGGGGCGGGATCGGAGAACGGACATCGCTTTACTGACCGTCAAAGAGATTTTTGAGTTGGTGCGTGAAGACCTCGTCAAGGTCGAGCAGGAACTCTCGCGCCAGAGCGCTTCCGCCTATCAGCCGGTTTCCGAAATCACCAGCTATCTGCTCGGCGGCGGAGGAAAGCGCCTTCGCCCCGCGCTCCTGCTGCTCGCTCACGGTTACGCCGCCGGCGATTCAGCCAATCGTCAGGGCGCCGTAAAACTCGCCGCCGTCGTTGAGCTTCTCCACAGCGCCACGCTCATCCACGACGACGTCATCGACTCCGCCGACACGCGCCGTGGCCGCCCCTCCGCCAATTCCCGCTGGGGCAACCATCGCAGCGTCCTCGCCGGCGACTGGCTCTACATGCAGTCTTTCCAGATTGCGCTGCAGGAACGTAACTTCCATGTCCTCGACATCCTCATCGATCTCACCCAGAAAATGGTCGAAGGCGAACTCCTCCAGCTCGAAAAGATCGGCCGCATTGATGTCTCGGAGGACGACGCCCTCAAGCTTTCTGCCTATAAGACCGCCTGTCTCTTTAGCGGGTGCGCCCGCCTCGGCGGCGTTCTCGGTGGTCTCGACGAAGAACACGAAGAAGCCCTCGCCGATTATGGCCGGTATTCCGGTCTCGCCTTCCAATTGGTGGACGACCTGCTTGACTTTACCGCCTCCAGCGAACAACTCGGCAAGCCCGTCCTCAGCGACCTCAAGGAAGGCAAGGTCACGCTCCCGCTCATCTACGCGATGGAAAACGGCCACCGCGAAGCCCGCGATCTCGTCGCACGCGTCCTCGAAGAAAAGGAATTTCTCTCCGTCCAGCCGGAAACCCTCGTCGCCCTGGTCCGCGATTCTGGCGCGCTTGACCGCACCCGCAACCTCGCCCTCGAATACGCCGTCCGCGCCAAGGCGTGCCTCAACGGCACCGGCTATTCCGAATATTCCCGCGCCCTCCAAACCCTGCCTGACTTCATCCTCGACCGCGAGTACTAACCGCTTCTCTACGTCTTCCACGCTAGTCCTCTGTGCTCTCTGCGCTAAAATCCGGCGTGCTTCCTGGGCACGCGCATCTGCCGTTCAAGCTGTGATACGTTTGTCTCGATAAGCCGCCATGCTTCCCTTCAAGCTCATCTACCACGAACGCTACGACCTCAACCTTGGCGCCCACGTCTTCCCGTCCCAGAAATTCCGCCTTGTCCATGACAAACTGCTGAATGACGGCATCGCAACCGTGGACGATTTCCTCCGCCCTGAAACCGCCTCCGACGCCGACATCCTCCGTGTCCACACCCACGACTGGGTGCAGAAACTCAAAACCGGCACCCTTACCCATTCCGAGCAGATGAAACTCGAGGTCCCCTATTCGCCCGAACTCGTCCGTGCCTTCTGGCTGGCCGCCGGCGGCACCATCGTCGCCGCCGAATCCGCTCTTCGCGACGGCTTCGGCTGCAATCTCGGAGGTGGCTTTCACCACGCCTACCCGGGCCATGGTGAGGGCTTCTGCGCCATTCACGATGTCGCCGTCGCCATTCGCTCGCTGCAGGCGCGCAACGAAATCTCCCGCGCCATGGTCGTGGACACCGATGTCCACCACGGCAACGGCACTGCCGCCATCTTCGCCAAAGATCCTTCCGTCTTCACCCTTTCCATCCACCAGCTCAACAACTATCCCGCCCACAAACCGCACTCCTCCCTCGACATCAACCTCGAAGATGGAGTGGACGGCGAAGAATATCTCGCCGCCCTCCTTCCTGCAGTCCGGAAATCTGTCGAAGGATTCAACCCCGATATGCTTTTCTACGTCGGCGGCGCCGATCCCTACTCGGAAGATCAGCTCGGTGGGCTCAATGTCAGTATGGATGGACTAAAGAAGCGCGACGCCGGTGTTTTCGAAGAAGCCCGCAAGCGCAATATCCCCGTGGTCACCACGCAAGCCGGCGGCTACGCCCGCCGCATCGAGGACACCGTCCAGATCCATGTCAATACCATCCAAGCCGCTCGGGAAGTTGCCGAACGCTATCCTGCCGCCTCGACCGCCTCCGACTCCGCCTGACTCAGTGGTAGCGCCTGCTTCTTGTTCACCCTGGGAGGGCTGGCTGCGTAGCGGCCACCTCCAAGTGGCCCGGGCCACGCTTGCTTCTGGCTTATAACTTGGAACCTATCGCTTGAAACCAGTTACTTCTCCCTCAAGGCTTCTGGTCGATGGCCTTCTCAATCGCCGCCACTAAAGTCTGATCCGCGCCGTCCGGGTCGAACCCCTCCGCCCGGTACGCAATCTTCCCGTCCCGGTCCAGAATCACCGTCGTCGGGAACGAATTCACCTGCAGCAACACATCCAGCCCGTCGGCAAACAGTACATCCGTCTTCGGCTTCTCTTCCGCAAGGTATGGCGCCACCAAAGTCTCGTCCTCGTCGCAGTTCACTTCGTAAAAGGCCACTTCCTTTTCACGCCCCGCAAATTGACTCGCAATCCGCTCAAAGTGCGGCTCCCATTCGCGGCACGGCCCGCACCACGTGGCCCAGAAATTCAGCACCACCACTTTGCCTTTTGTCCCTGCCAGCGGAAACGCCGAACCATCGCTCACCTTCCGCAACACAAATTCCGATGGCTCCTTCAGTCCTTTGTTTCGCGCGGGTTTCGGTGCCGCTGTCGCCGCAGCGGCTTCGTCATACGCCCGCAGCGCATAGTCTCCCAGTCCGTCTTCGGATCCATGCGCCAGCCGCCACACGTTCCCCAGCTTCTTCCGAACTTCCGCCCGCGGAGGATCGCCCCGCGACCCGCCCGCCAGCGCAAACGCCAGCGCGTACTCGTGAATCGCCGTTTGCAGATCTTTCTGCAGTTCCGCCAGTTCGCCCAGGTGATCCGCGGCTGCGGCGCTGGGCGCAATCCGGTAACTCGCGTCGAAATCCGCTTCCGCCTTCTTCGGCACATTCAATTTCTGATACAGCCGCCCGCGCACCACCAGGATCGCCGCTTCATCCCGCTGCTTGTCCTTCTCGAATTCCTCGTTCGATTGCCGCGGCGACTTCTCTGCCGCTGTTTCGTGCTGCACGACCTCCAGCACACGTGTGCTATAACTTGTCGCGCGCCGCCACCCTGCGGCATCCCCATAGCGTTCCAGCAGTTGCACGGCCAGCAGATTGATGGAAAGATCTTCCGGCTTCAGCGCCACCATACGCTCTGCGTATTCCGTGGCCAGGGAAAACTCCCGCAACTGCAGACAAGATTCCACCAATGCCCGGTAAATCTGCGGCCGCTGGGAACTCTCTGGATATTTCTTGAGGAATTCCCGTAGATTCCGCACCATTTCCGCGCGGTCGTTTCCCGCCTGGTCGATCGCTTTCTGCAGATCCTGTTGTTCCGTTGTTGCGGCGTTCGCGGTTTTCGGGGCGTGATTCTTCGCCGTGGATGTTTCCGCACCCGGCTTCTGATCCGTATCTGGTTTTTCTTGGGAAAAAACAGTGCAGGAAAAAATCGCTGCAAATAGGAAGCTCGCACGCAACCTGCGCTTCATCGCTGGGCCGCCAAGTCTCACAACCCGATTGTACTTGCTAATCCTTCGTTTTGCAGGTACTGCGGACGCAGCTTCCTCCGGTAGCGCCGGCGTCCAGTTCACGCTGGATGGGCCGGTAAGCGCAGTGGTCCGCTACACTCCACCGACGCTTACGCTTCCCGAAACCGTACGCACTTCAATGCGCCCCGACGCGTCCCCGGTATGGGCCCGCATCGAATGCTTGCTCTGCTCTTCCAGGATCACCGGTATGCTCGTGCGAATATCTCCGGAAGTCGATTCCGCCGAAAGCAGAAAGCTCGCATTCTTCGGCACGCGCAATTCTACCGACCCCGACACCGTCTTCAATTCCCACAGCCGGTTCGCGCTCGGGTTCCCCGAAACCTGGATCGACCCGGAAATCGCGTGTGCCTTCAAATCGGCGTTAGCCCCTTCGATCTCGATGGAACCACTCGCCGTCGAAGCATCCACCCGGTCCCCTGGCCGCTTGATGTGGATCGAGCCCGACGCCTCGCTCACCTGCATTTCGCCCTTCACGTCCGCCACCGTAACGTCTCCCGAGGCGCTCGACACCCGCAGATACCCGCCGATCGACCCCACGTCAATCGATCCACTTGCGGCCTTCACCGTTGCGTCCCGGTCTACCCGGTAAACATGCACATACCCTGACGCCGACCCCGCTCGCACCGGCCCCGTCACGTTATCAATCGTGATTCCGCCCGACGCCACATCCGCGTCAACTTCCGTGTCGTGCGGGACTTCCACCTGGTAATCGATCGAAACGTTCTTCAGCCAAGTACTGCTTTTCCCGATTCGGATGGTGCTCCCGCTCTGTTCCACCGGTGGATTGGCGGCCACCTCGTCCACGCTCTTTGCCCCACCTCCGAAAATCGTCCAGCCGCCGGGCATCACTTTTCCATGAACGTGCACCGATCCATCGGCGCTCCCGCGAATTTCCACATTCCCCGACCCGTTGCTCAGCTCAATCCGTACCGGCGACGAAACCGTAAACGTCCGGTCAAATGTCGCCGTCTCGCTGGCTTGTGTAGGCAGGGAACAGCTTAAAATGGCTGAAAGACCAATCAGGCCCGTTAGGAAACCAACTTTTCGTATGTTCATCGGCAGTTTGGCCCACTCTGGGGGCTCTCCTGAAGAAAGATACGACATTCGAGCCTAGGATGTTCCGGCCGCCTTGCTCAGCGTTTCGTTCAATGAGCCCTGCCGGTAACCCTCTAAATCTAAAGCCACATACGCAAAACCAGCCTGCTTCAATGCGCTGACGATGGCCGCCGCGGTCTTGGCTTCCTGCGCTCGCGGCATCTCGTCCACTGCCAATTCCACCCGCGCCAACTTGTCATGCAATCGGACGCGAAACTGCCGGAATCCTAAGGCCCGCAGCGCCGCTTCTCCCCGCTCCACCAGCGACAACCGCTCCGGCGTCACCTCGGTTCCATACGGCAATCGCGACGACAAGCACGCCGACGCCGGCCGGTCCCAGCAGGGAAGTCCCGCGCGCTTCGCCAGCAGACGGATCTCCGCCTTGTTCATCTTGGCTTCCAGCAACGGCGTCAGCACCTTGTGCTCGGCCGCCGCTCGTTGCCCGGGCCGGAAGTCGGACGTGTCGTCCGCATTCACCCCGTACGCCACGGCCGTAAATCTCCGCGTGTTCGCCAGTTCATCCAGCGCCGAAAACAGTTCGTCCTTGCAGTAGTAACACCGGTCCGCCGCATTTGCCCGGTACGCGGGATTCTCCAGTTCGTGCGTCTCGATAAACTCGTGTCGTATCCCGATTGCCTTCAGCAAAATCTCCACTTGCTCGCGGTCGTAGGCGGAATAGCTCTCCGAGAGCGCCGTCACCGAGAGCGCCTTCTGCCCCAAAGCCCGGTTCGCCGCCCACGCCAAATATGCCGAATCCGTTCCACCCGAAAGCGCCACGATCAACGAAGGCAATTTCCCCAGCCGCGTCAACAGCAAGCGCTCCTTCTCCTCGGCCGCCACCTCTGCCGCCGCCCCACTCCGAATTTTCACCAGCGTTTCCATCTTTCCCCGTACCGGCCTTCTTCAAGTAGCCAAGCGCAATCCCATTCAAGCACATCCCGCCGGATTTTCCTTCCTCACTTGAAATCCAACAACACCTCCACCGATCCCTTTGCAGGGTCTGTCTGCAAATAATGCCCCACGGTGTCGTAGTGCACGGGCAGATCCTTGAAAATCGTCTCTCTTCGCGATTCCAGCCGGAACAAAAAATCCTCAAACACTTTCTTGTCGAACAAATCTCCGGGCTTCAATGTCCACGCATCCCGGATCATTTTTTCCCCGGTCAGCGACATCCCCGAGATAATCATAGATCCGTAGTGGTACTGCGTCCCTTCGACTACGCTTACATCGTAAGAAACCGTATGCCCTGCGTCGTCGTAAACCGCCACTGGCGTCACCTTCGCTTCCAGATATCCTCGCTGCCCATACTCTTCCCGCACTTTATCCCACGCCCCGAAAATCGCTTGCCCGTCCGCCACGTCGCCCGCCTTGAATCCCAGCGTGCTCGTCAATGTGATCGTCGAGATTGCCGAGTTACCTTTCCAGTCCACGCCATTCCATTTGTAAACCGCTCCCGGATCGCAGGGGACGTACACCGGAATCTGTTCCGTCAATTTCTGCGTGTTCGGGTCTCCCGCCAGTCGCACCACCGGCGGCCCGATCTTGGCTCGCAAAAATCCCTCTTGCTGATAGATCGGGCGAATTTGCTCCGACAAAAATAGATCGATCGTCATGCGCGAATATGGATGCTGCAGGATCTCCGGCAGGTGTGCTCGCACCCTCGCGTCCTCGATCAGTTTCCCGTCGCTGAACTCCATGCTCGCAATCTTCGGCACCAACCCCACCACCGTGAACTGCTGCTCCGATCCGTCCGAGAGCGGGCTCAACACCACCTGATGCGTCACTTCCGCGTGCGGCTCCTTCGCCGCAATGAACTGCTTCAGGGCATCCGCCGCGCGCTCCACCACATCGCCCGCCTGGGGCAGATGCCCGTCGTAAAAAGGCAGCAGCTTCTGGATCGCCGCATTCAGCTCCGAATCGTCGTACCACGGGAAGTTGTCATAGGAAACCGGCAGCCGCGGGTTTTCATCCACGTGATACGTCACGTCCACCTGGTCCAATTTCGTGTCGAACTTGTAGGCCACCTTGGAAAACAGGCCCGTGCGAACCAGCGCGTCCGCGGCGTCCTGCATCTCGCTCCGCCCCACCTGCGCGCCGTCTTTCAATCCAGTCAAGTAGATGATCTGGTCTTCGGTCAGGTTCTTCATGCCCTCCACGTGAATCGCATGAAGCGCCGCGGTCTGCGCGTGTATCGCTTGACTCAGAGAAAAGGGAAGAAGCGCGACAATGCACCAGACAATAAGGCGGACCCGCATGCCCCAATTCTAGCCCAATTTCTTCCCCGGTAGCGCCTGCTTCCAGTTCGCCCTGGAAGGGTCGGCAAGCCTAGCGGCCACCTTCAGCTGGCCAATCCGGTCGCAAGGTACCGCACCCTCCGCGTTTCTAGGCGCGGATCACTTCTGCGTCCTGTGTGTTGAAATCTCCTGTCAGCACATGCCAGGCGCTATTCCACCGTTACCGACTTCGCCAGATTCCTCGGCTGGTCCACATCGCAACCTCTTCGTACCGCAATGTGATACGCCAGCAATTGCAGCGGAACAATCTCCAGCAGTGGCGCTAGCAGATCCGGCGCCGCCGGCACCTCAATAATCTGGTCCGAAGCCTCGCGTGCCAGGTGATCACCCGTCGTCACGACCGAAATCACAATCCCGTCTCGCGCCTTCACCTCTTTGATGTTCGAGACACTCTTCTCATACAGCGTCATCGAAGCGGGATCCGATTCATCCCGAGTCGCCAGCACCACCACCGGCAAATTCTCGTCAATCAGAGCGTTCGGTCCGTGCTTCATCTCCCCCGATGGATATCCTTCCGCATGAATGTAGGAAATCTCCTTCAGCTTCAATGCGCCTTCCAGCGCAATTGGGTAATGAATCCCTCGCCCCAGATACAAAAAGTCCGACTGCCGGAAGAATTGTCGCGCCAGGTTCTCGTAAAATCCCGTTTCTTCCGCCAGGAAAATCGTCTCCATCTTGTGCGGTATCCGCGTGAACTCCAGCATCAGTTGCCGCGCCGCCTCCGCGCTGAGCTTTCCGCGCACCTGCCCGAGATACGACGCCAACAGCACCAGCGCTGCCATTTGCGAAGTGAACGCCTTCGTCGAAGCTACCCCAATCTCCGGCCCGGCGTGCGTCAGGATCGTCCCCGCCGCCTCGCGCGTGATCATCGAGCCCTTCACGTTGCAGATCGCCAGGCTGGGCGAACCCTTCTGCTTCGCCTCTCTCTGCGCCGCCAGCGTATCCGCGGTCTCTCCCGACTGGCTGATGCAAACCGTCAAGGTCTTCCCGTTGATGATCGGGTCTCGATACCGGAACTCGCTCCCGTAATCCACTTCCACGGGCATCCGTGCCAGTCGTTCGATCATGAACTTCCCGGCCAGCCCCGCGTGCCAGCTCGTCCCGCAGGCCACGATCCGCACGTTCTCGAATTCGCGGAACTGTTTTTCCGTAATCGCCATCTCATCCAGAAAAACCTTCCCGGTGTCTTGCGAAATCCGCCCTAGCAGCGTGTCCCGTACCGCCCGCGGCTGCTCGAATATCTCCTTCTGCATGAAATGCTTGTAGCCGCCCTTCTCCGCCATGATGGGGTCCCAGGCTACGTGGTGCGCCGGTCGGCTTACCGGCTTCCCATCCAGGTCCGTCACGCGAACGCCTTCCTTGCTCAACACCGCCACGTCGCCATCCGCCAGGAAAAAGATTTCGCGCGTGTGTTCCAGCAGCGCCGGAATGTCGCTTGCCACGAAGTACTCCCCGTCTCCCAACCCGATCACTGAGGGCGGCCCGATCCGTGCCGCAATCAACTTCTGCGGATCTTTGGCTGATAAAAACACAAGCGAGTAAATTCCCCGCAACTCACGCAGCGTCTTCCGCACCGCCTCCTCAAACGGCAAGTCCTTCGCGTATTTCTCCACCAGGTGCGCTACCACTTCCGTGTCTGTTTCCGTGGCGAACTTGTGACCCTCGCCTTGTAGCTTCGTCTTCAACTCCAGGTAGTTCTCGATGATTCCGTTGTGCACCACCACGTACTGCCCCGTGCAATCCCGATGCGGGTGTGCGTTTTCTTCTGTCGGCCGCCCGTGCGTCGCCCAGCGCGTGTGGCCGATTCCGTACGTTCCTTCGATCGGCGAGGTCCGCAGGGCCTCTTCCAGATTTTTCAGTTTTCCCGGCGCGCGGCGGATTTCAATCTTGCCGGCGCCATTCACCACGGCGATTCCCGCGGAATCATACCCGCGGTATTCCAGCTTCCGCAGGCCTTCGATAATCACCGGCACCACTTTTTTCGGTCCGATATATCCGACAATCCCGCACATGCGGACGTTCTCCTGGATGGAATAGCTTCAGGGTAGCATGCGGCCTCATGGCCATGCTGGAAAACACCGAAAATCGGGCGGTGGAGTTACTGCTGCGTTGGTTGCGTGCCGGGTTGTGCGTCGGGTTGCGGCGTGGTGTCCGGCTCCGGTTCAGCCTTCGGCACCGGGTCGTTGAAGACTCGTTGCATCTCGTACGTGTTCAGTTTTCGGGTCGCGTCGAAATAAAACGTTACGCGGGCGGTCACCGGCGTCACCGTCTGCGTATCGATGTGCCGGATCTTCGTCACGATCGTTCCGGGCTCTCCGGAGTCCAGCACTGGATATCCCCGATTGCCCAGGTAGGTAAGCACCTTCACTTCTGGCGTTCCCTGCGGCAACTCCGCGTCCAGTTGGTCCTGAATGGGCTTCAACTGTGGATCGTTGGTGCGCTCCTGCTTATGGCACCCCGCGACGCCAAACAATGCCACGCACAAGACCGCGAGTCCGCAGCTCCGCAGCCGGCTCAACGATTGGTTCTGCGCGTTAAAGGGGGAATTCTGCATAAGCGGTAATCTATTCCACAATTTCAAATCGATATTCTTCGATCACCGGGTTCGCCAGGACTTCCTTGGAGATACGTTCCACTTGTTTCTGCGCTTCGTCGCGGTTCCAGCCATCCAGATTCAGTACGAAAAACTTCCCCTGCCGCACATCCGAAATCTGTTCGTACCCCAGGCTCGTCAAGGCATGCTGAATCGTCTTGCCCTGCGGATCGAGAACCGTCCGCTTCGGCATCACCCACACATGTGCTTTCATGCCCACAGTATAACATTCCCCCCAACCCGCCACCCTGTACCCGCGGCCAGTCTTCCGTCCGACGCAACGCTCAAGAGTCCGGGTTTGCTGATCTCTGCTCGCTGCTATCTGCTAGCTGTTCCATCAAATGCGTGCCGGAAACCGTTCTCCACCAACTGCTCTAAGTCCTTGTCCCCGAGCCCCATCGCGTATGCATCCCGGTACTCCTGATCCAGCGACGTATGAAACATCGCGGGATCATCCGTCGAAAGCGTCACCACCACCCCGCGTCGCAGCAACTCCGGCAGCGGGTGCTCTGTAATCCCCGCGTTCGCCTTGCGCCGTTGCAGCCCCAGCGCCCCTGTTCGTAAATTGCTCCCCGGACAAACCTCCAGCGGTAGCTGTCGTTCCGCCAGTAAATCCAGCAATGCTTCGTCGTGAATCGCTGCGATCCCGTGTCCTATGCGCTCCACGCCCAGCAACTCAATCGCTTCCCGGATCTTTTCTGGGCCGCCAATCTCGCCCGCGTGCATCAGCCGGTGCAGTCCGCCATCGGCCGCCCGCGCATATACTTTTCGAAACTCCGCCGTCGGCACGCTTAGCTCGTCCCCGCCAATTCCGAACGCCACGATCCGCGGCGACTCGCAGCCCCGCGCCGCCTCCACGACCTGCATTGCCGCGTCCGCGCCGAACTGCCGCACCGCGTCAAACACCCAATTCAGCCGCAGTCCTCGCCCCTCGTAACTCTGCGTGGCCGCCAGAATCGCCTCAAAGTTCGCCTCCGGCCGTTGCTGTCTCCGGTACATCACTCCCACCGAAAGCGTCACCTCGGCGTAAACCACTTTTTGTTCCAAAAGTTGTTCCGCCAAATCCTTCGCGATAAGTCCAAAATCCCCCGGTTCGCGCAGAAACGAAGTCACCCATTTGAACGCTTCCAGGAACCCCGCAAAATTTGTGTACGCGTACCTTTGCCGCACTTCCTCTTCACGCAACTCCACACCGTGTCGCGCTGCCAACTCGCACGCCACCCGCGGCCGGATCGACCCCTCCAAGTGGATATGCAGCTCCGCTTTTGGCAGGGCGGCAATGCGTTCGGGAAAAGTGTCGCTCGTCATTTCAGATGGGTCTCAAGTCGGGGAACAAATCACCGGTCTCTCCGGTGGACATTTGGTGGGCGTCGGGCGGCGGGGGTGCTTCACCTCGGCATTTGGAGCCACGGGTAACTAAGCCTCAGCCCCTGAGGAATTGCTCGCAAACACCCGTGTTCTATCTCTTGTACAGATCGTAACCCGCCATGGCAAACCTTGCCCACAATCTCCCAGTCAGCGCCAGAGGCGCGGAAGACCTTCGCCCAGCGGGCAAGCGCTGGGTCTCGTAGCGCAACTACCCCAAGCCTCAGAGGGGCGACACCTGCGCCAAACGCCACTCTGCAATCTTCGGCCTTCCCCCGATGGGCCAACCACTAGTGCGGCAGCGCCGGTTTCCCAGCATTTACCCACGCCGTCATCCAATACGAGCCCACGTCCGTCGCAGCGTCGGAAAGCTGCCGGATCAGCGCCGCCGCCGTCAAATTATAAAATCGGTCGTAATATTCGTCCGTATACGACGTCAACCCCTTCTTCGCCCGCCGGTCCGCCAGCAACAGGGATTCCACCAGGCTGTGCGCCTCCAGGCAGGCCTCGAAGGCGTAATCCGTCGGGTCGCTGATAAAGAACGCGTCACGCGGGCTCAGCGGAAAAAATGATCCATACCGCGCAATCAGCACGTCGTTGAACCGGTCGTTGATCCCATTCTGCCCGGTGATCCGGCCGTCGAAATTTTCCGTCGTGTTGAAAGGGTCGTGCGCCTCCGCCACGAAATTCGCCAGAAACGCCGCGTCGAGCTTCGCCTGGTCCCACTTGCCTGTACGAAAATCTTCCGTCAATTTCTCGCTGTACACGCCGATCTGCCAAGGCAAAACCCCGGTCGACAGAATCTTCGACTTCCCGTACTTGTCCACCGCCGACTTGTAACTCCGTGGCAGAGCTTCGAAGGGAAACTTTCCGTACTTGTCCAACTCGATGAAATGGTTATTCCGCTCCCAGGGATGCTCGTCGATCAGGCCCAGCGGATCGTTTACATGCTGCATCAAGTATTTGCGATTGCCTTCGAAGAACGTCCGCATGTCGCTGGGCACGGTATCGACCGCGCGGTTCACGATCAATCGTTGCGCGTTTTCCCCCCACCCCCGCGCGCCGCTTGGCAGGAGTAGCTGCACAAGGCACAGCCCCGCCAGTGCCATCACGGCAGTAAAGGAGACCTCCTGTCGGGGAGCATGCATAGTAGAAAGTTTACGCCTTCGCGGCAGGATTCAGGGCGCTCCGATGCCGGCTATACACAAAATAAATCACCAGCCCGATGATCAGCCACACAAAAAAGCGGATCCAGTTTTCCAGCGTCAGGCTCGCCATCAACAGCACGCACGTAATGATCGACACCCACGGTAGCACCGGCACCAGCGGCACCCGGAATCCCCGAGGCCGGTCCGGCTGCGTCTTTCGCAACACCAGCACCGCAATCGCTACCAGCACAAACGCAAACAGCGTCCCGATGTTCGAAAGGTCCGCCAGCGTTCCGATATCGAAAATCCCCGCCGGTATCCCCACCACGATCCCTGCGATCCACGTCGCGAAATGCGGCGTCCGGAAGCGCTTGTGCACCTTCGAAAACGCCGGCGGCAGCAGCCCATCGCGCGACATCGCAAACCACACGCGCGCCTGCCCGTATTGATAAACCAGCAGGGAAGAGATCATCCCCATCAGCGCCCCGATGGTCACCCAGCGCTGCAGTCTGTCCAGCCCGATGTTATGCAGCGCCGTCGCCACCGGTGCCGCGTCGCCCTTGAAAATGTAATAGGGCTGAATCCCCGTCAGCACCACCGCCACGCCCACGTATAGCGCCGCGCAGACGAGCAGCGAAGTCAGGATGCCCAGCGGCAGGTCGCGCTTTGGATTGCGGCATTCTTCCGCCGCCGTCGAAACCGAATCGAATCCGATGTAGCTGAAAAACACGATCGCTCCGCCCGTCAGGATTCCCTGAAATCCATTCGGCGCAAACGGTTTCCAGTTAACCGGCTGGATATACTTGGACGCGAAAATAATAAAAACGAAAATCGCCACCAGCTTGATTCCCACCATGATGCTGTTCGACGTGGCCGACTCCTTGATGCCCGTCACCAGCAGCACCGTCAGCAACATCACGATCAGGAACCCGATCAGATTAAAGTGCGGCAGCCAGCCCACCTGAGGCTGGTACGCCGGCGTGCTCAGCGTCTCCGGCAGTTGAATCCCAAACGTGCCCAATAAGCTGTTCACATACGCCGAAAAGCCCACCGCCACCGCCATGTTCGATACGGCGTACTCCAGAATCAGGTCCCAACCGATGATCCACGCCACCAGTTCGCCCATCGTCGCGTAGGTATACGTGTATGCGCTCCCGGCAATCGGGATCATCGAAGCAAGTTCCGCGTAACACAATCCCGCGAACCCGCAGACAATCGCCACCAGGAAAAAGGACAACGCGATCGCCGGACCCGCCCCGGGCCGTCCACTCGCGCCAAGCGCGTGCGCCCCGTGCAGTAAAACGTCCAGCACCGGCGCCTTCAACAGCGACGGCACCGCCACCTCTTCTCCCGCCGCCGCCGTGCCCGTCAGCACGAAAATTCCCGTGCCGATGATCGCACCAATCCCCAGCGCCGTCAGGCTGATCCAGCCAAGTGTCTTTTTTAATCGTCGTTCAGGATTTTCGGCGTCCGCGATGAGCTGATCGATGTTCTTGCACCGAAAGAGTTGTGGGTCCACCCAAGCTCTCCGCTCGCATCCGGGCCTCCCCTGTTGTTACCAGGGTTCGGCCGCGCGCTCTGTCTCAGCCGGACACGTTATCTGGGAATGATGACGCCCCAATCTATCGCGACTTCGCCCCCCGCGCAACCAGCCCACTTCTCTCGTAGCGCCTGCATCCTGCAGGCAGGCTAAACCGGCCGCCGCACCGTTCCGTAGCACGGGCTTCACACTGTGACTCTTCCTTCTTCTCTGCGTTCTCTGCGCGCTTCCTCTGCTATCTCTGCGTTAACTCTCTTTTTCTTCCTCAAACCTGCTGCAACTGCGCATACCGCTCCACAAACTTCTTCGTCCCTCGCCCCGGAAAACTCACGCTCACTCGTCGGTCTTCCTCATCGCCTTCCACGCCCACCACCGTCCCCACGCCATACTCCGGATGCCGCACCTTCGTCCCCAGCATCGGATCCGCCTGCTGGCCCCGCTTGATCGCAGGTCTTCCAAACGAGGGCGTGCTCGGACCTGGCGCCTTCCGCTGCGTCGCTCGCGCCGCCGGCGTTGGCAACCCTCTCACTCTTCGCGTGAATTCTTCAGCGGAATACGAATATTCCGGGTCCGGCTCGTACCGTCGCGTCTCCCCGATCTCCGCCATCGACCCGCGCACGGTCTCCACCAGTTCGCTCGGAATCTCGCTCAAAAACCGCGAGGGCAGCGACGCCCGCATCTGCTGCTCGTTCCCGAACACTCGCCGGTACACCGCCCGCGTCAGCGTCAGCGTCTTCCTCGCCCGCGTCATTCCCACGTACACCAGCCGCCGCTCCTCCTCGATTCCTTTCTCTTCATTGATCGACCGGCTGTGCGGGCAAATTCCGTCCTCCATCCCCGTCAAGAACACGTGGTCGAACTCCAGCCCCTTCGTGCTGTGCAGCGTAATCAGCGTGACGCCCGGCTTGCCCTCGAACGAATCCGCATCGCTCACCAGCGCGGCCGCGTCCAGAAAATCCGTGAACGATTCTCCCGCGTCCATTGCCTCGGCCACCGCTCGCGCCAGTTCTTCCAGGTTCTCGATGCGCGACACGTCTTCTGGCGTGTTGCGGTCCTTTAACATGCCCATGTAGCCGGTCTCTTCCAGCACGAATCGCAAATAATCCGCCGGCTCCTTCGTCGCCTGGCCTTCCTGCAATCGCTGGATCAGCTCCCGGAACGCCCGCAGCGGCGCCACCGCCCGGCTCGACGCCGGATTCGTCATCAACGACTCCATCGCGTCCCAGAATGACAGCGATTCTCTCTGCGCGATCTCCCGCAAAGTGTCCACCGTCGTCTTTCCGATTCCCCTTGCGGGCATGTTCAACACCCGAAGCAGCGAAACATCATCCTCCGGATGCAGGGCCAGCCGCACGTACGCCAGCGCGTCCTTCACTTCCGCCCGGTTATAGAAACTGAATCCGCCCACCAGCTTGTAGCGCAGTCCCCGCCGCCGGAAGACCTCTTCAAACGACCGCGACTGAAAGTTCGTCCGGTACTCCACCGCGCACGTCTGGTCCGCATCGTCGGTCAAAACCCGCTCCAGCTCCCCGGCCACAAAGTCCGCCTCCGCGTGCGCGTCGCGCGCCTCGAAATACCGCAGCTTTCCGCCCGGTTCTTTTTCCGCGCGCAGCTTCTTTCCCAGCCGGTCCGGATTGTTTGCCACCACCGCGCCCGCCGCGTCCAGAATCGTCTGCGTCGAGCGATAATTCCGCTCCAGCCGGATCACTTTCGCGGAAGGGAAGTCCTGTGAAAAACTCAGCAAAATTGAAACATCCGCCCCGCGCCACCGGTAAATGGACTGGTCCTCGTCTCCCACCACGCACACGTTTTGTCGTTCGTTCGTCAGCATCCGCAACAGGTCGTATTGCACCCGGTTCGTGTCCTGGTATTCGTCCACATGCAGATACGCAAACCGGTTCCGCCATCGCTCGCGCACCTCGGGCGCGTCTCGCAGCAAGTGCGCCGATTTCAGCAGCAGATCATCGAAGTCCACCGCCTTGCTCTGCTTCAGCAACACTTCATACCCCGCGTAGACGTCCGCCACCTTCCGCGTGTCCGGCCCGAATGCTTCCGCCTTCATCTGCTCCGGCGCCTGTGCGTGATTCTTCGCGTAGCTGATGCGGCTCAGCACGTTGCGCGGCGTCAGCCCGTCCTCGTCAATCTTCAGCTTCGCCATCACCAGCTTTACCGCCGCCTGTTGGTCGTCGTCGTCATAAATGGCAAAGTCCTTCGCCAACCCCGCACTTGCGGCCTCCCGGCGCAGCAATCGCGCGCATAGCGAATGAAACGTCGAAATCCACGGCCGTTCCGGAGGCACTCCCGCGCGCAACAGCAAATCCGTCACCCGCGTCTGCATCTCTTCCGCCGCTTTATTCGTGAATGTCACCGCCAGGATCGCGTCCGCCGGCGTCCCCTTGGCAATCAGGTTCGCCATGCGAAACGTAATCGCCCGCGTCTTTCCGGTTCCCGCGCCCGCAAGGATCAAAACGGGCCCTTCCGTCGTTTCCGCCGCAAGTCTCTGTTCTGGATTCAGTTTTTCGAGCAGGTTTTCCATGTCATCCGGTGGGTCAGCAAAAGTTTTCGCACACCCATGGTAGCCGACGCCGCATTACCCGGCAAATCCACATTTCGTGACCGAAAATTAATTTGTTGAATCCTGGTGGAATCCAATATCGAAATACGAAATCGCCTGCTTCGTGGACATCCGTTCCAGGTCCGGAACGTACACCCGCGCGTTGTCCAATAAATCCCATTCACCGCGCAAATCGAAATACACCAACCCCTCCATCGTGCTGTGTGGCGCGATCACTGGAGACGGCAGCGCCGCGTCTTGGCACGCGTCCCGCAGCTCCTCCCAATGTTTGTCCCGCGTCGGTTTGGCGCGCCCGATCGGCAGTGGAAGGGGGCTCCTCCGTAGCGTCGGATCCTTCTGGTGGTTTTCCAGCAACACGGCGTCCGCAACGTCGTCTCCGGTCAACGGCTCCAATTCCTGCCGATGCTCCTCGTCCAGCTGCACCAGCAGCCGTATACGCTCGCGGCTGATCCGGATTGGCTCGTCGTTGTCGTTTCGAATTGTCAGGTGCAGCGCCACTATCCCGCCCGTATACGGATTCTTCTTCGGAAATTTCCCTTTGTACCGGCTCGCCGACGTCCATGGGTCCACGCCGATCGTCACGCCTTCGTGCGAATCCACAATCGAGGTCCGCATCGTCGCGCTCTGGGCCCTCGCCACCGCCGGAGTCACGCACACCCCCATCGCCACCACCACCAGCTCAGCAAGGATTTTTCTCATCGGGCTATAATAAACTGTTCGCATCCTGAGGCCTTCGATTCTTTGGGGTGAAGAGGGGTTGCTCCCTTGCAAGTTTACTCTGAGCGTCTTACCGAGGCCCGGCCGTTTCGGGGACGGCTGTATGCCGCCTTCTTCGTTCTGTACGAGGGCCATTCGCGCGGATTTGCGGGAAGGCAAGGCTCCTTGACCTGAGCTTCGTCAAAGGGCAGCCGCGCGGAACAGGGCCCGAAACTCAGGGGCTTTGGCCCTGAGGATATATTTCCCGCATAGCATCGGAGTCATATCGAGTGTATTTATTCTACAGCTTCCTGATGGCTCTCGCCGCCATCGTCACCTCGCCCTATTGGCTCATTCAGGGCCTTCGCCACAGCAAATATCTCTCCAATCTCTTCCAGCGCCTGGGCCTTTCCATTTCGGAACTCGACAAACTCCCCGCCGATCGCTCCGGCGCCATCTGGATTCACGCCGTCTCCGTCGGCGAAGCCCTCTCCGGCGTCACCCTCGCCCGCCGACTCAAAGACGCCTATCCCGAGCGCCCGCTCATCATCTCCACCACCACGCAGACCGGCTACGCCCTCGCCAAAGAACGCATGCCCTTCGCCGACGCCGTCGTCTACTTTCCTCTCGACTGGGCCTTCTGCGTACGCCGCGTCCTCGACGCTGCCAAACCCGCCGTTGTCGTCATCCTCGAAACCGAAATCTGGCCCAACTTCCTTCGCGAATCCGCGCTCCGCAACATTCCCGTGCTCTTCGTGAGCGGACGCATCTCCGATCGCTCCTTCACCCGCTGGCAGTCCTACCTCGGCTCGTTCGGCTTCTATCTCCGTCCGCTCCTGCAATCCGCGCTTTCCCACGCCGCGGCTTTCCTCATGCAGACGCAACAGGACGCCGACCGCATCAAAGCCCTCGGCGCTCCCGCCGATCGCGTTTTCGTCAGCGGCAATCTCAAATACGACCAGCAACTTCCTGCGCCCACGCCGCTCGCCCAGTGGCTCGAACAGGAATGCCAGCGCCGCGACCGCCGCCCGCTCATCGTCGCCGGCAGCGTTGCTGCCGCCGAAGAGCCGCTCGCGCTGATCGTCTTCGGCGTCGTCCAGGGAGATTTCCCCAAAGCGCTCCTAGTCCTCGCTCCCCGCAAGCCCGAACGCTTCGCCGCCGCCGCCGAATTCATCGAGGAATCCCATCGCAAATTCGTCCGCCGTTCGGAACTCGCCCTCCCGGGTCCCGGCGCGAATCCCGCCCCCAACGGTAATCGGAACTCCATCCCGGACGACGCCAGTGTCGTTCTCCTCGATTCCATCGGTGAACTTGCCTCCCTCTATCGGCTCGCCGACGGCGTCTTCGTCGGCGGCTCGCTGGTCAATTCCGGCGGCCACAACATCCTCGAGCCCGCTGCTTTCGGCAAGGTCCCCATCTTCGGTCCTTCCATGGAAAATTTCGCCGCCATGGCCGCGCGGTTCGTCGAATCGCAGGCCGCGATTCAAGTCGAAAGCCCCGAAGACGCTGGCGTCGAAATGATTCATCTCCTCCAGGACCCGGAAAAAATGCGGCGCATGGGCGGCTCCGCCAAACAACTCGTGGAAACCAGCCGCGGCGCTCTCGACCGCGCCTTCGCGGAGATTTCCAGGCACCTTGGCGGTTCCGCGCAATGAATCTCCCGCCCTGGCTGCGACTCCTTCTCTGGCCGGTTTCCATCGTCTACGGCGATCTCACCCGCCTCCGCGTCTGGCTCTATGAAAAGGGCCACCTGAAGCAGAAGCGCCTCAATCGTCCTGTCATCAGTTTTGGAAATCTCACTGTTGGCGGCACCGGCAAAACCCCGATGGTGATTTGGCTCGCCGAAAAATTGCTGGCGGAAGGGAAGCGTGTCGCCATTCTATCCCGCGGTTACAAAGGCTTCGCCGGCACCAGCGATGAAATCGAACTCATGAAATTCCGCTTGCAGGACCGCGTCCTTTTCGGCGTGGGCCCTGATCGCTACGCGCAAGGCAAACGTCTTGAGCCCCACGCCGACCTCTTCCTCCTCGACGATGGCTTCCAGCACCTCGCGCTCGCCCGCGACGTCAACATCCTCCTCCTCGACGCCTCGCAGCCCCTTCACCGTCAACTCCTCCTCCCCGCCGGTCCTCTGCGTGAACCGATTTCCGCCATGCAGCGCGCGGACATTCTGGTCCTCACGCGTTCCGAAAACTCTCCGCAAACCGAGGCCGCCATCGCGCGCCTGCATAGCTATCCCGTCTTTTCTGCCGCCACGCGGCTCCTTGGCTTCCGCCACCTCGGCTCAGGCATCCAAATGCTGCCGGCGGGCGAAATCGGCTCCGGTCCGTTTTACGCTTTTTGTGGCATTGGCAATCCCCGCGCGTTTTTCCAGGACCTGAAAAACTGGCAGCTCCCCGTCGCCTTCACAAGCGAATTTCCCGATCATCACCGTTACGACCAGCGCGACGCCGACGAGCTCAAGGCCGCCGCCCAAGCCGCGGGTGCCCAGGCCTTCCTCACCACCGAAAAAGACGCGCAAAATCTCGGCGGCGTTCAATTCGCCGGATTCCCCGTCTTCGCCGCTGTCATCGATCTCGAAATACCCCAAGCGGACGCCTTTCTCTCCGCCATTCGCGCCGGCCTCGACGCCCGGAGAACCGCCGCATGAACATCCTCCTCCGTGCCACCAACTGGGTCGGCGACGCCATCATGGCTCTTCCCGCCATCCGCGCAGTTCGCCAGCGCCAGCCCACTGCGCGCATCTCCATCCTGGCCCGTCCCTACGTGGCCGACATCTATCGCGACCAGCAAGTCTGCGATGAACTCATTCCCTACGACCCCAAGGGAGAGCACCGCGGCTTCTCCGGCCGCGAAAAACTCATTTCCCAACTCCGCTCCCGCAAATTCGATGTCGCGCTTCTGCTTCAAAATGCCTTCGAAGCCGCCTGGCTCGCTTGGCGCGCCCAAGTCCCCGAGCGCATCGGCTACGACCGCGACGCTCGCGGCCTGCTTCTCACCAAGTCCATCCCCGTACCCAAGCCCGGCGAAATCCCTGCCCACGAAAAGTTCTATTATCTCGAACTCCTACGCCGTGCCGGTTGGCTCGATCAACTCACCGACGCCCCCCACATCGCCCTCCGCGTTCCCGACGCCGCCCGCCAACGCGCCGCGCGAACCCTTTCCGAAGCCGGCTCCCGTCCAGCCGCTCTGCGCGTCGCCGTTGGCGCCGGTGCCTCCTATGGCTCCGCCAAATGTTGGCCGCCTGACCGCTTTGCCCAGGCCCTGAATTCTTTCCTCTCGCACAACGACGCCGAGGTGATTCTCTTCGGTACGCCCGGCGAATTCGCCGTCTCCGCCGCCATCGCCGCCGGTCTCCAGCGCCCTCCCATCAATCTCACCGGGAAAACCTCCATTGCCGATCTCCCCGCGCTTCTCTCTCAATGTCAGGTCTTCCTCGGCAACGATTCCGGAGCCATGCACGTCGCCGCGGCCGTCGGCCTTCCCGTCGTCGCCATCTTCGGTCCTACCGATCCCGATGGCACCGCGCCCGTCACTCCTCGCGCCACCATCGTCCAGCAAAAACCCTATTGCAGCCCCTGTTTCCTCCGCCGCTGCCCCACCGACCACCGCTGCATGACCGCCGTCACACCCGCTTCAGTCGAATCCGCCTTGCTCTCCCGCGCCAAGGAGCTGCCCCTTGCCTAGCTCCGCGTTTTCGTGTCCCAAGTGGCACAGGCACTCCTGCCTCTGCGCCCAAGCCACCTGCACAAATGCCCATTTCACTTACGCCGATTTTTCAAGCCAGCCACTTTTCCCCCTCCCCAACTTGAATCTCCCTGCCCGTTCTCGTATGTTTCCCCTTACGCTCTCTCACAAGCCATTCAAGGACCCTTCATGAAGCGTTCGTCGCCCAAATCTGCCTCTTCCCCCTCCGTCGATCTTCTTGCCCTCTCCGAATACGTCGAACGCTTCTCCTCCAAAACCATCGTTGTCCTCGGCGATTTCGTTGCCGACGCCTTCCAGATCGGCGACATCACTCGCGTCTCGCGCGAGGCCCCGGTCCTCATCCTGAAGCATCGCGAAACGCAAATCGTCCCTGGCGGCGGAGCAAACGCTGCCAATAATTTCGCCGCTCTTGGCGCCAAGGTTCTTCCCATCACCGCCGTCGGCGACGATGACACCGGCGAGCGCCTTCTCCGCTTCTTCCACTCCCAGGGGCTCGACGTCTCCGGAATCTTCCGCGTCAAGGACTGGACCACGCCAACCAAGACCCGCTTCCTGGCTGGCTGGGCCCACAAAGTCGGCCAGCAGGTCCTCCGCGTGGACTACGAGCCCGATCATGATCTCCCCGCCGATATCCATAGGAAAATCTATTCCAAACTGGCAAAATCCCTCAAAAACGCCGACGCCCTCGCCATCTCGGACTACGGCTTCGGCGTTGTCGTTCCCTCCGAACTCGCCAAGCTCCTCTCCCGCCAAAAGCGCCTCATCTCCGCGCTCGACTCCCGCTATCGCCTCACCGCTTACGCCCGCTCGGGCCTGCACTCCGCCACGCCCAACGAAGGCGAAATGGAAGCGCTCCACCACGCCACCATCGGAAAGAATCTCGCCGAACTCGAACGCTGTGGACGCGCGACCCTCGCGCAAATGAAGCTCCAGTCCCTCGTCATCACCCGCGGACGCGACGGCCTCGCTCTCTTTCAGCCCGGCCAGTCGACCGCGCACATCCCCATTCATGGCACTGACCAGGCCGTAGACGTCACCGGCGCCGGGGACACCGTTCTTGCCGCCTACACCCTCGGCCTCGCCAGCGATGCCTCGCCTCTGGAAGCCGCTCATCTCGCTAACATTGCCGGCGGCCTCGTGGTCATGAAACGCGGCACCGCCACCGTTTCCCGTGCCGAACTCCTCGAAGCCATTGGCGCCTCCGCCTCGGGAGCCAACTCCTAATTGCCGATGCGCTCCGCCCACTCCAAAATCGTCTCCCGTGAAGCTCTTCTCCAACGCTTGTCCGCCGAACGCTATCGCGGGAAGACCGTCGTCTTCACCAACGGCTGCTTCGATACCTTGCACGTTGGCCACATTCGTTATCTCGCCGGCGCAAAGGAACAAGGAGACCTCCTCGTCGTCGGCGTCAACGCCGATTCCAGCGTCCGCCCGCTCAAAGGCCCCGGCCGCCCCGTCCTCGACGAAAACGCCCGCGCTCTCCTGGTCGCCGCCCTTCGCGTCGTGGATTACGTGGTCATTTTCACCGAGCCCAACGTGGAAAAGCTGCTCGAGGAGCTTCGCCCCGACGTCCATGCCAAGGGCACCGATTACACAGCCGACTCTGTCCCCGAACGCGCCGTTGCTGATCGCCTCGGCATCCGCGTCGCTATTGTCGGCGATCCGAAAGACCACTCCACGCGCTCGCTCTTCGACACGATCCGCAAGGCTCCGCATGCCTGAGCCGCGTATCCTCGTCGTCCGCCTCGGCTCGCTCGGCGATATCGTCCACACCTTTCCCGCCGTCGCCGCTCTTCGCGCCGCATTTCCTCGCGCCGAAATCGTCTGGCTCACCCATCCCCGCTGGGTGAATCTCGTCGCCTCCTCGGAGCTCGCCTCCGAAATCTGGACCGTGGATTCCCGCGACCTCGCCGATGTCCGCGCCGTCGTCGCCAGAATTCGCACGCGCCGCTTCGATGCTGCCCTCGACTACCAGGGCCTCTGGAAATCCGCGCTCCTCCCGTTTCTTGCCCGCGTCCCCCTGCGCATCGGCTTCTCTTCCGCCACCGTCCGGGAATTTGGCGTCCCCATCCTGTACTCCGATCGCGTCACCCCAAAAACCACGCACATTGCCGATCAGAATGGCGAACTCTCTCTCCGTGCCGGCGCCGCGCAATCCGTCGCTCCCGTCCATCTCTGCGTCAGCGACGTGGACCGCAGGCGCGTCTGCGCAGACATCGCTGCTGCCGGCATACGGGAATACGTCGTCCTCAGCCCCGGCGGCGGCTGGCGCGCCAAATGCTGGCCCGCCCAGCGCTTCGGCGCCCTCTGCCAGAAAATCCTCGAACACTTGAACCTTCGTTGTGTGATTAATTACGGCCCCGGCGAAGAATCCCTCGCCAGGGAAGTGCACTCCGCCAGCAGCGGTGCCGAACCTATCATCTACGACGGCGAACTCGGCCCCCTCATGGCCTTGCTGCAAGGCGCGCAGTGCATTGTCGGCGGGGACACCGGCCCGCTCCATCTCGCTATCGCTCTGGGCGCCAAAGCCGTCGCCATCTTCGGCCCCACCAATCCCGATCGCAACGGCCCCTATCCGCCGCAGCCCATCGTGCTCCGTGATCCCCACGCCGCCACCACGCACGACCGTGGCACGCAAACCTCTCCCTCGCTACTCAAAATCTCCGTCGACCAGGTCTTCGAAGCCGTCCGCCTTCGCCTCGGAGCCTCCACATGACTCCTCACGTTCACCCAAGAGCATTTCCACCAAAGTTGGGATACTCGCCGCGGCCAGTTGTGGCCCAGGTATCTTTGCCAGCTGTGGCGCACGCACTCCTGCCAGGGCGCCCCATCCGTCATCTCAATTTCGTGGGTGACCCCGTCCCGCCCCATGTCCCAATGGGTCGTTCTCTTCCTTCCGCGCGCCAAACTTTAATATCCACCCAATCCCGACCGCACTCCGCTTCAGCTATTTTCTACTTTTCATTTTCTAATTTCGCCGCTCGCTTCTCTCGCCACCTCTTCCTGAGAAGTCGCCCATGACTGCCCTCGACTTCTTCGCCCGCTGGCGTGTCCGCATCGGCTATCCACTTGCTGTTGTCGTCCTTTGGCTCTCGCATCCCGTTCCGCGCTCCATTCTCATTGGCGCCTGCGTCGGGTTCGTCGGTCTTGCCATCCGCGCCTGCGCCGCGGGCTATCTCCACAAGCAGGAAGTCCTCACCACTACCGGACCCTACTCCCATACACGCAATCCGCTTTACTTCGGCAGCAGCATCCTCGTCCTCGGCGCCGCCATCGCCATGAACGCCTGGCCCTCCGCGCTCATCCTAATCGGTTACTTCGCTCTCGTTTACTCCTTCGTCATGCGCCGCGAGGAGATTGAACTCCGGGGCCATCACGGCGCCGCCTTCGACGCCTACGCCCAGGCCGTCCCGCTCTTCTTCCCACGCCTCACTCCCGCAAAGGTCCCCTCGTCAACTATTGCCCCAGCGCAACCCGCAGCCCTCCCCGCCGCTGGCTTCTCATTCGCGCAATACCGCAAAAACCACGAACACCAAGCCGCCCTCGGCTTCCTCCTCCTGCTTCTCGTCCTGATCATCATCTGGCGCGCGCACGTTGCCTAGCCCACCCCTACGACGCCATCTCCGTTAGCTCTGCTCTCCTCTGCTACCTCTGTGGTGAACTCTTCGCCTTTCCACCACACCCGGCGAAGCACCCCACCGCAATCCCCCTCCCATCTGTCACCACCGAAATCTCTCCCTCCTCATCCGTCCGCAAAATCCTTATCCTTCTCTCTTCCAATCTCTCCAACAACTCACCACTCGGATGCCCGTAGGGATTCCCCTCGCCCGCCGAAATGATCGCCACCCGGGGTCCCACCCGCTCCAGAAACTCCGGCATCGTCGAATTCTTGCTCCCGTGGTGCCCCACCTTCAGCACGTCCGCGTGCAGCTCCTCCGGCGCGTCTTCCCCCAGCATCGCGTACTCCACCTGCTTCTCCGCGTCTCCAGGGAGCAACAAGCTCCTCTCCTTGTATTGCACCCGCATCACCAGCGAATCGTTGTTCTTCGCGGCCGGCGCCACTTCCGTTGGCGGAGTCTCCGGCCACAGAAAATCCACCCGCACGCCGTCCCAATCGAAGCTCTGCCCCCGCAGCTCGTGCTCCACCAGCACGTGCCGCTCCGCCGCAATCTTTTTCAATCGCGTCAACGCCGGAGTCTCCGTCTCGCGTCCGATCCACAACTGCCCCACGCGAAAATTTTCCAGCACCGCCGCCAGTCCCCCAATATGATCCTGATGCGCGTGGTTCAGAGCCACTGCATCCAGATGCTGAATTCCCCGCGACCACAGATACGCCGACACCGCCTCTTCCCCGGGATCGGGCCCCGGCGCCTCTTTGTGTCCGCGAAATCCCGTGAACCGTCCTCCGCCATCAATCAGCAACGTGCTTCCCTTTGGCGACACCAGCAAAATCGAGTCTCCCTGTCCCACGTCCAGCACATCCATCTCCAGCGAGCCTCTCGTGAACCGCGCAGGGAAGGGAAATGTCGCAATCACCAACGCTGCCGCTGCAAATCCCGCGACGCCCATCCACCGCAACCAGCGCCACCTTGGCGTTTCCATCCGCAGAGAAGCCGCAATCGCCAAGCCGCATGCAAAAAAGACCGCCATCGCCCACCAAGGCGGTCCCGGTATCCGGTAGCTCCCATGCCCCATTCCCGCGAACCACCGCACCACCTGATCCTGCATCGCCACCAGCCATCCCAGAGGCACCGCCAGCACGCGACCGATTGCCGGCCATGCCAGCCCGGCCCCCAGCATCAGGAATCCCACCGGCACAATCACACCCGTCAGCGGCACCACCAGCAAATTCGCGGCCGGCCCGTCGAGCGTCACCCGGTGAAAATCGCGCGCCATCATCGGCAACATCCCAGCCTGCAACACCACCGACAGCATCACCAACTCCGCTCCCCACAGACCGCAACGCACGCCCGTCGGAAGAAGTTCCTCCAACCAGTTCGCCCATTGCTCCCGCAGCATCTCCAGCAAACTCCCAAAGCGGGAGATCTCTCTTCTCCGCGTCCTGTGCGTCTCTGCGTTCGGCTCCCTTTCTTTTCTCCCGCTCCCCATCTTTCCAAATCTTCCAGCAACCGTCATCCACACCCTCACGGCATCTCGCAAATCCATCCGAAATTGCGCCTGCCTCGCCGAAAAAGCCCCATCCTGCGTCACGTCCCTCCACCCACGCAGCGCCCGCAAATACGGCTGCACATGCCGCTCCATCCAGGGCAGCGCAATGCCCCCAATGCACCCGATCGCCAGAAACGAAAATTGAAAGCTCGCATCGAACAACGCCTCCGGCTTCGCCACCAGCAACGCCAGCGCCGCCAGTCCCGCCGAATTCAGAATCTCCAATCGCCGGTAAAGCAATCCTGCCAGCGCCACCAGCGCCGCCATCAACCCGGCCCGCAGCACCGGAGCCCGCTGTTCCACCAGCGCCACGTAGGCCAACAGTGTCGCCAGTAAAATCAGCGTCGCCGCCGTCCGCGGCAGCCGCAGCTTCCGCCCTGCCCAGTACACAAAAAACGCCAGCGCCCCCACGTGGAGTCCTGCAACCACCAACACGTGGAACACGCCCGTCTTTTGATAATCCGCTGACTCCGCGCGGTCCACAAAACTCCGGTCGCCCAGCAGCATCGCCCGCAGCACTCCTGCCGTCTCCGGCGCGTTCGGATAAAACGCATCCACTTGCTGGCGCAATTTCGCCCGGAGCCGTGCCACCCGTGTCCAAACCGTCGGCCGCGCAATCGCCGTGCGTTCCAGCAGTGCACTTGCCCGCAGCGTCGCCGCCAGATCAATGCCGTGCTGTGCCAGGTATGCCCTCCGGTCAAACGCCCCGTCATCCCGGAACACCAGCGGCAACCGCGCCTGCGTTAGCACGCTCACCGCATCTCCTGCTTGCACTTCCGGCAACACCTCGTCGCCCTCGCGAGGCGTGAAGCTCAGCCGCATCCCGCCGCGCAGCGCCATCCACCCGCGCGCATCCTCCACTCCCGAAAGTTCCACATCCATCCCATAGCCCCATGGCAATCGGGCAGGCTCATCCCGCAGCGTCCCGTACCAGCGCAGCGGGGTCTTCAACTCCAACTGTCCCGCTGCCAGCCGCCGCAGCACGTGCTCCGCCGGCAACGGTCGCGACGCGATTCCCATCGCGATCGCCCCAAGCGCGCACCAGCAACTCAGCGATACAATCGCCGCCGCCCACACCCGTCCGTGTCGCACCAGCAAGAGGGAAATGATCAGAAACAGAAAGGCGGCAAGAAGGGAACCGCCAAGAAAATGCGGCGCTCGAAGGTTCGAGGGCAGGGAACTCATCCGGCTGAGCAGTAGGCCGCCCCCAAACGCGGCGGCCATCGCTACAGCCGGTATCTTCATGTCACTCTTCGCAACCTCACCAGCGCTTCGATGTGATAGGTCTGTGGAAACAGCTCAAACAAATCTACTTTCGCAATTTCGTACCGGTGCGCCGGCTCCACATCCGTTTTCTGTCGCCGCTCCGAACCCGTCAGCATCGCCAGGTCCCGCGCCAGCGTCGCAGGGTCGCACGACAGATACGCAATTTCCGCCGCCCCCAGGTTCGCCAGCCGCGCCGCCGTTTCCGCTCCCAGCCCCGCCCGCGGCGGATCCAGCACCACAAACTCCGGCCGCTCACTGAACTTTTTCAAAAACTCTTCGGTGTGCGCGTTCTCCGAAACCACTTCCACGCCCGCGGATTTCACGTTCTCCCGCAAATCCTCTGTCGCCGCCAGATTCGCGTCCACGCTCATGACCCGCGAAAAACTCTTCGCCAGCGGCAAGGTGAAAAATCCCACCCCCGCGTACAAGTCCAGCGCGAATCCGCCGCTCTTTCCACCCACCACCGCCTGCAACATCTCTTCTATCAAGAAGCGGTTCACCTGGAAAAACGAGAGATGGCTCACGCGAAACGTGAACCCACCCGCGCGGTGGTGCAAAAATCCCGGCCCCGACAGCTCAAACCGGTTCTTGCTCTGGTCCAGCAGCAGCAGGCTTTCCAGATTCGGCAGCGCCCTGCGAAAGTCCGCCACCAGATCCTTCGCCGGCTTCACGAACCGCTCGAATGCCACGTTCAGCGCGATCTTCTCGTCCGCCGAATCCGCGAACGCCTCGATCTCCAGCAGGCCCGGCGGCAGAGTATTCCCCCGCGCCATCTCCTGCAATTTCCCAAACGCATTTTGCAGTGCCGGTGACATCACCGGGCATTGATCGATCGGCACAATCCGCGCGCTCTCGGTCTGAAAGTAGCCCAGCGCCCGCGGCAAAGCCTCGCGATACGCCCACTGCGCCCGGTTCCGGTATCCGTACGGTTCCGCGGTGTGCGCCCTGATCTCTCCGGTCCAGTTCACCCCTCCGAGTCGGGACAGCGTCTCCCGCAAGATGTCTTTCTTGAACCCCACCTGCTCCGAAGCTTCGATGTGCTGGTAGTGGCATCCTCCGCAAACCTGATAGTGCGGACAAGGAGCCGCAACCCGCGTTGCCGCCACCTGCTCCACCCTCACCAGGCTCGTGTGTATCAACTTCTTCTGCCGCGTCCGTACGGCTGCCCGCACGGTTTCCCCCGGCAGCACATAGGGCACAAACACGGTGCTCCCGTCGGTGTGCCCTAGGCCCGCGCCGCCGTAGATCAGTTTCTCGACTGTAAACACTAACTCATCTATCATAGTATTTCAATGTTATCCTTTTAGCGCAATCTCCGTGCCCTCTGCGTTCTTTCTCTGCGGCGGCTGCATTAAATTCTCCTTCATCCAAAATAAAACAAACTCAACCGCGGCACCCGATACTCCTCCAGCAATCTCTTCTGCAAATATTGCCGCTCCACTGCCGCCAGTTGCTCTGCCTTCATCTTCCGCCGGTACGCAGCCAGCTGTGCATCCATCTCTCTACGCAATCGCAGCATCAACTCTTCGCTCGCCCCACCCACCAACCCCGCCTGCACCTTCTCATCCAGCACCGTCAATCTCCGCTCCAAATCTTCCAGATCCACTCGCCCCGGCGCATCCAGCAGCGTCATCGTCCCCGAAAGGGAATTCGCCGCTTCTCTCAACACGCCCGCCACCAAAGCTTGCGCACCCGCCCATCGCTCCGCCGCCTTACTCATCATTTCGCAATTCCGCTCCAGATACGCCCGCACTTCCTCCCGCGAAAACGCTTCCTTCTTCTCCGGGCCTGCGCCGGCCGGCTGCGCCCCTGCTGCGGCCTCCTGACTCTCTTCCGCCGCCTGCAGCACCGCATCCGTGCAATATGCCAGGCTTTTCAGTGGGCGCCCCGCTCCCCGTCGCGATCTCCCATAACTCTCAAACGCCCGGTCGATGCCCTTCAGCGCCGCTTCCAGCGGCACGCCCGCTTTCTGCCACGCCTCCATGATCGCCCAGTCCAGCGGCGACACCAGCAGATGCGCTCCTCGCTTCTTCCAGAAATGCTCTTCAATCTCCGTGAAATAATTAAAGTAATTCCAGTGTGCCATTTGGAGTGCGTTGCCATGTGGCACAGGCACTCCTGCCTGTGCTCTTTCGTATGCCGGTCATTGCCCAGTTTGAAGGGTGGACCCTGCCGCTCGTGGATTAGCCGCTGTATCTCTGTGCTCCTCAGCGCCCCGGGTATTAACTTCCACTCGCACTAGTTCCCAGGCCTATCCATCCATTCTCAAATCTCTGTTCCCTCTGCTCTCCTCCGCTAACTCTGCGGTGAAATTGCTGCTTCCTCTGCTAGCCGCGATCCTTGGATTTCCTTCCACCCCCCGCCGCTTGCGCCTCACCATGCTGATTTCTTTCCCAAATCAACCGCAACCCCAACAGCGTTAAAAACTCATCCACGTGCTGCACGTGCTTCGTCCCTTTCGCTATCAGACGCGCCTGTCCGCCCGTCGCCACCACAATCGCCTCGCTCTTCAACTCCGCCTTGATCCGCCCCAGCATCCCGTCCACCATGTCCACCGCGCCGTAATACAGTCCCGCCTGCATGTGCGTCACCGTATTCGTCCCGATCACTTTTCCCGGATCCTTGATCTCCACCCGCGGCAGCCGCGCCGCCCGGCTGAACAACGCCTCCGATGCAATCCCGATCCCCGGCGCGATCACCCCGCCGAGGTATTCGCACTTCGCCGATATCACGTCAAACGTAATCGCCGTACCGAAATCAATCACAATGCACGGCCCGCCGTACAAGTGAAACGCCGCCACCCCATTCACAATCCGGTCCGCGCCCACTTCCATTGGATTGTCCACCAGCACCGCCATGCCCGTCTTCACTCCAGGCTCCACGAACAGCGCCTTCTTTCCCAAATACCGCTGCGACATCTCCGCCAGCGTCCAGTTCACCGGCGGCACCACCGAACTGATCATCACCCCGCTGATCGTCTTCTCATCCAACCCCGCGAACGAAAACAGGTTCCGCGTAAGCACTCCATACTCGTCGACCGTCTGTGCCCGCGCCGTCGTCAATCGCCAGTTCGCGATCAATTCCTCCCCGCGAAACACTCCCAGCACCGTATTCGAATTCCCCACATCAATCGTCAGCAACATCCCGCTTCTTTTCTCCGAACTACGAACTACCGGCTACTGACTTCCGCAACGTCTCCCGCAATCACTGTCGC
The DNA here is from genome assembly GCA_035518915.1 of Candidatus Eiseniibacteriota bacterium. Lineage (GTDB taxonomy): Bacteria > Acidobacteriota > Terriglobia > Acidiferrales > UBA7541 > Acidiferrum. The sequence goes on from DATIXE010000036.1 coordinate 51,202, forward strand.
GCTGGCCCCCGAATCCTTCCGCACGATCAATAACCCCTCCGGACTCAACCCCTCCGTCGTTCCCAGATACGTCTCCGCTCCTGTCGTCACCCGCACCCTCCGCCCCTTCGCGAAGCCCGACACCAACTCGAACCGCTCCACCACGTATGACGCGCCCTCGCGCAAGAACCGATTGTAGTCGGTCTCGAATTGCCCCAGCAACTTCACCAGCACCTCCAGCCGCGAATGCGTGCGCCCCGTCTCCCGCCACAGCGAAGTCGCCGTCGCCGCCAGCTCGCCCGCGAACTTTTCCTGGTTCACGTTGATCCCGATTCCCACGATCACAAACTTCACCGTGCTCGGCTCCGCGTACATCTCGGTCAAAATTCCGCCCAGCTTCTTCCCGCCGACCAGCAAATCGTTCGGCCATTTCAACTCCACTTCCAATCCCGTTTGTGCCTGCACCGCCGTGTGCGCCGAAAGTCCCGCCAGCATCGTCAGCAGCGGCGCTTGCACCGGGGAAAGCTTCGGCCGAAGCAGTAGGGTCATATACAGTCCCACCCCGCGCTCCGAATGCCACTTTCGCCCCGCCCGCCCGCGCCCCGCCGTCTGCTCCTCCGCCAGCACCACCGCGCCTTCCGGCTCGCCCGCGGACCCCAACTCCATTGCCACCCGGTTCGTCGAATCCGTCTTGAAAAAATGACAGACGCGCTTCCCGAATATGCTGCCCTTCAACCGTTTCCGCACCAGATCCGGCGCCAGAATGTCCGGCACCCTTTCCAGGAAATATCCTGTGTGTGGCTGGCCTTTCACGCGCACGCCCAGTTCGCGCAGCCGCTGCACCCAGCGCCACACCGTCGATCGCGACACCCCGATCTCTCGCGCGATCCGCGCGCCGCTGATTACAATCGTTGCATTTTCCGATAGCAGCGTCAGCAACGCCGCCAGTCTTCGGTCGGTTGTCCCTGGAAGAGAAGTGGCTTGCCGCATCAGGCCCCGGCCCTGTGCATCATGCCCACCAGCTTACTCACCCCGCCGCCCACTCACAAGCCCATCGATTTCCTGCGTTGACGTCTTCGCTTTCTCTGTCTTCCACTGCTAACTCAGTGATGAGCTCTTCTCCTCAATCTCTGCTTCCCGAATCCCCTGCGCCACTTCTCGCAATCTCTTTGCAGCCTCCGCGCTCATCCCCACCAACACTACCCTTTCCGCACCTGCCGCCATTGCTTCCCGCAGCTCTTCTTCATTCTCGACCTCCACACACACAACAATTCCGGCCCCATCCTCCTCCATCGGCTTGCTCCCCACCGCCTCGTACGCGGTCATCGCCTGTGGCGTCATCTGTAGCGCCGCCAAACTGATTGCTTCTTCAACCCCCGCGCGCACACCCCCAGCCCTCGCAATCTCTTCCCGCGTCACCACAATGTTTCGATTGCCGCGCATGGCCGGTGGGGTCCTCCGGTTCCTGACTGCTAACTCGTCACTCCCACTCCCAACTTGCCTCCTACGCCTCCACCAATGCCTTTCTTCTCGCCACCAGCTTTCCCAATTCCACTCGCTGCCCCGCTAGCGTTTCTTCCATCTCCCGAATCACCTTCTCCGGCGCACGGCTCCGGAACGTTTCATTCCCCAACTGCTTCTCCTTCGACGCGATCGCTTTCTCCAGGCCTTCAATCTCCTTCTTCAATCGCGCCAGCTCCACCCCCGGGTCGGCCGCCTCCACTATGTGCCGAATCCGCAAATCAAACTCCGCCGTGGACCGCATGCCCCCGTCTCCCGGCGGCAGTTTCCCCGCAAGCACATGCAATTCCGTCAAGCTTCCCAACCGCTCGATTGCCGCTCGGTTCGCTTCGATCACTTCGCGCGTCTTCACATTCCCACTCGCAAATTCCGCCGCCACCTTCTTCTTCGGATCCAGCTTCATCTCCGATCGCACCGTCCGCAGCCCCTGGATCGCTTCCTGAATCAACCCAAATTCCGCCAGCCCCGCCGCATCCTTCCATTCCGCACGCGCCTCCGGGTACGCATCCAGCGCGATTGACTTCGCTCCCGGCGCTTGCGGCAACTGGTGCCACAACTCTTCCGTTAAAAATGGCATGAACGGGTGCAGCAGCCGCAGCGCCGCGTCGAATCCTGCGAACAGATTCCTCCACGCCACGGCCGCCCGCCCGCGGTCCGCGCCTTGCAACTCCGGTTTCACCCACTCGATATACCAGTCGCAAAAATCGCCCCAGAAAAATTGATACACGCTCTGCGCCGCCTCGTGGAACCGGTAATTCGTCAAAGCGTCGTTCACCGTCTCCACCGTCGCCGCCACGCGCGCAAATAGCCACCGGTCGATCAGCGGCACTTTGCCATTCCACGCGTACGGAGCCTTCGCACTCACCTCCGGCCCCGCCAGCGCTTCGATCGACGCCCCACCTTCCTCGAATTTTTCCAAATTTACAAACAAAAAGCGCGCTGCGTTCCAGATCTTGTTCGCGAACGACCGCGCCCCCAGCAGCCGGTCCTCCGATAAGACAATATCCGTCCCCGGCGCCGCCATGGACGCCAGACAGAACCTCATCGCGTCGGTCCCGTATTGCTCGTTCAGTGCCACAGGGTCGAGTCCCGTGCCCTTCGACTTCGACATTTTCTCCCCGCTCGCCGTTCGTACCAGCGAGTGCAGGTATACCGCCCGGAAGGGAACTTCCCCCGTAAAATGAATCCCCAGCATCGCCATCCGTGCTACCCAAAAAAACAAAATGTCGTAGCCCGTAATCAGCAGGCTCGTCGGGTAATACCGCGCGAAATCCGCCGTCTTTTCCGGCCAGCCCAGCGTTGAAAACGGCCACAACCCCGAACTGAACCACGTATCCAGTACGTCAGGATCCTGCTTCAGCTCCGCGGCCCCGCACTTCGCGCACCTCTTCGGCTCCTCGCGTGCCACTATCACTTCGTTGCACTTCCCGCAGTACCACGCCGGAATCCGGTGCCCCCACCAGAGCTGCCGCGAAATCGTCCAGTCCCGGATGTTCCGCATCCAGTGAAAATATTCCTGCCTCCGGTTCTCCGGAATAATCTGGATCGCGCCGTTCTCCACCGCCTGGATGGCCGGCTCCGCCAGCGGCTTCATCCTGCAGAACCATTGCGTTGAAGCCCGCGGCTCCACGATCGTCTTGCTCCGCTCGCACAATCCGATCGCGCTCACGTGATCCGTGATCTTCTCGAGCAATCCTTGTTGCTTCAGATCTTCCACAATCTTCTTCCGCGCGGCGAACCGCTCCATCCCCGTGTACGGGCCACCATTCGCGTTTATGTGCCCGTCGTCGGTCATCACGTCAATCACTTCCAGCCCGTGCCGCCTGCCCGCTTCCCAGTCGTTCGGATCGTGCGCCGGAGTAATCTTCACCGCGCCGGTTCCAAACTCGCGATCTACCATCGTGTCCCCGATGATCGGAATTTCCCGGTTCATCAGCGGCAATAGCAGGTTGCGCCCGATTAGGCCCTTGTACCGCTCGTCCTCCGGATGTACCGCCACCGCCGTGTCGCCCAGCATCGTCTCCGGACGCGTAGTCGCCACCGTCAGGAACTCTTGCGTTCCCGCTACCGGGTACTTGATGTGCCACAGATGCCCCGGCCGTTCCTCGTGTATCACCTCCAGGTCGCTCAATACCGTCAAACACACCGGGCACCAGTTCACCAGCCGATTTTCGCGATAAATCAATCCTTCCTCGTGGAGCCGTACAAAAACCTCCCGAACCTTCCGCGACATTTCCGGCGACAGTGTGAACTTCTCTCGCGACCAGTCGCAGCTCTCTCCTATCCCCCTCATCTGCTGCGTAATCTCGCCGCCGGCCTCTTCCTTCCATTTCCACACCTGTTTCTCGAACGCTTCGCGTCCCAGTCCGTGATAATTAATCCCCTGATCTGCCAGGTATTTCACCACCACGCGCTGCGTCGAGATTCCCGCGTGGTCCGTTCCCGGCAAGTACAGCGTGTTGTACCCGCGCATCCGGTGCCACCGCGTCAGGATGTCGATTTCCGTGTGCTCCAGCATGTGCCCGATGTGCAGCGAACCGGTCACATTCGGCGGGGGAATAACGATCGAAAACATAGGCCCCGGTTTCGCAGGGTCGGCCTGGAATAGCTCTTCCTTCACCCAAAATTCGGCCCACCGAGGCTCAATCTGTCTCGGTTCGTACGCCTTGGCTATATCCCGGCTCATCCTCGCATTTTCTCCCGGCCTCAACTCTCCTAGTTTACCCACGGACCAAATTCACAAATCGGAACCGCACGGGCCGAACTTGTTCCGCCTCCGGCGGTTTCCATTTGTGCCGTCGATTCTCCCTCTCCCATTGGTGCTATTCGAGACAAGGCAGAGTTCCGGCCTTCCAGAATAATCTTTGAATATACGGTCCCCCCACAATCCCCGTCAATCAACGCACGACCGTTCCTGGTCGCAGCAGCTTTCACGTGGCACAGGCACTCTTGCCTGTGCACCAGATCCTCCAGGAACCTACCCCACATTGCGCACCAAAGCAAAAACGGCTCGCCGTTTCCGGCGAGCCGCCAATTCCGCTCAATCCTTTGGATTACCAGCTACTTTTTCGCGTCCAACTCATCCTTGATAATCGCCTCAATCACCGGCTTCAGAATCTCTTGCGTCACCTTCTGCAGCACTTCCGGGCTCATCTTTGCCAGTACGCGCGCCACCAGCGCATCCATGTCCGTTTGTTGCGCATTCGCCGCCTGAGCCGCTTCCTTTTCCGCCGCGGGTGCCGCCATCGCCGGTTGTTCAATCTTCTCCGGCTCCGCCGCTTTCCCAGGCTCGGCCGCTTCTTCCAAAGGCGCCGACGAGTATGCCGACTCGCCTTCCTCATACGCTTGCACTTCCTGCGTCGCATTCACATCCAGCGGCGCTTCCGCAGCGTAGATCGATCCTGTCATCACCTCTCCGAAAACACTCTCCGAGGCCGTAAATTCTGCCGGAGCCTCAGCTACCGTGGGTTCAGCCGATTCCTGCGCCACCGCTTCTGCCGCCGGCGCTTCCGCTACCTGCTCCGCCGGCTCCTGTGCAACTTCCGCCGCCACCGTCGCCGCATTCGCATCCACAAACTGTGAAATCGTCTCGTTGGCTTGCGCTTCAACTGCCCCCGCGGGCTCTTCCTGCAAAAACTTTTCCGCCTCCGCCACACTCGGCTGCGCCGTAGTTTGCGGCTCGGCCGTCGGAGCATCCCACGTCGCGGCGAGCAAGGAAGCCTTCTTCGCTTCCAACTCCCACGGCGATTCACTCGGCGTAGCCCAATTTCCGGTTTCTGCAACCTGAGGTGCTGAAGCTGCGGGTGACACCGACTCGGCGGCCTTCGTCTCTTCCTTCGGCGCTGCCACTTCCGCGGCGGCTTGGCTTACCTCAGCCGTCGCTTCGCTTGCCCCCGTGATTTGTCCTTCCACCGTATTTGCCAGAGCCGCTGCCCAGGCGTCCGTTGCAAACGGCGCCGCTACCTCGCCCGGCTTACTTTCCAACGTGGAAACTCCCACCGACGGCGCTTCCGCCACTTCCGCCAGTTGCGTTCCCCGCACCGGGCTCCAGCCTCGGCCTGCCGAAATGCTTGCTGGGGAATTTCCGTGGAACGCTTCCTCTCTCCAATCCTTTGCTTTGCCACCGCCGGAAGGCACCGCGGGCTCATCAATTTCGTCCAGCCCACCCGGTCTCCACCCTCCGCGCGATCCCTTTTCCTCTTCTTCCTCTTCTTCCTCAACTTCATCCGTTTCTTCGCCGTTGCCCCAATTCCGCGCCTGCTCCAGTTCTTCGATCGGCTTCGCTACAAACGCCATGTCGTCTTCCGCTCCGGGCGTTTCCAGCAGGCTCCCAAAGGCCACGGGCTGCGAATCGGCCGCGATCTTGACCGCTTGCGGCGGGGCAGGGAACTCCTCAAGCGGTTCTGCTTCGGCCTCGGGAATCGGCGCTCCGCTCAATGCCGCCAGTTTCGAACTCACTCCCGGCGTCAGAAAATCCTTTGCGCTCGGGGCTCGTGCCGGTTCGGGCGCTTTCTCCGCGGGTGCTGGTTCGTTCCCGATGCTCACTCCCGCGCGCGCCAGCGCCGATTTCACCATCGAGATCAGCGGATCGGGCGGCACAAATGGTTTTTTCAGCACCCCGTCCGCGCCCACCCGCTGCGCTTCCTGTTCATCCAGCGGGTCGAATGCACCCACCAACAAAATCACCGGGATATGCGAAAGGCTGGAGTCCTCTTTCACGTACCGGCATACTTCATATCCATTCCTCACCGGCATGAACACGTCAGCCAGCACCAGGTCGGGACGTACATCGGAAATCTTCCGGACTGCCGCCTCTCCGTTCCCCACGGCCACGACGTCAATCCCCTGATCCTTCAGGGCCAGCCCCACCATTTTTTGTATATTGCTGTTGTCGTCCGCAACCAGGATCTTGGCCACCGGAACGTCCTCCAGACACCCAAACTGCCTCGGACACATAGATACAAAAGTTATTGGAGCACCGGGCGAACAGGCCGTCAATCAGGAGAATGCATCGTGTGTCGGAAGCGCCTACGCTGTGTTCCGAATGCACCACCTGTACTAACGGACAAGGTTAGTTTCGGGTGCGAATCACTCTCTGCCACTCGCAACTTGACTACCGTATTCGTGCCGCAAAGAAAAAAGGGGTGAAGCCTATGCCTCACCCCTTTCTAATAACTCCAAAGCTCCGCTCTATCGGTGTCCGCTCCCGGAAACTAAAAACCTAAACCTTGCGACCCAAAACTCCTACCACGGGATGATCTTCTTGATCCCCTTCTTCTTGCTACTGGATTCTTTCTGCGAACTCTTCGCGTTCGGATCCTGCCCCTGCGCACTGCCGTTCGCCGCCTGCGAAGGTGTATTTGGGTCCGCCTTCGGTGGGTCGCCTCCATTGGGATCGCTCGCCCCATTCGCGTCGCTGGCCGTGCCGTTGTTGGCGTCCGCCGCCGTCGCACCGCCGGTCTCGTCGGTGGTTCCGCCCGTCGAATTGTCCGTCGTCGCTGTGCTCGCCGGCGCCGGTTCTCCAGGTTTTACCGTATCCACCACCGCAGGAGACCGGGTCGGTCCTGTGGACCCGCCCGGGCTGCCCCCCGGATTCGATCCAACCAGCGTTGCAGTGCCTCCGCCTGTCAGCGTTTCTGTCCCTGGCGTCTCCGACTCCGGCGTCATCGTCGGGGAACCATGCGTCGCGGCCGTATCCACATCTGGCATCGAGTGCATCACGCCAATCGCCCGGTGCAAAATCGTTTCCTTCGGCCGCGGTGTATTCTGCTCCGCGGTCATCCATTCCAGTGCATTGTGATCTGGCTGCGGAATCGGTTGCCCGAAGGCCTTCAACTTGTCCTTTGCCTGCGGCACGTACGGCGAAAGCGGGTAATACTTGATGATTCGCGCGTAGTACCACCCCGCCACGTCCTTCCGCTCCGCCTTCTCAAACTCATCTCCCAGCATCCACAGCGCTTCGTCAGTCTTGCTGTAGAGCGGATACCTCATCACCAGCGGCGCCAGCCGCCCGGCCGCCGCCCGCGGATCGCCTTTGAGGTAGTAGTAGTGGGCGATGCGGAACTGCCCCTCCGCCAAAACTTCCTGTACTTCCCGCAAACGCTGCTCCGCTTTCGGCACCAGCGGATCCTTCGGATATTTCTGCAGGAACGTCTGGAACTCTTCCTCCGCCATATGCGTGTGGGTGTTATCCCGGTCCGGTTTGTCCATCTCGTTGTAGTTGGCCATCGCGACCTGCATCTGCGCGTAGGCCGCTTCCGGCAGGAATGGGAAGAACACGATAAAGTCTTTGTATCCCGCGATCGCCTGCGTAATATTTGCCGTCCCGCCTTCCTTGAAGTAGGAATCGGCGATCGCCAGCTTCGCCTTGGCCAGATATTCGCTGTCCGGATACGTGTTAATCAGCGTCTGCATCCCCAGCCGCCCGATCTCGTGTCGCCCGCGCTGAATGTCGTTCAGTGACTTCAGGTACAGCTCTTTATCTGGTTCGGCCGAGTTCGTCGCGTCCGTGGACTTGTCCGTCTTTTTCTTTTTGTGGAAGATCAGCTGGGCTGCGCTCGGGCTGGCCGTAACCAGCAAGAACGCACCGATAAGTAGAAGCGCTATTCGCCGCAATCCCCACCTCGCGTTTGGCTTTCTGGCTCCGGGCCCCGGCGCTCGGCTGGGATTTCACACTTCTCCGCCGGGCGGCTCGGACCAACTCAGTATAACCTGAACGAACGGACAGGCTAACCCCAAAACTTGCCCCTTCGGTCAGCCCCGAGCCTCTCCCAAATTTCGATGCTCCCACCCCGCTCTCCGGTTTCCCGGCCCGGTTCTCGGTGGCGCTGGGCTTGGCCGATCAGTCCCGACTTCGTTTCTTTCTGCGTCTCTCGCGCACTTTCTTCGCGCACTCTGCGTTGAATCCGCCCGTCCTCAACTCGCATCCCCAAGGTGCCGCCCAGACGCCAATTTTTAACATTCTGTAACATCCTCACCGCCCTACTTAACTACAATGGTTACAAGCTCTTCGTCCCAGGAGGGGGCACACCCCCGCATGGAAAAAAAGAAATTCCTCTTCGCCTCGCTCTCCAGCCTCATTGGAGACCTCGCCTGGCAAGTGGTCAAGGAAGGCCACGAGGTCCGCTACTTCGTCGAAAACGAAAAAGAACGCGATATCGCCGACGGCTTCGTCCCTAAATCCACCGACTACGAAAGAGATTGCAAGTGGGCCGACATCGTAGTCTTCGACGACACCCTCGGCCAGGGCGCCAAAGCCCAGGCCCTCCGCGCCGCCGGCAAGCCCGTCATCGGCGGCACTCCCTACACCGACAATCTCGAAGATGATCGCTCTTTCGGTCAGGAAGAGCTTAAGAAAGCCGGCGTCACCATCATCCCGTATCAGGAATTCGACTCCTTTGACCCCGCCATCGAATTCGTCAAGAAAAATCCTGACCGCTACGTCATCAAGCCTAGTGGTGAAGCCCAGAACGTCAAGCGTCGCCTCTTCGTCGGCGAAGAAGAAAACGGCGAAGACGTCATTGACATGCTCGAGGCCTATAAGCGAGCCTTCTCCGAGGAAATCAAGGTCTTCCAGCTCCAGCGCCGCGTCAACGGCGTCGAAGTCGCCGTCGGCGGTTTCTTCAATGGCAAGAAATTTATCACTCCCATCAACATCAATTTCGAACACAAAAAGCTCTTCCCCGGTGAAGTCGGCCCGCCCACCGGCGAGATGGGCACCACCATGTTCTGGAGCGAGCCCAACGCGCTCTTCAATCGCACCCTGCTGAAAATGGAGCCCAAGCTTGCCGAGGAAGGTTACGTCGGCTATATCGACGTCAACTGCATCGTCAACAACAACGGCATTTACCCGCTCGAGTTCACCTCCCGCTTCGGGTATCCCACCATCAGCATCCAGCAGGAAGGTATCCTCACGCCTATCAGCGATTTTTTCTGGGAGCTTGCCAGCGGCCAGGAACCCAAATGGCGCACCCGCAGCGGTTTTCAGATCGGCATCCGCATCGTCGTCCCTCCTTTTCCTTTTGACGACGAAGCCACCTTCGAATCCTTCTCCAAAAACGCCGCCATCGTTTTCAAGCGCCCCATTACCGAAGGCATCCACATCGAAGACGTCAAAATCGTCAACAAGCAGTGGCTCGTCGCCGGCACCTCCGGTGTGGTTCTCATCGTCTGCGGCCTCGGGCAAACCATGAAACAGGCTCAAGCTCAGGCCTACTCCCGCATCAAAAACATTCTCATCCCCAACATGTACTACCGCACCGACATCGGCGACCGCTGGGTAGAAGACTCCGACAAGTTGCATAACTGGGGTTATCTTCGCTAGCCACGCTTTCCAGTTGGTGAGCTATTCCGCTGCAGTTCAACATCACATTCAGCGCCATCGGCGCGAGATAAGTTAGCCCAGGCCGTGAGGCCTGGGCGCCCATTCAGATCCGGCAAACGCCGTAGGCGCGACACAACTGCTCCTTCTTCCGCCGAAGGCCCATCCACCTCCGCGTCGCGTTTTTTTGCAGTCTGCTCCTCGGTCTCTGGACTCCGCTTTCTTATATCTGATTGATCTCCGAGTTCTGCTACCTCTTCCTCCCGTCCAATATCGCTCCCATGTTGACCCTCACTCCGGTTATTCTAATACCTGCTTAAACTCCCCAAGGAGCTCACCATGAAACGCCTCCTCGCTTCCGCACTACTACTTGCATTTCTCCCCGCGGCGCCTTCCCTGGCCGCGCCACCCCAAAACAAAGACGAGATCGCCAAACTCACTCTCAAAGTCGGCGACCCCGCTCCCGACTTCACTCTCCTCAGCGATCAATGGAAAACCGTCAAGCTCAGCGACTTTCACGGCAAGAAAAATGTTTTCCTCGCCGTCTACGTCCTCGCCTTCACCGGTGGTTGAACGAAGCAACTCCAGGCGGTCCAGTCTGGAATCGATTCCGGCAAGATTGATATGAGCGATACAGAGGTGTTCGGCGTCAGCATGGATAGTCCCGCGGCGAACGCGGCTTTCGCCAAGCAGATCAACGTCAAGTTCCCCCTCCTCAGCGACATGAACCACAAAATGCTCACTTCCTACGGCATCCTCAAAAACTATGACGTTCAGGGCCAGGGCTACCAGTGGGCTTTGCGCGCCAACATCGTCGTCGACAAGCAAGGCATCATTCGCCACATCGAAACCGGCGATAGCGCCGTTGACCCCAACACCGCCGAGTCCATCTGCCTCGACCTGCACCGCAAAGACTCCGCCAAATAACGAGCTGGTGCTCTCGCGCGCTTTCTGACATCCGGAAGGGAGTGGCCGTCCCTTCGCTCCAGTAGCGCTGGCTTCCAGCCGGCACCCATGTGGCACAGGCATTCCTGCCTGTGCCCTGACGACATCTCATTTCCAATGATTTTCTTTCCACGATCGGCCTGACCAACAATGCAACCTCGCTGTCCCTCGCTGCTCTCCAACTCCGGGCCGCCACACCCTCATCGCAGCCATAAAAAATCCCCGGCGTTTCCGCCGGGGATTTTCTTTTCAAACTGTGAGCTGTAAGCTGTGAACTGCCAGCGCTCTTCTAATTCGCCACCGTCAACTCCACCTCATTACTCGCCTTTACCTGCGACCCCGCCAGCGGCCCCTGATCTATCACCGCTCCATGCGGCCATTGCGGCGCCGCCAGGTAGTTCACTTTCCGCTTCAAATTCCCCGTGTCCAGCCGCCTCAGTGCCTCAAGTTCGTTCAGCCCCACCAGGTACGGCATCACGTAACTCGCCTCTTTCGGCCCTGCCGACACCAGTACATCCACCTTCGGCGTCGCCGCCAGCTTTCCCGGCTTCGGATTCTGCAGCAGCACATCGTCCATGGGCTCGGCCGCTGTCGTAATCATCGAGACTTCGCCCACCTGCAAGCCCTCGCGCAGCAGTTCAATTCGCGAAACCCGCAGCGTCCCGCCTTCCAGCGACGGGATCTCCAGTTGCTTCTGCCCCAGGCTCAGCACCACGTGCGCCTGCTGCGACACCTTCATCAGCATCCCTGGCGGCGGCGTCTGCCGCACTACCTCGTTGATCGGCAATTCGCTGTACACGCGATCCGCCACGCGCAGAATCAATCCTTTCGATCGCAGCGCCTGGTTGGCCTCCGCCACGTTTCTGCCAACCAGGTTCGGCATCGTCGTCTCGCGCCCATGAATCGCGATGCGCATCGCCGTGATCGCGCTTAGAAACGCCGCCGATGCCAGGATGAACACCAGAAACATCATCCGGCTGAACCATTCCAATCTCTCGCGTATCGTCATCGTCTGCGTCTTTTGCCCGCTCTCCAATGCAAGCTGCCCGGCTCTCCCACTCTCGTCCGCCCACACCCATCCCGTCAATTCCTTTTTACGCGGCTTGTTTCGGTATTTCGTTCTCGCGTGGGAGCGGCTGCTTGCCTCGGCGAAACCAAAGCGTACGCCGCCTTCTTTCTCTTTTCTTCCGAATACCAACTACAAACTACCGACTACCAACTCTCTCCGTCACTGCTCCCGCTCATCATATTCCTTCATCCATTCCCGCCCCTTCAACACCTCTCTCGGTCGCGTCCCATCCGGCGGACCCACAATCCCATCCTTCTCCATCAAGTCAATCAAATGGGCCGCCCGCCCATACCCAATCCGCAATCTGCGCTGCAACGTTGACGTCGATGCCCGTCCCATCTCACAGCAAATCCGTACCGCATCCTGGTACAAGTCGTCGTCCACGCCCTCGCCGCCCGCGCTGATCTCATCCTCTTCACGCTGGCTCGCGCTCCCGCTTTTCCCATTCCCGCCGCTCGCCTTACCATCCTCATCCTTTGGCGCTTCCAGCAGCGCTTCGTTGTACTTCGCTTGTGCTTGCTGCCTCCAGAAATCGCAAACGCCCGTAATTTCGTCTTCCGAAACCAGCGGCCCGTGGATCCGGTGCAGTCGTGCCGACCCCGCTGGCAGATACAGCATGTCGCCCTTGCCCAGCAGTGATTCCGAACCGTTCGAATCCAGAATTGTCCGTGAGTCCACCTTGCTCGCCACGCGGAACGAGATTCGGGCAGGGAAGTTCGCCTTGATTAGCCCCGTGATCACGTCCACCGACGGCCGCTGCGTCGCCAAGATCAAGTGGATCCCCACCGCGCGCGCCATCTGCGCCAGCCGCGTGATGGACTCTTCCACGTTGTTCGTATCCACCATCATCAGGTCCGCCAACTCGTCAATGATGATGATCAGGTAGGGAAGCGGCTTGTGTTCGCTTTCCTCCACGTTCTCAAACAGCGAAAGCGATTGCTGCTTCTGGAACGTCCGGTTGTACTGGTCAATGTTCCGCACGCCGCGCTGCGCCAGCAGCTTCAGCCGGTTCTCCATCTCCCGCGTGGCGTTCCGCAACACGTTCGACGCCACTTTCGGGTCCGTCACCACCGGCGCGATCAGGTGCGGAATTCCCTCGTACAAATTCAATTCCAGCCGCTTCGGGTCCACCAGCACCATCTTCACTTCTTCCGGCGTGGCTTTGTACAAAATGGACATCATCAGCGAATTGATGAATACGCTCTTGCCCGTCCCCGTCGATCCCGCGATCAGCAGGTGCGGCATCGACGCCAGGTCCGTCACGCGAATCCGTCCGTGCAGGTCGCGTCCCATCGCCAGCGTCAGCTTGCTTGGCGAATTCATGAACTCCTGCGCCTCGATAATCTCCCGCAACGCGATGGTCTGCCGCCGGTCGTTCGGAACTTCAATTCCGATCGTGGACTTCCCCGGAATGCGCTCAATCAAGATCGATTCCGCCTGCAGCGCCAGGCACAAATCCTCCGTCAATCCGATAATCCGGCTGTACTTGATCCCCGCCTCGGGCTTGTACTCGAACGTCGTCACCACTGGCCCGGGGTTGATCTGCGTCACGCGCCCTTCCACGCCAAACTCGTGGAACTTCTCTTCAATCGCCCGCGCCCGGTACTTTAGCTCATCCTCATCCAGCTTCTGCCCGCCTTCGCCCTGGCGCAGTAAACTGATGGATGGCAGCTTGTAGTTCGCGTTCCCCTTTGCGATCTTCGGTTCATTCTTCTTCGTCTTCTCGGTTTTCTCCGGCCCCAGCATCACCACCGGCGCCTTGTGCGGAGTCTCTTTCTCTTCTTCTTCCTTCTCCGCCACCGCCGCCGCCGCGGACTTCCTCTTGAAAATATCGCTCAAATCCTCCAGCTTGATGCCCCTCGGATCATCTTTCTCCGCTTCCGCCTTGCCCACCACTTGCGGAGCCACCGGCTGCCGCCCCGCCATCCGCCGCTCTTCCATCCGCCGCCGCATCCGCGCTTCTTCGCGCTCTTCCCGCCACTCCTGCCAGCGCGCCTGCGCGCGCTGCAGAATTCCAAATTTCTCCATCTTCCCCAGCGGGCCCTTATGATTGCTCGCCCATGCGTGCGCTCCGCTGAACGAAAAACTCGTCGTCATGAACAGAGCCACCACGAACAGCGCCAGCGCCACCAGCACCGCTCCCCAGAAATTGAATCCGCTCTGCAGTCCATGCGAAACCAGCGTCCCCAGTACGCCTCCCGCCGGCACCGCCCCCCGCACGTCTGGAAAATGCGAGAGCGAGAGCAGGGAAGGGAGCGACAGCATCAACAGCACGTATCCCGTCAGCGTTGCAGCCTGCGAATCGATGGCCCGGCTCATGCACCACCGCCATCCTAGAATCCCAAGTGCAACCGGCAGCAGAAACGCCGCAAACCCGAACACCTGGAACACTAGGTCCGCCGTGTACGCCCCCACCGGCCCCATCCAGTTACGCGTGATTTGTCCGTCGCCTCCCCTCGCGCTCACATTGAACGCCGCATCCTTCGGCGAATACGAAATCAGCGCCAACCCAATTAAAATGGCCGCCACAATGCACAAAAATCCAATCAGCTCATTCAACCGTTTATTTCCCGTCGGTGTCAGTACTCGCACGTCGTTCTCCTAAACTGTGGCACAGGCACTCTTGCCTGTGCACCCGGGCCAACCCCGCCGGTGAACCAGGCCGAAATCGAAAATACCCGCAACTGGTCTGTTCGGGGCGGAAACGTACCTCGCTCTTCATGGTCATGCCTGGGTAGAGACTGCCTTCGCAGATGCGCCCTACGCACCCCGCATCACCTACGGGGCGGTCTTCTACTCGAGCCGGGGAAGGCTGAGTGTCCGCGAGCACAACCCTTCGGTTGTGTCGCCGGGTGGGACACGGCGCTGGTGCGCCCCACTCCAGAGGAACATCCGCATCATAACAAACCACAGTCCCCGCACAAGCCCCCCGTCACCCTTGTTTCCAATCCCCAATCTCCGCAACCCAGCCCATCCAGCCCATCCAGCCACACTATTGTCATCCCGAGGTTCGCGTCGTTTGTGGCCTGAAGGCTCTCAGGCGTTGCGTCTCGTATAGCCTGAGCCTCGATGGGGCTCCCAACTCTCCGCTCCCGCTGCTCTACCCTGCTAGCTCTGTGGTGAAATCTGCCCTACTTCATCCCCGTAACTACAAACTACCGACCACCAACTCCCAACTTCGCGTCATACAACCCCGCCACCCCATGCGCCACGTCCCTCGGCTTTGACGGCCCCTCCTCCAGATTCGTCATCACAATCACCGTCAACCGGTCATCCACATACCTCGATATATTCATCGTAAACCCCTGCCACGCCCCATCGTGCTCAATCAACCGGTGCCCGTTCACCGAATTGAGAAACCACCCGAATCCATATGGATACGTCGACCCATCCTTCAACCGCACCGGCGTCCACATCTGCTCCAGGCTTGTTCGCTTGATCAACTTTTCCGTATACAGCGCCGCGTCCCATTTCCCCAGATCCAACACATTGGTATAGAGCGCCCCGTCCGCGGTTGTGTTCAGCGTTGGCGATACCCACTCCTCGTTCTTGATCTCCCCATTCACAAGCCGGTACCCGCTCGCCCGGTTCGGCACGATATCCGCCTCGCTGATAATCCGTGTCGCGCTCATCCCCAGCGGCCGGAAAATTCGTTCCTGCAGAAAATCGCCGTAAAACTCGCCGGTCACCTTGTGGATCAGAATCCCCAGCAGTAAATATCCCGAATTGCTGTACTGCCACTTCGTCCCCGGCTCGAAATCCAGGGGCATCTGGATCATCCGCTGGTACAAATCCGCTTCCGCATAATCCGCCCGCATGTTGAACAGCTCTTTCACCTTCGGATTCTTCGATTCCGTGTATTCCGGAATCCCCGAAGTGTGCGTCAGTAGATTCCGCACCGTAATGTCCTTCCACGCCGCCGGGGTCCCCGCAAAATACTTGCTTACCTTGTCGTCCAGCCCGATTCTCTCTGCTTCCACCAGCATCATCACCGCAGTCGCCGTGAACTGCTTTCCCACCGACCCCGTCTGCATCACTGTCTCCGGCTTCACCGGCACGTCCAACTCGAGATTGGCCAGCCCATACCCCTTCGCCTCCACCATCTTCCCGTCGCGAAGTACCGCCAGCTCCAACCCCGGCACCTTCTGTTCCTCCATCTGCGACGTCACATACGCATCCACCCGCGCATCCAGTTCGCCATGTTCCGCCCTTTGGCATCCCACCAAGGCGACCGTCATGCCCAAGGCCACGCCTGTAGTTACACCCCAACCATGCCTCCGATTCTTCATCGCGCTCCCCTCGCAGATTCTCCTCGAGTTCTCCGTGACCTCTGTGGCTCTCTGTGTCTTCTGTGGTGAAGTTTTTTCTTACATCTTTCCCGCGAAGTACAACACCACTGCCCCTAAAACAATTCT
Source organism: Candidatus Eiseniibacteriota bacterium (assembly GCA_035518915.1). GTDB lineage: Bacteria > Acidobacteriota > Terriglobia > Acidiferrales > UBA7541 > Acidiferrum. Next base: position 67,451 of record DATIXE010000036.1, read on the forward strand.
GTAAATCGCAAACGGCGCAAACCCATGCTTCCTCACGTATCCCATGAACCACGCCACCGACCCATACGCCACAATGAACGACATCACAAATCCGATCCCCAAAACCACCCAGCCGTGCGTGTCAATTCCCGCCACCGAAATCGCATCCGCATGCTTCCCGAACACCGATTTCAGTAAGTCATACGCCGTCGCCACCACCATCGTAGGTATCGACAAGAAAAACGAGAACTCCAAAGCCGACGCTCGCGACATTCCCGCCAATTGCCCCGCCGCGATCGTGGACATTGACCGCGAAGTCCCGGGAAACACCGCCGACAAAATCTGGCACGCTCCGATCCACACCGCTTGCCCGAAGCTCATCGCCTCCATGTGCCAGGTATGAATCAGCCCGCCCTTCGCCGCTTCGCCTTCTGTCTCGGCCTTAGCGTTCCGCGCGTCCACAAACCACATCACGATCCCGCCCACCAGCAGGGAAGTCCCGATAATGTACAAGCTCTCCAGGTGCTTCCCGATAATCTTCGTCATCAGGAAAGCCGGAATCGCCGTAACCACGAACGCGATGATCGTCAGGCTCAGCGGGTGCGTCCAGATTGTCCGGTCGCCCCGCTCTCCCTTCGGAAACGTAGCAACGAATTTCGCAATCCGGTGCCGGAAGTAAATCGGCAGCGTCAAAATCGCGCCCAGTTGGATCACGATCGTATACATCTTCCAGTACCCGCTGCCCAGATCAATGTGCATCAGCGCTTCGCTCAGCCGCAGGTGCGCCGTCGAGCTCACCGGCAAAAACTCCGTCAATCCCTCCACAATCCCCAAAATCACGCTCAACAGGTAATCGCTCACCACGCCTCCCGTCCCTTATCCGAAAATAGAGGTGGCTTTATACGCCGAATTCTTGCCCGGCGTGCTGCCCAGCCACCGCTCCTGCGTCGTAAATCGTCGAACTGTAATCCCGACCGCAGGCCCGGCAGTAAGCGGGCCACAGCGGAGGGATCGTGGCAATCGCCAAGCTGGGGCCGTCAACTCTAGCCCTTGCCGCAACTACCCGACTCGCAGTTTCTTTCTCATTTCAAACGCATCAATCTTTCCCAAATAATATTTCTTCACCACCGCCTCCGTACGATATCCATGCTCCTCCCAGAAGGCAATGCCACTCTTATTCTCCACCGAGGTTTCCAGCAGCACTGCCTCTATCTCCCGGAACACAAAATGCTCCTCCATCTCCCCCAGCAACATCGATCCCACGCCTCGTCGCCGGAACTTCTCCGCCACATCCAGCGTGATGATGTGCCCCAGCGGTGCATGCCCCTCCGCCAGGATAAATCCCGCCAGTTCCTTCCCCTCTTCTGCCACTAAACAATCCGCGCCCGGCAAACTCAAATAGTAGTGCAACGACCATTTGCTGTACGCAATCCCTGGCGGAAAACACTCCTGGTCCAGCTTATGCAGCTTTGCAAAATCCTTCGCCTCGTACTGTCGCGTCGTAATCGCCATCTCCAACTCAACCCCTAGCCTCACTGGCTGCCTCTTCGTCCAAAATCTCCGCTTCCTTCGCTCCCCTCTGCTAGCTCTGCTTGCCCTGGGCGCCTCTCGTGAAGGGCGGTGAAATCTTTTTTTCCCACTCTTCCGCCGCCATCATCACAAACCCTTCCCAAAAAACCAAGGGGCCCGGCTCAAGCCGGACCCCTTGTAACTCACGCATCATACCCGCCCGCGTTTAGCGGCGGACTGTTCCGAAACTACGGACTACTAACTAAAAACTGCAAACTGTCTTCACAGCTTCACCGTTACCGTCTTCACTTCCGTATAGTTCGCCAACCCGTACTCGCCGAGTTCGCGTCCCAGTCCCGACTGTTTGAAGCCGCCAAATGGCGCCGCGGCGTCAAACACGTCGTAGCAGTTCACCCATACGGTTCCCGCGCGCACGCCATCCGCAATCGCGTGCGCCTTCGTTATGTCCTTGGTCCACACCGCGGCCGCCAGCCCGTAAAGCGACTTGTTCGCGCGGTCCACGACCTCGTTGATGTCCTTGAACTTCAGGATCGACATCACCGGCCCGAAGATCTCCTCTTGTGCGATCTTCATGTTGTCCTGCACATCGGCGAACACCGTCGGCTCGATGAAGTAGCCCTTGTCGCCCACTCGGTTTCCTCCCGCCACCAGCTTGGCCTTGTCCTTCTTTCCGGCCTCGATGTAGCCCATCACTTTGTTGAACTGTTCTTGGTCCACTTGCGGGCCTTGCTCCGTATTCTTGTCAAACGGATTGCCCACCGTCCGTTTCTTCGCACGCTCCGCGCTCTTTTCCACGAACTCGTCGTAGCACTTCTCCTCCACGAAGAGCCGCGATCCCGCGCAGCAGCACTGCCCCTGGTTGAAGAACAGCGCAAAGTGCGCGCCCTCAATCGCCTGGTCCATGTCCGCGTCCGCGAACACGATATTCGGGCTCTTCCCGCCGAGTTCCAGCGTCACGCGCTTCAGGTTCGAATCCGCCGCTGCGCGCATGATCAGGTGGCCTACCTCGGTCGATCCGGTAAACGCGACCTTATCCACGTCCATGTTTCGCGCAATCGCGGCACCTGCGGTGGGGCCGTAGCCCGGGAGGAGGTTCACCACACCCTCGGGGAATCCGGCCTCCTGGATCAGTTCACCCACGCGCAGCGCCGTCAGAGGCGTCTGTTCGGCCGGTTTCATCACCACCGTGCAACCCGCGGCCAGAGCTGGTCCCAGCTTCCACGCCTGCATCAGCAGCGGAAAGTTCCACGGAATAATCTGTCCGACCACGCCTACTGGCTCGTGTTTCGTGTAGGTGAAATACCTTCCATTCACCGGGATCGTCTTTCCCTGAATCTTGTCCGCCCATCCGGCGTAATACCGGTAGCACGCAATCGTCAGAGGCAAATCCGCCGCCAGCGCAACTTGATACGGCTTTCCGTTGTCCAGCGACTCCAGTTGCGCCAGCTCCTCGATATTCTTCTCGATCAGGTCCGCCAGCTTGTTCATCAATACGCCGCGCTGCGACGCCGACATCTTCCGCCACGCGCCTTTTTCAAACGCCCCGCGCGCCGCCGCCACCGCCTTGTCTACGTCGGCCGCATCCGCCTCCGCCACCTGGGTGATCACTTCGCCAGTCGACGGATTAATGGTCGGAAACGTCTTTCCCGACGCTGCCTCCACCCACTTGCCGTTAATCAGTAGTTTCGTCGCCGAAACACGCACTTTCGGTTCCACTATAGTTGTTGCCGTTGCCATAACTCTTCCTCCTAAGTAGCGGCCACCTTTTACACTTCGCGGAGCGAAGCCCTGGTGGTCTCGAATATCTGCCGCAACATATTCTCTTTCTGTAGCGGCCAACTCTAATCGCAAACGCCTGCCGGCAACTTCGTCGCCGGCGCAGCGCCACCCTTCGAGACACTCATTTTGATCTAACCGCCGCTGCAATGTCCTGGCCTCAAACCTGCCGGCCATTCACACCGCCGTGACGTTGCGTCCAGCCTATACCCCTGCGCCGTCCGAATCAATAAAGCTGATACCCTGCATCCGTTTTTGCTATTTTTGACCGCCGCGCCCGCGAATCAAATAGGGGGCCCTCCACGCAAATTGCCCCAAAAAGGGAAGGGCGGCTCATCGCCGCCCGGAAATGCACCTTTATTATCCCACTGCGGCACACGCCTGAACCTCTGTCCCCTCTCAAACTTTCAGCCCCCCTGCCACCTCTTTCTGCCCTGAGCGTCTTTCGCGAAGGGTGGTAATCCCTTCCTCTTCTCCGCGATTCCCTGCGACCTCCGTGCCTACGGGTCTTCCTCCGTTTTCCTAATTCTCGCTACCCCTTCCCCCCCAAAAACAAATGCGCGATTGACACCAGCACCACCGCCCCACCATCGCGTCTCCCCCATTTCTCTTTCTACCTTCCCATGCGCTAAACTTTTTCCACCTTGTCCAGAAAGCGCAAAAAAACCACGGCTCTCAGTTCTTCTCAGCCACTCGCTTCGCCTGCTCCCACGTCCCCGACATCCAATTCCCCCAGGCGTTTTCACCTTGCCATCCTGATCCTGGTTTCTCTGCTCCTTTACGCTCCCACCCTCCGCAACGGCTTTGTCACCGACGACCGCATCCAGATCCTCGAAAACTCTCTTGTCCTCGAAGCCAAAAATCTTGGCCTCGCCTTCACCGGCGACGTCTGGGCGTTTGCCCGCAGCCCCAAAGACGCTGCTCTCCACGGCACAAACTATTATCGCCCCCTGCAACCACTGCTTTACACCGCCGAATACCAGATGTGGGGACCCAACCCGCTCTACTGGCACCTCGTAGACACGCTGCTGAACGCCGCCGTCGTCGTGCTGGTTTATCTAGTCATTGTCTCCCTCGACGCGCCGCTTCTCGCTTTCTGGGCCGCCCTCTGCTTTGCCCTCCACCCTATGCACTCCGAACCTGTTTCCTGGATCGCCGCTCTCCCTGAACTCCTTTGTGCTCTCTTTCTCCTCCTCGCCATGCTTTATTACCGCCGCGCAGACGCCTCTCCCTCTCCATTACGCCTGCTTCTCCTCAGCGCCTTTTTCTTCCTCTGCGCCCTGCTCAGCAAGGAACCCGCAATCCTTTTTCCGGTCATCCTCCTTTGTTACGAGGTTCTTTATCATCGGTTCCGCCTCGCAAATATCCGCAGGATGGCCGCCCGCCTCTCGCCTTTTCTCATCGTCTTGGCTCTTTACCTCGCTGCCCGCATTGCGGCGCTGGGAGGATTTTCGCCGCGCCAGATCATGGATCGCCCCAGGCTCTCCTTCGTCCAGCTTTTCTTCGCCATTCCCGCTGTCTTTGCCCGCTACATCGGCAAGCTGTTTCTTCCCATCCACATGAACTATTTCTATGCCTTCCCTCTGACCACGACGCTAACTTCGTGGGCCTTAGCCGGATTCATTGCCAGCGTCCTGCTCGCGGCTGCGGTGGTTTTCTTCTACCGTACCTCGCGTCCCCTGCTCGGATTTGCCATTTGCTGGTTCGTTTTCACCCTTGCCCCCGCGCTCAGCCTCAACTCCATCGCGCTGAACTTCTTTACCGAGCGCTACCTCTATATCCCTTCCTTCGGGTTCGCTATCTTGGCCGCCAGCGCCGGCATTGCCCTCTACTCCAATCTGTCAGTTCCCGTGTTCCGTCTGGCCTTCGGCGCATGCGTCACAGCGATTTTCCTCTTCTTCATCGTTCAAACCGAGCGCCGGGTCGCCCTTTTTTACGACAACTACACGCTCGTAGGCGACGCCGTCCGCAAATCCCCCAACTCTTACATCGCTCAGGGGCAGTACGCCTCCGCCCTCTACGACCGTCACGACCTGGACGGCGCGCTGGAACATGTTCGCCTCGCCATCCAATTGAATCCCGATTACATCCTCGGCCATCTCAATACTGCCTGGTACCTCAAGGACAAAGGTGAGTACGATCCCGCAATCCTGCAGCTCAAAGAAGCCATCCGGCTCTATCCCACCTACGTAATTTCCTGGGAAAACCTGGCCCACGTTTATGCCCTGAAGAGAGACTGGAAGGCCGCCGCTGACACCTACCGCCACGCCGCCACCCTCGATTCCAGTTTCTCCGCCTATTTCTCCCAGCTTGCGTCCATCGCCGACGTTAACGCCCAGTCGCAATCCGAAGTTTCTTCGCTGCAGTCCACCCTTGCCGCCAATCCACGCGACTTTTCCGCCTGGGCGCACCTCGGCGACACCGCCAGCCAGAGCAACCAATGGCCGCAGGCCGCGGACGCCTACGAACACGCCGCCGCCCTGCAACCGCAGAACGCCACTGTCCTCGGTAAATGGGGAATGTCCCTGTTGCGCATGAACGAATGGGCTCGTGCCGCGGACATTCTGCAACGCGCCGTTAACGCACAGCCCGATTCCTTGCTGATTCGGCAGCTTTTGGCGGGTGCTCTAGCTGGCTCCAACCGCTTGACGGAGTCGACCGCTGAACTTCACAAAATCCTCCAGATGAATCCCCGTTGGGAGCACGCCGACCAGGTCCATCTCACGCTCGGCAGCAATGCCGAAAGATCCGGTGACTTCGTCACTGCCACGCAGGAATATCAGCGCGCCTTGGCGCTGAATCCTTCCTTGACCATGGCCACTCAGCGCCTCGCAGCTCTCCACGCATTGCCGTCGCGCTGAACTCGGGCTTCTGCCTTCCTCGCCTCGGCCAACTTCAAGCATCTCTCGCGAAATCCTCTGCTTCCTCTGCTTGCCCTGAGCGCATCTCGCGAAGGGTGCTGAGATCCCCCTCTTTGCTTTCTCACCCTCTACCGCTTCCCTCCAAAAAACAAATGCGCGATGGACACCAGCACCACCGCCCCCACCGTTGCCGCCGCCAACGAAAACAAGAACGTATTCGCGTGCACAATTCCCAATTGCGTGAAAATCCAACCCCCTATCACCGACCCGATCAGCCCCAGCAAAATATCGCCGATGCAACCGAAACCTTCGCCCCGCGAGATTTTTCCCGCCAGCCATCCTGCCAGCAGCCCGATCACCAGCCACCCAATCAACCCGCGCTTCCACTCCACTACCACCACGCGTTCTTGCAACCACATCATCCCCATCGCTATCTGTGTCGCCATTCTTCCTCCGTCTCCCCCAGCTACTTTCTCGTCTGCACTTCCACGCCCTGAAGAGTTCTTCCGATTATTTCTTCCCTGGCTGTCGGTTTTAACTGTCAGCTGTTAGCTTTCCCCTTCGGTTCCTGCTGCGTCATGCAATGCAGCGTACCCAGCCCCAGCACCAAATCCCGGCAATGTATACCAACTACCTCCCGCCCCGGAACCAATTTCCCCAGCGTCTGCAGCGCCACCCGGTCGTTCGTATCATTGAACGTCGGCACAATCACAATATTGTTTGCGATATAGAAATTCGCGTAGCTCGCCGGCAAGCGCAGCCCATCGAAACCCACCGCCTTCGGCATCGGCAGAGTCTCCACCTGCAACGCCCGCCCGTCCTGATCCTTCATGGACTGGAGCCGGCGCAGATTGTTCTGCAGCGCCGCGTAATTTGCATCCGCTCGGTTCTCTTCCACGATCGTCACCACGGTCGTCTCATTCACGAACCGCGTCAAATCGTCCACGTGTCCGTGCGTGTCGTCGCCGGCTATCCCCTGCCCAAGCCATAGCACATGGGTCACGCCAAGGTATTTGCGAAAAATCTCCGCATAGTCTTCCTTCGTGAATCCGGTGTTTCGCTCCTGGATCTTGCTCTGCAGGCACTCCTCGGTCGTCAGCAGCGTCCCGCGCCCGTTCACGTCAATCGACCCGCCTTCCAGCACCACTCGCCGCCCTTGGTGCTCCGGCAAGAAAATCTTCCGTTTCAGCCGCGCGTTTGCCCGCCGTACCACCTGCGCATCCTTCTTATGGTTCGCATACTTCGCCCACCCGTTGAACGCGAAGTTGTTGTACGCCACCTCGCCTGCCACGTTCTTCACGCAGATCGGCCCCGAATCCCGCATCCAGCCGCGGTCCGTTGGAGCCACAAAGAATTCCACCGACTCCAGTTTCGCACCGGCTTTCCGCAAGATCCCGCGCACTTTCTTTTCTGCCGCGCGGCTTTCCACCATCAGGTAAATCCGCTCCACTTCCGAAAGCAGGCGCACAATCTCCGCAAAGGCCCACGGAATCGGCCCGAATTTTCCCGGCCAATCCGTGAGTTCGTGAGGCCATCCCAGCCAGGTCGCCTCATGCTCCTCCCACTCCGCCGGCATTCGGAATTCCAACTCGCCCGGCACCCTTTCCATCCCTTTCTTATCCTTCACTCTGTGACCTCGGTGCTCTCTGTGGTGAATTCGACTTGCCTCGGCTCATTTCTCCCCCAACCACCGCTGCGTCAACCCTCCAAAGGCATCAATCCTTCGGTCCCGGAAAAACGGCCAGTTCCTCCGCTGCTCCTCGCTCTTCTTCGGATCGCATTCCACCACCAATATTTCTTCCTTGTCGTTCGACGCCTCCGCCAGCACTTGCCCCGCCGGATCGGCCACGAACGAATTGCCCCAAAACTCGATCCCCGGATCGCCCTTCTCTGGCTTCCCCTCATAACCCACGCGGTTCACCACCGCCACATAGCAACCGTTCGCAATCGCGTGCGCCCGCTGGATTGTCTTCCACGAATCGAGCTGCGCTTTCCCATACGTCGCCTTTTCGTGGGGGTGCCACCCGATGCTCGTCGGATAGAAAATCACGTTCGCGCCCTGCATTGCCGTTAGCCGCGAACCCTCCGGATACCACTGGTCCCAGCAAATCTGCACGCCCACGCGCGCATACTTGGTGTCGAAATTCAAAAAGCCCAGATCACCGGGAGTGAAATAAAACTTCTCGTAATAAAGCGGATCGTCCGGGATGTGCATCTTCCGGTATTTCCCTAGGTAGGACCCGTCGGCGTCCACCATCGCGCACGTGTTGTGATAAACGCCGGGGGCGCGCCGTTCGAATACGGATACCGCCAGCGCCACGTTTTTGTCCTTCGCTACTTTCGCCATTCGCTCCGTCGTCGGCCCCGGCACCGGCTCCGCCAGCTCAAACAACTCCGCGTCCTCGGTTCTGCAGAAATATTCGCCGGCGAAGAGTTCATGCAGGCACACGATCTGCGCTCCGCGTTCCGCCGCTTCGCGAATCCTTCGCTCGGCCTTTTCCAGGTTTTCTTCCTTCTTGGTGGTGCAGCTCATCTGCACCAGCCCCACCGTAAATTTCTCCGCCATTCCTCTCCTCTTTTTCTCTATGACTTCTGTGCTCTTTGTGGTGAATCGTTTTCTTTGCTCTCGCCGGTCCGCAAAGAATTCTACTTTCCTTCTCATTCTGTTTGTACTATCAATTCCATTGGCCTTACAATTTTCCCCGATTGCTTTCGGTGCCGTTCGCCGTTCGTTGTAACACCGCATTCATCTTCGCGTCATTCAGGAGAGCCGATGCCCAAGCGTGCAAAAAAAACCGTCACCGGACGCGTCCTCCACGACCCCGTCAAAGACAAGCTTCGCCCCATTTATCCGCTCGATCTCTCCAAAATTAAATCCATCGACGACCTCGTTCGCGCCATGGGCGACACCGCCTACACCGCTCGCCAGGTGGGCGACGCTGCCGACGTCCTCGAAGCCATGGCCCGCGACAAGGACTGCTTCGTCGTGATGACCCTCGCCGGCGCCCTCACCGTCGGCAAAATGGGACTGGTCTTCTGCGACCTCATCGAATCGGGCATCGTCAAAGCGATCGTCTCCACCGGCGCCCTCATGGCCCACGGACTTGTGGAAGCCACCGGCCTCTCGCACTTCCGCTATGATCCCGCCAAAATGAACGACGAGGAACTCTTCCTCGCCGGCTACAACCGCGTCTACGATTCGCTCGAACCGGAAACCAACCTCGATCACGTCGAGGAAGTCGTCGACGGCATCCTCAACCAGTGGGATCCCGATGAACTCGTCTGCAGTTGGAAGCTCCATCAACGCGTCGGCGAATTGCTGTATAAGACCTCCAAAGGCCGTGGCATCCTCCGTTCCGCCTACGAACACAACGTTCCAGTGTTCGTCCCCGCCTTCTCCGACTCCGAACTCGGCCTCGACTTCGCGCTCAATCAATACGCGCGCAAACGCGACAATCGCCCCGGCCTGCGTTTCGATCCCTTCGAAGACTTCGAAAAATTTGCCGCCACCATGATGGCCACCAAGAAAATGGGCATCTTCACCATCGGCGGCGGCGTTCCACGCAACTGGTCCCAGCAATTCGGCGTCTACGCAGAACTCATGGCCCGGCGCGGCTACAAAAAGCTTCCGCTCAAGCGCTATAGCTATGGCGTCCGCATCTGTCCCGAACCCGTTCACTGGGGCGGCCTCAGCGGCAGCACGTACACCGAAGCCGTCTCCTGGGGCAAATTCGTTCCCCCCGATGAAGGCGGGAAGTTTGCTGAAGTCCTCGAAGATGCCACCGTCGCCTTGCCGCTGGTCGTCGGTGCGGTCCTTGAACGCCTTCACTACTTTAAGTAACACAGGCTAAAGTGTGCGCTACTTACCGGTTTTCGCGCCATTCGAGCCTCTTTCTCCCGCCTTGCGTGGATTCCGTGGTTGTCGCTTTGACTTTTCCAACCTCACCTCTTTGGTGTCGGTGTTCAACTCTCTTCGTTCTCTGCTCCTCTTTGCGAACACTTTGATGAACTCTCCTCTCTCTATTTTCCCACGCACCTTCGTCTGGTATCCTTGCTCCTCCCGATCCTCATTACGCGCCACACGATGAAAATGTCCACTCTCGCAGCCGCTGCATTGTGCCTCTTTTCGCTCGCTGCCCAAAAGGAATCCAGCATGGCCCAACGCGCTACAGGCACCTTCGACGTCAAACTCGCTCCCCTCGATTCCTCCGTCAAAGCCGAGGAAAATCCCATCGCCCGCTACTCCCTCGACAAGTCCTACCACGGTGATCTCAACGCCACCTCCCAAGGCGAAATGCTGAGCGGTGGCACTCCCACCAAAGGTTCCGGCGGCTACGTCGCCATGGAACGCGTCTCCGGCACGCTCCACGGTCGCAAGGGCACTTTCCTCCTCCAGCACGATGGCACCATGCAGAACAACGACTACCACCTCAACGTCATCGTCGTCCCCGGTTCCGGCACCGGTGAGCTCACCGGCCTCTCCGGCACCCTCCAAATCATCATCAAAGACGGCCGCCACTCCTATGACCTCTCCTACATTCTCCCCGCCCAAAAATAAGAGGTGCACAGGCACTCTTGCCTGTGCACCTCTTGGTACAGGCGTGGCCTTTTCCTCTCTGCAAACTTCAATGTTCTCTGCGCTTTCATGCTTCTCCCACCAAAAACAAAAAGGCGCCCCGGAAGACCCCGAAGCGCCCTAACTCTTCTCCACAATTACGAACTACCGACTACCGACTCTCCTAATCATCATCCCCAATCAAAAAAGCCGCCGTCAGCACCGTCGACCACAATCCCCGTTTATCCCCAACCGCCGACTGCGTGATATTCATCGTCCGCACAATCTTGTTCGAGATCCGGTAAACCTCTTTTTTCTCGTCCCACGACAAGTCTGGATCAAACTCCACATTCAGCGTCGTCGCCAGCATTTCCGCCGCCAGCTCTTCCGCGTATTCGCCAGCAACCTCTTCCGTTTCGCCAAACGAGTGGTGCTCGCTCAAATATCCGTACATCGGCCGCTCGCTTGGCAGCGCCAGCCCGATGCTCGCCGCGATCAGTCGGTGCGGCTCCCTGGTCGAATTCTCGCTGATCACCGTGAATGCCACCTGCCCCGGCTTGATCAGCTTCAATCCTTCGCTCCGCGAAATCAGTTTGCAATTCGGAGGAAAG
>DATIXE010000037.1:0-2904 GCA_035518915.1 Candidatus Eiseniibacteriota bacterium
CAAGTCGGAATTTCACATCTTGTGGCACTCGAAGTTGGATCGTTTCATTCTTCGGCTTAGATGGGGGGCCTTTTAAAACTGCCATTACGTGTCTCCTTTAGGTCTAGAGAACTGCACGGAAGAGCTGGTCGAAGGGCTTGAATGGGAGGACTCAATCATCTAGAGCTTAGTGAACGAGATTGCCGCAGTCGAGCTGAGGAAATGCTCTCTACTTTACCTATAGCCAAGAAATTGGATTAATTCCCCAAACAAAAAATCCCCGCCTACTCTGAAAAGTGCTCACGATTCAAGGAGGAAAGCGTTGAAGCCTAAATCAAAATGAGCACCTTACCCTGCGATCTCTATCACGCAGATGCTCCCTGGTTGGTACTCCGTGCTTTTTCGTCGCAAGAAGTTCAGATTGAATTAATTTAAAGTGGGGTGCTTCGTTATTCACGGGTGCGTTAGGCTGTTATTGCGACTTGAATGAAAAAGGCGGGAGCGACCCGATAGCCCAGCGAGGGCCCGGAGGGGGTCGCTCCCGCCCTTTCCGCGATTTTTGCCGCGTCCCAGTTATGGCCTTGGAAATCTGTAAGTTCTTGCTCGGATGTTGATTAGGTCGGGCGGTGCGGAAAACCGCAAGGAAAACCGTGAGGAAAACCGTATTCACGCAAATCTCGTTGCGAGGCAGCGAATTCTCCGTACCCCGATCTTAACTGGAGACAAAACCTCGCGACACCTCGGTACAAACTGGATACTTAGCCCGCGCATAGTACTCTCCGGACTGCCGCGAATCCAAGTGCTATTTCTGTCCGTAAGAGGCGGATGGCCCGTGTTTGCGGAAGAAGTGTTTCTTGTGGAGATCCTTGGAGATGGCCCGAGCACTCGGGTTGGCGGAAACCGTATTGAGCGCCATGGCGGCAATTTCTTCGATGATCACGGCATTGTGCGCCGCGTCGGTGGCGGATTTTCCCCAACAAAAAGGAGCATGGCCGGCGACGAGCACACCGGGAGTGTGTAATGGGTCGGCCTTTCCAAGGCAGCGGACGATGGCCAGACCGGTGTTGAGTTCGAAATTGTCGCGGATTTGCCCGGCCGTGAGCGGTTTGGTGACGGGAATCTCGCCGTGAAAGTAATCGGCGTGCGTCGTGTCAAAGCACGGAATGGCCCGCTGCGCTTGTGCCCAGGAAGTGGCGGCGCGGGAATGGGTGTGGGCGACGCCGCCGATCGCAGGGAACCGTTGATAAAGGATGAGGTGAGTGGGGAGGTCGGAAGACGGGCGGAGAGTTCCTTCGACAGTTTTTCCGTCGAGGTCGACCACGACCAGATCGTCGGCCTTCATGGTCTCGTACGGGACGCCGCTCGGCTTGATGACGACTAACCCTGCTTCGCGCGAAATCCCACTCGCATTGCCAAAGGTATAGAGGACGAGGCCGCGTCGAACCAGTTCGAGATTGGCCTCGAGCACTTCTTCACGGAGAGTCTTCAGATTCATGCGGCACCTCTCGCCGAGGCGGCAATGCGCCGTAATGTGGGAAGAATCCGCCCGAAGGCGGCTGGGGCAGCGTCACCTTTGCCAAAGGCGAAATAAAGTTCACGATACATGCCGTAAAGTTCCTCGTAAACTCTCGCGGCAGCAGGATCCGGTTCCACAATCCGATACGTCGGACACAACGCTTGCTGCGCCGCCTCAATGGATGGGAAGGCTCCCGCAGCCAGCGCGGCAAAAATCGCAGAGCCGAGGCTGGTCACTTCCGACTGTGGAATGAGCACAGGTTTGTTCAACACATTCGCGTAAACGTGATTGAGCACGTCGTTCTTTTGCGGGATACCGCCGGCATTGATGACGCGATGGATGGGCACGCCGTTCTGCTCCATGCGCTCGAAGATAACACGCGTATGGAAAGCCGTGCCCTCGATAGCAGCGAACAGTTCATCCTGTGCGGAGTGCGTGAGATTCCAGCCGAGAGTGACGCCTCCCAATTCGGGATTCACCAGGACGGTGCGGTCCCCGTTGTCCCAGGTCAGGCGCAGCAAACCGGTCTGGCCGGCGCGGAAGGATTCCAAGCCTGGGGAGAGTTCACCAATGGTCTTTCCGGCGCGCCGAGAAATGGCTTCGAAGATGTCCCCGGTAGCGGAGAGGCCGGCTTCGACGCCGGTCTTCAGTGGATGGACGGAGCCGAGCACCACACCGCAGACGCCGGGGATCAGCCGCGTGTCATCACTCATGGCGATGATACAGGTTGACGTGCCAACGACGTTGACGACATCGCCGGTGCGCGCGCCGGCGCCGATGGCGTCCCAATGGGCATCAAAAGCGCCGATGGGAATGGGGATACCTGGGCGCAGGCCGAGATGCTTGGCGTGTTCAGGATCGAGGTGACCGGCGAGATGATCGCTGGTTTGGTAGCGCCCGCTGAGCTTGGACCGAACGCCGGCGAGAAGAGGATCGACGGACGCAAGAAAATCCTCGGGAGGAAAACCGCCGAGCGAACGGTTCCACATCCACTTGTGGCCCATAGCACAGATGGATCGAGGCGCTTGAGCGGGATCGGTGATACCGCAGAGAACCGCAGCGATCATGTCGCAATGTTCGAATGCGGTGACGAATTGCGAGCGCTTGTCAGGATTATGGCGCAGCCAGTGGAGCAATTTCGAGAAGCCCCATTCGGAAGAATAGGTGCCGCCGCACCAATCGATGGCTGGGAGTTTCTTCTCGTGGGCGGTTTTGGTGATGAGAGCGGCTTCGCGCCAGGAGCGATGGTCGCACCAAAGGTAGTATTCATTGAGCGGCTGGAGGTGTTCGCCGACGGGAATGACGCTGGAGCCAGTTGTATCGATGGCTAGCGCCGCGACTTCGCTGCCTGAGACTTTGGCAGCTGCGAGCGCGCGCTGCGTGGCTCCGGCCAGAGCCCGCATATGATC
>DATIXE010000038.1:0-106824 GCA_035518915.1 Candidatus Eiseniibacteriota bacterium
TCCGGGCTGCCGAAGTTGAGGCAGTTGGTGGCAGCGATGGGGCGAGCACCGGAAGCGGCGACGTTGCGCGCGGCCTCGGCAACGGCGTGCATGGCGCCGAGCCTGGGATTGAGCTGGCACCAGCGGGCGTTGCAATCGGTGGCAAGCGCAAGGGCACGCATGACACCGTTCTTTTCCGATTCCTTGATGCGGACGACGGCGGCATCGCTGGCGCCGGGGCCGGCAAGTGTGTTGGTGCGGACCATGGTGTCGTATTGCTCGGTGATCCAGTGCTTCGAGGCGATCGTGGGAGAAGCCAGAAGTTTCTGGAAATTGGTGGTGAGGTCGGTTTTTTCCGCAGCGAAGCGGAACCGGTCCTTTTCGGACTCGACGCGCGGCGCGGGTGCGGCAAGCGGGCGATCGTAAACGGGGCCCTCTTCCGCGAGAGGATGCGCGGGAATTTGCGCGGCAATCTGGCCGTGATTGCGAATCGTGGCCAGGCCGCCTTCCGTGACGGTTCCGACGACGACGGCGTCGAGTCCCCACTTCTTGAACACGTCGAGAACTTCGTGTTCGCGACCCTTTGCGGCGACCAGGAGCATGCGCTCCTGCGATTCGCTGAGCATGATTTCGTAGGGCGTCATGCCGGATTCACGCTGGGGAACCTTGGCCAGGTCGATTTCGATGCCGGTACCGCCGCGCGATGCCATCTCCACGGTGGAACAGGTGAGACCTGCCGCGCCCATGTCCTGAATGGCAACGATCGCGCCGGTTTTCATGGCTTCGAGGCACGCTTCGAGAAGAAGTTTTTCCACGAAGGGATCGCCGACCTGCACGTTGGGGCGCTTCTGCTGGGATTCTTCGGTGAATTCTGCGGAAGCAAGCAGCGACGCGCCGTGGATGCCGTCGCGCCCGGTTTTTGCGCCGACGTAGATGACGGGATTGCCGGTGCCCTTGGCCTTGGCGAGGAAAATGTCTTCCTTGCGGGCAATGCCGAGCGCGAGCGCATTGACGAGCGGATTTTGCGAATAGCAATGTTCGAAAACGACTTCACCGCCGACGGTGGGAACGCCGAAGCAGTTGCCGTAATGCGCGATGCCGCGGATGACGCCGTCGAGGATGCGCCGGTTGGCAGCGGCTTCTTCTTCGGTGGTGTTTTTGCCGGGCGTAATTTCCCCGAAGCGGAGCGAATCGAGAACGGCTATGGGGCGTGCGCCCATGGTGAAGATGTCGCGGAGGATGCCGCCGACGCCGGTGGTGGCTCCCTGGAAGGGTTCGACGTAACTCGGATGGTTGTGCGATTCGATTTTGAAGGCGGCAACGAGGCCGTCGCCGATGTCTACCACACCCGCGTTTTCACCGGGGCCCTGGACGACGAGCTTTCCCCGCGTGGGCAAGCGCTTGAGATGGACCTTGCTCGATTTGTAGGAGCAGTGCTCGCTCCACATCACGGAGAAGATGCCGAGTTCGGTGATATTAGGGTCGCGGCCGAGGATTTGCTGGATGCGGGCGTATTCGTCACGCGTGACGCCGTGCTCGGCAGCGATTTCCGGGGTGACTTTGATTTCGGTGGGTGCGGTGGCCATTGCTATTTAGTGCTGTACCTCAGGAAATGAGACTCCAGATTCCTCGACTGCGCAGCCCGGCGTGCAAAAACCGCACGCCAGAAAAAACCGGGCCGCCCTGCTCGGAATGACCAGGCTGGGAAAAAGGATGCTATTCACGCGGTGGCCTTGGCGGCGCCGACGAGGGCTTCGACCATCGAGTGGAAGATGACCAGGCCGTCTTCGGAGTCGAGCGGGGCTTCGACGGCGCGCTCGGGATGCGGCATGAGGCCGGCGACATTGCGTTCGCGATTGCAGATGCCGGCGATGTTGGCCATGGAGCCATTAGGATTGCCGGCAGAGTCGTCCTTGCCGTCCGCGGTGGTGTAACGGAACAGAATCTGGCGGTTTTTCTCGAGGTCGCCAAGCGTGGCTTCGTCGCAATTGTAGTTGCCGTCGCTGTGGGCGATGGGAATTTTCAGAATCTGGCCCTTTTTCGCGGCGTTGGTGAAGGGCGAGTTCGCTTCTTCGACGCGAATATAGACGTGACGGCAGATGAAGCGCAGGCCGGAGTTGCGCATCATGGCGCCGGGAAGCAGGCCGGCTTCGAGGAGAATCTGGAAACCGTTACAAATGCCGAGAACCAGGCCGCCGGACCTTGCGAATTTGGCGACAGAACTCATGACCGGAGAGAATCGGGCGATAGCGCCGGTGCGCAGATAGTCGCCGTAGGAAAAGCCTCCTGGGAGAATGATGGCATCGCAGTTGTGAAGATTTTCGGATTGATGCCAGATGAATTCGACCGGCTCTTGCAGGACGTGGGCGATGGCGTGGAAAGCATCGTGATCGCAGTTGGACCCGGGAAAGACGACGACTCCGAATTTCATGGGACACCTCCGGGGGTTTCGGGGAATATTTATTTTAGCACAGACAGAGAACCGCTAACCCAGAGACGCGGAGAGCGCCGAGATTCGGAGTGAAGAGGGCAAATTGCACTCGGGTGCTTGAAGTTCAGGTTGAGATCCTTCAAACATCGTCGTCGGATGTGCTCAGGATGACAACGCGTGGGGAATGCCATACTTAGCGGCGTTTTTTGGGTTTGGATTTTTTGGGGGCGGAGTGAGCGTGGGCGCCGAGTTCCCGGCGCTTTTTGGAGGCCCAGCCGGGTTTGTTAGCTTGGCGGCCGCGGCCGATACCGAGGGCATCGGGAGGAACATTTTCGGTGATGACGGAGCCAGCGGCGATATAGGCTCCATCGCCGAGCTTCACCGGCGCGACGAGAACCGAATCGCTGCCGACGAAGACGCGATTGCCGATATTGGTCGGATGCTTGGCAAAACCATCGTAATTGCAGGTAATGGTGCCGGCGCCAATGTTGGATTTACTGCCAACTTTCGTGTCGCCGATGTAGGAAAGATGCGGGGCCTTACTTCCCTCGCCGAGCGTGGACTTCTTCAGCTCGACGAAATTGCCGACGCGAGCGCCCTTGAGGAGATGCGATTCGGGACGGAGGCGGGCAAACGGTCCGATGACCACCTCCGATTCGATACGGCTTTGCATGCAGACGCAATGCGGCTCAACGAGGACGTCGTCGCCAAGAATCATGTCGTGGAGAACGCCGCCGGTGCGGATGGTGCAGCGGGCGCCAATTTTCGTTTTGCCGAGGAGCTGGACGCACGGTTCGAGGATGGTGTCCTCGCCGACGATGACGTCGGGGTCGACGATAACGGTTTCGGGAAGCTGGATGGTGACGCCGTCGCGCATGAGCTGGTCGCGTTTCCACTCGCGGAAGGTCCGGTCAACACCAGCCAGGTCCGCGCGGGTGTTGCAACCGAGGGCTTCGCGGGGATCGGGGGCAATTCCGGCGAGCACGGTTTCGCCCTTGGAACTGAGGATGGAGATCGCGTCGGTGAGATAAATTTCGCGGTGTTTGTTGTCGGGCTTCACCTGGGCGAGGGCCGGCCAGAGCTTGGCAGAGGTGAAACAATACATACTGGAGTTGATCTCATTGAGCTCGCGCTGTTCGGGCGTAAGTTGGGATTCCTCGATGATCGCGGAAACGACATCGCCGGCTTTCCGGAGGATGCGGCCATAGCCGGAGGGATCGGCAAGGACCGCGGTAAGGATGGTGGCGGCGGCGTTGGCGGATTTGTGCTTTTGGATGAGCGCACGAATGGTTTCGGTACGGATGAGTGGGGCATCTCCGGGAAGTACGATGACGAATTTGGCGTTACCGATGGCGCGCCGCGAGACTAGGAGGGCGTGTCCGGTACCATTCTGCGGCTGCTGGAGCACGGTTTCGACACCCAGAGGCTTGACAGCCGCGGAGAGCTGTTCCGCCTGATGGCCGATTACAGCGATGATTTTTTTCGCGTGGAGCGGAAAGCAGGCGCGCACGACATGGTCCACAAGCGCACGGCCTCCCGCACGATGGAGAACTTTTGCCAGGCTGGATTTGAGGCGGGTGCCCCTTCCGGCGGCAAGGATGAGGATGGCGACATCTTTATTCGGCATGGTGAGAGCATTGTCCATTGGGCGGAGAGTTTTGACAATGCGGCGGGAAGAGGTGGGGCTTAATCGGCGGCGTTGGCCGGTTCGGTGACCCGGGCGTGAGACTCGCCGTCGCCTGCAACGGACTCCGCAGTGGTAATTTCCCAGGCCGAAGTATCCGCCAGGAGGCGACTGACGAGCTGCGTGTGAAGCGAATGGCCGGCCTTTCGCGCTTCGACTCGGCCCAACAGGGGCAAACCAAGCAAGGCGAGATCGCCGATGAGGTCGAGTGCCTTATGGCGGCCGAACTCGTCCGGGAAGCGCAGGGGACCGTTCATGACGCCGTCTTTCGTGAGCACGATGGCATTTTCGAGCGAACCGCCACGGATCAGGCCCATGGCGCGAAGCGGTTCGATATCGGATTCAAAGCAGAAGGTGCGCGCGCGGGAAAGAATCTGCCGGAAAGAATCCGGGTTGACCCCCATTTCGACTTCCTGCCTTCCTACCAGCGGGTGGGGGAAGTCCACGTAGCAGCGGACGCGGAATTCATCGGCAGGATAGATGGCAATGCGCCGGCCATCTTCGACGACCTCGACCGGCTTGAGCACTTTCAAAAAGCGGCGCTTGCGGCGGAGACGGCGAATTCCCGCGCGGTCGAGGAGCTGTATGAAGGGTTCCGCGGAACCGTCGAGAATGGGAATTTCGATGTTGTCAATGTCAATAAAGATGTTGTCGATGCCGCAGGAGTAGGTGGCCGCCAGCAGGTGTTCCGTGGTGGAAAGCAGGACGCCTTGTTTCATCAAGCTGGTGGCGTAACTGACGCGAGCCACGTTTTGCCCTTGCGCCTCGATGGGAAAGTGGTCGAGGTCGACGCGGCGGAAGACAATGCCCGTGTCCGGGGGAGCGGGGAGAAGACGAATGCAAGTGTGAACACCGGTATGGAGGCCTATGCCTTCGGTCTCAACCGGATGCTGGATGGTGCATTGGTGCATTGGAAGATTTAAGCAGAAAAGCACGTTGCAAGCCAAATAAATTAGATTTTGTGCTTTAAATTCAACTAGATACGGTTGATGCCCGAGTGGAACTTAGAGTTGCCTGTGGCAATCACGCAACACTTTATTGGAATGACGTGTCTGAAGCACCACCGCCGCGCTAGTTGCGGGAGGGGGGCGTTGGATATCCAAGTGATGGTTCGGTGCGTCCTACGTGAGTGGTATAATGGCGAATTATTTCCGCCAAGGACGGTGCTGGATGAATCGTTTGACGCGCTTCGCGATCCTGGGAATTTCGGTGTTGATCGTCGGCTGGGTGGGGATTGGGCATGTGCTCGGACGCACGACGAGCGACGGCAATGCCTACAAGTCGCTGGTTGTGTATAGCGAGGTGTTACAGAAGATTCAGAACGACTACGTGGACGAACCGAACATGCACCTGGTTACGGTCGGGTCCTTGCACGGCTTACTGGAGTCTCTGGATTCCGAATCGAGCTACATGACGCCGCGCGAATACACCGAATATCAGAAGAAGACGGCGGATCTGGGAACGGGCGAAACGGGCTTGAACCTGAGCAAGCGCTTCGGCTACATCATCGTAACGTCGGTGCTGCCGGATAGCCCGGCCGAGAAGGTGGGACTTCACAGCGGGGACATCCTGGAATCGGTGGCGGGATTCACGACGCGGGAAATGTCCGTTGGGCAGGCAAAGAATCTGATGGCCGGGCAGCCGGGAACGAGCGTGAAGGTGGGCGTCATCCGACGCGCGAAAACCGATCCGGAAGAACTGGATCTCGTGCGGGAAAAGATTCCGGAGCCGAAACTCGTGGTCGAGCGCGTGGACAACGATACCCTGGCGATCCGTTTTCCGACACTGGATGCAGGCCGGAAGGACGAAGTGAAGGCCAAACTGCTGGAAGCGCAGAAGCAGGGAGTGACCCGCATGATCCTGGATGTGCGGGATTGCGGGCGGGGATTGGATTCCGAAGCGATTGAAATCGCGCGGCTGTTTGTGCCGTCGGGAACTTTAACGAAACTGCAAGGGCAGACGATTCCGGAACAGGTCTATTCGGCGGACCCCAGCAAAGTGATCTGGAAAGGGCCTGTTTCCGTGCTAATGGACGGAACCACAACGGGCGCGTCCGAAGTGCTGGCGGCGGCGATCGCGAATACGAAGCGGGGCGACCTGGTGGGCGACCGCACCTTTGGGTTGGCTTCCGAGCAGAAGCTGATTCCGCTGGATGACGGCGCAGCTATTTTCCTGACGGTCGGGAACTACATGAACGCGGATGGTAAGTCCATCCTGGATGAAGGCGTGGCGCCAACGGAAGTGGTGCGCGTGGCATCCGCGAACGACAACGAGGACAGCGACGACGTGGCGACGACCGGTCCGCAAAAGGAACCGCCGCCGGGGCCACGGCCCTTATCGCCGGACGATCCCTTCCTGCAGAAAGCGCTGCAGCTTTTGAAGACCCCCGCGAAGAAGGCCGCCTGATCCGTCGGTGGGCCGCAAGCGAGCCGGGACTGCACGAAAACTCATTGTGGTGTTTGTGGCTTGCGCCGCGGCCCTCGTGGTCTGGATGGCTGGCTGCAACAAAATTGCCTCGACGTTTCGGTCCCTGACCAGGAATAAATCCAACAAGAAAGAACACTTGGCGCACAACGCGCCGAAGCGCGTCCTGCCAGGGCCGAAACTCGCCATCATTCTCGACGATATGGGGAGCGACCAGGAGGCCGCTGAGGAAGTTTTTGGGATGGGGGAGCCACTAACCATTTCGGTGCTGCCGTTTCACGCGCACTCGACGGAAATTGCGGAAGAGGCGAAGCGGCGCGGCTTTGAAGTGATGCTGCACCTGCCGATGGAAGCGATGGGAAGCGGCAAACCGGAGGGCCAGCAATTACACCCGGGCATGAGCGAAGGTGAAGTCGCGCAGGATTTGCGCGGGATGCTTGCCAACGTGCCGACGGCAGCGGGCGTGAACAATCATGAAGGCTCGCTAGCCACCAGCGATGCGAAGTTGATGGCCGAATTAATGCCGTTGCTGAAGCAACGCTCACTCTATTTCGTGGACAGCCGGACGACGGCGGCGACCGTGGCGTTTGAAACCGCGCAGAAGACGGGGCTGCGTTGCGGCTTCCGGAATGTCCCGTTCCTGGATGACGTGCAGGATGTGGCGGCCATTCGCAAAGAACTGGAAGGGGCGATTCGCGGGGCGGAAGAAAAGGGCGAAGCCATCGCAATCGGACATCCGCATAAAGAGACGATCGAGGCCCTGAAGGAAATCCTGCCGCAGGCGGAGACGCAGGGTGTGCACCTGGTGTTTGTATCCGAAATAGTACGCTAGTTCGCCAAGTGCGGCCCGGCCGCCGGCAAAGTCTGCATTCACCACAGTGTCCGCAATAGCTTACATGAGCGGACCCGTTCGTCTTTCGTAATGAGGAGCACGCCCTCCGCCCAGGCCGTGGCGCCGATGAGCCGGTCGCACAGATCATTCGGATAGTCGGACGGAAACTGAGTAGCCAGGGCTGCTATTTTCGGTGTGATTGGAAGAACGGCGAACCTAGAAGAAGATTTTTCCAGAAAGCTGTCCACGGTTCCGGATATCTGCAAACGCCCATTCCTGGCTAACCAAGCCAATTCCCAAAGGCTGACCGCGGAAATCGAAAGCCCGCCGGATCGGCTTGCTCTACGGACGGCCGAACTCGCCTGCCTGGACAACTTAGTGGGCTCCATGGCCAGCCAGGCGAGCACGTGCGTGTCGAGAAGAATCACTCGCGCGTAACCTCCCAGTCCATGGGGATAGGAGATTCGATATCGCCTACGATCTTCGCTTCATCTTTCAAGAATCCGAAGAGGTCACTTTTTTCTGGCTCGACAGGGACCAGCTTGACCAGAGGGGTGCCGCGCCGAGTGACCACGACGTGTTCCCCGGTGGCCTGAACCTGCTTCATCACCGACAGGCAGCGGGCTTTAAAGTCTCCGGCAGCAATGCGTTTCATTCCCACTCCTTCTGACTATGGTCATTTTATCATGACTATTATGTGTCAGAAAGTAGCAAAATTCTCTCAACAGGAAACGCCATAATTGGCGGGTGACGATTTTCAGGCGGCGGGGGCTTCCAAGGCGACAGGAGCGCCGGGGTCCTGCCGGCGTTTCGGGAAGAGCCAGAAAACGATGAGGAATTGCAGACCCATGGTGAGAAAGCAGAAAACGCTCCCTTCAGGACCCACACTGGCGCCGGTGAGCCATTTAGGGCCGTGGAGGAGGGAGTTAGAGAGATGCCCCACCACGATTGTGCCGCTATCGGGGACGGAGTATAGGAAGGACTCACCCCAGTCAAAGCTGGCATGCAGGCCGACGGCGTACCAAAGATTGCCCGTGCGATAGAGCGTGAAGGCGAAGAAGATTCCGACCAAGGCGACGCTTGCGGCCCCCACGGGGCCTTCGCCGGGATTGCTGAGATGTGCGGCTCCGAATCCAAGTGAGAGCAGCAGGGCCGCGGGCCAGAATCCAATGCCGTCGCCCAGCGTGAATTGTGTGTAGCCGCGGAACAGAAACTCTTCGAAGAAACCCACGCAAATGAAGAGCAGGAGATGGATGAGACCCCAACCAATGATACCGGATGGGGAGAGCGCGAGGCTGCCGAACGAATACCCGCCAAATGCGGCTACGAGCCCCATCAGGACAGAAATTTCGGCGAGGCCGAGCAACATGCCGAGCCAGAAATTGCGTCCGAACGCCTGGGAAATTGGCAGACCGTAGACGCCGGGGGAACGCCCCTCAATTCGGGACATGATTAGGGCGCAGCCAAAGACGATTGAGAAGCTGACCGCTTCTTGAAGAAGCATAAGTTGTGGGGAAGGCATGCCGTGGACGTGGGGCAGGGTCCGTCGCATGATGAATCCGGAAATCGTAATCGCGACCGCGACAAAGAAAATGTAGATCAGCAGGCGCCAGCCAGCCCGGAGGCCACGATCATTGAAAAAGACGATGTTGCGATCGGGGGGAGGCGGGAGCGCGGCAGAAAGTTGATCTGGCAACCGCGGCACCGAAGTTGGCGATGGAAGATTGTCCACGATATCTCCTGACAAATCGTTTGACGGGGATGGTACCCGAGAGAGAGCGGCCATGAGAGAAAAGTTGGCAGAGCCCGGCTCGTCGGAGGATACGGGCAGATGGCAGAAAAAGTTGCAAATGGAGGGAGGAAAGGAGTATAACCTGCGAAATAACATACGCCGGTTAACGCCGCAACTTCTTAGGAGAATCCCATTTGAAGGCCAGTGGAGCGATTCCGAAACTCATTGCAGGCCGTCTGGCGCTGGACTTTGCCAATCTGATCCCGCATGAGCATGACGTTTCCTGGCAAGAGTTCGTGGTGTTTCTGGTGAATTCCCGCGTGGTGAGCCAGGAAAGAGGGTCGCGGCTGGAAGGCCTGGAACGGAGCGAGCCGGGGACGGTGGATCGCGTGCTTTTGAAGGTGCTGCGTCTCCGGGAATGTGTCCGCGCGATTTTTTCGGCGGTCCAAGAACAGCGCGCATTTCCGAAGGTGTGGACGGCGCCCATCAACGACATTTTGCGCGTGACGGAAGGCCACGATGAGTTGATGGCGCAGGAAGGTGGCTGGCGGCTGGAATTCGTTGCTCGCGAAAGCGGACTCGAATGGCTGCTGGCGGCCATTGCGCGATCGGCGGCGGAGTTGATCGTCGAGGGACAAGCCGCGCCGGTGAAGCGGTGCGCGAACCCGCAGTGCCGGCAGTTTTTCTACGACGATTCGCGTACCCGCCAGAGGCGGTGGTGCTCCATGGCGATCTGCGGAAACCGGCACAAGGTAGCGGCGTTTTTGCGCAGGAAGCGCGGAAAACGCCCCGTGAATTAGCGGGCGACGGGCGGCTCAGGCCCCATCTGCGCGGGCTTGAAATCGCGGGCGAAACGGAGGCGGTCGCTCAGAGGGGGGTGGCTATAGAGCCAGAAGACGATGAATTTGGAAGGATTTGGGTCGTCCAGATCTTCTTCTCCGAGAACCTGGAAAGAGTGTGCGGCAACCTCGTTGGCATTCGGAATCAAGCCGTAAATGAGCTGTAGGCCGTAGGCGTCCGCGGCGTGCTCTTCCCTCCGGCTGAAGGCATTGCCGATGGGCTCACCGAAGAAGTTCAGCAATTGAAAGATTAGAAGCAGGATCCCGAGAGCGGCCCAATCAGATTGGCCCCGAATTCCCCACACTGGGCCCCAGCGCGCAATCGCCCACCGCAACAGGCGGTAGGCAAGAAGCAAGGCGATCAAGAGCATCCCCAGGAAGAAGGCGAAACCCTTCACGACGTGGCGGAGGACGTAGTGCCCCATTTCGTGGCCGACGATGTAGAGGAGTTCGTCAGGAGTGGTCTTGCGGATGGACGTGTCCCAGATGACGATGCGCTTGGAGGAGCCCAGGCCCGTCACATAGGCGTTGATGGCGTTGGTCTTGGCGCTGGCTTGCATCAGGAACATGCGGTCGGGCGGAATGGGAATGCCCGCGCGTCTCGCTAGCTGTCCAATCGATTGGACCAGCTGCGGATGAGTATTTTCGAGAGGCGTGAATTTGTTGAAGAGCGGATCGATGTACAACGGGCTGATGAAGACAAGAAACGTGGCCAGCGGGATTGCGCCGAGCCAGGCGTAGAACCACCATGCGCGCGGACTGCGGCGCATCACAGCGAACAGGAGGAACACGACCAAGACAGCGAGGACGATGGTGAGCAGCTCGGCCTTGGTCCAATCCCAAAACCATGAGCCCCAAGGCTGAATTGACTGCTGGAAATGGAGCGAGAGGTGATGCCAATAGAGACGGATCGGCAGGTTTAGAAGCGCCAACGCCGCGAAAACCCCTGGAACGAAGATGGCCGCTTGCAGCAGGCGTCGACGGGAGCGGGCTTCGACAAAATTCCGGAGCTGGGCAAAATATCTGGAGCGCAGCAGAAGAATAAGAACGATCAGATTCCAGAGAATGGAGACGAAATAAAGGCGATAGCCGGCGCGGGAATAGGCGACCGCCTTCTCGTATTTTTCGGGTGATAGTTGGTAGGCGCCGGTGCTGGATCGGGTTGGCGATGGATTCGAAGCCTGAGAAGTGGCAGGGGTTGTGGATTGGGAGGATATGGGTTGGCACAAAGTGTCGACTGGCGCGACGCCCAGTGCTCCGAAAAACAGCACCAGACAAAACCAGGCGGAAACCGGTGGCCGCGTGCGCATGGAGTGAGTATACCGAGCGGCGGTGAGCATTGCAGGGGAAGCGGATTTGCACATAGGTGGCAGGCTGACAGAGGGAAATTGTACCCGGGCGCGCGGGGGCGTATCCTGCGGACTAAGGGGCAATTGAGGCAGGAGGCGAGATGATGTGGAACCGAAAACTGACAGGCGTCTCCGTGATTCTTTTGGCAGCGTTTTTGGCCGGAATGCCGGTGGCTCGAGCGCAGAATCCGCAGCAGGAGTCTGTGGCGGAAGCGGCTCGTCGCGCGCGAGAACAGAAAAAGAACGCGCCGAAGCCGGCTACGGTAGTCACCAACGACACTTTGGAGCCGGCGGGCCCGGCCCAGGCGGGCGCAAGCGCGACGGGTGGGACTTCCGGGGCGAGCATGGCCGTTTCTACCACACCGGAAAACCAGCAAGCGGCCGATTCGTCTGCCGCCCCGTCCGAACGGGATGCCTCCGCGAACGAAGCGACCAATAAGGACGAGTTTTCGGCGCTAAAGCAGGAGATTGCGGACAAGCAGAAGGAAGTGGACCTGGCACAGCGGGAACTGGCGCTAGCAAACGACGATTTCTACTCGCGCCCGGATTATTCCAGCGACACCGACGGGAAAGCAAAACTGGACGCGATGAAGAGCGGCCTGACCCAGAAGCAGGACGAACTAGCGCAACTCAAGGCGAAGTTGCCGCCCGGAGCTTCGGGGCAGCAAGAGAAACCCGCGCAAGATCAATCCCAACCGTCGCAGCCCTGACAGTTTGATCCGCAGCCGCCGGTATGTTCGTCTCGAATTCCAGCGTCTCTTCCAAAGAGACATACTCGAGCCCATCCCATCACAGCGGCGAACCGCAGAGACATTTGGCGGTTTTTTCCACAGAAAAATGATTCAACCGCTATGCGTTGGGGTGGTTTCTCGTTGACACCACAAGTGCACAGCGCAAGAATTCGAACGTCCCCTCGGTCGATTCGATGAAGCTCTGGCCGCCAAGGGGACTCGCCGGCAACGGGCGAGTTGGCAGCCGCTGGGGGAGTTCAGAATGACCATCATGCCGGGCTCCACGGTTCAGTGTGTCAATCCACAATGTGAAGTGAAGGGGAATTGGATGAGGGCGGAGGTAGTCGGCTCCGACCAGTGCCCGCTTTGCGGCGAACCTTTGCGCCATGTGCCGCCTCCATTGATGCCCAGACTTCGATTCCGCCCAAGGCCAGCAGCGTCGCGTCCGCCCTTGCGTCCCCGCTAGCGGCGTGCGGAGCGGTGCGTTTCTCCGTCGTGAGCGAGAGAGCCCCGCCAGAAACGAAGGGCCGGGAGCGCCAGCCCCCGGCCCTTCGTCATTGAACTTCACTCCATTTCCAAAACGAGGAATCTCGGTTCTTATCCAGGCTGGAGTAACCCAGCAAAAAGGCCGGAAGCGCGAGGCTTCCGGCCTTGTGTGTGAGGGCGGGGCGGGGCTCAGGATTCGACGAGGCCCTTGGCGAGCAGCTCTTCGTCGCTGAGCCAGAGATCGGGAATGTTGGCGGAGCCGAGGCGCAGAATGTCTGCGAGAGCGCCGCGGACTTCCTTGAGACGGAAATCCACGCCGACTTTTTCGAGCATATCGATCAGAGCCTGCGCGCCTTCGGCGAGCATGGGCTTGGGCCGAATGCCGGTGCGCGCGATCTGATGATAGGAAACGATGTAGAAGGCGTTGAGCCCAGAACCATGGCGCACGATATGGAGGAAGCCGCGCGCCTTCTGGGGTTCGCTGATCTGCCTGGTTGCTATTGCGGTGCCGGTGGGGAGTGCGCTCATCGCGTGTTCTCCTGGCCTTTCTCCGGCATCAACTGCATCCACTGGTACTCCCGCAGTTTTCGCATTTATAGCAAGCGCCGTTGGGCACCATGAGCATGCCGCACTCGGAGCAGGTTGGAGCGCCTTCATGGGCGTCGTGCGGCCTGGCGCTGACGGGATCCATCGGCTGCGATGCGATGGGCGCGGGCGGCGGCACAAGCATGGGCATAGCGGCGGCGACCACCGGCGCAGAGGGGGCTTCCGTATGGCCGTTGCCGTTCGTCAGCTTGAGGTAATCCGCGGAGATGAAGCGGCCGCCGAGCCAGCGAGCGATGTAGTCCAGCACCGAAGAGACGAAGCGAATATTCGGATTGGACGTGATGCCCGACGGCTCAAAACGTGTGTTGAGCAACTTGTCCACGAACACCTTCAGGGGAACGCCATACTGCAAGCCAAGCGAGATGGTGAGGGCCAAGCCGTCCATTACGCCCGAGAGGGTTGAGCCTTCCTTGGCCATCTTGATGAAGACTTCTCCCGGCCGGCTATCCTGGTACATGCCGACGGTGATGTAGCCCTCGTGGCCCCCGACGCTGAACTTGTGGGTGACCGAAGAACGTTCGTAGGGCATTTTCTCGCGCTGCGCCCGCGCAAAGAGCTCCCGCTGGATGGGCTCGATGGCCGGTGCTTCGGCTTTCTTTTCTTCCTTCTTGTTGCCCGCGGCGTTCAGGGGCTGCGACCACTTGGAGTTGTCGCGGTAGATGGCGACGGCCTTAAGCCCGAGCTTCCAGGACTCGACGTAGGCGTTCATGATGTCTTCGATAGTAGACTGCTCCGGCATATTGATGGTCTTGCTGATGGCGCCGGACAGGAAGGGCTGCGCCGCGGCCATCATTTTCACGTGCCCGGTCCAGGCGATGCAGCGGCCGCCAGTGGTGGCCAGGGAGCAATCGAAGACGGGAACGTGCTCGGCCTTGACGAAGGGAGCGCCGTCGATCTTGCCGTTCTTGTCGATGTAGCTGACGATCTCGCTGGTCTGCTCGGGAGTGTAGCCAAGACTCATGAGCGCCTGCGGCACGGTGTTGTTGACGATCTTGATTACGCCGCCGCCGACGAGCTTCTTGTATTTCACCAGAGCGAGGTCGGGCTCGATGCCGGTAGTATCGCAATCCATCATGAAGCCGATGGTGCCGGTGGGAGCGAGTACGGTGACCTGGGAATTCTTGTAGCCGAACTCTTCGCCATGGGCAAGTGCAGAATCCCAGGCGCCTTGCGCGCCCATGTAGAGGTCGGATTGCACGTGCTCAGGCTTGATGCCGCGCATGGCGTTTCGGTGCATGCGAATGACATCGAGCATGGGCTCGCGGTTGACGGCGTAGCCGGGGAACGGGCCCATCTTTTCGGCGATGCGCGCGGATTGCGCATAAGCCTCGCCGCACATGAGGGCGGTGACGGCGGCGGCGACGTCGCGGCCCTCGTCGGAGTCGTAGGGTAGCGCCATGGACATGAGCAACGCTCCGAGATTGGCGTAACCGAGGCCGAGGGGCCGGAATTTGTGCGAATTTTCGCCAATTTTCGGTGTGGGATAACTGGCGTTGTCGACGAGAATTTCCTGGGCGGTGATGGTGACGTCCACCGCCTTGGTGAAAGCCTCGACATCAAACTCGCCGTTGGAACCGAGATACTTCATGAGGTTCAGGGAAGCGAGATTGCACGCCGTGTCGTCGAGAAACATGTACTCGCTGCACGGATTGCTGGCGTTGATGCGGGCAGTGCTCTTGCAGGTGTGCCAGCGGTTGACCGTGGTGTCGTACTGCATGCCGGGGTCGCCGCAATGCCAGGTGGAATCGGCAATCTTGTGGAGCAAATCGCGGGCGCCTAGCTTCTCGTTAGGCCGCCCGTCGGTGACGTTCTTGGTCCACCAGTCGCGATTTTCGACCACCGCTTGCATGAAGTCGTCGGTGACGCGGACGGAGTGGTTGGCGTTCTGGAAGAAAATGGAACTGTAGGCTTCGCCATCAATCGAAGAGTCGTAACCCTGCTCGATCAGGACATGGGCCTTCTTCTCTTCCTTCACCTTGCAATCAATGAATTCGACGATGTCCGGATGGTCGATGTTCAGGATGACCATCTTGGCGGCGCGCCGCGTCTTGCCGCCGCTCTTGATGACGCCGGCGAAGGCGTCGAAGCCCTTCATGAAGCTGACCGGGCCGGAAGCGATGCCGCCGCCGGAGAGCGATTCCCGGCTGCCGCGGAGAGTGGAGAAGTTGGTGCCGGTGCCGGAGCCCCACTTGAAGAGCATGCCCTCGGTCTTGGTGAGGCCCATGATGGATTCCATGTTGTCCTGCACCGAGTTGATGAAGCAGGCGGAGCATTGCGGCTTGGGCTGAACGCCGACGTTGAAC
The DNA here is from genome assembly GCA_035518915.1 of Candidatus Eiseniibacteriota bacterium. Lineage (GTDB taxonomy): Bacteria > Acidobacteriota > Terriglobia > Acidiferrales > UBA7541 > Acidiferrum. The sequence goes on from DATIXE010000038.1 coordinate 15,397, forward strand.
CAGACGGGCGAATTGAAAGCCATTTTCTGCTCGACGAGCAGATGAGTGAGTTCGTCGCGGAAAGCGTCGCGCGACCTGGAATCGGCGAAGTAGCCGCCTTCCTGGCCCCAGCGGACGATGGTGTCCACCACGCGTCCGATCAACTGGCGCACCGAGGTTTCGCGCTCAGCACTGCCTTGTTTTCCGTGGAAATATTTGCTGGCCACGATGTTGGTGGCGGTCTGCGACCAGCTTTTGGGAACCTCTACATTCTCCTGCTTGAAAATCGTGACGCCTTTTTCGTTGCCGATCAGGGCGGTGCGCTTTTCCCATTCGAGCTTGTCGAACGGGGAGATCTTTCCATCGGTGAAGTAACGTTCAAAAACCAGGCCTGTAGAAACACCGGCGGAGCTAATCGCCTTGGAGGTTTCCACTGCTTTGCCATTCAATGCAGGCTTCACCGTTGCCATCCTGTTCCTCCCCTATTTTACTCCTCTGCATGCCAGAGGGGCGCATTTCCGAGTTGAAGAAAATGCGCGACGATTCGCGGCTGACGTGGAAGGCGTCCCCCGATGCCACCGAAAAAAGCGAATGCGCTGCCCCCAGCCGGTGAACTGCACACGGCCGTACGGCAGAGTCCGCGCTTGCATACAACTTGCGCGGAGCAGATACTTCGCGCTCGTTTTTTGCGGTGATACCGGGCTGGAGCGTGGGTCATGCCGGACCAAGGCAATCCCCGACTCGGTCCGTCTGGCGCTTCCACGTCCCCCGAATCTGGATTCGCAGTATCAAACGGCGTGAGAAAGCTGTCAAGAGAAAATCGCAAAATCTGGTGAAGAATTTTCGAGAACGTCTATATCTAGTGGTGGGATTTCCGGGAAGCGGAGGTTTCAGACTGGCGCAGACCGCCTCTCCTAGTACGGAAGTACTTTGAAATCAGAACCCTTGCATCATTCTTCCAACTTCGGCGGCGGAGTAGTCTGGTGCAAGCCGGAGAGAGTTGCCGAGGGGTGGACGCGTGCAAGTGGGACGTTATCAAATTCTCGAGACCCTGGGGACAGGCGCTTACAGCCGGGTGGTGCGCGGATTCGATCCGCTGATTGACCGGCCGGTCGCGATCAAATTGCTTTCGCCGGACCTGGCACGCGGCGAAGCGCGGACGCGTTTTTTGCGTGAAGCGCGCGTAGTCGGAAAACTCTCACACCCGTTTGTGATCACGCTGCATGACATGGGTATTGAGGAATCCACGTCCACGCCGTACCTGGTGATGGAACTGGTGGAAGGGCAGTCCCTGGAAAAAATCCTGACCAACGGAAGCGTGCCGTTTCCGACGGCGTGCAACTGGGCCTCACAAGTGGCTGCGGCGCTGCACGCGGCGCATCGCCGCAGCATCATTCACGGTGACATCAAGCCGGCCAATATCCTGATCACTGCCGAGCAGCGAGTGAAGCTGACGGACTTCGGCATGGCGCGATTGGCGAGCCACGACACCGGCGATACTCCCCTGCTGGGCACCCCGGCCTATTGGTGCCCGGAACAGATCATGGGCCGGCCGCAAGACGTGCGTTCGGATATCTTTTCGTTGGGCGTGGTGCTCTACGAAATGTTGACGGGAATCTCGCCGTTCGCCGGAGAATCTCTGCAAAAAGTGTGTAACCACGTGCTGTCGTCCACGCCTCTGCCGGCTTCGCGCACGAATGCTTCGATTTCCTCGGGAGTGGACGAGGTGCTGTCGGCTTGCTTGGCGAAGGATCCCAAGCAGCGATTCCAAACCGCAGAGGCGCTGGCGGAACAACTCTACCCGCTGGCGCGGCGGAAGCCGCCCGAGCAAGCTGCGGCGCCGATCGCGGACTCGTCCCTGCGGAACCGCGCGGCGAGGTTTCTGCGTTCAGCGTAAAGCAGGCATCCATGCCCAGCAGCCGCGGGCGATCGGAGTCCGCATTTCCCTCGTGGAAAATCCAGCGGTGCGGATTATGGCTAGGCCTGCAGGCAGGCTGACCAGAGGGAAGTGCCTGCGCCCCAGGTCTATTCGTACCGGAGCGCTTCGACGGGATCGAGCTTGGCCGCTTTCATGGCGGGCCACACGCCAAAGACCAGTCCGACACTCACGCTAACGATGATACCCAGGACGGCCGCCCAGATGGGGACGCTCCCGGGCCATTTCAGGACGACCCGCACCAACAAGACTAGCCCATTGACCAGTACGAGGGCGATCAGGCCTCCAAGTCCCGTCAGGGTCATCGCCTCGAGGAGAAATTGCCAGGTGATGTCCGCGCTCTTGGCGCCGATGGCCTTGCGAACGCCGATCTCCCGGGTGCGCTCGGTGACGCTGACGAGCATGATGTTCATCACCCCGACGCCCCCGATCAGCAAGCCGATGGCGCTGAGGACCACCGTGGCGATGGCGACCTTTCCAACGATGCTGTGAAAAGTTTCAATTTCCTGCTCCGCAGTCTCAATTGAAAAATTATCTTTGCCGTTGAAGGGGACATCGCGCCGCCGGCGCAGGACTTCCCGGGCCTCGTCCACGGCCTCATTGAGCATGTTTGGGTAGGCCTGAATCCGCATATTGAGTTCCTCGGCCGAGGGGTAAGTCTTGCGGAAAGTACTGAATGGAATCAAGACGCGCCGGTCTTCATCGCCCATACCGAAGCCGCCTTTGGGCTTTTCGACGACGCCAATGACCTGAAAATCGGCGCCGTCGATTAGGACATCCTTGCCGATGGGATTGCCTTCCGGAAAGAGAACGGGCGCGACATTTTCCCCAAGCATGACGACTTTTTCCTTGTGCAAGTCGTCGCCTTCGCTAATGAAGCGGCCGGAAAGCGTGGAAGCATTCGCGTAGACGAGCCCGAAATTGGCTTGCACGCCCCGAAAGTCAATGCCAGTTACTTCTCCCGCTTTTGTGCGGATAGAGTGGCCGGCATCCCAATCCGTCTCGATGAATGCGGTGGCGCTTTTGATGGCGGGGCAACTCTCCAGAAGGACGCGTTCGTCCTCGAGCGTCAAGGGCTTGCGCTGGATCTCCTCAAGAGGCGGCGGTCCGCCGTGGCGGTTCTGATCCCATTTGGTGATAAAGGCAGTATCGGCGCCAAACTGCTTTACGTTTTCCTGGACCTGCTGATCGAAGCCAGTGATGAGGGCAGCGACGAGCATGATCACACTCACTCCCAGGACAACTCCGAAGACCGTTAGGCCGCTGCGGAGTTTGTGGGTCCGGAGGGCATCCATCGCTTGTTTCAGGTTTTCCCCGTGTTCCTGTGGCATACCGGTGGCCTAGCCTTCCGCACGAAGCGCTTCAATAGGATCGAGTTTCGCGGCCCGCATGGCCGGAAAAATACCAAAGAACAATCCCACCCCGGTGGCGAGCACCAGGGACAGGATGACGGCGGTCAGAGGCGTGTCCATCGGAAAAGAGAAAACAGCCTTCACCAGATACACTGCCAAATACGCGGCCAAGATGCCGATGACGCCACCGACGGCGGCAAGCACCGCCGACTCCATCAAGAACTGGAGCAGGATGTGGGACTTTCGCGCGCCAAGCGAGCGGCGAAGGCCGATTTCGCGAGTCCGCTCGGTAACACTGGCAAGCATGATGTTCATGATTACGATGCCACCGACAACGAGGAAAACACTGACCAATGCCATAGCCACGAAAGCCAGATTGCCCGTGAGCTGATGCCAAAGTGCCATGATGGAATCGGAACCCAGGATTGCGAAGTTGTCGGGTGCATCGTAGTCCACGTGGCGCCACGCGCGGAGATACATGCGAGCCTCGTCCTCGCTGGCGCTCATCAGTTCCGCGTTGGGCGCCTGGACAAAAATCGCACACCAATCGATCGGCCGGTGCCACCCCTTAAGGAACGTGTTTATGGGAATGATCATGAAGTTGTCTTGCGATTGCCCAAAGGCGCTGCCGATGGCTTCCGCGACGCCAATCACCTGGTAGGTGTGCGTGCCGGCGCGAATGGTTTTGCCGATGGGGTCGACGTTCGGGAAGAACTTTTCCGCGAGATCGGCGCCGATGAACGTCACGTCGGAATGATGTTCGTCGTCGGCTTCGGTGATGAAGCGGCCCGAAGCGACGTTCATGTTGCGGACGTCGGCAAAATTAGGGGTGGCGCCCATGACCTGCGTGTTTTCCATGATAGCGTTGCCGGAACGCGTCTGGATGTTGCGGTCTTCCTCGGCGGCGACGGCGCGAGCGAGTTTCATGTTTTCGCGTAGCCGCTCATATTCATCCATGGTGAGCAACGGGCGCTTTTGTGCTTTGATATAGGCATCGCGACTGGTGATGATGCCGAAGCGGTCAACGATGAAGACGTTTGCCCCAAGATTGGCGATGCGGTCCGCAACATAGAGATTCAGGCCGGCGATCACGCTCATGACGAAGACGAGCGTGGTGACGGCCAGGATGACCCCAAGCAATGTCAGGAAACTGCGCAACTTGTGAGCGCGCAAGGCATCCAAGGCAAGTTTCAGGGTCTCCGAAAAAGTGACCCAGTTTTTCTTCAGCCTCTCCAGGCGGGAGGCGGAAATCAGCCCCTCCCCCGCCATTGGCGGGGTCCCGGACAGTCCGTCTATCGGTGCAACGCCCAATTTCTCTTTCCTTATAGCTGCAAATACGAATGAGGCATCCAAATCGTTCCTAGGTTAGACGTTTGGGAGGTGTATTTGCTTTCAGCCCGAGCGGCGATATTCTGAATGACGCGTACCCGCTGATTGTAGCGCGGTTGGGTCCGTGCGGGGAACAGCTGAAGGGGGACGGGGCTTAATGCTAGCAAGGCGGAGTCGCATTTTCCGTTTACCGCGCAGATTCCACACCAGTTATCTGGACCGGCGAGGCCTCGCGTGGATTTCCAATGGATCTCGGCTATGCTTGATCGGGTTGTTCGGATTGCTTGTGCCCATCTGCTCCTGCCTTGGCCAGACTGCGGACCTCAAGGACCCTGCGGGAAGTTCCGGTCCGAGCAACTCGGACCTGTTTAACCTGGTCATCGCGAACCAGAAGCGGGTAGATGCCGACTTGAATCTCTATGAGCGCGTGGAACGCGTGGAATACCGGAAGACCGGCAGTGATCCAAAACCAAGCGATGTGAAGGTTTGGCAGGTCTTTCCGGCGGGGACCGGCATGGACAAAATTCCCTTGGGCCTTGACGGGAAGCCCGCCAATACGGAGAGCTACGTGGAGGCTCTCCGGAAACTGGAAGAAACTCTCAAGTGGGCGGCACAAGATGGAGTCGCACAGCAGGAGGCCTATAGCAGGCTCGAGCGGCGCCACAAAGAACGCAACGCACTGATTGATGCAACGAGAACGGCCTTCTTCTTTACCAGGGTCGGGGAGGAGATGCGTGACGGCCGCGTCCTGGTGAAGTACGACATGAATCGCAATCCTGCTTTCAAGCCTACTACACGAAACGAGATGCTGTTCACGAAAGTCCACGGCACCATCTGGATCGACAAACAGTCCTCGGAATTGGCGAAGATTGAGGGCGAAGTAACGGAAGACATCTCGATCGCGCTGTTCCTGGCGAAGGTTTATCGGGGAAGCTACTTCATGCAGGAGCGCTATGAAATGGCGCCCGGCGTCTGGCTGCCCAGTTACCAGCAATACGATTTTGACGGACGGAAATTTCTGATCCCGTTCTCCATTCATGAACGCACGTTTTATTCCCACTACCAGAGGGTAGGTCCTCCGCAGCAGGCGATGAACGTGGTGCGTGACGAACTGAACAAGCTCAATGGCAGTTCCGAATCCAAGTGAAAAGATAGTTGCTAAAATGGGTCAGAAGGTACTTGATCCCCTCAGCCGGATCCGGAGGTCCTATGATCCGTCGCATCCCTTGGGTGCTCTTCCTCACCTGTTGCTTGCCAATTCTGGCTTTCTGCCAGGGCAATACGGCTCCAGACAACTCTCCCAAGACACCACCGGCAGCGTCGGTCCCGTCAACCAGCAGCCAGCCGCAAGCCACTGAGCCACATAAGCCGGCAAAGGTCTGGACCAACGAGGATTTGCAATCGGCTGGAAGCATTTCCGTAGTCGGCGACGCCCGAAACCAGAAATATACGATGACGAAAAACGCCGACCCGGCAGTGGTCGCCCGGTACCGGCGAGATCTGCGAAAGCTGGAAGCACAGCTGAAGCAGGTAAACGAAAAATTGCGGGCATACGAGGAGTTCGAGCAAGGGAAGCCGGTTTCTCAGGGCGGCCGCGACCTCTCCCACGGTTACAACCGTACACCTGTAGACCAGCAAATGGCGGGCCTGCAGGAGAAGAAGAAGCAACTGGAAACTCAGATGGACGAGTTGTATGAAAAGGCGAGAAAAGATGGGATCGAAGCCGGTCAACTGGAGTAGAGGCCAACGAAGATGACCAATTGGCGTTCGATGGTTTGCTATTTGATTCTTGCCTTGGCGGGAATTCCCGCGGCAGCACAAGGGCAGGGTACAGGAGCTCCCGTCAAGAGCACAACCCAGCCCGTTGCGAAAACCGCGCCCAAGAAACCAACGAAGGTCTGGACGAACGAGGACCTCGCTACCATCAAAGGCAGCGTCTCCGTAGTGGGTGAAAAGCGTTCGTCGCAAAATCGATTCGAGGCGGACGATGATCCGGCAGAAGAAGACGGCGATTCGCAAGCTAGTCGCGTGCACTACTATCGCGACGCTATCAACCAGTTGAATATGCAGCTCGGGAGTGCGGATGCGAAGATCGCGCAGCTGAGAGCTTTCAAAGCGGAAAACACGAGTCCCGGTGGCGGGATCAACCCTAATCACGGCTACAACATGGTTCCAATCGAGGAGCAGGTGAAGCAACTGGAAGAGAAAAAGAAGCTACTGCAGGCAAAGATCGACGATCTGGAAAATCAGGCGCGGAAGGAAGGAATTGCGCCGGGCGACCTGCGCTAAGCGGTTCGCATCCGCGGGAATCTAACTGTCATCAGAGGTCACGGATTTTACATGGCGCTTGTTTCGCGGGTTCCACAACTCCGCGCAGTCGATGCTCGCAAGCCTTCCACTCACCGCATTGGCAATCGGAATTGCGGCAGTCAAATTCGTAGACCTGGTCGGCGGCAGGAATGTGCCACACGATCTGGCGTTTGAGCCAACTCTAGACACGCGCAGCATCGTGTTTTCTCCGAGTTGGTGACGAGCACGCTCATGTCTCGATTGCACCCCGGATACTTCCCAAGACTCTCCTTTCGTAGCTTCCGGAGCCAGAGGGTGGCGGCAATAAGTCATTCGCTCCAGCGTCCATCGGGGGGAGAACACTCCTGCGCGCTGGTGCCGTATGCGCTTGGGAATGAGGAAGTTTGGGATCGCCGCGTCCGTGTCCAGAAAATCTTGACGGAGGACACGGGACGCGGGCACTCCCAATGGTTCAGAGTAGAGGGTTAGTTCGCTATGGTGGAGCGACCCTTCTCTGTGGGACCGCTGACCCCGGCATGTGGGACCGTGGTCAACGGGTAATGCTGGGCGGAAGGATGAAAAAAAGTCCCGAAAACGTCAAACGAACTCCCAGTATTCGATTTATGAACCATTAACTCCATATTTTCGATGTAGATATAGCTTTCTATCAACTACAGTTTTGTGTAGAATATCCGGGCTTGGAGAGGTAGCAACGCTTGGCGATAACCCCTCAAGAAGACCGACGCGTGTATCGTTTCGGATTGTTCGAGGTTGATCTCGAGAAAGGAACCCTGAGCCGCCAGGGCGCACCCGTCAAACTCCAAGAGCAGCCCTTTCGCATTCTCAAATTGTTACTCGAAGCTCCTGGCGAGGTACTGTCTCGCGAGGAGCTTCGAAAGAGCGTCTGGCCGGAAGGCACCTACGTCGAATTCGACGGAAGCCTGAACACGGCGTTAATGAAACTGCGAACCGCGTTGAATGACAGCGCGGAGAACCCCGTATTCATTGAAACGGTGCCGCGCCGCGGATATCGATTTATCGCGCCCGTGGAAATCGCGAATCTAGGCGCGTCCACCCTGATGACCGCCATCCGAATCGAGACTCCCGAGGATCGGGAGACGATGGAGCTACCATTACTTGGGGACCTGCGATCCAGGCAAGTGGAACAGTCTGGGGTGCCTCGTCTATCCAAGTTTGGTCCCAGCTGGTGGCATGTTCTCGCGATGCTTGCAGGCCTGGCGGCCCTGATGCTGTTTGTGCTTTGGCCCCGAGCCGTACCGAAGGTAATGGAGATACGGCAGTTGACTCATGTGGGACAAGTGGATCCCTGGGGCAAGCTCGTTACCGACGGCAGCCGGATCTATTTTGTGGTCCGCGACGTAACCGGCTGGAATTTGATGCAGACGTCGGTGGAAGGCGGCAACGTGCAACGAACGCCGACGCCCTTCGACAATACCCGGATTTTTGATTTGTCTCCCGACCATTCGCAATTCTTGATCGGCCAGCTAACCCACGAGGGGCAGGAAACCGCGCTGTGGCTCTGGCCAGTCCAGGGTGGCGCGCCAAGACGCGTTGGGGATGTGATGGCAACGGAAGCGGTCTGGTCGCCCTCCGGAAACCTGATTGCATTTCTGCATGACAATACCATTCAGATCGCAGACTCCGATGGAATTCATCCATGGGAGGTCGCCCGATTCAAGCTCGCAATCCATTCACTGACCTGGTCTCCCGACGGGAAGAGGTTGCGCTTCACGCAAATCGATCCCGTGGAAGGCACGGACTCGATGTGGGAAATCGGAACAGATGGGAAGAACTTGCGGCGAGTCCTGCCCGGGGAACAAGGCGGGCCACACGAAGGCAGCGGAACGTGGCTGGCGGACGGCCAGTATTTTGCGTTTTCCACGGGGAAAGATTTGCGGGCGAATCTGGCCGTGGATACGCAAGCGAATCTCTGGCTGCTGGACGAGCGGCACCAATGGTTTGGCGGATGGGAAAAGGATCCGCTACAACTCACCAACGGGCCGATTGCATTTGACCATCCAACAGCGACTGCGGGAGGCAAGCGAGTGTTCGTGATCGGATCTCACAATGAGTACCAACTTTTGCGAATCGATCCGAAGACTCTGAGCAAGACCGCCATGCTATCCGAATCCGGAGCCACGGACATGGATTTTTCATTGGACGGCCAGTGGGTCGTCTACGCGGCCCGGGAAAACGGTACGCTCTGGAAAAGCCGCATTGATGGCAGTGACCGGGTACAACTGATGGCGGGTGCGACGGGCGCTTTTGCGCCGCACTGGTCACCGGACCAGAAAGAAATACTCTTCACGGCCTTTCTCCTCGACAAGCAACCGCGGCTCTACGAGGTTTCCGCCCAGGGCGGATCCCCGAAACCCGTCCTTCCGACAACGAACCGGTGGGCTTCGGTCTCCGGTGACTGGCGCACTGATGGCAGGCAGATCGTGGTTGACGTTGAGGACACGGCGGTTGGAGGAGAGCCAAACATCCGCATTCTGGATCTCGACTCCAACAAAATTACGTCCATTCCCGGTTCGGAGGGGCTGATCGAACCGCGCTGGTCTTCGGATGGCAGATTTATCGCCGCTCTGGATCCGCTTAAGAAACAGATCTCGCTCTATGACTGCAAGACGCTCAAATGGTCGGTCCTGGCCGAAGCCAATTTTCCCTCGCGGCTGCGTTGGTCCCCCGGTGGAGACGCGCTCTACTACCAGGATACAGACGAGGTCGAAGAGTCCGTCTTCCGTATCCCCATGGCGACGCGAGAACCGGAGCGCGTGACGCATTTTGGAGACCTGCTGAGCTCCGGTGCGAAACGCTGCATCTTCACAGGATTGAGCCCGGACGGCTCGGTCTACGTCACCGTGGACCACGGAGATGTGGATGTGTACGCCATTGACCTTAGCTTGCCCTGAATCCCCCCACTCGTTCGCACTTTGAAAAAAGCAGGAATTGGCGTTTCCCAGGCTGCACTGTCCCATGTGGCAGGTGCGGATTGCGTCACACGAGCGGAACTGGGGCCAGTTGCGCGAGCGCAGCGTTCTAGACTGGGGACACGAACAGAGGAGCGCGACTCATGCATACGAAACGATTGCTTGCCTTGATGGCCTGCGCGGTGATGTTCGCTGCGCTGCAATTGAACGCGCAGAGCGACGCAAGAAAGAAGACCGGGGCGACGTTCACCGGAATGGTCCTGGACTCAAATGGAAAGCCCGTACCGGGGGCAAGCGTGATGTGCCAAACCTCCAGCGGAATGAAGCCTCGCGCGGTACACACAGATGCGCACGGGAAATACTTTATTACGGGTTTGAAGCAGGATAGTTACGATCTGCGGGCCTCGGCGGACGGCGCGTATTCGGATTGGGAACGCAACATTCCGATGCGGAAGAATCACACCAAGGAAGTCACGCTGCAACTGCTGAACGGCAACACAGCCCTCTCTGGTATCATCCCGGTCAAGAAGAAGCCGTAGGAAGTGAGACCCGTCGAAGGGTGCAAAGGACCAGCTGCCTCCGTAGTACCATGCCCGATCAGGTTTTCCTTGCTTCGACTAAATCACCTATTTTGTTCACCTTATAGGGAGCTATGGGAGAGACCGTCGGGCACCTCGTACTAAGACCCGCGTACCTAGCCACTTAGGGCTATTGGGCCATTGTTGATGGGTTTGGAGCCTCCTAATCTAGATTCACGATGGGTTGGGGGCCGCGCGGGGACAGCGGCCCTGAAAGGGGTCGTGTGCGAGCTACCCAACCCACCATCTTCGAACCATCCCACGCCATTCGAAGTCGCCGGAACTGAAACACCTGCGGCACGCTTCGTGCATCCATTCTTGGAATGATATAAAAACCGCGGAAGAACACCGGGAAACTCGCTGCGCAGAAAATCGTGCACGATGGGAAAAGCGGACAAATGACGGCTTCGGCTGACGGCCTTCGATTGCTGCGAGCGTTCGTTTTGTTGTTGCTCGGAGCACCTTACGCGGCCAGCTCCACTGCTCCGGCTCCACCGGAACTGAAGGCGACAACTCTGCGGAGTTTTCGGGAGTACGTCGCCAGGACCGAGGCGCGGAATCAAGAGAATCTCCGGGCCGATGCTTTTCTTTGGATAGATCAACTTCCTGCGCCGGCCAAAAGCGCGGACCGCGAGAGTTTGCAGCGCGGTGAAATCGTGATGGAGCGACTGACCGGTGGAGACACTGGCATCCCCGCCGAGATACGCGGCGGAATGATTCATGATTGGAGGGGAATCGTTTTCATTCCCGGCGCCACCCTCGCACACACGCTGGCCATCTTGCAGGACTACAACCACCACGCGATCTACTATGCCCCGGATGTCGAGCGCTCTCGAATTGAATCGCACGAAGGAAATCACTTCCAGGTCTTTATGCGGTTTCGGAGGCATAAAGTCGTGACCGTGGTGCTGAATACCGTGCAGGACATTACGTACTTCAGCGACTCCCCGACGCGGGCCCACAGCCGCAGCACCGCCATTTCTATCCGGGAGGTCGTGAACGCCGGAACCCCGGAAGAACAGGAAAAATCACCGGAGGAAGATAACGGGTTCTTGTGGGAAATGGAAACCTGGTGGCGTATGGAAGAACGCGATGGCGGAGTGTACGTGCAGAACGAAGCCGTGACATTGACGCGAGATATTCCGACAGGTCTGGGCTGGTTGATCGGCCCATTTGTCTCGAGCATTCCGAAGGAGACGCTGCAATTCACGCTGGAAGCGACGCGCAAGGCAGTACTGGGAAAGAGCGCTTATTAGCCCAGGTACACTCCAATTCAAAGCGGCGAACCAGCCCCCCGCGAGAAATGGATTAGAGCCTGGAGGCGAACACCCGCCGAATCTGCCGCCGAAGCGGTTCTTCCCAATACTTGAATATGAGAATGGAAAACAAAACGAGAATGATGGGAGTCAGAGGAGCATCGGGGACGTAGCGATTCAGAGCGCTCCATTCAAAACTCACTCGGACCCAATCGCGAACTGGCAATTGAAGTAGATAGACAGCATAGCTCGCGCCGCCCAGCAGGACCATGATGGGCCCCCGAAACAAGGCGGTTACCGGATCATCCGAACTTGCCAAGCAATAGATAAAAAGAAGAAAGGGCAAAGCCGCAAGGCTGACCCAGGGGCCCGCGGTGGAGCATAAGACAATGAGGGAGGAGACCGCCGCAATCAAACTCATCCATGTCTTTTGACGGAGGGCCCCGAATCGCACAAAGAAGTTTCCCGCAACCATCCCAAGGATGAATTCCGGAATTCGGAGAAGCGGTAACGGAATGAGGATGGCGGCATAAGAGCGCGGGTTCCAGATCCCCAGACTCTCGTAAGAGGTATGCCCAAAAACCGTCACGAAAGCGAACACCGCCACGAGAACATAGAGCGTCCGGCGGGATGCCGTTGCAAACCACGACTGAAGGAAAGGAAAACACAAGTAGAAGAAGGCCTCAACAGACAATGACCACGCAGGATAATTCCACGCCCCTGTAAGTTCCGCGCGCCATGGGTTCCACGCTTGCAACATTACCAACACTGTGAGAGCTGTCCGGTGGTCCAACGAATGAAACTGAAAAGGCACAAGGAGCAGAAGTGACAACAGATAGACCGGATAGATCCGGGCGAACCGGGCGACCCAAAACTTGACGTGAGAGCGGATGCCAACGAAAGGGGTTTCGTAGGTATACGCCAGAATGAAACCTGATAGCAGAAAGAAAAACGAGACGGCGAGCGGACCATTGATCAGAAAGTTGTCCAGCGCTTTCGGCAGCGGAAGTCGATGTTGCAGCCAGCCCCGCGAATGGCTCAGGACGACATAGAACGCTGCAACAAACCGCACACCGGTGAGTGGGAGCAAAGCATGGCGCCGAGGATTCGGGCAGCTTGCTTGCGACGCTGTGGGGGCCTGCGTGAGAGCGGTCATGAGTGCTCAGCGCAATTACGATCGAGCTTACAATTCATCGAGTCCTATCCAGCGAACCGATTGCTGTGTTGTGCATCAAGATATCCGAAATCATGAAATGTTACGCCGAGTCCTTGCGGCGAGAAGCCGAAGTCACAAATGCCCAGGTCTCGCGGGCGTTGCGTTGCCAGGTGAACGATTCCGCGGTGTGGGCCGCATTTTCCCCCATCTGTTGCCGAAACCCCGGCTCCGCGTAAAGCCGAACGAGGAGTCGGGCGAGCGCTCTGGAGTCCTCCGGGTTGGGGAGGACGAAACCATCCAGGCCTTCGGTGATGATCTGCGAGCCCCCGTTTTGGGAGCTGGTGATCACCGGGAGGCCGCAGGCCATCGCTTCCAGCGGGGGAAGGGCAAACGAGTCATGAAGTGACGGTCCAGCGTAGACGTCGGCGGCGGCGTAGAACTTCAAAATGTCCGAGGACGGATTCAAAAAAAGTATTCGGTCCTGCAGATTCAAAGCGCGGATCCGTTTTAGGTAGGGAGTGCGATCGTCACGGCCAACAACGATCAGGCGCCAAGGAATCTCTGGTATGGCGCCGAGGGCGTCCAGAAGTGCGGAAATTCCCTTCTTCTTCCAGTCGTTGCCCACCAGCAGCAGGACGAACTCGTTTTCGGCGAGCTGCAGTTCCCCGCGAACCGCTTTCCGTCGGCTGCGCCGGTCCGAAGGATTGAAACGCGCCAGGTCGACGGCGTTGGGGATGACCGCCACGTCAGACCGCTCGAAATGGGTGGCGAGTTCGGTGGCTGTCAATCGCGAGACCGCGGCGAGCCGTACCTTCCGATTGCGGTAGATCCGGTTCTCCAGAAACATGATGAGGCGGTAGTAAAGCAAGCGATGAAGCACTACAGGCCAGGTGGAAAATGTGGCCTCCCTCAAGCGCAAGCCGGAATGGACAAGGCGGAAGAACTCATGAAAGACAATGTGGACCACAATAGCGTCGGCATCCGGGCAGTTGATTCCTGGCGAGAAAACCACGTCAAACTGGACGGACTGAAATGCCTCATGAAACCGCCGCAAAAACTGATTCGCGAAGTACCACCAGATAAAGTTCAGAAGATGTGGACCCGGCAAGGTGGGGATGCGATGCCAAATCGCTTTTCCATCGGCATGCGCGCGGGTTTTGGACCCGTGCCAGGGAACGACCTCTAGATCCTGAACGGACTGAGCATAGATATGAACTTCGCATTTTTCAGCCCGAAGGAAATGCTGGATTTGTTCGACGATGCAGCGTTCGGTGCCGTGGCGGGAATCCAGAAACGGAGAAACGACGGCAATGCGCACCTTAGGGCCGCCCGGGTTGCAGAGAGTGACTCGAAACGGCTTCGCGCGCGAGCGTTCCCTGGTAGATGTTCGGGAGGCGGAACAAAATTCCAAGCAGCAGCCATAGATACAAGTTCATGAAGTAGTCCTGGTAGGAAATAAACTTGATGTAGCTGTTAGGTCCGAACAACATAAACGCATACCAGAAAATGACAAAGCTGAGCGGAAAGAAGGGAGTGCCCCTCAATTTGCTGGTGATTTTCCAGGCGGAGACGCAGATGAAGGTTCCTAAGAAAATCCAGAACAGAAGGCCAACAATCCCGAGTTCCAGCAGGAGCTGCCCATAGCCATTTTCCACCCCCGTTGGGGCAGGCGGGGCATGCAGGATGCGGCCCACATACTGGATGCCCAGCGAAAAGGTCCCAATTCCATAACCTGACACCCAATGATCGAAAGTGAACGCCAAAAGGAAGTTCCTGAGAGGGTAGTCGCGGGTACGGTACAGGAGTTCGCTGGTAGAACTCGTAGGGGAAAGAGTCTCGGTGTAAATCGCGAATCTCGACGCCACTTGCGCGGGAAACACGGTCATCATGATCATGATAGCGAGGCCAACCGCCATGAGCGCCCGTTGAATGGTGCGAAGTACGCGGCGCGCTTCTCCCTGGCGCCAGGGTGCGCCCCAGAGAAATGCCGCGCCTACGACCAGGCCGTTTCCCAGGTTCCACATGAACGCGCCGCGAGAAGTGCTCATCACCGACCCCACGCCGACCACCGCCAGCGTGAGAAAAGCCAGGTTGCGGCCGCGGCGGCTGCGGAGCAGCAGGTAACCCGCGAATCCCAGAGCAATTAACCAGGCGACGTTAAGGAAGTCTTCGAATCTCCCGGTGCTCACAAAAACCGAAGTGGGGCGATACGCCACAAGGCCGGTAATGGGAGAAGCTCGATAGAGCACGGCCGCTTCGCGAATGTCTTCTTGAATGACCGTTGGGTTGAGGAACTTCGGGCCGATGATGGACTGGGCGATTCCGAGACCAGTCACAACCAGCATCAGGGCAGAGTTATAAAGGAAGAATCGGCGCAGGTCTTGTTCCGTCTCTAATAATGCATAACCCACAAAGATTAGCGGTACGTACAAGAAATAGAGTTTCATTCCCAGAAGCCCGTAGAAGATGCTGGGGGACTCCGGATTGAATACTTGGATGACGCAGTACCAAAAGAAAATCAAAAGAGGTACAAGAAACGCCGGCCGGAAGGTTTTGACGAGGTGTTTTCGTTTGGCAATAAGGAAGGAGACGTAGAGGACAACCGCCAGGATGTCCTTTGCAAAAAAAACACCCATGTTGTTGCCAAGATATTTTCGAAACAGATCCTCGAACATCACCCAACCGAGAAGAAGGTAGAGGCCACGGCGCCAGTCGTTGAGGATGGAGACCACAATCGCCATTCCGACAAAGACGAGTGCCACAACGGCGAGCGTGGTCAGGGAGCCCGCAAGGACGAGTTGGGCCGCTTCATAGGCCAGCAATAACACCGCTAGGAGTCCAAGAAACGCGAGCCCTGGGCTCCGGGAGAACCGAAAGGAAGGCAGAGACCCTATCATGCGCATGGGAATCCGCCCCACCGGGGTCGGAATCCCCGCGCTGAATTCTTGACCAAAGTCGATATCTGAGAGGGCATTTGAATTGCCGGCTGCCCCGAAATTATACGCCGCCAGGGAAGATTCGACGAACCCAATGGGTCCGCTCGGCGTCTGCCCACGGAGCCGGGAATTCTGGCAAACCGAACGGTCGGCGGGATGACTAAATCAGGCGGAAGTGCGTCTAAGTGGAAGAGTGGCAGGCTGTTTCGGGGAGGCTTGGGAAAGGCCGCGAATGACTCACAAGTCTTTTCTTTGCCGCAAGTTCGGCCTAGAATAGATACGTGTAAAGGTTTCGTGCGTGAACCCGAGGTTGCGTGGCAATCGCCAGCGCGTTCCCACCAGATTTCCTTGTTGGACTCTGACCTGCGACGAAACATTTAGGTTGCCGACCCCGTATTAGTGGTAGGCAATCGCGAAAAATAAAAATGGGTGGTTCCCTCCGCGCGAGTGGTTCGCCGCGGCACAGCGAGAGGCAAAGGATGAAGACTTGGCAAAAGGCGGGCATAGGCGCCGTGGCGGCGCTCGTCATGGCTGGCATTGTCTGGTTTAGCATCAACCAGGCGAATAAGGGTGTCGTGACTGTACAGACGGCGAAGGTTAGCAAGGTGGACTCGCTGATATCCCTCGTAACGGCCTCGGGTGAAATTAAGCCAAACACATACACCAATATCACTGCTCAGGGGTTTGGGCGTGTCACGAAAATTCTGGTTCAGGAAGGCGACCACATCAAGAAGGGCGAGCGCCTGCTGTTGCAGGAGAATGTCCAGGCGAATGCCGACGTGCAGGCACAGGCCGCGGCCATGAATTCGAACGAGTCCGGAGTCCAGGCAGCCAGCGCGAGTTTCCAAGCTTCCCAGGCGGATTTAATTCAGCAGGAGGCCAATCTCGAAAAGGCCAAACTGGATTTCGACCGGGGCCAGGGCCTGTTCAAAGACGGGCTGATTCCCAAACAGGATTATGATCAACGGAAGACCGCCTATGATGCGGCTGTGGCTGCCGCTGAGGCCTCGCGGGCGCGCGTGCAAGCGCAAAAAGCACAGCTCGACCAGGTTAAATCACAGTTGGTGCAGAGCAAGGCCGTGCTGGTGCGCACCGAGGACGTGCTGCAAAAAACCGCATACGTTTCACCAATCAACGGCATCGTGAGCTACTTGCCCGTCCGCGAGGGAGAATATGTGGTGCCAGGCATTCAGAATGCGAATGGCAGCTTCCTGATGACTCTCTCCGATATGTCGGTGGTGACCTCGGAAGTGAAGGTGGATGAAACTGACATCGTGAACGTCCGGATCGGCCAGGAGGCCGACGTGACGATTGACGCCATTCCCGGCAAAGTATTCAAGGGTAAGGTCACGGAAATCGGCTCGCAGGCGGTGCTGCGGAGTTCCGGCCTGGCCACGACACAAACAACAACCAGCAACCAGGAAGCGAAAGACTTCAAAGTAGTCGTGACTTTGGAAAATCCTCCCGAAAATCTGCGCCCCGGACTTTCCACGACGGCAAAGATCAAGACTGCTCAAAAAGCCAATGTGATTGCTATCCCCATTCAGGCTCTTGCCGTGCGCTCCCGGAAGGATATTGAAGATGCGGCGAAGCATAGCAAAAAGGAAAGCGGCGTCACGTTGGCCGCGCCACCTCCCGCCGACCCGGGCGATCCAAAGAAGGATGAAATCCAGGGAGTTTTTGTTGTTAACGGAAAGAAAGCGACTTTTCGCCCGGTGCAAACGGGGATTTCCGGTGTGACCGATATCGAAGTCACGAAGGGCTTGCAACCAGGCGATGAGATCGTAGTGGGCAGCTATAAAGCGCTGCGCACGCTAAAGCCGGAGGCATCGGTAAAGGTCGACAACTCAGCGCCAAAAAGAATGGATGAAAACCCGTAGGCACGGGTTTCGGAACAGGGAGAGGCGAATGCCAGCAGAACTTACGAGCTCGGAGGCCTACCGCCAGGATCTGGTGGACAGCGGCATTGTCATTCGCACGGAAGCCTTGGCGAAGGTCTACCAGATGGGCACGGAAGAAGTGCACGCCTTGCGCGGGGTCGATGTCGAGATTCGCAAGGGCGAGTACGTGGCGATCATGGGACCTTCAGGCTCCGGCAAATCCACCTTGATGAATCTGATCGGCTGCCTGGATTCGCCAAGTTCGGGGCGCTACTGGCTGGCGGGGCGGCTCGTCAGCGAATTGGATGACGACGAACTGGCGTACATCCGAAACAAGGAAATCGGCTTCGTCTTTCAAACTTTCAATCTTCTTCCCCGCGCGACGGCTCTCCACAACGTCGAACTTCCGCTCATCTATAGCGGAACACCCGCCGAGGAGCGCATCGAACGGGCGAAAGAAGCGTTGGAGCGCGTGGATCTGGGCCCTCGCATGAATCACAAGCCGAACGAACTTTCGGGCGGCCAGAGGCAGCGCGTGGCGATCGCGAGGGCGCTGGTCAATCACCCATCGATCGTGTTGGCGGACGAGCCCACGGGGAATCTGGACTCAAAGACCGGCGAAGAGATCATGAACCTGTTTGAAAATCTTCACAGCCAGGGCAACACTATTATTCTGGTCACGCACGAAATGGATATCGCGCAGCATGCGCACCGTGTGATTTTCATCCGCGACGGAAAAATCGCGTCGGACGAAAAGGTCGCCAAGTAGGCGTTCCTGTCTAATTTCCTTCTCGCAGATATTTCTATCAACGGACGGGCGTGGCGTGCGTGATTTCCGCGTCCGCGAACGTTTCTGGCATCGCCAGATAGGTGTGGGAGATGCGGTCGTGCCAGGTCATGGCGTCCTCGTCCCACAGTGCCCAGAAAAAACCCAGGAAAAAGGATCCGGCCGAAATCAGATAGCCCACGGCGCGCCAGAAAAGCTGTCGTGCCGTTGCGGGTTCGCCGGAAAAGCCGACCACTTGCAGTCCACGCAGCATCATTCCAGGCGTAGTTCCTCCAAAGATCGTGAACAGGCAGAAGTACTGGATGTAGACAAAGGCAAAGGTCGAAAAGCAGACCACCGCGCTTAATTTGCTCAGTGTAAATTCCCCACCTAACGAACCGAACAGCGCAAGAAATCCGCCGTAGGCAAACGCCAGGCATGCGGCGTCGATCATGGCGCAGCGCCGACGTTCCAGAAGCGGAGCAATAGGAAAAAGCTGCGACGTAGAAGTGTCGATCGTCTTCGGGGCCGATGCCGGATCGTCTTCGCTGGCCAGCGGCGGCAGAGAAACGTCAATTAGTAGCCGGGAATCCTCGGGCTCAGATTTACGGGAAGACCTCCCGATGGCGATCGTAAAGGCAAAGTCTTCCTTCCGATCGGGGGGGGCCCCGCGGGACTCGTCGGTCTGCAGAGCCACGCTTGCTCCGGCAGACTGATCCGCGAACGGAAGTTGCGTTTGGGCCTCATTCGCCTGGGATCTCCTGCGGCGGGCGCGATAGGCCTGAAACCTCTGGTTGAGTTCCCCGCGCCATGCTTCTTCCTCCAAAGGGCGCAAGGCTAGTGACCCGTGAGTGGTTTCTGGGGGATTAGACACTTCGTTTACTTCAGGATGATCACAAAAATTACAGCAGCGTGCTCCAGAAGCGAGCACGGCGCCACACTGCGAGCATATTGTATTCACCGGTGCGTTTTGCGCTGCGGACGCTCCCACTCCGGTGAGGAGCAGAGAACCAAAGTGTAGCACCCAGGTGAGCAGAGGAACAGAAAAGACGGGAGGACTGTCGCGAAAGAGATAGCCGGGGGCGGGCTAAAGTTCGGCTTGTTGCGCCAGCATCTCCCGATTCAGAGCAATGCGGCGCCCCAAGGCCACCGCGGCAAAATGCGCGCAACCGGCGCGCTCTTCCTCGGCCCAGGTTCCCACGGCGGGGCTGAGTTTGCTGACACTTTGGTCCAGAAGGTTCAGAAGGCCGTAGTAGGCACCAATGATGCGCAGCCCCACTCGATCCTCAGGGCGATCGGGGCACAACTGCAGAATCTGGGTGATCCGCTGATAATCGCGTCCCGAGGCACGGGACTTGATTCCGGTAAGGTCCTGGACCTCGTCGGTCAGTGGGGCTTCTTTCGAAGACGCGGTCAGGGACCTGCAGTAGGTCACAAAAAACATCAGCAAGGTGAGCAGCGAAGAAATGAATATGAGTATTGCCATCATCGTTGCACCGCCACTAGGCGCGCGGGCGTGAGACGCGCTTCTTCCGTGTGGCGCAGCATCGTCAACGACCAGGAAATCGGCAGAAAGCAGCCCAGTAGCGGTCCAAGATATTGGACAACTTGATATTTGGAGGCCAGATTCAAGAGCGCGTAACTCCCGGCGTAGGCGCTGAAATACAGTCCCAGCGAGAGCACCATCTGCACGAGGCGCGTCCGCGTTTCTTGAAGTTTGAGGACGGCACCCCAAAGGAGATACGTGAGAACAAGGCCGACGAAATACAGATTTTGTGAGAGTTCGGTAGTAAACGACGTGCTTAACCGCTCGGTGGACTGGGCAACCACCGCGTAAGAGAAACCTGCTGTGCCAAGAAGCAGTAGAACCGCGAGGACCCGGACGAATTTGTCCAGGTTCAGTTCCGCGAAAACACGAGACGCGAGACTAATGACCGCAACGAAGAGCGCGATCGTCAGCAGGCAGTCCGTGTAGTAATACACGTAGTGATACTGCGTCGAATCCAAGCCGAACGACCGCAGCACATATTGACGCAGGAGGTCGGCCGTCATCGAAAAGATAACGTACAGATTCAAAAAGAAGTATTTTAGAAACGAGCCCCGCACGAGGGAGACAACGACAAAAGACACCCCCGCGCCCATTCCTACGATCCAGATGGCCGCGGCTATCGCGTCAGGCATTATCCTCGCTTCGCCTGGCCTGATCCCGGATCGGACGTTCAAAAATGGACCAAGTAGGCTTACTTCTTCGGCGGATCCTTGATCGGCGGCGGAACCGGCGAAACGCCGTTGGCCATCATGACCGCAGTCTTGGCGTTCGCCTTGACTATGGTCTTCAAGCCCATCGCACCAGCAAGGATACCCATTGCAAGGACCAACACACCCAGTTTACGTGACATTCAGTGCCTCCGAGCGGGAAAAGCTAACGGAGACACTCTATCCTTAATCAGGATAGTGTCAAGTAGGGCACACTACGGCCCTGTGCAAAAGTTGTTAACGGTAGGGCACCACGTCCTTTCGCCAAACATTTGCCTGGCGAGAATCCGGGCGTCTACCGCCAGGCCAAAGCGTAGCGTTCCATATCCACTAGCAGCAACGGTACTCAAGTTCCAAACTGGGTAGTACGAAAGTACCAGAAATTTTAGCTGCCTCGATTGAAGAGCTCCGCATTAAGCATCGCCAGCCTCCTCAGCGATCCGCATCCCTTGTGAGGATGGGGCATTGCGGCTTCGCTTGACACCCCAGACACTTCCTCCGTAGCATGAAGAATTGCACTTGGCCGGCGTAGCTCAGTGGTAGAGCGAGGGTCTCATAATCCCTAGGCCGTGGGTTCGATTCCCCCCGCCGGCACCATTCATTCCATTAGACTTAGTACCAGCCTGCGCCCTCCGAGCATTCAGAATACAGTGCTTCGTCGGACTGACCGCGCAATGCTGACCCACTATCCTCAGTGAAGCTTCGAAATCGGCATTTCTGGAGGGGCGATCAGTGTGGTACGACTCCAGCCCCCAAGACCAACTGTCCGCAAACTGTTCCTTCGCACAGCTTGCAAGCAACGTCCGGAGGCGTAGTTTGCGAATTGCAGCCCCTCATCTTTAGATAAAGTTTGGAGGCATTATGCGCAATCTTAAATGCCTGGCTTTTGCCCTGGCATTCGGCGCGATTCCCTTGGCTGCCGCTCCCGGAGTCTCGAATCCCAAGGAAGTGGTTGACCAGATCATGGCGCAAGAGCGACTCGAGATGCAGTCATTTCGGCGGTATTCGCCCCTTGTGGAGACTTACATCCAATACGTGCGTCCAGACAAGCAGTTTGGAGATGTGCCTGACGGTGACAAATATTTTCTGGGCCGAGCTGACCTCGCGAATGGACTGGAAATCGAATCTCTCGATCGAGGCGCGGGGATAAAGCAACGGTTTATCGGAGGTTTGGGGAAATTCTTTTCAACGGAATTCGTCCCTGGTGGCTTCTTGCAGATGATTTACTTGGACAGGGACAACTTTGACCGCGCGCACTACAATCTCGAATACGTCGGCCGTGAGTTTTTGGGAGAAGTTCGTTGCTTCGTCTTCGACGTCAGCCCCCTACCAAACGCGGGGAAAGGCCGATTTGTTGGCCGTGTCTGGGTCGAAGACGAGAATTTCCATATCGTGCGCTTCAACGGCAGGTATGGTGGGGCTTCGCTAACCAACAACTACTTGAACTTCGATAGCTGGCGGGTGAACGTCGGGAAGAACATCTGGGTCCCCGCGTTTGTCTACAGTGAAGGGCCTCGCATGCACGACCCGAAGACGAGGAGCTTGGGATTCAAGGCATTCAGGGCTCAGACGCGACTCTGGGGATACGATCTGGGCCATGTTGGTGAACAGCAGGAACTAAGCAAGGTGCTTGTAGAGGGCCCAACCCAGCTTCCGGACCTTTCTCAACCCGGCGACGATTACTCTCCTTTCCAGGCGTTGCGGACCTGGGATCGCATGGCGGAGATGAACGTTACCGACCAATTGCAACGCCAGGGCTTGCTTGCTCCTCCCGGCGATGTGGACAAGGTACTCAACACGGTCGTCAACAACCTGGAAGTGACCAATAACCTGGACATTCAGCCAGAGGTGCGCTGCCGTGTGCTGATGACCTCTACTCTTGAGGCGTTCACAGTGGGTCACACAATCGTCCTGAGCCGCGGCCTGATTGACGTCCTTCCCGACGAAGCCAGCCTGGCGGTTGTCCTCGCTCATGAGCTCGGCCATGTCGTACTCAGGCACCGCATGGACAATCAATTTGCCTTTTTTGGCCAATTGCGATTCAACGAAAAGGAAACGTTTCACCATTTCGACTTTTCTCGATCCGAGGAAGAGGAACTGGCGGCGGACAAGAAGGCCGTTGAGCTTCTGAAGAACTCACCATACAACAGCAAGTTGCCCGCCGCGGAAGATTTCCTTCAGGAACTCATGAGCCATTCGAAGGAGATTCCCAATCTCGTGAGTCCCCATCTGGGTGACAGTGTCGCGAACCGCACCATCGGTTCCGCAATGCTTAACGACCTCCCGCCCGACGCGAAAGCAGCTGCAAATGATTTCAGCGCCCTGCCACTTGGGGGACGCATCAAGGTGAATCCATGGAATGATCGCCTCACCCTTCTAAAGGTCCAATCGATCGGGGCATTGGCCGAAGATGAGAAAAGACCTTTGCAGGTCACTCCGATTGCGCTCTATCTAACCCGCCATGAGGAGTCTGCTGCTCCTGGCTCAGCAACCGCCATTTTGGCCCCAGGAACTCAACCGTAACCATCGCAACGCAGGGGATGGAACTCTGCATCTCTCGACTCGGATCCGTGGAATCGACAATTTTCTCGTTCCGATTCCGGCTCCAACGGGATTCGCCCTGATCTCAACTCGCGTTTAGCGACCTGGCTGTGCGCGACTCAAGAGATTTCGGATTAAGCGAGCGGCCAAACCCGATCCGCGACCGGGTCACTTCGCCGGATTATCGGCTAGCCCGATATCTGCTTTCCCTTTCTGCTCGTCAAGCGACCTCACGCCACACCTGCTTTTGCCGAAGCCCACGGCTCGCGCTGAGTTGAAAATTTGAGGCTTGTCTGTGGTGAAATCATTGAACTTAAGCGTCCTCGTGCGGCCTCGCTCGGCGCCGGTTTACAACTTTTTACAATCCTTTGCGACGTCTTGACACAACGGGATTCCTGGGCCTTTATAGTCACGATGCTGTCGGAATCACCGCGCGGCAGGGAGAGACTCAGCGTGTCCAAGGGCTGGCGACTTACGGATCGTACCAAAACGCTCCTGAAAATCGAGCTGGCTATCGTGCTCCCTGCGGCCGCGTTGATGGGCTTCAGTATATTGAACTTGAACCACTTCCAGCGGTCGATGGCCGTCGAAGCCACCTTCCAGCGGGACTTTTCCCACGTTCTTCATATCGCCGAAAAAAAGACCTGGTACAAGGCTGACGAGTTGATTACTCCGGCGCGTCAAGGATTTCCGAGCCCCGCCGAAGACAAGGGGCAGATTGAGGCCAAGCTGGATCAGATATTGTCCGCGCAGCCTGGATTTGCCTATGCCCTGCTTTACGACAAGAACAAGAACTTGTTAGTGAGCCGCGTGCAGCCGGCCCGAGCAGGCGATCCCGCTTTCTGCTCCAGCAGTCACGACGCGATCAAAGCGGCGAGCATGTGGATTCCCATGGAGGCGCCTCACATGACGGGCAGCCTTCGGATGATGGATGAGCAAGTGGCTTTCGATGGCGGCTGGATGGTGCAAGGAAATCAGGAGGTGTATTACAGTCTCGCCTATTTCATTCCTCCCCATGTGGACAAGGGCGACGTCGCGCTGGGCATGGTGGCCTTTGACAACGACTTTCTCCGTAACACCTTTTTCCCCGAAGTCATGAAACAAGTTTTGACCAGCAAGATTGAGGTGCTTAGAGGTGACGCAAATCCCCCGATCATGATCATCCACCCGAAGGATTCTTCCACGCCCTGGGTGACCTCGACCAATTGGGACGGCGGCAAACCGGAGGCCGAGCGGAATTTTGAATGGATTTTTCAGGGCCTGACTATGGGAATCAAATACCGGGGCACCACGGTCGCGGACATGAGCGCCAAGTTTCTCCACTACAACTATATGGTTCTGGCGGCTCTGGGTCTTTTGATGATTGGTGGAGTCTGGCTGACCTATCGGAACGTTTTCCGGGAAATGAATCTGGCGCGGCTTAAGTCCGATTTTGTCGCCAATGTATCGCACGAATTGCGAACCCCTCTTGCATTAATCCGTTTGTACGCTGAGACCCTCGAACTGGGCAGGCTGAACGCCAAGGAAAAGTACCAGGAATACTTCCGCATCATTCGCGAGGAAAGCGAACGCCTGACGGCCCTTATCAATAACATTCTGGACTTCTCCCGGATCGAGGCCGGGCGCAAGGAATACGAGTTCAAGGAAACCAATCTCCCCGAACTTGTTTGTTCGACTCTCGACTCCTACCGCTTTCAAATCGAGCAGAATGGATTCGTTTTCGAGGAACATATTGCGCAGGACATTCCGCCCCTCAACGTGGATCGGGAAGCCATTGCGCGCTCTCTGCTGAACCTGGTGAATAACGCACTGAAGTATTCGAAGGATCGGAAGTTCATCGGCGTAAGCCTGTACCGCGCAAATGGTTCGGTGAGGCTGGAAGTGCTCGACCATGGCATTGGCATTCCGTCGGGTGAGCAGGACAAAATCTTCGATAAATTCTACCGGTGCGGTGACCCCCTGGTGCACAACATCAAAGGCTCTGGATTAGGCCTCTCGCTTGTCCGGCACATCGCTCAGGCCCACGGTGGCGACGTGCAGGTGGAGAGCGCCCCGGACAAAGGCAGCAAGTTCACCATTGAGTTGCCGTTGCGTTCCGCTTCCCGGGTTGGAGAGGCACTCGCATGAAATCCGTCGCGCAGAAAATCGTGCCATCGTCCCGGCACAAGGGGGAGGCCATGGGTACAAAGATCCTGATCGTCGAGGACGAGCCAAATATGGTTGCAGGCCTGCGCGATAATTTCGAATACGAAGGCTATCAGGTCGTCACGGCGCTCGATGGTGTGGAAGGACTCGAACGCGCTCTCGCCGATTCGCCGGACTTGGTGATACTCGACGTGATGATGCCGCGAATGAGCGGCCTGGACGTCTGCAAGCAACTGAAAGCGAAACGCCCTTCGGTTCCGATCATTATGCTCACGGCCCGCGGCCAGGAAGTGGATAAGGTGGTCGGGCTGGAACTCGGAGCGGACGACTACGTCACCAAGCCCTTTTCGATTCGCGAACTCCTCGCTCGCGTCAAGGCGGTTCTCCGGCGCGCTCAAGCGCTTCCCAAGGATCAGGATCGCTATAGCTTTGGAGACGTGGAAATCAATCTGCGCAGCTACCAGGTTTTGCGCGGCGGCCACCGGGTGGATTTTTCAAGCAAGGAATTTGAGCTCCTGAAGCATTTCATTTGTCATTCGGGAGAGACACTCAGCCGCGATCGTCTGCTGGACGAAGTCTGGGGTTATGAGAATTTCCCGACCACCCGCACGGTGGACGCCCATATTGTTCGCCTCCGGCAAAAACTTGAGCCCGTGCCCGAGGAGCCGCGTTACTTTTTGACAGTTCACGGCGTCGGTTACAAATTCGTGGGATGACACCGCTATGACGACTCTCGCAGGCAAAATTAACGAAAGCTCTCCCAGCGCGCTGATCGCAGAGAACAACTTATTGCGCAACGACTCTCGCCACGACGAACTCGTGTCCTTGCGCGCCGATCACGCGAGACTCCAGCAGGCAGTCTTTGAAGCCGCGCAGGTTCAGCGCATGCTCTGTATGCCCCGCGAACTCAGCTGGCGCCAGTATGAAATTGCCGGGGAAATTTTCCCTGTCCGCCATCTCTCAGGTGACTTTTTCAAGGTAATGAAATCTCGCTCCCGCCTGGCATTGGTTTTGGGTGACATCGCGGGCAAAGGCCTCTCCGCCGGCATCTGGCAGACCCACGTGATGGGTCTTATCCAGCGTTCCGCCCGCAAGCACTCGGACCCCGCCCGGGTACTGGCTGAGGTCAACCGTCAACTTTGCAGGGGCGAGGGACAACCTCCGCTGACCGCGATGTTCTTCGCTCGAATCAATCCCCAGAGCAACGAACTCAGCTATTGCAACGCCGGACTCCCTGCTCCCTTGTTGATACGAGATAACAACACCCTCGAAAGGCTCGATGTGGGCGGTCCGATGCTCGGCGCTGTTCGAGATGGCGTGTTCCATACGGGCAAGGTCATTCTCAACCCCTGCGATCTACTCGTCGCTTGTTCCGATGGCGTAACCGAATGCCGGAATTCGGATGATCAGGAATTCGAATTGGATCGGTTAGCCGCAGCAGCAAGAGCGGTCGCCGGGATAAGCGCTACTCAGGCACTGTTCTCTCTGTTAGGAGCCGTGCTCGACTTCGCGGAGTCATGTTCACCCGGTGATGACGTAACGCTCTTGGTTTTGCGACGCCAGGGCGCAAACAGAACTCAGCGCCTTGGCTCTCAAAGAAAAAATTCGCGCCCCTCCGGCGGCAGGCTACAGCTTGGGGGTTCGTCTCCGCCGGTCGGGGCGGTTTAGCACAGAACAATTCCATCGCGGCACGCGCCGGTCCAGGCGTCCCCTAGACCCGGGCACTTGGGGTGTGCGTGGACGCAAAGGAGTAACCATGGCGACTCGATCCGTTTTCTTCGAAGAACGTCGGTTCGGCACCTTGCGGGCTTGCCCGGAAGTGATCAGTTCGCTGTACGCCGACTACTATCATCATGTCTTGCACGTCTGCCGGCACTTTTTTCATTTACGCGAGGACGCCGAAGACGCGGCCTCCGAAGTTTTTTTGAAGCTCCATACCATCCTTCACAAAAAAGATGAGGCTCACGCTTTTAAGCCATGGATTTGCCAGGTGGCAGGCCGGCACTGCCTTGACAAATTGCGCCGCCGCAAGCGCGAGAAGTGCGCGATCGAGCAGGTGAAGGAGCCATCTGCAATCCCGGATCGGGCCGCTCCATCTCCGCTTTCTCTGTTCCTGCAGAATGAAACGGAGCTTCGCCTCCGGGAACAGTTGGATCGTCTGCCCGACTGCTACCGGGTTCCCTTAATGCTCCGCTACTATCAGGGCATGAGCTATTCCCAGATTGCCTCAAACCTTAACCGCCGTTTGCCGACGGTCAGGGGCATCATCTTTCGAGCGAAGAAGCGCCTGCGCCGAAACTTGTTCGCTAGCACGAAGGCCCCGGTTTCGAATTAGTCTACGAATAACGCGGTGCGCATGCCCCTCCGCATAAACGGCCTCGCGCCGGTCGAACATCGTTTGCCTCAGCATGCGAATACAACGAATGTTGCATCACATCAGCCCACTCCAATATCTGTTGCAGAGCTTGGGAAAGTCCGGTAGGATTCCCGCACTCGATTGCTGCACCTGGGGGAGGCTGTGCAACTCATGAAAAATGGATGGGGAAAGGCGTGCTTATTTTCCGCGTTTTTGCCGGCTCTGTTGATTTTTTCTCCGCTCCTTTATGCCCAATCGTTCACCGTCGAACAGATTCTCAGCTCGCCATTCCCCTCGCAACTGATTGCGGCGGAGTCCGGCTTCCGGGTCGCGTGGGTGTTCAATGATCAGGGCGCACAAAACGTCTGGATTGCGGATGGCCCGGAATTTGCCCCTCGTCAGATAACGCACTACGTTGGTGACACCGGGCAGCCGCTGGCGTCCCTGCGTCTCACGCCGGATGGCCAGACTGTACTCTACGCCAGAGGAACGGAAGTGAATGCGGAAGGCCGTTCCGCAAATCCAACTACCGACCCGGAACCGCCGAAACAGCAGGTCTGGTCCGTCACCGTGGCTGGTGGAGCGCCAAAGTTGCTCGGCGAGATGGGATGCCCGGAAGAAGGCTGCGAAGACATCCAGATTTCTCCGGACGGGAAATGGGCAGTTTGGGCAGCGAAAAAACAGTTCTGGATTGCGCCGGTAAATGGGGAGACAGCGGCGAAACAGCTCACAGATTTACGCGGCACGTTGAATGAGCCCCAGTGGTCTCCTGACGGCAAACATTTAGCCTTCAGCGTAAATCGTAAGGATCACTCCTTTATTGTCATTGCCGAACTCTCCGGCGACGCTGTCAAGGCCTATCATTACGTTGCTCCCACGACCGATCGGGATTTTGCACCTCGCTGGTCCCCGGACGGCAACCGCATCGTCTACCTGAAAATTGACGGCATCGAAGCAAAACGTCCTTTGATTCCAGAGCGCACCCAACCCTGGAGCATTTGGATTGGAGACACAAACGCCTATACGACGCGCCTGCTCTGGAAGAGCGGAAAAACGGCGCGCGATTCGCTTCCTCCTTTCGCGACAACCTCATTGCACTTCGTGGCTGGCAATCGCATTGTCTTTGATTCCGAAATGGATGGCTGGAATCATTTGTACTCCGTCCCGGCAACCGGCGGCACGCCCGTTCTTTTGACACCGGGGGACTTTGATGTCGAGGATGTAGCGCCCAGTGCGGATCGGAAAAGCGTTCTGTTTTCCTCCAATCAGAACGACGTTGACCGGCGCCACTTGTGGCGCGTCGACGCTGCCGGCGGCGCTGCTCCCACTGCGCTCACAAGTGGCGAAACCATCGAATGGAGCCCGCTCGAAACTGGGGACGGCAAGTCCATTGTGTGCCTCGGCTCAACCGCCACCTCTCCCGCACTCGTCTATCGCGTCCTGCCGCAGGGCCGCGAACTCATCACCAAAAACGCGCTCCCCGCGGACTTCCCGAAGGATCAGCTGGTTATTCCCAAGCAGGTAATTTTCAAGAGCGAAGATGGATACACGATTCATGGGCAGCTGTTCGTTCCGAGAAACGCCAAGGGATCCAACCCCGCACTGATCTTCACGCACGGCGGCCCACCCCGGCAGATGCTGCTTGGATTTCATTACATGGACTACTACCACAACGCTTATGCGGAGAATCAGTACCTGGCGAGCCTGGGGTTTGTTGTGCTTTCTGTGAACTACCGCTTGAGCATCATGTACGGGCACGATTTTCGCGTTCCGCCGCACAGCGTCTGGCGTGGCGCCAGCGAATACAACGACGTGCTCGCCGGTGCCCACTTTCTGATGAGCCAGCCGAATGTGGACCCCCACCGGATCGGGCTCTGGGGAGGCTCCTACGGCGGATTCCTCACCGCACTTGGCCTGGCGCGCAACTCGGACATCTTTGCGGCTGGCGTCGATTTCCACGGCGTCCACGACTGGTCCGTTTTCCTGCCAGCCTGGGAAGAGGATGCCAGGTCTGCTCCGGACTTTAAGGAAGCCGAAAAGCTCGCCTGGGAATCATCTCCGGATTCGTCGATCGACAAATGGAAATCTCCGGTTTTGCTCATCCAGGGTGACGACGATCGGAATGTCCCGGAGAGCCAGACCGTTGACCTGGTGCAGCGGCTGAGGAATCAGAATGTCCAGTTCCAGCAAATCTTTATACCCGATGAAATTCACGACTTCCTGCTCTGGAGAACGGTCGTGGCCAGTTACAAAGCTACAGCTCAGTTTTTCGTGGAGCATCTGGAGGCTCGCTGATCGGGCAGGTGGGGCCCAGCTTCTGATCCGAAGGGTAAGACCATCCTTAGGTCTGCGAGGAGTGCGCGATGTCGTCCAAGACTGATTCGATGCGACCAATCCTGCTGTATGTGTTGCTTTTGTTCGCGTTCAGCTCGGTCTTCTATTTTCTGATGTTGAAAGCGCACAGCCTGGGCGCTGGTGGGGGCCTCTACGTTTTGGGAATTATGTGGTGCCCTGCGCTCGCGGCGATCACGACGCTCAAGCTCAATGGCCGGGAACTCCGCGAATTGGGTTGGCAATGGCCGGCAACCAGGTACGCTCTGCAAAGCTGGTACATTCCGATCCTTTACGCGGCGATTGCCTACGTCTTCGTCTGGTCGTCAGGGCTTGGGGCTTTCCCCAATCGCGAGTTCATGGAGCAACTGGTCAAACGCATGGGCCTGCCGGTTTCGCCGGCCATTGCCACCCTACTATACGTCTTGTTGGGGGGAAGCTTCGGTCTGGCAAGGGGGCTGGCGAGTGGCCTCGGCGAGGAGATTGGCTGGCGCGGTTTCCTGGTTCCTCAACTCTTCACGAAAATTGGATTCACGGGCACCGCTCTCGCAAGTGGTGCGATTTGGGCATGCTGGCATTTTCCGCTGCTGATCTGGGGCGATTACAATAACGGGACCCCGGCGTGGTACGGGCTGACCTGCTTTACGGTCATGGTCGTCTCAATTTCGTTTGTTTTTGCATGGCTCCGCCTGAAGTCCGGCAGCGTCTGGTCGGCTGCGCTCCTGCATGCGAGCCACAACTTGTACATTCAGGCTATCTTCACGCCGTTGACGCGCAACACGGGCAAGACTGCCTGGTTCATCGACGAGTTTGGCGCCGTCTTACCCCTCGTGACGCTTGGCTTCGCGATCTATTTCTGGACGCGGCGGAAGGAACTTAACCAACCCCCGGCAAATCACGAAGCTTAGTTTTGCCCCTGGTGAGACCCATCAGATTCATGCGTCGTCGCTCCCCCCGGGTCCCTCCCCCTCTCGTTGTCGACGGCTGCTTATTCCAAACATACCCAGCTTTCCTTCGCGCGGGCTTGTTGCAAGTCCGCGGTAGTCGACATAAATTAGTGAGCCAAGTCAGGGAAATCCGCCTCTTTCCCGGTGACCGAGATATGGGGAGATTCGTGTGTTTCCACTGATCTGGAGCGTGCTGAAGCCGTATCGCGGCAGCCTGATGCTGATCTTGCTCGCCATGCTCCTGCAAATGGCGGCAACCGTGGCCATGCCTTGGCCGCTGAAGGTCGTGTTGGACAACGTTGTGGGCGAGCACAAGTTGCCGGCGTGGCTGCGTGACGTGCTGCATCCCTTCCTGAACAGCGAATCCAAAATGCAGATCGCGGCCGCTGCTGCAATTTCGCTGGTAGTGATCGCGTTGCTGGGCGCTTTGGCCTCCTACGTCGCCAACTACTACACGGCCAGCGTGGGCCAATGGGTGGCAAACGATTTGCGTGTTCGCACCTATGACCACCTGCAGCAGCTCTCGCTGCACTATTACAGCACGCATGACCTGGGTACCCTGCTCAGCACCATCACCGCCGACGTCCAGACCATCCAGAGCTTCGCCTCTTCCTCCACTCTCGGGATTCTGGTCGACCTCATCACCATCTCCGGAATGCTGGTCATCATGTTCTGGTTGAATTGGGACTTCACGCTGATCGCCGTGGCTCTGACGCCATTTATGTTGCTGATGATTACGCGTTTCAAAAAGGCCATCAAGAAGGCCACCAAGGAAGTTCGCAAGCAACAGAGTGAGATTGTCACCGTGGTACAGCGTGGGCTTGAGTCCATTAAGGTCGTCCAGGCCTTTTGCCGCCAGGATCTCGAAGAGCAGGAATTGAGCCTGGTGAGCAAGGCCACCGTCGACGCCGCCCTGCGGGCTCGCAGGGTGAAAGCCATCCTTTCTCCTTTCGTGGCGGTCGTCGTGGCTCTGTGCACGGCGTTTGTGCTTTGGCGCAGTTCGGCTCTGATCCTTAGAGGCACCATGACCGCAGGCGCACTGATCGTGTTTCTCGCCTACCTGACGCAATTCTTCAAGCCCATCAAGGACTTGGCCACCATGACCAACTCCATCGCGCAAACCGCCGTCGGCGTCGAGCGCGTCCGCGCGATTCTGGAAGCGGGCGACATGATTTCGGAGCGGGCAGATGCGCTCCAACCGGAAGCGCTCAAGGGTGAGATTGAATTTGCTGGCGTGAGCTTCGGCTATAGCCAGGACGCTCAAGTCCTCAATGACGTGAACTTCAAGATTCGGGCGGGGCAGACGATTGGCGTCGTGGGTCCCACGGGCAGCGGAAAATCCACCATCGTCAGCCTGATCCCGCGGTTTTACGATCCCGTCGCCGGCACGGTAACCATCGATGGATTCGATGTCCGCGATTACCAGCTTCATGGCCTCCGCAGTCAGATTGCCTACGTTCTCCAGGAAACGGTGCTCTTTCGAGGCACGGTAGCGGATAACATCGCGTATGGCAAAGGGAACGCCACTCGCGACGAAATCGTGGCCGCGGCCAAGCTGGCCAACGCGGACGAATTCATCGCCAGGATGCCTCACGGCTATGAAACCATGGTCGGCGACCGCGGCGACACTCTTTCTGGCGGCCAGCGGCAACGCATCGGAATTGCGCGTGCCATCATTCGGAACGCCCCCATCCTCATCCTTGACGAGCCGACTGCGGCCCTCGACAGCGAGTCGGAAAAACTCGTGATCGATGCCCTGCTGAAACTCATGAAGGGACGCACCGTCATCACCATTGCTCATCGTTTGAGCACCATCCGCGACGCCGATAATATTCTGGTGATGAAAGACGGGGCGTTGATCGAACAAGGCAACCACGAGGCGCTCATGGGCCGCGGCGGCATTTACGCGGAGCTCCATAAAGCACAGTTTGAACAGCCCGCGGCCGAAACTGCACCGCCCGAGGCGCTGGCGGAAAAGGGAACGCAATGAACCTGGCGGGGGAAGAATGTCACACTCACTGATCGTATTGCCGGACCACACCGCAAAGCCAATTATGGAAGCGATTCAAGGCGCGAAAAAATCGCTGCGCGTGAAAATGTTCGTGTTTTCGCATCCCGCGTTGCTGAAGCCGTTACCGAAGCCAAAAAACGTGGCGTGCAGGTGAGAGTGATGCTGAATCCCGCGCGCCGCAGCGGCGAACCCGAAAACGAAATTACACGCAAAAAGCTCGTGGCCGCGGGCGTCGAGGTGATTGACAGCAATCCCGCTTTCGACGTCACTCATGAAAAGTCCATGGTTGTGGACGAGCGCGTCGCCTTCATCCAATCGCTGAACTGGGCTACGAAAAATCTCACTGGCACCCGCGATTACGCCGTAGTCACCAGCCGCGGCCGTGAGGTTGGCGAAGTCATCGACTGTTTCGAGGCCGACTGGGCGCGAAAGCCCTTCACCGTGGACAGCAGCACGCTCTTGATCTGGTGCAATCAAAACGGTCGGGACCGCATTGCCCAATTCATCGACGACGCCAGGCACACGTTGTTTGTGCAGAACGAGCGCTATCAGGACTCCGTCATCATCGAGCGGCTTGTGCGCGCCAAGATGCGCGGCGTGAAGGTCCATGTCATGGCCCGCCCGCCGCACAAATTGAAAAAAGAAAAAATGATCGAGGGTGTCGGCGGGCTGCGCATCCTGGACGACGTGGGAATCAAGGTCCATAAACTGAAGCATCTGAAACTCCATGGAAAAATGCTGCTGGCGGACCATTCCCGCGCCATTATCGGCTCCATCAATCTGGCCCCGGGAAGTTTCGACAGCCGCAGGGAACTGGCCATCGAAGTCCATCGAGCCGAGCTCGTCCACCGCTTGCAGAGGATCGCCCATCACGACTGGAAGCATTCCTACCCGCTGGATTTGTCGGACGAGGGCCTCCTCGAAGAACTCGAAGAACACGATATGGATGGCGCGACCCAGCTGGCATTGCGGGTAAAAGCGCCCAAACGAAGAAAGTAGATTTTCTGAACCGCAGCCCTCGGCGAAAGCCTATCCCTCTTTTCGCCGGTTCTGCTCGCAATGCCCCACGTAGCCGTTTCCACGTCTCTCAATTCGTGTAATTCCGTGCAGTCTATATTCGAATTAAGTCGGTTTGACTTGTCGAAACGAACTGTATTGAATTATATACCTGCCATTGCCGCGTTCCCGCCGGCACGCGAGCAGCCACTTCGGGGAATGCGTCATGAACAGCAACCGATTTGCCACCACCGGATCCATAGCCTTTTTCCGCGGTTGTGTTGCCCGAGTTTGCTCACCCTGCGTTCGGCCGGCCAGATTTATCGCCACGCTCTCGTTCGTGCTCGCGATCTCAGCTCCCAGGATGGGAGCTCAGGTTTCCGCCAGCGTTCAGGGGCGCGTTACGGACGCTTCCGGCGCAGCAGTTTCCGGGGCGACCGTGGCGGCCAGGGACGTGGAGACCGCCGTCGTGCGGGAGACTCTGACCGACGATACCGGGCATTACCTTGTCCTGACGCTGCCGGTCGGGGAATATGAACTTCGTGCCGCGAAAACCGGATTCCAGGATGCCGTTCAGACCGGGATTCATCTGGTCGTCGGCCAGGAAGCACACGTTGACTTGCGGCTCCAGGTTGGCACCGTGAAGTCCGAAATCCGCGTCAATGGCGACGCTCCCATCGTTGACACCACAACGCGCGACATTAGCGGCCTCGTGGGTGAGCGCGCGATCAAAGACCTTCCCTTGAATGGCCGAAGCTACGACCTGTTGCTCCCGATGAATCCCGGAATCGTCAACTTTTCCTCGCAAAAAACGGGCGGCACCGGCATTTCGAATTCGACCACGGGTAACAACTTCGCCGTTTCGGGAAATCGCCCGCAACAGAATTTGTTTCTGCTAAACGGAGTGGAATTCACCGGAGCCGCCGAGAACAATATGCAGCCCGGCGGACCCAGCGGCATGCTGCTGGGGGTGGAAGCGGTGCGCGAGTTCAACGTGTTGCGCGATTCCTATAGCGCGGAATACGGAAAACGCCCCGGCGGCCAGGTTGTGATCGTGACGCAGTCCGGCGGCAACCAGTGGCATGGCTCCGTCTACGAGTACCTCCGCAATAACGCTCTGGATTCGGCGAATTATTTTGACCAGGGCTCCGCGCCACCCTTCCAAAGATATCAATTCGGTGCGGCGTCGGGCGGCGCGATCCAAAAGAGCAAGACCTTCGTATTCGGCAACTACGAAGGATTCCGGCAGAACCTGCACCAGACCTCGGTGGCCTTCGTTCCCGACCAGGCGGCGCGCGAACAGGCGGCGCCAGCCGTTCAGCCGCTGTTGAATCTATGGCCCATTGCTCCCCCGGGAGCGCCGGACGATCCCGACGGTGTTATAAACGGGGTGCCAGTGGGCATCGCGACGATCTTCGGTAGCCCCCTGCAGACTATCCGCGAAGACTTTGGTACCGTGCGTGTGGATCACAATTTCTCGGCTAAAGACACGTTGTCCGGCGTCTACACAATCGATGACGGCGGCGACGTCACGGCAACACCGGCAAACCCCTACAGCACGGACATCCTCAATCTGCGCGAGCAAGTCCTGAGCCTGGACGATACCCACGTGTTTTCCCCCACTCTTCTGAATACCGCTCGTTTCGGTTTTTCAAGGGCCGGCTATTTTTTCACCGGAGAGCCGACTCCCGGAACGCCGGCGGCCAGTGTGCCCGGATTCCTCACTGGCTTGCAGGTTGGCGCGGTCGTCGTAGGTGGCAGCGCCGCTTCCAATCCGCAGGCTTCTATCGGTCTCGCCGGCAGCAACAACGGCAGCAACCTAACCGTGGCTCGGAATCTGTTCACGTACGAAGATCGGGTCACCTGGACCCGCGCCAGGCATCAGCTGAGTTTCGGCGTGTGGTTCCAGCAGTTCCAGTCCAACGAAACGCTGGCTCTCAGCCAATACGGACAGGCGACGTTTGCAAGCCTCTCCAGCTTCCTGCAGGGCACAACTTCTTCGTTCCTCTATGATCCTGCTCCGACCGAGATGAACTGGCGCTCACTCTTCGGCGCGCTCTACGCGGAAGATGTCTTCCGCCTTAGCCCGAAGCTCACACTCTCCCTGGGTTTCCGTGGGGAATTCAGTACCGGCTGGAACGAAGCCCACGATCGCGCCGCCAATTACACGTTCGCCGACGGTGTGATTTCCACCGACCCCAGGGTCGGCGGCTCGTTCTTCACTTCCAATACCGCCACCTTCCTTCCGCAACCCCGGATTGGCTTGGCCTGGAGCCCCCTCGACAGCAAGACCGTCTTGCGCGCTGGATTTGGGATGTACAACGACTTGCAGGATGCGCTGGGATATCGCGCGGATCAGAACCCCCCGTTCAACCCGGCGTATAGCATCGCCGCCTTCCAGGTGTCCTCGTTCCCGATTGATCCTTCAGCTCCAGTTCCCGCCGCTGCAAAGGTTGTGCCGGGCGGCGTTCAGCCGGACATGCAAACGCCGACTCTCATCTCCTGGTCGCTTCGCGTGGACCGTGAACTCTCGCCGAACACTGTCCTGACCGTGGGCTACGTGGGTTCCCACGGCTATCACGAATTGATTGGCATTGACGCCAATGAGCCGGTCCCGGTCATCTGCCCGGCTTCACCTTGCCCGGCGGTCTATCCCGACACGTTTCCGGCCCCCTTGGCCGGCGCACCGGTGCCCGCGGGGACCTATTACATTCCGGCCGGCACACCAAAGGCCAACCCGGCGCTCGCGAACACCTGGACCTGGTTCTCGGTAGGAAACAGTTCCTACCACGCTCTGCAAGTGGATCTGCGGCGCCGCTTCAGCCACGGGCTCACGTTCCGCGGCGTCTACACATTCTCAAAGGCGCTCGATGATGGAGATTCGCTGAACCAGACGACGGCGGGCAACGCGCCGGGTCTCGTATCGAATCCTCTGGACCTCGGCGCCGAAAAAGGACTGGCGACCTACGACGTACGGCATGTGGGCGTAATCAACGTGCTCTACGAACTTCCCTTCGGCCGCGGCCAGGCCTTCGCACAGAATGTGGAAGGCTGGCGCGATTTTTTTATCAGCGGCTGGTCGGTTTCCAGCATCATCACCGCGCAGACGGGCTTTCCGTTCACGCCGCAGCTGAGCTACAACCCGTCCAACAACGGAGATACACGCAATCCGGTAAGGCCCTTTCTCAATCCGGATTTTCATGGCTCGGTGATCCTCGGCAATCCCGGCCAATGGTTTGATCCCGCGGCTTTTCTGGCTCCACCGCCCAACAGCGGCTTTTATGGCACGTTGGGGCGCGACACCTATATCGGACCGGGACTTGCTACATGGGATTTTTCCGTATTGAAAACCACGCAAGTTCACGAACGGCTCAAGTTGCAATTCCGCGCCGAGATTTTCAACTTGCTGAATCGCGCGAATTTCAACACGCCCAACCTGATCGTGTTCACTCCGTCAGGGGTTTCCGGTACCGCTGGCGCCATCACCAGCACTTCGACAACGGCGCGCCAGGTGCAGTTTGCCCTGAAATTTCTCTGGTAGCTTGAGCCAGCCGCGCGATTGACAGTTCTTGCCGGGTTGGGCAGCATAGCCCCTCAGTGTCCAACCCTGCTTGCACTTCACCTGCGACACCGGACCTGATTCTGGCTAACCCATACGCCGGAGGGGGATTCGCCCGCAAATCGATCCCCCGGCTTCAAAGATTCGCCGCACAACGCGGCTGGAACGCGGAGTTCCGGAGTGCGGGCAGCGTTGCGGAGTTTACCCAGATCGCCCAAGCAGAGGCCAGCCAAGGTCGCACACGGATCTTCGCGTTCGGCGGCGACGGAACTTTTCAAGCACTCTTGAATGCGCTTGCCCAATGTCCGGGTGTCTCCATCGGCATTTTGCCCGCTGGCGGAGGCAACGATCTGGCCATGGCGCTGGGTCTTCCCCGGGACCCCATTCGAGCGGCCGAAGCCATCCTTTCCCACGGCGAATTGCGCGCTCTCGACGCTGCGCGGGTGCGTACGGCGGATGGTTCCCAGCGCCTCTACATGGGCGGTGGCGGCGTCGGACTGGACGCGGAGGCCGCGCATTTTGCCAGCGGTGTGTATCGGAATCTACCTGGGCGCAGCCGCTATTTATGTTCCGCCATCCGCGCCCTGGCAAGCTTCCACGCGCCTGAAGTGCGCGTCTCTTTTGGTGCCGCAGGCCACGAGGATACGATCGCAGGCCATGCCCTGGTGTTGGGCATTTTGAATACGCCAAGCTACGGTGCGGGACTTCGCCTGGCGCCCGGCGCAAACCTTCAGGACGGAAGACTCGATCTGGTCATGCTTGAGGACCTGAGTCTCATGGAAATAGTGAAAGTCCTTCCGTCGCTGGCGTATTCGGGAGAGCTTCGTACGCAGCGAATCCAACGCTTCGTAGTCGAACAGGCGCGTATCGAAACCGACCGTCTGTGCTGGTTTCACGCGGATGGAGAAATCATCGGGCAGACTCCGGTGGAGATTGCCGTGGTTCCCCGGGCCAAAAGGGTCTGGTGCGTGGCGCGATCCGCTCAGTCCACAAAATCGATGATGGCGCCTTCGTGACGGTAGAGGAAGCCCACGAACTGCCCGAAATTCGGAGATCCCGAGTTGTTGTATACGGTGCTGAAATTTCCATGGTTTGTGACGTTGGTGGAATAAACGCCCAGCCGGATGTGGTGCGATTTCCCACCTCGATTTCCGAGAAAAGGCACGCGAAACAGGCGATAGAGTTTCAGGTCCAGCGAGAAGTATTCAGGGAACCGCTGGCTGTTGGGCACGCCCACATACTGCTGCTCGACGTCGATTGGCGAATAGGGAAAGCCTGAGTGAACGTCCGCAAGCGGGCTGAACGTGAGTTTCCACGGAAGCGCGAATATGCCCCAGGCAATCACTCGATTCGGAATGTCCGAAGGCATGATCCCGTACATATTGGGTCGAATCACTGGCGCGGCGAATGGAATTTCGATTTCAGAGAGACTGTTCAAATCCCCGCGCGACTTGCTCCATACATAGGAAACATTCGCCTGGTTGTGCTCTCCAAAGTCGTAATGAAGCGTGGCTTCGAGTTCCCGGTAATGCGAGGAACCCGTATTCGTCAATCCCATGTACGAAGGTCCGCCGGTGGTCGAAGTGAATGGCTGAACGTCAAAGAGATACGACGTGTGACTGTCGAGATAACCCACGCGCAAACGCAAATCTTTTCGAAGAAGTTGCGCCACTTCGCCGTTCCAGGTGACATTGCGCGGAGTGGTGTCCGGCTTGCCGGGCAACGCCGATCCCGTCAGCGGGTTCGTTCCGCCGACAAACGCGTTCGTATACGTGATTGCAGGGCCAAGCGGGAGCCCTGCAGGGTCGAACTCCGTGATGGTGCGATTCGGGTTCGTGGAAAAATCTCCCGCCAGCAGCGGCAACACGCCGTAGAACATGCCCGCTCCGCCCCGGAAGACTGTCTTCCCCGATTTTCCCGGAGAATACGCCACTCCCGCTCGGGGAGCGAGCGCGGCCGACCACCCGGACGTTTCCGTCGAGAGCCGCGCGCCCATATCGACGCTCCAGTTGGAACTGATGATCCAGTGGTCCTGCACAAATTCCGCCACCGAACTATCGGAAGGCGACTGGGAAGTTGGGGATGAAAATGTGATTTGCTGCGTCAGGGTATTGTCCAGCCGAAGAATCTGGATGGGATCGGCCAGATTCGTACCGTAAAACGACCGGTAATCAATGTCCGCGCCAACCCGGATTTCATGATCGCCTTGCCAGTGCTTCTTCGCGAACTCGTACGACGGAACCGCCTGGAACTCCTTGCCCCGGCGCGACCACCGATTGAAGTAGTTACCCCCGTAGCCTTGCGGCGTGATCAGCATGTCCTCAAAGCCCTGTCCGTGCGCGTTGCTGTCGAAGCGCATGTATTGCGCCACGACTCCCAGAATCGCACCGGAGGAGAATTGATACTTGTCGTTCAGCCCGAACGCCACGCCGCTTTGATTAAGGTCATTCGAGGCGGGAATCGGAATCAGTGCGCTGATGTCCGCATACTGGTGGCGCATCGGAAACGCGTTGACGGTCAGCGTCAGCACGTGATTCGGCGAGAGGATCGCCTCGATCGTCGAGTAAGAATTGAATCCCTGGCGTTTGCTGATGTCGTCCGGCCAGGGAAGCCCTTCCGTGGTGATTTTTTTCATCTCATACTGGAAGACTTCGGAGAAGAGCAATTTGTGGCGGATTACCGGCACGTCAAACGCGACGCCGGGAATGGCTTCGCCAACGCCCGCCAGGTGCCCCTCCTTTCCCAGAAACGAAGGGACGATGCCGCGTAACTTGAAGCTCCACTGGTCCTCCGGCGGCTTCGTCTGGATCGTCGTCAATCCTCCCGAAAAACTGCCGAGCCCGGCGTCGTAGGGCGTTTTGTACACGGCAAAGGATTCCACCGCGTCGGTGGGAATCGGCACGCCGAAGCTGCCGGTGACCGGATCCGTCGTTCGCGCCGAATTGACCAGCAGGAGGCTCTGATTTTCGTCCGCCCCTTTGAAATTCAGCTTGTTGTCGAGGGTTTTAATCACTCCCGGCGTGATGGGAAGGATCTCCTTCACCTTTTCCTGGATCGTGGGAATGGTGATCAACTGGGATTTCGTAACCGTCGCCGGAGGCGGCGCGGCGCTTTCCGTCGAAAGCTCGGGCGGAGTCTCCTTCACTTCCACTTTTTCGGAGACCACGTCCAGTTGCAGGGAGAAATCCTCCACGGCCTTCTGTTTAGCGGATAGAGTGACGGACTTGTTGATGTTCTTGAAGCCCTGCACTTCAATCGAAATGGTGTAGGCGCCGGGGACGAGATTCGCAAATTCATAGACGCCGTGCTCGTCCGTTTCCATAGCCAGAGGAGTCCCGTTCAACGGCGCTCCCGATAGCTTTACCGTAATCGCCGCGACCCCTTCCGCGACGTTGTCCTGCAACGTCGTCACCGTCCCGCGAATCGAGGCACTGGCGTCGTTCGCTTTGGGCGCGCCGGCTTTCTGCGCGTAAACCGGCGTCACCGCCAACCAGCCGAAAAGCAGACTCGTGGCCGCCAGTAGGCTGCACAAGGTCAAATTCGCACCGGGCAAGAGCGAGCTGCGCCCATGCCCAGGCATGGAATACTGGAATTGTCGCGGGCACCGTTTCATGCGGAAAATTCGAACGCCTTTCACTTCCATTGTGCGGGCATGTCGCCACCCCTGCGGATATAAATCTCCGCAGTGTTTCCGGCGCCACCCATTGCCAGTTTGGCCATTGTGCTCCGCAGCTGCAGGGCGAGAAATGGAGATGCTGCGGCAGCAAAACCCCGGACTTAGCTTCTTTACTCGATGTCTGAATTCGAACGCGGCAGCCGGCCACATCCACTCTCTGGACGCCCGGCCCCACCAAAGCCCCACATAAAATGGTACCAGATTGCGGCAGTTGGTGACGCAAGGGAGATATTCGAGGTGCTTCCTGAGCGTCAAGGCGCCTGCGCGGGGCAAGGCGTCGGTCCGGAGAATTCTTCCGGTTTCTCAGCTCTTCTTCCGGTCGATTTTCAGGTTGATGACCATCTCCTTGCGGCTATCTAGCGAGGATATGCTGCGCACGGAGGATTTCGCGCCTTGTTGTTCCGCGTGAATTTCGTAGTCCGCGTTCGGATCGAGGCCGCTGAACCGGTATTCTCCGCTGTCGTCAGCAAAATTGCTGCGAACTCCGTTGGTCCGGAGATTCTTCAGAAAGACGATGCTCCCTGGCAGGGGATTATCCGATTTGTCGCTCACCACCCCGTGCACGGTCCGGAGCTGGGCCTCCTTCTTGGAGTCTTGGGAATAGCCCATCACGCTAATCAAGAAGAGAGTTGCCAACGTCCACGCGAACACTCGAGAAGCATTCATTTCGATTCTCCCGTCTTCGCCGGTTCGATCGGCTCGAGCTTAAACGTCAGCCGCTTTTGCACGTCCTCTCGATGCGCGGCTACCACCTGAACCTGTTCTTTATACTTCTTCGGATGGACGACTACTTCATATTCGATGCCGTCCGGCACGCGAATGGCGAACTCCCCGCGGGAATTTGTGTACATATTGTAACGGTACTTCTTTTCCCCCTTGCGGCGGATTTTCACCTCTACTCCGGGAAACGCAAAATCGTGCTCCGTGAACACCGTCCCCAGAATCAGAAACGGAGGAATGCTCCGATGGTGTTCTTTGGAGCCGCCTTGCGACGAAGAACTTCCAGTAGCTTGCGCGGGTGGCGGCGCTGAAGGAGCCGATGGTGGGGGTTCCTGCCCGACGGCATGGGCAAGCGCGAACAGACAGACGATTGCGGCGATACACCAGAGGGGAAACTTTCCGGATTTGTGACGGGAAGGAGTCACTGGCTATTAGGATGGCCGCCCTGAATCAACGGGATGCCTTGCAGCGGAGGGCGAACCTATTCGTCTTCCTCTTCGTCCTCGTCGGCATCTTCTTCGTCTTCGTCATCGGGGAGATCGCCGTTTTCGTCGAACTCTTCGTCTTCTTCTTCGGCGTCTTCCTCGTCCTCTTCTTCTTCGACGTCGTCGGAAATGGGGTTAAGCGCCACCGGATGCGTTTGCGAAACTTCCAGCTCGCACTCGCACTCCGGACAACTCAAGATTTCTCCCTCTTCCACTTCGTCTTCGTCCACGTCGATTTCAGCGGAACACTCAGGACAGCGGAGCACGTGTCCATCCTCCGATTTGATTTTCAGCCGGCGAAGCGGCAAACCCCGGATACGCCCAACCGGCGTATTATATACCCGGCGCGAGTCCCGCTTCATGACCCGTTCACCAGCAATTCAGTGTAACCCAACAACTCGGATGAAAGAATAACTGGCCATGGCAAGAGAGTATCCCGACCGTCCCGTCGTGGGCGTCGGCGGAGTCTTGATTGAGAACGGCCGCGCACTGCTGATCAAGCGAGGTACAGAACCCTTGCTCGGGCAGTGGTCCATTCCGGGAGGGACTCTTGAACTTGGCGAATCCTTGGAGTCGGGCGTGGCCCGCGAACTCCTGGAAGAGACCGGCCTGGAAGTGAACGTCCTCGACATCATCGAAGTGTTTGACCGCATTTTCTTCGAACCGGAGCAAAGCGACAATCCGCTCCCGCCACGCCCGAAGTATCACTTCGTGATTGTGGACTACCTGTGCGAGCGCGTCCGCGGCGAAGCTCGCGCCGGGAGCGATGTTACTGACGTCGCCTACGCCGCCGAAAACCAATTAGAACAATTTCATCTTACGCCTACCGC
Source organism: Candidatus Eiseniibacteriota bacterium (assembly GCA_035518915.1). GTDB lineage: Bacteria > Acidobacteriota > Terriglobia > Acidiferrales > UBA7541 > Acidiferrum. The sequence continues at coordinate 58,658 of DATIXE010000038.1, forward strand.
CATGCGCGTGCTCCGCCGCGCCTTCGCTATGGTTCGCCAACGGGGCCGCGCGTCCTAGCTCTTCGCGCTGCGGCTATTTGTTCAGCTTCAGAATTTCGATGCTGCCGTTGCTGTTCGTCAGTGAAAGCGTGCACCCGCCGTTCCCGATTTTCCCGTTCAGCGAATCCCTGCCGAGCTGACCCGTTGTCGTCACGGGCAAATCCGTGCTGATGCGCCCGAAGGAAGTATGCGCGTTCAGATTGTAGCCCGCTCCTTCCGGCAACCGGACCTGGATCGGCGCGAATGAAGTCTTCGCCATGATGTTCTTGCAAGCCGAAGAGCTCCGGGCCGCGCTGAGCATCACGGCGCCGTTCTGATTGTCCACCGTGATGTTGCCGGCGACATCGTCCAGCGTTACCGCCCCGAAACTTGTGTGCGCGCTCGCATCCCCTTTCACCGAGCTGGCCGTCACTTGTCCGTTCGAGTTCTCGATCGTCAGATTGCCGTCCACGCGCTGGACGTTGACTCCCCCAAAGCTGGTCTTCGCATACGTGTCGCCGCCGATGTCTATCAACTCAATGCGCCCGTTGCCCGTCGTAGCACGCACGCCCTTCCGCAAGCCGCGGGCCTCGATCGCTCCAAACGAAGTGTTCAGCGTACTCTTCCCCCGGACCTCTTGCACCGAGATCCCGCCGTTGGAGTCTTCCACTTGCACCCCCCCGTTGATCTGCTGCAGCGATACGTCCCCGAACGTCGTCCGCACATAGACTTCGTCTCCAGCCGGTCCGCCGGTAACCCTTCCGTTGGATGCGGTGCATTTCACCGGACCGTTCATGTTGGAAAACGTGATGGAACCAAAGCTTCCGCTGAGATCGGCCGAGCCGCTTACGGTGTTCGCGTCAATCACACCGTTGTTATTCGTGACGGAAAGGGTTCCGTGAATATTGCGCACTTTCACCGACCCGAACGAATTGCTGATCTTCGAATTGCCGGCATCCATGAGTTCCACCGGACCGTTTCCCCCGGAGATCGTCGTATTCCCCTGCACATTTCGCACAGAGATGGACCCGAAGCGGTCCCGGAGATCGAGCGCCCCTTTCACCGCGGATACCGTGACCGTGCCGTTGTTGTTGGTGACCGTGACGTCTCCTTGGAGATTTTCCGCTTCAATGGTTCCGAAGGCGTTGGTGACTCTCGCCGAGCCGCCGTCCCCCACCGTCATTTGGCCGTGGTTCGTCTCCAGGTCGCTCCAGCCGTTGACCCCTCGCACCTCTACGTCTCCGAACGCATTCTTCACCCACAGCTTGGCGTCTTCGGGAACCGCGATGTCGTAATCCACAGAGTAGGAGTTCTTATGCCCGATCCGAAATACCAGCGGGCTCTCGGAAGGCACGATCGTGTGAACGCTCACCCCATGGGAATCCTGCTGCACATCAATGCGCACGGAGTCAGCGAACTTTTCCGCTTCCGACTGCGAACCTGCCTGCGCCCGGATCGTTGCCGAAATGGTCGCTTCCCGCGAGTTTCCACCATGAATGCGGATCTGTCCGAATTTGCTTTCGATGCTCAGCGTTTGCCCGGCCGCCAGGGGAATGGTCTTCTGAAACTCCTTGCTGGCCGTCTCCTGCCCAAAGTGCGCGGCCTCCGCGGGAAGAAGGATCGCGCCGGCCAACAGCGTAGCTGCGGCCCCTCGAACAAATGCACTGCCCAGGCGGGCGCTTCTCATCGTTTCATCTCCAGAATATCCTGCAGCGTTTCCTGCTTTTCCTGATACATCGCCAGGAGCTGGTATCGCAGGTGCGCGTTCGAGGGATTCACTCCGGCCTGCGTTCGCAACTCGGCGATGGCACTGTCCAAAACGAGCAACTTCTCCCGGTAGTTGGCCATCAGCGCCGTCGGTTGGTTCAATTGCGGCCCAGCCTCCGCCGCCAACTGGTCAATCGCGGTCATGTATTCGTGTTCGGTCCGTTCCACTTCCGCAAGCGCACGCGTCTTCAGGAGCGTGCTGCCCTCCTCCGCAGGAACGCTGCCACGGTGCGTGTAAACATAACCGCCGGAAACTCCCAGCACCACGACCATCGCGCCAACCAGCGCCATTTGCCAGGCATGGAAAAGGTGCGGCCGGAACTCGAGACGCCACCAGAAATTCCTCTCTGCCGCGGCGCTCCGTTGTTCCCGAAGCGCGGCTTCGATGCGCGTCCACAAGGCCGGGGAGTCCTCCTCCGCGCGCAACTCAGCGGCGGTGGTGCTCAGTTCCTTCCAAGTCCGTAGCTCTTCCGCGCAAGCAGCACAGGCGGCGGCGTGTAGCTCCAGTGCGGCCCATTCTTCCGCGGTTCCGTCCAGAAAGATTCGCTCGCGATCCTCACAAGCAACGTTCATTGTGCGCCTCCTGCCCCGGCGCTTCTCGGGGGTTCCAGAAGCGCGCGCAGATTCTTCTTCGCTTGAAACAGTGTATTCTTGGAAGCGGTCTCGGAAATTTCCAGCATCCCCGCGATCTCCGCGTGTCGGAAGCCCTGGACCTCATACAGCAGAAAAACCTCGCGCTGATGTACCGTCAACTGCGCCAGTGCCCGTTCCAGGGCCATCCGCAACGAAGGATGCGCGACCGCCGCGCGTGGCATGTCCGCCGGGATCAGCGAGGCAACATCCTCGCTGGTCTGATCCTTCCGCCGAAGTCGCGCCCGTCGCAGATCGTGGCAGGTGTTCACCAGGATCCGAAACGTCCAGGTCACGAAGGACGATTGTCCGCGAAAACTCGCGATGCTCCGCTGGATTTTTAGAAACGTCTCCTGGACGGCGTCTTCCGCGTCGGTCTGCGACCCTAGCAGATTCCGTGCCAGATTTTTCATGCGCCGGCCTTGCCAGCGATGCAGTTCCTCGTAACCTCGCAGGTCTCCCTTCAGACAAGCTGCCGCGACGTCGGCGTCCTGCGACCGCTCGAGGCTCACCACTCCCGTCCCCGTTCGCCCTTCGGAAGTTTCCACTCGCCGCTCCCCGGTGCGCACCGCCCCGGTGATTCTATGCTCCCAAGGCAGGGTAAGTCCCACGGATCCCATCACTCTCTCCTAGGGAATAGACGACGCAACAGGCGCAAAGGTCTGGGCGCCGGCGAAATCCGCCAGATCCTCCTACGTATCCTTCTTTCAATCAGTTATGAAGGCTACGGCAAACCGCGGCAGGCGAAAAACATGCACCGCTTCCATTCGGGCTGGGGCTGGGCCTGGCAGTAGATTCAAACTTCCGCGTCGCGGGGCAACCCACCGCGCGTGCGATCGCGCCGCTCGTATTCCCGCAGGATATCCCGTAAGTCCATTGGCACGAAATCCGGCCAGCGCTTCGCAAGGAAGAAAAACTCCGCGAATGCGCACTCCCAGAGGAGAAAGTCCGATAGGCGCTGCTCGCCTCCCGTGCGAATCAGCACGTCCACCTCCGTGGAACCTCCGCGTTGCACTTCGGATAACACCTCGCCAAACGCCTCCGCCGACAGATCCGTCACCTTGTAAAACTTGCTCGCTGCCTGAAACAGCGAATGCCGCGCGGAATAATCCACGGCCAGCCGGAGGTGCAGCCGATTCCCCTTGGCTGTAAGCGCTTCGGAATCGCTGATCGCTTCCCGCAGTGGCGCAGGCAACCGGTCGCGGCGCCCGATCACGTTCAGGCGAATACCTTCGTCAAGGCAATGGGAAGTTTCCGCGTCCAGATACTCTCTAAGGATCTGGAGGATGCCCGCGATTTCGGACGGCGGACGCTTCCAGTTCGCCGACGACAGTGCGAACAGCGTCAGCGTGTGAATCCCTAGATGCGGCGCGCAGCGAATGATGCTGCGGGCCGCGTCGGCCCCTGCGCGGTGCCCGGCGGAACGCGGAAGCAAGCGCGAAGTGGCCCATCGGCCGTTGCCGTCGCAAATAATCGCCACATGAAGTTGCACGGTGGTTGCCGGCAGCGCCGGCTGGCGCTCGGGAATCGTCCTGGGAAGAAGTTGATTGTGCATGAGCATGGTTCTTTCTCCGCCGCGGAGTCAGACAATGTACTTTATATTGCAAAGTAACAAGCGAAATTTTTTACCCCTCGCGCGTCGCGCGAATCAGCGCCTCCATGTGATCCAGGTAACGCTCCAGCGCCTTGCGGCCCGCCGGCGCCAGTCGGTACTCCGTCTTCGGCAATCGCCCGTCGAACGACTTGGTGCAGACAATATAGTTCGCTTCCTCGAGCTTCCGCGCATGCACGCTCAAATTTCCATCCGTGGTCTTCAGCAGCGCTTTTAATTCGTTGAACGTCAGCGTGCGGTTCACCGCCAGCGCGCTGACAATCCCGAGACGTATCCGTTCATGAATCAGCCGGTCGAGCGAAGCCGGCACCGGCTGCGCATTAGAATGCCGGACCGCGCCCGGCGCGTCTTCTCGCTGCGTGCGCTCCTGCCGGACTGTGGACGACTTGGCCATGCTTTCCTTTCGGCGACGGAATGCTCCGTCTACCCTCCATACTTGATTGCAATCCAGATTCCAAAAAGAATCTGCACCAGACCGAATCCCCCGGCCATGAACAGATTTCCCCACGCGGCAGGTGCAAACAAAGCCGCGCCGCCCAGCCCCATCAGGCAGAGCCCCATGATCGGCACCGCGCGGACCGAAAACGCTCCGCCGGTCACAATTGCGGTGCCATAGAGCAGCAGCCACACGCCCGGCAGAACCGCCGTCACGCCGAGTTTGAACAAGACTAGGGTTAAAAGCCCGCCAACGATAATCGGAGGTGCAAAGCTCAGGACAAACTTGCGGCCCGGGCCGCGAAAAATGGACGAATTCGCCCGCCTTGCCTTGGTCGCCGCAGCCGGAGCAGCAATCGCTACCGCCACGAAGGCTTCCGCAAGCCAAACGGTGAGCCAGCCACTCGGAAACGCCTGCCGCGAAGCCACAAACGCCGAAGCCATGGCTGTAACGCCCATGGCGACGCCTCCCCATCCGGGAACCGCCGTGAACTCGGCGGCGCTTTCCATGGTTTCGCGAATGTAACGAAGATGATCGGCGGCGCGAGCATCAATGGGAATGGGCTCGGGCAAGGAGGCTCGATTGGGGCGCGGCAACGGCACAGAGGTACGGTAAGCAAAAGCGCAAACGATGTCAAGTACTTTATGACGTAAAGCACAGGCCCGGCACTCCGCCCGTGCCCCTTCCTCTCCGCGCTCCCCCTGCCCGCCGGGCCAGTGACCGACGAAGCAATTCTGCACCTTCGAGCAGCAGCCTGGCCTCTCCGGACTCCCTAAACTCGTACCTGCAGTATGGATTCCGGCTAATCGCGGCGCGCCCGGCATCCCGCAGGGAGGTTGTCATGAAAGCGGCCATTGCACTGATCGTCATCTACATCGGAACGTTCCTGGTTGCCATTCAGGGCGGCACCGTGGCGGGAGTGCAAGCGGCTCCTCAAAATATTTCCGGCGTCCCGGCCGCGTCTTCCTCCATTCCGGCGATCGATCCGGCGAAAGAAGCCGATATCCGCGCGCTGCTCGAACTCGTCGGCGCGCGCGACATGGTTCAGGACTCAATGACCCATTCCGCCGAGCAATACCGCGAAAAGTTCTTGCAGACCGTCCCGGACAATCAGCAGGGCCAGGCTTTCGTGAACGCGGTAATCAGCAGTTACGAGAAGAAATTCGATGTGGACGCGGTCACTGCGCAACTGGTCTCCGCCTACGACAAGCACTACACCGATGACGAGATCAAAGGTCTGCTCCAGTTCTATGGCTCGCCGCTAGGCCAGAAAGTCGCAGGGGAAGCTCCCAAGATTGCGCGAGAGTTGCAAGAAGCTGTCCACGAAACTTCTGGTAAGGCCGTCAAGGAAGCGCTGATGCAAGCCAAGGAAGTCTATCCGGCGGTCGGGCAGAACGCCCGGCTGGCCGGCCAGGGACGCCGCTTCCAGCAACGCCGCGCGCCGCTACAGGATCCTGCCTCACAATCCGCGCAACAACAGGATCCGCAATAGCCCGCCCTTGCGAAGGACTCGCTGGCCTGCTTAGGGAAACCGCTTCTTGATCTTGATGTCCATGCCGAATGTGCCGTTCTGATCGCGCAGCGCCACGATCGAGATGTTTCTCGTCACGTTGTATTCCACTTGAATCACCTGTTGCTGCGTCGAACTCACGTTGGACACGTAGGTCACGGTTAAATTGCGCGTCACCTGCTGCTCGACGGTCACGCGCGCTGCAACGTTTTGCCCGGAGCCTGTGCTGGCCGCTCCCGCAAGTCCTGGATCGACGCGAAATCTCGTGATTCCGAACAGGCGTTCCACGCGCCCGCCCAACTGGCTCGAGATCGCTTCCGAAAGCAGGGCGGTGGCGCCGGCGTTTCCCGCCGCGCCACTCTGTCCCGTGGCGCCGGCCCGCATCGTAGATTCGGAACTTGTCTGTCCGAGTGCCAGCAGCGTGATGATGTCGTTCCCGGGCAACGGCGGATCGGAACGGTAGGAAAGACTCATCTTGCTCGCTTGTCCGGAGAAGTTCAGCGTGATTTCGTATTGCTGAATGGTGGTCGAGGCTTCGAAATTGATCACTGGGTCAATCCGGAATGGGTTGGCAAAATTCAAATCGCCGCGGCCCACCTTGTAGTGGTTGTCCCGGAAATAGAGGTCTCCGGAAAGCACGTGGATATGCCCTAGAAGAATGGGGTGATCCGCGGTCCCCCGAACACGTAAGTTGGACTCCGCTTCCAGGTGCGCACCCGGCCATTCCAGTCGCGCGTCGGGCGTCGAACTTCCCTCCACGTCGAGCTGCAAATTCCGAAGAAAACTGGAAGTTGTGGGCGTATTCGAGCTGGCCGTTAACGAGCCGACTGCTTCGATGCCCTCCGTCAGGTTCACCCGCTGAACTACAACCTTGCCCGAAAGCAAACCGCCATCCGGCGTGCCGGAAAGACGCAGTGAGCCCGCCAGGAGCCAACTCATTCCCTCCGGATACCGGATGCGAATCCGATCCGTCTTGGCCGTCAGTTCGAACCGCAAGGGCTTGTCCGAATAGTTGGCGGTTCCGGAGAGCGTGATAACTCCGCCTCCAGCTTCGCCCGTTACGTTGTCAAAGAACAGCCGGTTGGCGTCGAAAACCAGATCGCCTTTCACATTGCTGAGCCCGGTCGGAAAATCCGAGGAACGCAAGGATGCATTGCTCAACTTCACGCGCCCGATGATCCGCGGCCGGTCCAGCGTGCCTTCAAACGACGCGTTCATGTCCGCGTGCCCTGCCACGCCAACATCCGGAATGTAGCCACTGAGGAGCCGCAGGTCCACCGACCCATTCAGTTTCATGGACACCGTTCGCCGGCCCGTAAATTGCACAGATCCGGTCATCTCCGCGTTCGTGTCCGTGCCTTTCAGCGACATGCTCACGATTTTCAGACTATCCCGGGTGGAAGTCAGATGGATGGGCCCCTGATTTTCCAGCTGCACACCGCCGTAGTTGATCGCCAGCCGCGAAAAGTTTCCGTCCACCGTGATCGTTTCCGGATTTCGCAGTTCCCCTTGAAAGGTGATCTCACCGTCGGCGACGCCATGGCCCGAAAATTTCTCCAAGTGCAGAGCCGAGAGTAGGTAGGGATCAAGATTGATGTTGCGAATCTGTATTTTGCCGTCGAGCGGCAGCGGATCGGCCAGCCCCAGACGGACGCCCCCGCCGATGGCGCCCTCGCTCATCGCTGACCCGAGCTTGAATTGCATCACCGATCCATCTGATTGCAGGTTGGCCTCAAAGCTCCCAATCACTTCCGAACCCACCTGAAAATCCACCACCCGGAAGGACCCTTCGGAGATTGGAGCGCGAATCGGTCCGCTGGATTTCAGGTGAAACGACAGTTGCCCGTCCACGGGCAGCCCGGATGCCTTCACTCGCCGGAAGTTCGCCAGCGGCAGCGAGGCTCCAACCAGATCAAGCGAGAGCGCCTGATCCGCGTAGCGGTAGCCCACCGAGCCCGTGACAATGCCTGCCCCGCCCGTCTTTTCCGTACCAGGCGCGAAAAAGCGCAGCTCCGCATTCGATAAGTGCACCTCGTCCGGCAACACGGTAAGCTGTCCCCGAAGCCGGTTGAACGGAACCGTGTACACGTTGGCCTCCGCCAGATCCACCAGGCCGGTCAGCGATGGCTCCGCTCGCGTTCCTCTCCCGTGAAATTGTCCTGTCAGCAGCCCTTCCACCGGATATTTCCAGCCGGCGAGTTGCTCCAAAGACTGCAACGGCACTTTTTCCAGATCCAGTTCGCCTTCCCATTCGTTCTCCGGACGAAACTCCCAATCCGTCAGTTGCAACTGGCCGTCTACGCCGGCCTCCATCGCCCCGCTCTTCGCGCGCCCTCGCGCGATCGCCAGTTGCTCCGGCGAATACGTCAAATCCCCGCTGAGCGAATCCAGCGAGAAGTTGTCGTACCGCGCGCGTTCGGCTTGCAGGTGCCCGGCGAACGTCGGACCGTCCGCCGGCCCGGTGATCTTCCCGGTCCACATCACGGAACCATCAATGACGGTTTTTGCGTCCGGCGTGCCCGGCTTGTCGCCGGCGATAGCGTGTATGAAATCGTCCCAGGCGGCCAGGGACCCAATCTCCAACCGTACCTCCAGCGAAGTCTGCTTCGGATGGAGCAGACCGGAGAAACTGCCGCGCGAAGTTGGCGTTTCGAAGGTGAACTGGTCCAGTTGCAACGTATCCGGTCCGTACCGGTAGCGTAGGACTGCATCGCTGTTCACGGGTATGTGACCTGGTGCGGGTTCCTCCGGCTCGTCCCAATGCATGTGTGCGGAAATGTCGAACTCTCGAAAGTTGTCATGCCACGTTTCCACGGTATCCGCTGTAATGATCGAATCCCAATGTAGGCTGTCGATCGGAAAACCGGCATGGTCGATGGCTGGCGTTACCTCGGAAAGCCGCACGCCCTGAATCTTGGTCTCCGCTCGAAATTTCAGTCCGCTAAACTGCATCGTGATGCGGCCCTTCACGCTGCCACCTAGTGCGTACGCCGCAAAATCCGGCAGGACCACTCCATCCGGATCTAAAAGGTAGCTGGAGCGGCTCGAGAGGTTGGCCGAGTGGAAGTCCTGGAAGCCCAGCGTGATGTTGTCGCCCGCATAGGTGCCTTTCCCGCTGATTCCGGCGGCCGTCAACGCCCCCTCACCCCTCAACTCGATTCTTCCCAGCGGGATTTCCGGCGTGCGATATGCTTCGCGGAGATCCAAAAGGTCGAGCCAACCGCGGTAGCGATAGGTCCAATCCGGCGATTCCAGGTTCTTGGTGCTTGCCTGCAGGTCCACGTGCGAACGTCCTGCGTCCAAAATCGCCTGCTCGACCGTGAATCCTTCCGAACTCAGTGAAAACTTTGCCGAAAGGTTCGCGGGCACGGGAACATCGCGGCGACGCGCCAATTCGATGGAATTCCACACCAGCTCTCCAACGTACAGGGGCTTCGCGGGATCGGCGCTTCCCGTAATGTTCAGTCGGAAATCCCCGCCTTCCACGGCAACCAGTTTCTTCAGGTTGTTGTAGAGGAACCATCCGTCCGTAATCTCCACGTGCCGCACGTGCAGATTCAGGAGGGTTTTTTGAATCGGTTCTTTGGAGGCAGTTCGTTGGATCGTCGGCAAATTGTTGCTGCCGTCTTTTCCCACCAGCAGGTGCATGCGCGGTTGCAGCAGCGTGAGTTCGTTCAGTGAAACCCGGCGGCCCCAGAACGAATCGATTCTAAGGCCCACCTTGGCTTGTTCCACCGAGCAAAGCGGCTCCGTCCCCAGCGGTTCTTCGCCATGAATTACCAGGCCGTTCACCGTTGCCGTAAGCGAAAACCAGCCGACCGAAACGGTGCGAATCTCCACTCGCGCCCCAGTCAGTTTTTGGAGACGCTGAACCAGCAAATGACGCAAAAGTGGATTCGCCAGCCCGCTGCCCAGTGCGATCACTGCGGCAGCGACGGCCGCGAGTGTCCACACGCCTAATATCCACAGGGCGTGCTCCACCCACAGAATCTTCCGCCAGCGGGACTCCTTTGTCATTGAGCCTTCTCGTTCAACAATATCTCGATTCTGACGCGGCTCCGGCTCTCCTTTAGCCACTTGTCCGCCTGCTCGTTAATTGCCCTTTGGACCAGGGCCTCCTGAATGAAATCGCGCGCGTTCTCCAGAGTCGGCGGGGTCTGCCCGCGGGACTTAGCGCGTGGCACCACGCGATTGTCATAAAAATCTTCGATGGCCTTTTCCTGAATTTGGATGACTGGCCGGAAACGGCTGTCCAGGTAGTTGCTGAGGTAAAGTTGCGATTTCACCAACTCGCGGATCTGCTCATCCGTTAGTCCGCTTTGCGTTTTGCGCGCCTCATACTCTTCCGGTGACGAAAACGAGCGCTTCAGGCGCTGGATGCTCCGGTCTACGTCGTCCTCGGAAGGCTGCGGGAACCGCGCAACTTGCGCCTCATTGCGCACTATCCATTGGTCGATCAACCGGTCGAGGATTTCCGAATCTTTTTGCGCCTTCCCGTCGAGGAATATCTGGTACCGGGCAAGGCGCTGCACGTCGCTCATCAGGATGATGTCCGACTCGATCTTGACGACGATCCGGTCGACCACTTCCTGGCCGACGGCCCCACCTGCCGCGATAATCATCGCCGCCAGGACTGCCGCCGTTCTTGCAAGATTCCGCATCAGAAACTGGAACCCAGGTTGAAAAAGATCTGGAATCGCTGCAGGTGGGTCCCTTCCTGGCAAAATGGCGTGCTGTTCTGGCAGGGAATCACAAATTCTGCGGGATTCAGTTGATACCCCAAATCCACGCGAATCGGGCCGATGGGCGTCGCATAGCGCAGGCCGAACCCAACCGTGTTGGAAAAATAATTCAATTCGTTGGTGCAGTTGGCCACGCACCGCGTCGGATTGAAGGGCCCGGGCGGCTGGCCCGGATACGCCGGTACAAACACGGGTTTCGGCGGAGACCAGCGCAGCGTAATTCGGCTGGCGCGGCTGTAGACATTGCCTCCGTCATAGAACAACGCGCCTCCTAGCTTTGTTCCGACGAACGGCAGTTTCAAGGGAAACCGAATCTCCTGGTTCAAAATCAGCAGCGCTTGCCCGCCCACCGGAAAGCCGGAAAGCGCGTCACGAGGCCCCGCCTGGTTCAGAGCAAAGCCTCGAAGCGAGGTGCCGCCGCCAGCAAACAATCTTTCCGGTAGTGGTATCACCAGCGGCAAGGGAGGCTGCGTCGGCGCCGGAAAAGTCAGTGAGACCGTGTCCCCGAACGGTTGCAAAATTCCCACCCGCAGCGAGCGCGCGAAGTTCCAGTTCCTCGAGATCCGCGTGTAGCTGGAATTCTGAAAAAAGTAGTGCATGAAGCTGGCACTGGAGCCGATGGAAGTGGCCGCCAGGCTGATATCCGCGCTGGTCGAGGATCCCTTCGTGGCGTCGGCCGGATTATCGCGAGTATCCCGGAAGTAGGTGAACCCGAATTGCGAAACCAGCGTCGGCTGATTGAACAGCGGCACTTCTTCCGCCGGAATGTTCAGGTTGCTTACCGCCACTTTTCGAAACGCGTACCGCAACAAGAACGATGTTCGCGGCGTGACCTGGTCGGTCAGCTGCAAGTTGCCTTCATACCGCGTCTGTCCGAACGTGTTGATGTCCTGCGTCTTTTCCACGTACGCCGTGGCCTGCGAGCTCAACTTCGAATTGTTGAATGTGTTTGGCGCCGTGTACGCCAGCAGCGCGCGCCCCTGGATGGTGCTGCCCCGAATTTTCAGCGAGAGCGAATCAGCCCGCCCCGTCACATTTTCTTTGGATACTTCGATGATTCCCCGTGGCGCCGCCTGGATTTCTCCGCCCGTCGGATCCGTGGTGCTCGCCAGGCGCTGCACTTCGAAGCCGCCTCCGTAAGCGATGGTGTAGCGCTTGGCTTCCTCCACCAGGACCACAATATCTTTTTCCGGGTCGCTTCCGTTCGCATTCTGTGGCTCAATCGTCACGCGATTGAAAATTCCCAGGTTATACAGTTTCTGTTGGGACTCCACCACGTCGCCTTCGCGCAGTGGTCCCCCCGGCTTTACTTTCACTTCGCGGCGAATGACCCTCGGGCGGGTGTGGTTGTAACCGGTCAGAAACACGCTATGCACCAGAATCTGCTGGCCTTCGTCAATCTTATAAATCAGCTTTACCGGCTCCGCCCGTTGGATCGCAAACTGCCGTCTTTCTCCCGTCAGCTTTTCCGCTGCGGCGTTGAATTTCGCAACCCTTTCCTTCGTTTGGGGAGAATCGTCGGGCTCCGCCGTATAAGAAAAAGTCGCGTTCGGAAAACCCTGGTTGTAGTAGAGAGCCAGGACGTTGTCCCGGTCGCTGGCTACGTTGATATCCGAAAACGGCTGTCCGGGAAGCGACCCGAGAACTCCGCGAATCTCTTCTTCCGGCACTACATGGACCCCTTCCACCTGAAGACCCGAAACCAGCGTCTGCTTCCCTTCCTCGATGTTGAAATGTACGACCAGGTCGCCCTTCTTCCCCTTATTTTCCTCGGACACCTCCGCGTCTACTTTCGCCGAAAGAAACCCGTTCGAGATGTACAGGTTCTTCATGGACGACGCGTCGGCCTCCATTAGCCGCCGGCTGAACTTGGGCCGCGTGAACAGGCTGGTTGTGGTGATGGTCAGCCGGCTCCGCAGCAGATCCGTGCTGAAATAGTGGTTCCCGCTAAATTCAATTTCCGTCAGCTCGTGCCTCGTGCCTCGCTGGACGGTGTACGTAATCAACTCCTCGGAGCCCTTCCATCCCGATTTGCTGCCCTGCACTTCGTGCGAGACCACGGAATAATCCACCTTCGCGTCGAAGTACCCATCGCGTTCCAGACGTTCACGAATGTTTCGTTTCCCCTCTTCCAGCAGGTCCGTATCCACGGATCCTTCCTGGTAAACCGGAATGAGCTTCTTCAGCTCCCCTTGCGAGAACTTGGCTCCCGTGACCGCCATCTGCACCCGCGGACCTTCGGTGACTTCCAGCACGAGCGGCAGCGAATTGTCCGCCGCATCGTAATCGCCCCTTCGCACGGAAACGCCGGCGCTCAGGTGCCCGGTCTTTTCCAGGAATTTTCGAATGCGGTCCAGGCCAGATTGCACGCGCGCGATGGTCAGTTCGCTTCCTGGCCGCAGCTTGAATCGCGCCAGAATTTCCGCATCGCGGTACTCCGTGTTGTTGATCAAATTGATCTTCTCTGCGCGGACGCGTGGGCCGGGGTCCAGGTTGATGATCAAATCGAGTTGATGCGTCTCGGGATGTGGCTCTTCTTGCACGCTGATCTTCGCTCGATACAGTCCTTCTTCTTTCAGTGTGTCCTGCAGGCGTTGGACGCCGTCTTTGACCTCTTGTTCGGTGTAGGTTTGCCCGAGCGTGAGCTGCATGGAGGCGGCCGCGGAAGCTTCCGTCGGTGGTGGCGTCAGTCCGTTGATCAGGATCTGGCTGAAATACAGATTTTCACGAACCACAAAATCCAGCCGGACACCCTCGCCTTCCGGGTAGGCGACCGCGCGGATATCGGCAAAATCTCCCCGTTTGTAGAGCGTGCGGATGCTGGAGGCGACCTGGTCGGCTCGCATCGGCTCACCAGCTTGCGCTGCCAGGCCTTGCGGCTCCGCCATCAGAACCTTCCCGCCCTCGGTCACCACGCGAATGCCTGCGATCTTTTTCGAAATCAGATTGTCAACGGATTGCGATTTGTCGCCTGGCCGGGCGAACGCGCACGCTCCTCCCAACATCACGCATAGGAGGGTAATCGCTCGTAACCCCTTGCTCCACCGCCATTTCATGCGTTCCATCACTTCAGACGAAGGGTAGCACAGGCGCGTTGCCTCCCCAGGTCGCTTTGGCGCTATGATGAAGAGGAAAAGATTCTGTAATGCTGGGATTCTATTCTACGTGACTCCTCCACCGAGCGAGAAGTACTCCCGTCAAATGTTGTTTGCGGGCATCGGGCGCGAAGGCCAGGAACGCTTGCTGGCCTCCAGCGCTGTGATTGTCGGCTGCGGCGCCATCGGTGCGGCAGTTGCCAACCTGCTGGTCCGCGCGGGAGTAGGGCGGCTCCGCATCCTCGATCGCGATTTTGTGGAGCCTTCCAATCTCCAGCGGCAGATCCTGTTTGACGAAAACGACGCCCGCGAGGCGCTCCCCAAAGCAATCGCCGCCGAACGCAAGCTCCGCGTCCTGAATTCCGATCTCCAGATCGAAGGAGTCGTCGCCGACCTGAATTCTCGCAACGCCCGCGAACTGCTTTCGGGTTTCCCTCTGATCCTCGACGGCACCGATAATTTCGAAACCCGCTTCCTCATCAACGAGTACGCCGTTCAGTCCGGCATCCCATGGATTTACGCCGCGGCAGTTTCCAGCTACGGCCTCACCATGACCTTTTTGCCGCGACAAACCGCGTGCCTCGCTTGTCTATTGGACTCCGCCGGTGAAAGCGGCATGGAAGATACTTGCGACACCATTGGCGTGCTTGGGCCGATCGTAAACCTCATCGCCTCCCTTGAAGCCGCCGAGGCCTTGAAGTTTCTCTCCGGCAATGAAAACGCGCTTCACGGCCGCCTGATTTCCTGTGACGTTTGGACCGGGCGTCTGCAGAGCCTAACGCCGGACCGCAATCCCCGTTGCCGCACCTGTGCCCTTGGCGAATACCCCTACCTCGAAGGAGATGCCCAGCCGCATATCACCCTGTGTGGCCGAGACTCCGTGCAAATTCACGAGCGGCGCCGGACCCTCGATCTTCCCGCCTTGCAGCAACGCCTGACTCCGACATTTCCGGGCGTGCGCCAGAACGGTTTCCTGCTGCGTTTCCAGGTCCCCCCTTACGAATTCACGGTCTTCAGCGATGGCCGTGCCATCCTGAAGGGCACAAAAGACCCTTCGGTCGCTCGTTCGTTCTACGCCAAATATATTGGTTCTTGAAACGGCTTAGCGGAAGATTCCGGTGCGGCCTGCCGGCGTACGCATGGAGGCCCGGTCAAGATTCTCGCGCAGGTTCATCAGCGTCAAGAAGGTGCTCAACACTCGGGCTTTCAGGTCGTCCGTCAAATGCAGGCCGCTCGTGGCTACCCGCGCCAGCGATTCGCCGTTGGTGGTGATGAACTTCATGATCTCCCGCTGTCGTTCCTGCGGCGTGTTGCCCAGCGCAGTCTCCCGGCGCATCTCCGCGCAACTCGATTCCAGCGAAAGCGTGAAGTGCAGGATGCAGAGTTTCAATTCCACCAGGGCGGCGGGTACGTCGTGTTTGCATCCGGCAATGTGGCAAGTGTCGCTCATGGCTCAAAAAGCCTGATTGCTGATTCGTAACATTCTTGGAGCCGAAAATCCAGCAATCATCTGCGCGTTGCGCCGTATCAAGTAGCTGCCCCATTCCGAGGAGACCCTGTCCCCGCGGCCAGCCGGCTGGCTTTTCTTCCTCGCTCGTGGCTGCGGCGCGCAAGTCAGCGCGTTTTTTTTCGAAAATTGTTTGACGCGTGCGGTATCTCCGCTGTATAAATATACAGAAGATTGTATATTCTCATGAGCGCGACGAAAACATACCGGCACGGGCAGATCCTGCGGCTCGTCACCAACGAACGCATCGGCAGCCAGGAAACGCTGCGCCGCCGTCTGGCCCAGCAGCGCCTGCGCGTCACTCAAGCCACGCTCTCGCGCGACCTCCAGGAGCTCAAGCTCTTCAAAACCGCCGAAGGCTACAAGACCGGCTCGGCGCTTCCCGAGGAAACTCCGGCGATGCCTCCTTTGACGCGCGCGCTCCGCGAATTTCTCTTGGACATTCGGCCTGCGGAAAATCTCCTGGTGCTCAAGACCCCGCCCAGTGGAGCCCAGCCCCTCGCCGCCGCCGTGGACGCGGCCAAGTTTCCGGAAATTGCCGGCACCATCGCGGGAGACGATACCGTACTCATCATCACCCCCAACCGCAAAACGCGCGACTCCTTACAGAAGAAAATCGAAGCCCAGGTGAAATGAGAGATCCCCGCAGCATCGCCGTCATTGGTGTCACTGGCTATACCGGGTTTGAGTTGGCCACGCTCCTGCTCCGCCATCCCGGTATCGCCAAACCCACTTTTTATGTGCGCGATGCCAATGGCGCGCACTGCCTTTCGCAGATGTTTCCCCAGCTTCGCGGCTGGGGCGAGGCGCCCGTCCGCCCGCTGTCTTTGGATGCGATCGCCCAGGGCAACGCCGGGACCGCCATCCTCGCGACTCCCCACGAAGCTTCCGCGGAACTCGCGCCAAAGCTTCTCGACGCTGGCCTCCGCGTCATCGATTTAAGCGGCGCGTTCCGCTTCTCTTCCGCGGAAACGTTCGCTGCCTGGTACAAACTGCCCACGCCACATGCCTCGCGCTTCTCCGAGGCGGTTTATGGTCTGCCGGAACTCTATGCGGACCAGATCCGTGCCGCGAAGCTCATTGCCAATCCCGGTTGTTACGCCACCAGCGTCATCCTCGCTCTGCGCCCCCTTCAACAGGCAGGGCTTCTCGCTAGCGGCCACACGGTGGTCTGCGATTGCAAGTCCGGCGCCAGCGGAGCCGGCAAAGATCCTCGCCGCGATCTTCAGTTTGTCGAACTCGAAGGAAACTTCCGCGCCTACAACCTCTTTGCGCACCGCCACACACCGGAGATCCTCGAGCACACCGGGCTTCCCGAATCGCAGGTGGTCTTCACCACCCATTTGCTTCCGATCCCCCGCGGCATCTTGTCATCCATCTATGTCACTCTGGTGGACGTCCATACGCCGCAGGAGATCGAGGCGCTCTACCGGAAATTCTTTGCCGGACACTCCCTGATCCGGCTGCATCCCCCGGGCACTCTGCCGGAGGTTCAGCACATCGTCAAAACCAACTTCTGCGATATCGGCTTCGCACTGCATGCCGACGGCAAACGCCTGGTCGTGGTTTCTTGCCTCGACAATCTCGGCAAGGGCGCAGCGGGCCAGGCGGTCCAAAATCTGAATCTCACGCTCGGACTCGAGGAAAGGATGGGGCTGGTATGAGGATTGTCGTTAAATTCGCGGGCGCCTTGCTGGAGGACGCGGCAACGGTTCGTTCGCTGGCGAAACAGGTCGCCGCGCTGGCCCAGCGCAAGCACGAAATTTTGGTGGTGCACGGGGGCGGCCGCATTTTCACCAACACCCTGAAGCGCCTGGGCATTGAGAGCAAATTTGTCGGCGGCCTCCGCGTCACGGACAAGGAAACGCGGGACGCGGCGGTCATGGTCTTCGCCGGCCTCCTCAACAAGCAGCTTTCCGGCGCCATCACCGCGGAGGGCCAGTCCGCCGTCGGCATCTGCGCGGCGGACGCGGCGTGCTTCTCCGCATCGCCGCTGGTGCACAACGACGTGGAGGGCGGACTCGGCTACGTTGGCTACCTCACCAGCGTCAATGTTCGCTTCCTCGAATCCCTGTGGAAAGCCAAACTCGTTCCCGTCGCCGCCTGCCTCGGCCTCGGCGCGGACAACGAACTCTACAATATCAATGCCGACCACATGGCCGCGGCCTGCGCCGAATTCATCGAAGCCGACCATTTGATCTATCTCACGGATGTCGCCGGCGTGCTGGATGGCGAAAAGGTTCTCTCGGCCATTTCCTGCGAAGAGGTCGATAGCCTGATCCATTCGCGCGTCGTATCTGGCGGCATGATCCTGAAGCTCGAAGCCGCCAAACGCGCACTGCAGGCCGGCGTCAGCGAGGTGCACATCGTCGGCGGAAATTCCGCCGCGGCCGCCTTGTCTCCCAGCCGTTTTGCTCCAGCCGCTCTCAAAGCCACGCTTCCTGATCTTCCGGGTACCCGCGTTTTACGGGAACCTATTTCCGCCGGCCAATTCGCCGGCGCTGCCCTCTAGTCGCCGGAAAATTCGGAGAGTCAGATGACCACTACGCTCACTTTGCCCGTTGCTGTCACCAAGGACCTCCTCACCGGGGCCGAATGGAGTCCCGCGGATGCCCGCGACCTCCTGCGCCGCACCGCCGACATCAAGGCCCGCCCCGCCAAATATGAGTCCACGCTGCGAGGCAAGCACATCGCCCTCATCTTTGAAAAGCCCTCGCTCCGCACCCGCGTCACCTTCGAGGTCGGCATCCAGAGCATGGGCGGCTTCGTCGTCTTCCTCGACCACACCCAGGCGCGCCTCGGCGAACGCGAGTCCATCCCCGACGTCGCCCGCAATCTCGAGCGCTGGGTCCAGGGCATCGTCGCCCGCGTCTACGAACAGCGCGTCCTCGACGAAATGGCCGCCAACATCTCCATCCCCGTCGTCAACGCGCTTTCCGACAGGTTTCATCCCTGCCAGGCCCTCGCCGATTACTTCACGCTGGAAGAAAAATTCGGCTCGCTCAAGGGACTCAAGCTGGCCTACGTTGGCGACGGCAACAACGTTTGCCACTCGCTGCTCTTTCTCGCCGCGCGCCTCGGCGTCAATCTTCGCATCGCCACACCCGCCAGCTATGCCCCCGCTGCGGACGTCGTTGCCGATGCCAAGCGCGTCGCCCGGGAGACCAAGGCCAAAATCGAACTTTTCACCGACCCCACGGAAGCCGTCGACGGCGTCCAGGCCGTCTATACCGATGCCTGGACCAGCATGGGCTTCGAGGCCGAGGAAAGAATGCGCCGCCAGATCTTCAAGCCCTACCAGGTGAATCGCAAGCTCATGGAGCAGGCTGGCCCCGATGCCCTATTCATGCACTGCCTTCCGGCCCATCGCGGCCAGGAAGTCACCGACGAAGTTCTCGACGGCCCCCATTCCGTAGTGTTACAGCAGTCTGAAAATCGTATGTACGTGCAAAAGGCCATTCTGCACGCGCTGTTTACCTGATATCGTGGTTTTCCACCAAGGAGAATGCAAAGAGTGAATTCGCAAGTGCCCAAACCGAAGAAAGTCGTGCTCGCCTATTCCGGGGGCCTGGATACTTCCATCATCATCCCCTGGCTCCGCGAGAATTATGGCTGCGAAGTGATCGCCATGATTGGCGACGTCGGCCAGCAGGAAGACCTGCAAGCCGCCTACAAGAAGGCCCTGGCGACAGGTGCTTCCTCCGCTTCCATCGAGGATCTTCGCGAGGAATTCATCCGCGACTACATCTGGCCCACCCTGCGCGCCGGCGCGGTCTATGAACATACCTATCTTCTCGGCACTTCGATGGCCCGGCCCGTAATCGCCAAGCGCCAGGCGGAACTCGCATTGAAATTCGGCGCCGACGGGCTTGCCCACGGCTGCACCGGCAAGGGCAACGACCAGGTCCGCTTCGAGCTTGCCTATAAAGCCATCGCCCCGAACGTGCAGATCATCGCTCCGTGGCGCGAATGGGACATCGACTCGCGCGAGGACGCCATCGCCTACGCCGAAAAGCACAACGTCCAGGTCGAACAAAGCAAAAAGAACATCTACAGCCGCGACCGCAATATCTGGCACCTCAGCCACGAAGGCGGCGAACTCGAAGATCCCGCCAACGCGCCCAGTGAAGCCATGTGGCAGTGGGTGGTTTCCCCCGAGAAAGCGCCCGAGAAGCCTGAAGAAGTCGAAATCGGCTTCGAATCTGGCACGCCGGTTTCTGTCAACGGAAAGAAGCTCGCTCCAATTGATTTGCTGAACGCGCTCAATGAGATTGCCGCTCGAAACGGCATCGGCCGCACCGATCTCGTCGAAAACCGTCTGGTCGGCATGAAATCGCGCGGCGCCTACGAGACTCCCGGCGGCACCTTGCTCGTCACCGCCCATCAGGAACTCGAACGTCTCACCGTCGACCGCGAAACCGCCCACTTCCAGCAGGCTCTTTCCGTCCGCTACGCCGAGCTCGTCTACTACGGCCTGTGGTTCTCTCCGCTTCGCGAAGCCCTCGACGCCTTCTTCAACACCGCCCAGCAGCGCGTCACTGGCTCCGTGGGCCTGAAACTCTGGAAAGGCACCCTCAACGTCACCAAGCGCCTCTCGCCTTACTCGCTCTATCGCGCCGACCTGGCCAGCTTCACCATGGGCCGCTACAACCCCAAAGATGCCGAAGGCTTTATTAACCTGTTTGCGCTTCCGGTGACCGTCCGACCGAAAGCCAAGGCCGAAGGCAGCAAATCGTAAAGGCAGTCATACGTTCTAAGTTTTAAGTCCTTAGTCACGCCTCTCGGAGAATTCTCCTTTGCCTTATCCGGGAAATCGAGAGGCCTGGCACTAGCGGGCAGCGCAGTGTCCCCTGACTAAAAACTTAAAACCGAGAACTAAGAACAATATGTCTACACGCAAAGACGACCGGCTCTGGGGAGGACGCTTCGAAAGAGCGCCTGACGCGCGTTTCGACGCGTTCCAGCGTTCCTTTCCGTTCGATCGGCGCCTGCTTCCCTACGAGATCGCCGTGGATCGCGCCTGGGCCCGGGCGCTGCAAGGCGTCGGCATTTTCTCCGAAGCGGAAGTGCGCCAGACGCTCGCGGCGCTCGACAAACTTGCCGCGCGCGCGCAAACTGACAAGCCCTGGGTGGAATCCTCCACCGCCGAAGACGTGCACCAGTTTGTCGAAAACGCTTTGGTCGATGAGCTGGGCCCGCTCGGCTGGAAGCTCCACACCGGCCGCAGCCGCAATGAACTCGTCGCCACCGATTTCCGCCTTTTCGTCATCGATGCCGCGGCCGACATTCGCAAGGCTCTCCAGGCCCTCTTAAATGTATTCCTGCTCCAGGCCAAGGCCAATCTGAAAACTCCCATGGCCGGCATGACCCACATGCAGCATGCCCAACCCATCCTGCTCTCGCATTTTCTGATGGCCCACGCCGAAGCGTTTTCCCGCGACCTCACCCGCCTGCACCACGCGGCCGCCTCCGCCGACGCTTGCCCCATGGGCGCCGGCGCTCTGGCCGGCTGCTCTTTCGCCATCGATCGCCACGCCATTGCTCGCGATCTTGGTTTCTCGAAAGTCACTCCTAACAGTCTCGACGCCGTTAGCGACCGTGATTTCGCGCTCGACTACCTCTTCGCTCTTTCCGGCGTCGCCACCCACATTTCCCGCTTGGCCGAAGACTTCGTCCTCTTCGCCTCCCAGGAATTCTCCTACGTGATTCTCCCCGACGAATATTCCACCGGCAGCAGCCTGATGCCCCAGAAGAAAAATCCCGATTCCTGGGAACTGCTCCGCGGCAAGACCGGCAGAATCACCGCCGCCCTGTTCAGCCTGTTCACCACACTGAAAGGCCTGCCCACCAGCTACCAGCGCGACCTCCAGGAAGACAAGGAAGCCCTCTTCGCCGCGCACGACCAGCTCGAAGACATGCTCTGGGTTGCGCTTGGTGCGCTCTCCGCCACCAAGTTCCGGGAAGATCGCCTTCGCGCCGCCGCCTCCAATCCTTCGCTTCTTGCCACCGACGCGGCGGATTACCTTGTCCTGAAGAACGTCCCCTTCCGCCAGGCCCACGATCTTGTTGGCCAGCTCCTCCGCGAAGCCGAGAAGCAAGGCAAGCCTTGGACCCAGCTTTCTCTGGAGGACGCTCGGAAGATTTCGCCGCTTTTCGAGGCCGATTTCCTGCCAGGCCCTTCCGTCGAAAGCGCCATCGCCTCCAAGGCCGTCCCCGGAGGCACCTCCGAAAGTTCTGTTCGCGCCGCCATCGCGCAGCTCGAACAATATCTCAATCGAATGGAGAAACCCTCATGAGCCTTACATCCAGCATCTTCACACTTCGAGCCGCAAATCTTCGCGCGGAGGATCGGAGGTCCCTTCCGTGACCGTCGCCCCCGGCTTGCGGACCCGGACTCCATGAATCACGCCCTCTCCGAAGCGGCCCTGCCTCGCGGCTTTCGCTTTGCCGCCACCGCGTGCGGCCTGAAAAAGACCGGCGCGCTGGATCTCGCCCTGCTCTCCAGCGATGTTCCTGCTTCCGCCGCCGCCGTCTTCACCAGAAATCTCGTCGTCGCTGCTCCCGTCACTGTTTCCAAGGCCAATCTGCGCGCGTCAAAAGGCCGCATGCGCGCCGTCATCGTCAACGCCGGCAATGCCAATTGCGCCACCGGTGAAGCGGGTTACGCCGTCTCCCTCAAAACCGTCGAGGAAACCGCGCGCCGCCTGCGCTGCCAGCCGCACGAAGTGCTGATCTGTTCCACCGGCGTCATTGGCGTGCCGCTGCCGCTTGAAAAAATCCTTCGCGCGCTCCCCGGAATCGCGCAGAACCGCCGGCCGTCGGCGCGCTCGTTCGCGGAAATGTCCCTCGCCATCTGTACCACGGACACGCGGCCCAAGACCGCCTCCGGCTCCTTCAAGATGGCGGGCAGGCGCGTTCACCTCGTCGGCTGCGCCAAAGGCGCGGGCATGATCCATCCCAACATGGCCACCACGCTGGCGTTCGTCGTCACCGATGCCGCCATTTCCCCGGCCCTGCTCCAGCGCACGCTGAAAGAAGTCACGCAACGCACCTTCAACTCCATCAGCATTGACGGCGACACCTCCACGAACGACACCCTGCTCGTCCTTGCGAACGGAGAATCCGGCGCGCCCGCGATCAAGCCCGATACCACCGCGCATCGGGCCTTCAAAAATGCGCTCGAAGACGTCTGCCATTCGCTGGCCCTCCAGATCGTGGCCGATGGCGAAGGCGCGCAACGCGTGATTGAAATTGTCGTGAAAGGCACGAAAACCGAAGCTGCCGCGCGGCAGATCGGCCAGACCATCGCCACCTCGCCGCTCGTGAAAACCGCCTTCGCCGGCGGTGATCCCAACTGGGGGCGCATCTTCGCCGCCGCCGGTCGCTCCGGTGTGAAGTTCGATCCCAATCTCGTGGACATCCACATGGCGGGCATTCTGGTGTTGCGCCGCGGCCAGCCGCTCGATTTCAACGAGCGCGTCGCCAGCAACCGGCTGCTCGAGAAGCATGTCCAGATCATCGTGGATTTGCACGCCGGCCGCGCCTCTGCCAGCTATTACACCTGCGATTTCACCGCGGAATACGTCCGCATCAACGCCAGCTATCGCACCTGACCACGGAATCTCGCGCAATGGGGAGAAGCCGGATTCAGGGAGTGCGCCGGCCTGACGCCGCTCCTTCGCCCTCTCCATATCTGCCTATTTTGTGGGACCCCGTCAGCAGGCGGTGGCCCTGGCGCTCTTGCCTCTGCGTTCTGGAATACGGAATCCCCATCGCTTGTCGGGCTGTTCGAATCTCCCGTTTCGAACGCCTGCTTTCGCACGTCTCCCCGAATTTTCATTGACAAAAGAATCCCGGAATGTTACCATTTTACTATCTATAATTGTAATTAATTGCGACCCCCTTTGCCTCCCCCGGCGGACAAGGCCGATTTTCTTCGCACTCTTGTCGCTGTCGCCCGTGGAGCGGGCCATCCACCCTCGCGCTCCGAATTCGTCTCCCGCACCGGAATCTCGGAGTATTACATCACCCGATTCTTCCCCAGCTGGAGCGCGGCGGTTCGCGCCGCCGGCCTCAAACCTCACACCCTCAATGTTCGCTTGGCAGACCGTGCCCTTCTGGAGGATTGGGGACGCATCGTTCGCCGCGCCCGCAAGCCTCCCGCGCGTCGCGCCTACCGCCGCCTGGGAAAACATGACCCTCGCACCGTGGAAAGGCGCTTCGGGCCCTGGTCGACCCTTCCGGATTTTTTTCGCATTTTCGCTCAGGACAAACCCGAATGGGCGGACGTCTTGGCCCTTCTGCCCGTTCCAAGGCCCGCGCCACGCCCTCTGCCAGACGAGGATCACGCCCCAATCCAGCAGTCAGCTTCCTTCGTCTTGCCGGACAAACTTCGGCACCCGCCGTTGGAAGATCGGCCAACCTATGGCAACCCCATGGACTTCCGTGGCCTGCGCCACGAACCGGTCAACGAGCAGGGCGTCGTCCCCCTCTTCGGTATGGTCTGCAAGGAACTCGGTTACCTGATCGAAGCGATCCAATCCGGCTTCCCCGATTGCGAGGCCATCCGCCAGATCGGCCCCGGCCGATGGCAGCGCGTCCACATCGAATTCGAGTTCGAGAGCCGCAACTTCCGCGAACACGGGCATCCCCGCTCCGGCTGTGACGTCATCGTCTGCTGGCGCCACAATTGGGACGACTGCCCCGCCCATATCGAGGTCCTCGAACTCTCCTCCGCCATCAAGTCCCTCCCCACCTCCGAAGACTAGAAGTCGTCTACCCATCTCTTAAATGTTTTCAGGGGGTCGGAGCTTTGGTTCACCCTGAGCTTCGAAGGGCTCCGACATCAAACCGCCAGTGAATATTGGGCTTCTGCCCCTCAGGAAACGCTTTCTGTCCCTGCACTTTCCTTCATCCTATGAATCACAAAGTATTCGGAAACGTTCCGTGTGTCCCCGAATTCCAATCAGGATTATCTATTTCCCTGCACCAACTAGTTCTCGCACGACCTTGCCGTCCTCGCTCAGAAACTGCAGAATGGGCTCCCCATTCGGCCGCACCGATAAAAGGATTCGGACCTTACCGTTGGGGTCCCTGAGTTCCAACCCGACTGACCCGTCGGGAGAACGTCCGAGTTCCATCCTTTTGACGTCACTTCGGTGCGTTGCGAAAAACTTTTCCCAAGCTGCATCCTGCTCGTTTGGTGGCAGCTTTTCGATGGCTTCATTAGCTTTTCTCTTTTCCTCAATCGCGTAGTTCCCCTGGTCCACTATGGATATGCGAGAAAACTTATCCTTACCCTCCTGCCCTGCATCAATGGCAAAAATTTGGTTCTCCTCATATTGGTCAAAACTGAGATGCACATGATTCTGAATGGAGCCGTCCGGCAGTTGCCCGGCACCCCATATGAACCCGCCCTGTTCTGTTCCTTCCTCGCTCATAAATAACATGCCCGCAGCGTCTCGCCTGTCTGGGCGAGGATATTCCTGGCCACGATTCCATGCGCCCGGAAAGTCTGCACGGTTTGAGATTGTC
This sequence comes from Candidatus Eiseniibacteriota bacterium, assembly GCA_035518915.1. GTDB lineage: Bacteria > Acidobacteriota > Terriglobia > Acidiferrales > UBA7541 > Acidiferrum. The sequence continues at coordinate 83,509 of DATIXE010000038.1, forward strand.
AGCCGAACCGTCCCGTCGGGTTCAACGATGTTGATTCGACGCGCTGTGACTGTCCCAAATGTTCGGTTGCGCAGCGAAAACACGCCAAATAGGACTACCGCTGTAAAGGCAACCGTCAGCAAACCAGAATAGACCGCAAGGAAACGAGGATTCGAGAGAAACGTCATCGTAAATCCTTCCCGGTTGGTCGATATACGAAGAACCTTCCAATAGAGTCCCACAGTACCCACAGTTTTCGCGTGAAGAAACCGGAAATCGAATTAAAGTCCTGGTCGCGTTACCGGTAACCGCTGCCGGCTCAGACGGTCGAGGCAATACTTTCCGGGAAATCTGGGGACAGGAACGTGTGAAAAAACGTCGATCCGAGAAATGCCCCACAAGAGGTCCTCAAACACTCGCAATTAGAACCGCGTACAGCGATTTTCGGAGAGCTTCTGGACATTTTTGCCGCCCGGGAAAAACTGCAATTCAATATCTTCACAGCTTCCAGACGGAGCGTTTTCGCGAAAACGATCCCGCATTTCAGAAGCTCCGATTTACTTGCGCGGAATCGGAACTGAGGCCCCCAGCGACCTCGGTGAACAAAATCAAGCCTCCCATTTCCACCCGGCGAATTGCTCGCGCAGCGCGGTTTTCTTGAACTTGCCGACGCTAGTACGGGGAATGGATTCCACAAACACGAACGCGTCCGGCAATTGCCACCGTGCGAACGACTTTGCCAGGAACTCGCGCAAGTCGTGCTCTGTCGCCGTCGCATACGCCCGCAGAACGATCGCCGCCAGAGGGCGTTCTGCCCACTTTGGGTGTGGAAGGCCGATCACGCACGCCTCTTTCACCGCCGGATGCCCCATCAGCGCGTTCTCCAGATCCACCGAGCTGATCCATTCACCGCCCGACTTCACCAGGTCTTTCGCGCGGTCCACCAGCTTCAGGTACCCCTCTTCATCAATCGTCGCGATATCTCCCGTCCGGAACCACCCGTCTGCGCTCCAGCGCGCGGCCTGATCCGGCGCGTCGTAGTAGCTCGCGGCAACCCACGGCCCACGCACCTCGAGTTCTCCGGGAGTCTGCCCATCCCAGGGAGCCACCGTTCCGTCCTTCGCGATCCTCACTTCCACAAACGGCGCCGGCCAGCCTTGCTTGGAACGAACTTCGTATTTTTTCTCCTCCGGCCAATCGAGCATGTGACCTTTCAACGACCCTCCCGTGCCAATCGGAGTCGTTTCCGTCATTCCCCACAAATGGTGAATCTCGATTCCAAACCGGTCCAGCCGCCGGATCAATTCCAGGGGCGGCGCGGATCCGCCGCACGCGCCCAGAATAGGAGCGGCTAGCTTCCACCTCCCTGGATTCTTCTCCAGTTCCGCCAAAACGCCTGCCCAGATCGTCGGCACACCGCACGCTTTGTTCACCTTCTCTTGCTCCATCAGGTTCAGCAGATTTTCGCCATCGAGGTGCGGGCCTGGCATCACCTGTTTGGCGCCCAGCATTGGCGCGGCGTAGGGAATTCCCCAGCCGTTCGCGTGAAACAACGGAACCATCGGCAGAATTGCATCCTTGTTCTTCAGCCCGAGAACTTCATCAAGTCCCACGGCGAAGGAATGCAGCACCAGCGCTCGATGCGAATAGATCACTCCTTTGGAGCAGCCCGTCGTCCCCGAGGTAAAGCACATCGCCGCGCCCTGGTTTTCGTCGATCTCCGGATACTCGAAAGCGCCCTCGGCTTCCGCAAGCAACTCTTCGTAATTCAAAAATCCTTCCGGAACGCTCGCGAATTCAAAGGGCACCACGATGACGCGCTCAAAATTTACTTCCGTCGCGAATTTCTGGTAGGTAGGGAGCAGCACGTCATCCACCAGCAGAAAGCGGTCCTTCGCATGATTCACGATCGCGGCGATCTCGTGCGGATGCAGCCGCAGGTTCAATGTGTGCAGGATCCCACCTGCGCAAGGCACGCCCCAGAACGCCTCCAGGTGACCCGCGTGATTCCACATCAGCGAGGCCACCCGGTCGCCGTCTCGCAACCCCAGATTCTTCAGGGAGGCGGCGAGCCTCCGTGCGCGTTTGTGAAGGGCCGCGCAGCTCGTGCGACCAATCGAGAGATCGGGTTTTCGCGAAACAATTTCGACCTGCGGATAAATTTTCCCTGCACGCTCCAGAATCGTCGGGAGCGTGAGCGGAAATCTCATCATGGTTCCAGGAGTGATCACGGCGCGGCTCGAACGGCTTGGTTCGCGCATCGTACCACCTTTCCACCACTCGCGGCCCCATCTGCTTTCGTTTACCACCCCCGTCCCACCTTTTATGGTTGCAAAAACAGTCAATTTTCGAGAGTATCTCCGGGACCACTGAACCACCCCGCCCGCGCGGCATGCCCTCCGGTTTGCCCCTTGGCGGTACGGGTTTCTCAGTGCGCTCCGCAATCGTGGTTAGGTTCCGGGCAGAAGGAGTCTGCAGGTGAAGAAGCTTTACGTCGGTAATCTCCCGTTCTCTGCTGCCGAAGAGCAGCTCCAGGAATGGTTTGGCCAGATGGGGGTGACTCCGTCCGCGATCAATCTGATTCGGGATCGATTCACGGGGCAGTCGCGGGGCTTTGCGTTCATCGAAATTGCCAACGATGAAGAGGCCGATCGCGCCGTGGCTAACCTCAATGGCCAGAATTTTGGCGGCCGGAACTTGGTGGTCAACGAAGCACGTCCGCAGACCGAACGTGGCGGCGGTGGCGGTGGCCGCGGCGGGTATGGTGGGGGCGGCGGTGGCGGTCGGGGCGGGGACCGCGGTGGCCGTGGTGGCGGGCGTGGCGGAGATCGCGGCGATCGGGGTGATCGCGGCAATCGCTGGTAAGATTCGCCTTCAAGATTGAATCAGGCTTCGACAAATGTCTTCCGCGCTCGGGAAATTTTTCCTCCGCTCCTCCGCGCGTGTCTGATATTCACAGCCCTCCGGAATTTTTTCTGGATAACCCTGGTCCTTGTGTGTACCATCGCCGCCAATTAACGGTGGGCGGCCGACTGATCTGCATCGGTCCGTGTCTTCGCTCATTGGCAACGGATTCCGCTCACTCCAGGCACCGCAACCTTCCGCGGGTTGACGTGTTTGAAACACCAGGCGAGGTATTTCTTGGCTTCATTCCGCCTTGCGGTATATCAGAAGGTGCTTGCGCCGGATGATAGCCTGGGAGCGTATGAGCGGCGGAAGCCGGGTTCTCCAGGAACCTTATTTTGGCCGGCCGCATCCAAATGAGGGCGAAGATTTGAAGCGTCCAATGAACACGTGGCACAAGCGGGATTGGGAACAGTTTTACGAGCTGGCGCGCCGCCCCTGGCAACGTCACCGCCCGCCGCGACCCGTGTACCCTTCCGGTTTTAATCGAGTGCTCCCCGCCGCGGGTTTCAGTCTTTCTGAGCTTGATGACGCCGGCGTTGATCTTGATCAAGCCGAAAGCCTCGGTCTGCCCGTGGACGCCGGTCGCATCGGCGCGTATGGACCTAACGTCACCGTACTTCGTGATTTCGTCCGTTCATCCCGGCATCCTCTTTAAGCATGCTTTCACAGCTAAATTAGTCTGCCAGTTCGCAGGTTGTGGTATTTCTTGCGCGGCGCAAGCGTGGTTTGTGCCCTGCGGGCTTTGCGCGTAAAATAGCGTTTTCCGGCTCATCCCATGGCCTCGCCCTTTAACATCATCTCGAATGCCGGCCCAGCCAGCGTTTCACCTCCCGGCGCCCACCCGCGCCCAGATTGGCTCCGCGTCAAATTCTTCAGCGGCGAACGCTACCAGGATCTGAAGCGCATCATGCGCACCTTGGATCTCCATACGGTGTGTGAATCCGCGCGCTGCCCGAACATGGGCGAATGCTGGGAACACGGCACGGCTACCTTCATGATCCTCGGCGACATCTGCACGCGCGCCTGCGGCTTTTGCGCGGTACCTTCCGGCAAACCTGTGGGTCCCCCTGATGAAGAGGAACCGCTACGCGTCGCCGAAGCCGTTGCCTCGATGGGTCTGCGCTACGCCGTGGTCACCAGCGTCAACCGCGACGATCAGCCCGACGGCGGCGCCCGCATCTTCGCCCGCACGATTCAGGAGATTCGCAAACGTGTTCCCGGCTGCAAAGTGGAAGTTCTGATCCCCGATTTTCGCGGCGATTGGAACGCTCTCGATGAGGTGCTTGCCGTCAAGCCGGATATCTTGAATCACAACACCGAAACGGTTCCGCGCTTGTACCGCCAGGTGCGCAAAGGCGCCGTCTACGAGCGTTCTCTAGAACTCCTGCGGCGCGCCAAAGCGACCCACGCCGACGTCCCTACCAAGACGGGCATGATGCTAGGACTAGGAGAGGAAAAAGATGAAGTGCTGGCGACGATGCAGGATCTCGCCGCGCAGGGCACCGACATCCTCACGCTGGGCCAATATCTGCAGCCTACAAGGGACCACTTGCCGGTGATTCGCTTCGTCCACCCGAACGAATTTGACGAATACAAGCGCATCGGCGAGAAGATGGGCTTCAAGCACGTCGAGGCCGGCCCGCTGGTGCGCTCCTCCTACCACGCTTTCGACCAAGCCGAATCGGCCGTCCGCTAAAATAGCTTTTTCCGGTTCTTCGGACTACCCTCAGCTCGGTCCCTGCGCCGCGATCGACCAGTCAGTGAAGGGCACCGCCCGGCCACCGCGGATAATCGTTGGAATCACATGGTCAAATCCTTTGTGAGATTTTGCCGAGTAGTTCAGCTTGAGTTGCGGGCCGAGTCCCATATCCACCTCGTGTAGCGACTCAATCGCATCGATCAGCCCCTCGCGCGTCAGACCCTTGCCGGCTTTCTTCAAGCCCTCTACCATCACCATCGCGTCCACGAATCCTTCGAGGCTCACGAAGTTCGGCCGAACGCCCGGCTTATATTTCTCCAGCGTGCGGCGGTAGAGCGCCACCGTCTTGAGGTCCGTGAGAAAATAGGGGGGCACAACCTGGGTGATAATCATGCCTTCCGCATCACCGCCCGCGTCCCGAATCAGCTCGTCCGTGCCCACGAACGAAACCGTCACGAAAAGCGGCTTCCATCCCTGAGCGTGGGCTTGTTTGACGATGGGTGCGACCGTATTTGAGGGCCCCACAACGATCACCGCCTCTGGTCCCGCCGCTTTTACTTTGTCAATCGCCGCCCCCACTTGCGTGGTTTGCCGAGGATACGACGCCACTGCCAAGGGTGCCGCGCCTTCTTTCTGCAATGCATTCTGGAGACCCAGCAGTACCGCTCCGCCAAAAGCATCATCGGGATAGATCACCCCGATCTTGTGGTAGTGCAGCGTCTTCCAGAGACCGTCAATCTGCTCCTGGGTCTCATCTCCGTAGGATGCCCGGACATTGATCACCCAGTGACGCAGCGGGGTATAAAGCGTCTGTGCCCCCGTGAATAACCCGATCAAAGGCACCTTGTGGCTTTCGGCCAGCGGCACATATTTCACGGCCGTCGGAGTACCCACGAAAAAACCCATGGCGAAGACCTTCTCCGCGATCAACTTGTCCCAGCAGGCCTGCGTCTTCGCGGGATCGTAACCATCGTCAACGGAAAGCAGGCGCAACTTGCGACCATTCACTCCCCCATCTTCATTCACGAGGTCAAAATAGGCTTGCGCACCAGTTACCGTCTCCCTGCCCAGAAAACTGGAAGGTCCCTCGAGCGCCGCGCACGAACCGATCAGAATTTCTTTTTCCGTAACTCCCGGAGCGGTCTGCCCCACGCACAAACAAGGGCACAACAGCGCGGCACTAACCATCAACATGGCCCGGATTTGACTCAGAGTCCGATTCATAGCTCTCTCCTATTGGGGAACAAGTATCGGGGCCCGATTCTGAGTTCCACTCTACTCCCGGGCTTTTCGGCTTCAAGATTAATTCCAGCGGCGTGCCACCAACTTGGTAGTTGCGGGTTGGGAACGGATCCGCGTCCAGAGACACCCCGGCGCCATTTCTGGCGCCTCGTGGTGGGAATTACCGGGAGTGCTACAAGGAGAGTGAAGCTTACTTCGCGGCGGCGGCTGCGGCTTTCTTGCTGGCCTTCATGGCGGCGGAGGCTTTCCGGCGGCGCTTGGTCTTAGGCGGGGTTGCGGGCGCTTCGCCGATGAGTTCCGCGGTAAAGATGCTGGTCACGAACAGTTTTGGCCCATGGTCGTCGAAATCGATGGCGGTGCGTTCTTGATCCGAAGCGGTGACGATTCCCAGGCCGTAAATCTCATGCTTGATGGTTTGCCCTTCCTGCATTACTTGCACAACTTCCTCCTTGAACCGCTCGCTGATTTTTGCATCCTTCGCTGTATCTGGAAGAGGAGAGGTTTCCGACCCCTCGAAAACCTCTCCAAATCTACAGGCTAGAGGCTTGTGACGTTCTCTGCCTGAAGGCCCTTCGGGCCCTTCTTTACTTCGAATTCCACCGCCTGGCCTTCATTCAGGGATTTGTAGCCGTCCATCTGAATGGCGGAGAAATGCACGAACACATCTTCTCCGGTCTGGCGTTGGATGAACCCGTAGCCCTTCGAAGCATTGAACCACTTCACTGTTCCTTGTTCCTTCACTTCAAGACCTCGATGTTGAAATTGCTTTGCCTCTCTTGGTCCCGGGGTCTGGTCTCCCAAGCTCCGAAACAGCCTCCAGCCCGACAAAAAAGGGCTGCGATTTGTTGTCGCAGCCCCCTGAACGAGTCAAAAGGTAATACAAGAGCAACAAACGCTATACCTAACGCTATCACAAGAAAGGGCTTATTGTCCAGAGGGGTGTTCGGCCGGGTAACCCGGAGATTCCCTGCAAATACCTGATTTTCCGCGATTTACTTGAGTTTTCAGGGCCCGGGCAACCCCGCCGATCCGGCCCTACTCTTCCAGCGATTCCGGCTCAATGCTTACCTTGCCATCGCCGGCGGTTTTTTTCTCCCAATATTTCCTTACCCAGGCTTCCCAACTCTTCCCAGCAGCAGTATCACGTCCCGTGAATGCCAGCGCCGCAATATCGGCAAATACGATTTTGGTCCGCTGATTGGAATCTTTTGGCAGCAAACGCACGAACGAAGCGCTTAAAGTGACGCCGATCACCCGATCGAAGAGGTAGCCCTCGACTTTCGTCCCGTCTTTCCGGGTGATGGTGACATCTCCGCGATAGTCGAACGCCTTTTCCAGCGCCTCCCGCAGGTCCTCTTCGTTTGCAAGCTCCGGAATCCAGCCTTGTAGCCCTTCGTGTGTGAACCCCGGCGCCACTTCCATCTGATCCGGATGTAAAGTGTGTTCCGGCTTATCCGCGTGCCTTGGACCCGTCATGCCCGGGTCTCCTCCAAATTCTGGCTCGGGGTTTCGATCTGGACCAGCGGATTGTACGAATGCACGGGTCTCACGGGTTCGCTGAGCAAGGCCTGTGCACCAGAGTCCACATAACTCCCAAAAAGCGTAGCCTTCGCGGTAGCGAGGAGTCCCCGCAAACCGCTGAACGTGTAATCCACGGCTGTCGCTTCATAGCCGCTGTGCACCATGCAATTCGCGCATTCGGGGTTTCCGGATTCGGTGCCGTAGTTCGCCCAGTTGGTTTCCGCCATCAATTCGCCGAAGGAATCCGAGTACCCGTCCGACAGCAGATAGCACGGTTTCTGCCAGCCAAAAATGGAATAAGTTGGCATGCCCCATGGCGTACACTTGAAATCACGCTTCCCCATAAGGAATTCCAAAAAGAGCGGCGATTGGTTGAATTGCCAGTGCGACTTGCGATTCGCCAGGATCGCGCGGAACAGGCGCCGCGTCCGCGCGCGACCAAGGAAATGCTTCTGGTCCGGAGCTTTATCATACGAGTATCCGGGCGAGAGCATCATGCCTTCCACGCCAAGCTCCATCATTTCGTCGAAAAACGTCCGCACGCTGTTCGGATCGGCGCCGTCAAACAGAGTGGTGTTCGTCGTCACCCGGAAACCGCGCGCCTTTGCCGCCTTTATTCCCTCAATCGCCAGTTCGTAGCCACCTTCGCGGCACACCGAAAAATCGTGATGTTCTTTCTGTCCGTCCACGTGGACCGAGAACGTCAGATACTTGCTCGGCGTGAACAAATGCAGCTTTTCTTTCAGCAGCAGGGCGTTGGTGCACAGATAGATGTACTTCTTCCGGGCCACCAGCCCTTCCACGATCTTTTCAATCTGCGTGTGCATCAGCGGCTCGCCGCCCGGGATGGACACCATTGGCGCTCCGCATTCGTCCACGGCCTTGAAACAGTCTTCCGGGGAAAGCTCCTGCTTGAGCACGTGGGCCGGGTACTGAATTTTCCCGCAGCCCGCACAAGCCAGATTGCACCGGTAGAGCGGCTCCAGCATCAACACCAGCGGATACTGCTTCCGCCCCTTCAATTTTTGCTTGAGGACGTAACTCGCTACCGTCCACATCTGCGATATTGGTACAGGCATTCCTTCCCCTAGTAGGCTTGCAGTCTGGCAATGAGACGCGACGCGGGAACCCCAGCCCCCGAAACTCTTATTTTACCCGATAAGGCCGTGCCCCGTAACCTTAGATTCTATCAGCCGTGGCCAGGCCCCCCATTCTGATGCAGCGAAAGGTGCTTAGGTGGCACCCAAGCGCCGCGCAGAACCTTTTCAGCCAGTTGCCGCTCCCTCCTCTCGGAACCGTGTGGTTTCCGAGCGCGTCAATTCCGCGTGCCCTGATTTGTATTGCCCGCTTATGGCAAAATAGAAGATTGGAAGAAGAACCCCATGGCCAACCGTACAACCTTAGTCCCCGAAAAACCCGCGAAGTCCGCCGGCAAATCCGCATCCTCCAACGGCGCCGCTCCCGCCGAGCGCGAGCGCGTTTTGGCACTCTTTCGCCGCTGGGGATTCTATGAGGCGAACCTCGATCCACTCGGCTTCTTTGCTCCGCTGAACTTTCCCGATCTGCAAGGTCTCTCCGGTCCATTCGCGGAAGAGGCCCGCCGCCATTACTGCGGAACCATTGGCGTCGAATTCGAACACCTGCTCGAGCCCGAGCGCCGCCGCTGGATCGCCGAACGCATGGAAGGCCCGGAATTCGTCGTCAATGAGCAAAAGATTCTCGAACGCCTGATTCGCGCCGACCTTTTCGAACAGGTTCTCCAGAGCCGCTATCTCGGCAGCAAACGCTTCTCTCTCGAAGGCAATACTTCGCTGATCCCTTTGCTGGATTCCATCCTCGATTCCGCGGGCGATTTTGGCGGCATCGACTCCATCGTGGCCATGAGCCACCGCGGCCGCCTGAATGTGATGACGCATATCGCGTGCAAAACGCCGCACGAGGTCGTCGCCGGCTTCGAGGACGTGGATCCCCGCAGCGTGTTGGGGGCAGGCGACGTGAAATACCATGTCGGCGCGACCGGCGTGTACACCACTTCCGCCGGCAAAAAGCTCAACGTCCACCTGGTCTCCAACCCCAGCCATCTGGAGGCCGTCGATCCGGTCGCCATGGGCCGTGCGCGCGCCAAGCTGACTCGGCACGGCGTTTCCGGGGCGCAAATCGATCGCTCTCAACAAACATTGAACAAAGTCTGGACCATCGTGATGCATGGCGACGCCGCATTCGCCGGCCAGGGCATCTGGGCGGAAACGCTGAATCTCGCCGATCTCGCGGCCTACTCCGTCGGCGGCAGCATTCACATCGTCGTCAACAATCTCATCGGCTTCACCACCAGGCCCGCGCAGGAACACTCCGCGCGCTTTGCCTCCAGCATTGCGCGCCGCCAGAGCGTTCCCATCTTCCATGTCAACGCCGAGGATCCCGACGCCGTGGTTCGTATCGGACGCCTGGCCGCCGAATATCGCGCCGAATTCAATTCCGACGTGGTCGTGGACCTGATCGGCTATCGCCGCCACGGCCACAGCGAGGTGGACGATCCCACGATCACCCAGCCGCGCCTCTACGAACGCATCAAGAGCCATCCGCCGCTCTGGAAAATCTACGCACAGCAGACGGGCTTAGCGGCAGACGCGCTTGCCGATTCCATCAAAAAAGAATACGAAGAAGAACAGCGTAAAGCCGGGAAACTCACAAAGACGCCGCATCTCCGCAAGCTGCCGGACTATTGGTCGCCCTACAACTTCGGCAAATACGATGCGAAGTATGAGGTGGACACCGGCCTGCCCACCGAAACTCTGGCGCAAATCACCGACGGGCTTGTTCGCGCACCCGAGGGCTTCCATGTGCACCCGAAGATCGTCAAACTCCTCGATCAGCGCTCCGAAATGGGCCACGGCAAGCGCCCCATCGATTATGGCTTCGCCGAACTCCTCGCCTACGGCTCGTTGGTGCTCGAAGGCAATCCGGTCCGCCTGACGGGCCAGGATACCCAGCGCGGCACCTTCAACCAGCGGCACGCCGTTCTTGTGGATACGCAGACCGAGCAGGAGTATTTGCCCCTCGCCCATCTTTCTTCCACGCAGGCCTTCTGCGAAATCCACAACTCTTCGCTATCCGAAGCCGCCTGCATGGGCTTCGAATACGGCTTCTCGCGCGACTATCCCGAGGGATTGGTCCTTTGGGAAGCCCAATTCGGTGATTTCGTCAACGGCGCGCAGATCATCATCGATCAATTCCTTAGCGCCAGCGAAGACAAATGGGGCCTCCCCACGGGACTCGCACTGCTGCTCCCGCATGGGTTTGAAGGCCAGGGACCCGAACACTCCAGCGCCCGCATCGAGCGCTTCATGCAGCTGGCCGCGGAGGGCAACATGAACATCTGCCAGCCCTCGACCGCCGCGCAATATTTCCATCTGTTGCGGCGCCAGGCCCGCCGCCATTGGCGCAAACCGCTGGTGATCTTCACGCCCAAGAGCATGCTGCGGCATCCCGACGCCAGCTCTCCGCTGGAGGATTTCTCGCGTGCGCGGTTTCAGACGCTGGTGCCGGACGCGGAAGTCGCCAACGCGCAAAGCATTCTCATCGCCAGCGGCAAAGTCGGCCACGAATTGCGCGCCGAACGCCGCCGCCGCAAGGACACGAACACCGCGATCTTCTTCCTCGACCAGCTCTACCCGCTCCCCAAGACGGAAATCGCCGCCGCCATCGATGCGCATCCCAACGCCCGCGAAATCGTCTGGGTGCAGGAAGAGCCTGCCAACATGGGCGCGCTCTTCTACGTCCTTCCGCGACTGGAACGCATCGCGCAGGCTAAAAATCTCAAGGTGCGCAGCGTGAAGCGCTCGGCGAGCGCCAGCCCGGCCACCGGCTCGTCCAAGGCCCACGAACTCGAGCAGAAGACCCTGCTCACCTTGGCGTTTGCCACCACCACAAATTCGTAATAGCGTTAGGCTTGAGCTTTCCTGAGGGGTGCAGGCGTGGCTCATTCAAACGCATTCTCGAACTTCGGATACCGGGTCTTTGGAATTGCGGCCGTTGGCTTCGGCGTAGTGGGACTTGTTTACCGCGATTTCGCCTCCGTCTGGCAGCCCGTTCCACCGGGAATTCCTCATCGCGTGGCACTCGCGTGCGTCGCGGCAATTCTGTTTCTCATTGCGGGCGCGACTATGCAATGGCCGCCGGCCGCACGCACCAGCGCTGCGGTTCTGGTTGTACTCTACTTCCTCTTCAGCCTGTTATGGCTCCGCCGGGTAATTGGCTTTCCCGGGATGATCGGCACCTGGTCCGGCTATGGAGAACAGCTCGCGCTGGTCACATCCGGCGTGGTCCTGTTCCTGGATTTCTCACCGCAGAAACCGAAGGGCGCCGGCATTGTCGCGCGGGTCTGCCTTATTTTGTTTGGCCTGTGCTTCATTTCTCTCGGCCTGGCACATTTTGCCGCACTCGAGTTTACAGCCAGCATGGTCCCCGCGTGGATTCCGCCCGGCCAGCGATTCTGGGCCATGGCCACCGGCGTCTTCCACCTGATGGCGGGCGCCTCGATCATATTCGGCGTCCTCGATCTCCTCGCCGCGCGTCTGCTGACCGCCATGATCATTGGTTTCGGAATTCTGGTCTGGCTGCCGCAGATCTTTCGCAATCCCCACAATCACATGAACTGGGCCGGCAATGTGATGAACCTGGCCCTCGTGGGAGCCGCCTGGATCATGGCCGATTTCATCCGTGCCTTGCGGAACCCGCGTAACTGATCCAGCCGCTTTTCGTTCCCGTGGTTGCTCGGTGCCGACGAGGCGCTGCGCACGAACCGGACACTGCGATACCAGGGGATTCGGGTGATCCCGGCGCGCGGTATTTCTATGGGCGGCCTGATACGAACCCTAGCTGTTTCGCGATTCACCAGGAGGTATCGACCACGCTTGGCGAAGTTGGAAAGTACTCAGTCCGCACCCTAGTGAACGGATTGAACAGGCACACCAGCGCGACGAAATTGGCGGACTCCCAGGCGCTGACGAACTTGGCCACAATGGCATCCCCGGAGGGGAGGGCGAAGCGGAAGCAGTAGGCGGTTCGCGGATGGTGGTGACTACGCAAATGGCTGTGATGGCGAGCCTCGACATCCGAGGCGCGACGACTTCTCGGGATGTTGCTTCGATGACCTGTGGAATCGGTTGCGATCTATCTGGGTGCGCTTAATGCGGTGTATTCTACAAATAAAAAAGCCGCCCAGTACCGCGCAAGCGTCGGCCAGTTTGCGGCGTCTTGGACCAGTCTTTAACCAAGGAGCACGCACTTGAAGATATTCACTCGCGCCGTTTTCATCATCTTTGCACTCACCGCGCTAAGCATTTGCTCCTCCAGTTCAGTTGTTGCACCCAACGGCTCGACTGCCGCGCAGTCAGCAGCTGTGAGAGACGGCTCCCACGACTTCGACTTTATCTACGGGAAATGGAGAATGCCCAACCACCGTCTCAAAAAGCGCCTCGCGGGGTCGCATGAATGGGTCGATTTTATCGCCTGCGATGAAGGGAGCTCCCTGCCCGGAGGTATCGGCGATATTGATTACTGGAAAGCGAGCTACTGGAAGGATTTCGTTGGAGTGACTGTTCGCACGTACGATTCCAAGACTGGTCTTTGGCGTATCTACTGGGTTGATAACAGATTCTCTGGAGGCATCATTCAGCCGCCGGTAGTCGGTAAATTTGACGGCAACGTAGGAATATTTGAGGGACCCGATACTTTCAACGGCATACCCATCCTCGTGCGCTACACCTGGACCGTGAACCCCAAAGGTTCACAGGTTGTAGCAAAGTGGGAGCAGGCGTTCTCTACGGACAGCGGTAAGACTTGGGAGACCAATTGGTACAACGAATTTATCCACGACGATAACTGCAAGCCTACGCCGTGACACAAGTGCGGACTGACAGTTATGCCGCGGCACTATGCTCTGCCACCTAAAGCCGTAGGTCCTGATTCACGCAGTGGTCTCAATAGGTCGATGCAACACCATCTGGTGCAAGTCTACTCGCGAAAGGTGGTGTTAGCATGAGGCCGGGGATGCGGTTTGGGCTTTTTGCGATCGAGAAGAGCGACGTCTGGAGCCGGCCGAAGGTTGGACAGTCGCCGCACGAGATCGGCCGGGCCTTCGACAACCCCGCAGGTGCATTCGCTGCTTGCCGCTGGGTCTTTACATGCTCGGTGCCGGGGTTCCATCGGACCATTTGTCCACGCCTACCAAGAACACGACCAAGGGAGGAAAGCTCTTGAGCTGTGGATATGCCTCCGCGGACACGCACCAATAATCAACGGCCATCACCGGAGAATTCGCCAAATTTGCGCCCCACGCGGCACCGTCCTTGACTGGTTCATAGAACATCAGGTGGGGCGCGTTGTGGCCGCCTTGATCAGTTAGATAGGAAGACTTCCCCATCATGTAGCACATAGCTCCCGGCTCCAGGGCTGGGAATTCTTTCTTGTCGAAGGCCGCCTTGATTGCGGCGATGGCCTCGACCTTGGAATGGCCGGCCAGCAGCAATTCCGTGCGTTTAATCGCATACGGCACAATGAACCGCGCGGCCGGTGGATTGAGGCAACCCGCGGCTCGAACCTTTGGGTTCCAAAATTCGGGATTGTCAAACATAGCCATCCATCCGCGATCCACCATGCACACCCAGCCGTTCTTGCCCTGAACGGCGATTTCGTAGCCATGCTGGCCCAGGACGAGAACCGTGGCATCGTGCGAGATGGCCTCCGGAGCGGCACTGCGGGCCAGGGCGATTTCCGCATTGCGATCCATCCGATATTGTTCCACCGGCGCCATGCTGGCATACGGCTGTTTGGCATCCTGTGCGGCAGCAGAGCGGGGCGTGCTCGAGGCAGCGACGAGCAGGAATTGGCTCAAAAAAATCGTGCACAGTTTCGTTCGTTTCATCGGCCTTCTCCGTAACTTCGCTCTGCGAGGGCGGGCAACTTGTCCGGCCGCCGTCAGCGGGCAGCCTTGTGTCGCCGCCGCTGCTCACTTGCCTCCATTATTTCGTTCAAGTCCGCGACCGGCCGTATCTCAATCGGTCCAAGTCCATACTTAAAGCCCGGTAGCTGTGAGACCAACTGAACGGCATGATTGAGGTCGCGCGCCTCAAGGATTTGAATGCCGCCAAGTTGTTCCTTGGTTTCCGCATAGGGGCCATCTGTCGTCGCGACTTTGCCGTTTTTCAAGTACAGGGTCAAAGCGGTCTCCGGAGGCTGAAGAGGTACTTCGGCGAGAAGATGTCCGTTGGCGCGCAGATAGTCGTTGTACTCAAAGCAATCGTCGAAGGTTGCGTTGCGCTGGTGCTCGGTCATCCCTTCGAATTTTCCTGGCTCGATGTATCCCAAACAGATGTATTTCATTGTTCTTCTCCTCGCCCTTCATACCGTTTTCTTGTCGGGGTGACAGCAAGCAGCGCAGCAGTCGCAGGTTTGCTCTGTCACTGTTTCAAGTAACGAAGAGCAACGCATCCTGATTGAAAAATCCTTGACTCAACAAGCTTTAATTGGAATCTCTCCCGCAGGTTGACACCTTCCAACAACCGTGTCCCTTCTCCTGCAAGGATCGGCGAAACGACAAAACGATATTCATCAACGAGACCAAGCTCTATAAGTTGTGAAGGAACGCTCACACCACCGACTAAAATGTTTCTGCCTTGTTGTTGCTTCAATTTAAGTATCTCGTCGTGAAGGTTGGTACGAACAATTCTCGTATTTCGATCTTCAGCGCTATCTAGAGATCGTGAAAAAACCATTTTGTTGATGGAGTCAAAGGCTCGAGCAAAGTCGTTCCCTGCTTTTGTCATAGACTGGTTTTTGGCGACCTCAGGCCAAAAAGGAACCATCAATTCATAGGTTTTACGCCCAAAGACGAGCAGATCAACATCGCGTATGAGGTGCGTAAAGTATTCATGTGATTCTTCATCGGCGATTTGTTTGGTGTGGTCGCAGCAGCCATCCAGGGTAGTATTGATTGCGAAGATGACATTTGTCATGGGATTGTCCTAACCCCCTTTCATGTTGCGAGGCGGCGAAACCGTTCCTTTTCTGTCAGACCGTCTTCAGGGTGCAGTGCTCTGTCGCCGTCGCTGCCCACGTACCTTTCATTGTTCTTCTCCTCATAGAGGATTGGCGGAACCGGCAGCAAAGCGTTGGGCTGGCTCGTTCATCCCTTTCTCAAGACGGTGAGTCTTTAGAAGTCGCCGTGGCCAGGCTTTTCCGCTGGTCTCTTCGGGTCCGCCTGGAAAAAAATCTGGCGCACCTCGATCGGCGCCAGAAAGTTCGCGGCACCCTTGCGTACCCACGCGAGCGCCTCGTCCAGATTAGCGGTTTCCAACAACAAAATGCCGCCTATGTGCTCCTTGGTCTCCGTGAACGGCCCGTCCGTGAAGGACACCCTGCCATCGGACTGCTTCCGCAACGTCTTCGCGCTGCTGGCCGGGGAAACGCCGCAGGCGAACTTCAGCACGCCGGCAGCCTCCATTTCGTCGTTGAGCGCGTGGATCGCCGCAATAGTCTCTTCGGTCAAGACGGACGGGTCGAAGTCGTCGGGAAGGTAACTAGCAACCAGAAACTGAGGCATGACTGTCTCCTTGTAGCGATTTTTAGTGTCGGGTAACTTTGTCGCAAGTAGTCAGACTCCTGAGACATGATGTAGCGACACCACTTACGGCCAGGGAATTCACTTCCAGCCGGGTTCAAATTTACCCTCAACTGGATCGTATTGTTATTAGATAGTCGTTCGGGAGACCGAAAATCGACAGCTACTCCGATTTTTATTTCAGCTGCCGAATCCGCTCTTGCAGGAAATGTCGCTCTGGTTCCTGTTGGGTCAGCGTCAGTGCTTTTTCATAAGCGGAGCGGGCCTCATCCGTCCTGCCGAGCCTGCGATACATATCCGCACGGGCTGAATGCGCCAGGTAATAATTTTCCAATTCGCCATGTTCCAAGACCGCGTCGATATGCGCCAGACCGGCTTCTGGACCATCGCACATGGCAATCGCCACGGCGCGGTTAAGTTCGACAACCGGGGATGGCTGAAAGCGAAGCAACAGGTCGTAGAGGAGCGTGATCTGGCGCCAGTCGGTGGATGCCGCCGAGGAACTCTCGGCGTGAACTGCCGCAATGGCCGCCTGCAGCGTGTAAGCACCGAAACGGCGGGATGCAAGAGCGCTGTGGGTGAGCGCGATGCCTTCAGCGATCTGATCCCTGTTCCACAACAAGCGATCCTGCTGATCCAGCAGGATCAGCTCTCCCTCCGCGGAGGTTCGAGCGGCTCGGCGCGATTCCTGCAGCAGCATGAGCCCCAGCAGGCCCAGCACCTCGGGTTCCGGAAGAAGGTCACGGAGCAGTCTACCCAGCCGGATCGCTTCGCGGCTCAATTCGGCCCCCGTTGCCTCCGCCGAATAACCCGCGTTGAAGACCAGGTACACAACCTGAAGTACCGCACCCAACCTCGTCGATAATTCCTGCGACACGGGCACCTGGTAAGGGATCGCCTTATCGCGGATGACGGCTTTCGCGCGAACGATGCGTTGCGCAAGCGTAGCCGGCGTAACGAGAAATGCCCGTGCAATCTCCTCAGTAGTCAGGCCGCAGACTTCACGCAGTGTGAGCGCAACCTGTCCCTCCGGTGGCAGAGCGGGATGACAGCAGGTGAAGATGAGGCGAAGGCGATCGTCCTCAATCTCCTCCTCCTGAGGCGCTTCCCCCTGGGGCACTCCCTTGCTGCGCGCTTCACTGTATAGGGCAAAATCTTTCTGCGCTCCGCCGAAGCGTGCCCGCCGACGCATCCCGTCAATGGCCTTGAAGCGCGCGGTCGAAATCAGCCAGGGGCGCGGATTGTCCGGTATGCCGGCCTGGGGCCAACTGGCCAAAGCGGCGGCAAAGGCCTCGTGCATCGCCTCTTCGGCGAGGTCAAGATCGCCGAGCAGGCGCACCAGCGTTGCCAGAATCCTGCCCGATTCAGACCGGTAAAGAGTCTCTATGGTCCTGTGAAGATCTTCCGGCGCATTCGGCGGCATGCACGTGAAACTAGCAAACGGACGGACTCGACACAACTGGCTCGCCGATGCGCTCCTTGGGGAGGGTTTGCACGGGGACAACAGGATCGACCCGCGTAGATGGGCGTGTGACAGGTTTACGGAAGCAGCCTCCGTGCTTCCGGATTCCTGGCGCGGAGCCAACTTTCCAGGAGTAATCGGGGTCGCTGAATGACCTGGCGATTCATCGACGGCCTGGCCAGGAGCGGTGGCCCGCACCACGTCAATCGTTGACCACAGGGCGAGTGACTCCTCCAGATCAGCTTGGGCTCCGATGCGCGGACTAGCACTGAAAAACGGGCAAGGCTCGGCCAATAGGCCGCTTGTGGGCAACCAGGAGGTTATGGTCACCAATCGCGCTAGTTGCTGATTAGCGATTGTCTTCCATAGGAGGTACTGGAACGAGCATGGCCGGCACGACAAACCGGGAGTTAAAACTATCGCGCCGATACAAATTCTCTTGAGGCGCAACGAAACAAGGTGCGGGATGAAAGAGTGCAAATCCCGATGCTTCCGACCCAAACCACGAACCACCAATATTGCGGACGAGAAGGAGGATCGAAGAGAACCAGGTCGATGATTCCACAATAAAGTCCAATCGCAATCAGGCCCAGAAAGGCCAGGACAAAACATAACGCTCCCACGACGAAGGACATAAAGAGCACTTGAATGGTGCGGAGTCCACGTCGGTCTCGCATGCTTCAGGTACTACCATTCGCATGGTGGCTTCGATACTAGGAGCCAGTTTTCCGGTAACGCGGCGCAATATAAAAGGGCGCCTTTTGCTTAAACATCCTTATTGCCAAAATGTGAATCCGACAGCAGGGTGTGACCTTCGATGCGAGCCGATTGCGCGCGATCTCTTCCGCTTCCAATGATTCTTCTTCTGCCCGCTGCCTCGGTCGCGATGGATGGCTATGGAATGACCTGCAGAATGCAGAGACGCCGATTTGCAAAGGAGAATGGACGATGAAGAAAGACGGAAGCTTTACGAAGAGAATATTGTTCGCAGCATTGCTTGTGACTGTATCGGCAGGCGCGTCTTCAGCTGTACGGTCTCAAGAAAGTGCGGCGCCCTATCCCCACATGGCGCCCATCGCTCAGTACCTTATGACTAATCGAAATTCTGAGATCGCGATGGCACGTAGCGCAGCACCGCCTTCGATTTCAGCGGATGCCGAAGTCCTCGTCCTCGGCCGTCACGGCTACGAAACTGCCGTCAAGGGCAAAAATGGTTTTGTTTGTCTTGTAGAACGATCGTGGATGTCCCCGTTTGACTTTTCTCAGTTCTGGAACCCGAAGATGCGAGGTCCGATTTGCTTTAATCCGCCCGCGGTGCGCTCGATCTTGCCGCTCACCTTGAAAAGAACCGAATTGGTACTGGCCGGGCTATCCAAAGCTCAAATCACCGAAGGGATCAAGGCATTCGATGCGAAAGGACTGCCGCCACTGGAACCCGGTGCGATGTCCTTCATGATGTCGCCCCAGGGGTATCTGAACGACAAAGCCGGGCACTGGGTGCCTCATTTGATGTTTTACATTCCTCTTACCGATCCCCGGTCGTGGGGCGCGGACTTGTCTGGCTCGCCAGTTCTGTTAAATCCCCAATTTAACGGCGCTCCGGAACCGATCACCGAGTTCATGATCCCGGTGTCTACGTGGTCGGATGGAACAACTGCTCCAAAGAAAGGACAGTGACCTTTGATTTCAATGCGCACTTGGAATTCTGAAGGTTACAGAGAATCTCACGCAACTAGCTAGACCACCAAGCATTTACACCACCAAGTATATTGAAAGGTGTTTGCTTCCAGTTGGCCGCTCGTCGGCAACCAGGAAGTTATGGCCAACCAGCGCGAAAGGTCCCGATTAGTGGTGGTCTCAACGGGTCGACGCAACAGTAAGCACAAACCCGCGTAGCATTGAAAACGAATGGCGAAATCGCTCGCTATGGTTAGATCAGCCAGAACACTGCCCTGGCTGGGGTTTGACCGAGTACAACCAAACAGATGTTTCTTCGACGGAAGCATGGTCGAATCAATGGGCTGGATGGTGTTGCGTCGGCCGTCTGAGTCGGCACGACTAATCGGGACCTGACCCAGCTCTGCAATCCGCCAGGAGTGCGAGAGCTCAAACTGCAACCCCTGTCTCGATTGACAGTTGCCTGTCCTCATCCCTAGTGATACGAAAGCCGGATGAGACTACGAAATCTTGCTTCCCAAGTCGTTCTCGCCATTGCTCTCCCTTTTCTTCTCGCAGGTTGCTTGAAAACAACACCGACGGCGACACCCCAACCAGGATTTTCATTCGCTGTGTACGGAGACTCCCGAACAATGATGTTTCTGCCATACCGAGCTGCCGAGAAAGCCGACGCGACAAACTACATGGTGGATATGTTTAAGCTGGTTTTCCCGGAAAAGATCGCGAAAGAAGTCGTGGCGAAAGACGTGAAGCTCATCTACGACCCGACTACTGGTGAGCTGACACAGATCGTCATGCCGTTCATGACCAAGACGGAAGTGACTACTCTCAAGCTGGATAAGGGATGGGTGACAGACGCTTCCGTGGAGGACGTGAAGCTTTTGCCAGGCGTGCACCGCACGATGTTTCGTTTGTACGGCGGCGACTGGGTTGTTCGTGAGGTGGTAAACGCCGTCAAGAGCGGTCAGGCTGACTTTATCCTTCACACCGGCGACTGGGTCTGGTGGGGCGAACAGGGCAACAAGCCTTCTGAAAACCCGTACTGGACGCGTGTGAACGACGACTTGATAAAGCAGCTGCCACCTCCCGACAAGCATTTGACCGACTCAGGTTTGGATGGGCGCGTTTTCCCCGCCGCAGGAAATCATGAAGTGTGGGAGGACCCTGATGCCGAAGGTTTCCTGACAACCTTCCCCTATTTGAAGAAGTTCGGAGTATCTAACAAGCGACTCATCTATAAGTTCGATTATGGCGGAGTTCGTTTCATCTTCCTTTGGACTGGCCGTTACGAGGATAAAGATCCGACAGGTTGGCTGGCGACCCGCCCAGCCTACGAGGAGCAGATGAACCAGCTCCGCCAGTGGCTGGATGAGGTCAAGGCTGCCGGGAACAAAAAAGTGTTTATCGCATTTCACAACGCGGTTTTCGCCCGTTCTGGAATGGGCGGCATGCCGGAGGCTCAGAATCCCCACAAGGTTATCTCGCAATACGCCAAAGACCTCGACATAGTTGTCCTCAACGGACACGTGCATACGACTGAGGTTTATGAACTGGACGGTGTGAAATACCTGCTCTTGGGCGGTGGCGGGGCAGAGCAGGATCCGACTCTTCCGGGACGGACAAAGATTAAAGTTCCACCGAACTATCCAGTTGACCAGTACTGGCAGGGAACGGATCCAAAGGAGGAATATAGTTACCTGCTGGTGAACGTGAAGCCCGGCGAGAAAACCAAGTTTACGCTCAACCGCTTTCGTCCTTGGGCGGCCAAGCCGTTCGATAGCGTGGAACTGTATAAGTGAAAAAGCATAGATGACGCCGACTACTGGACCAAATCTTCGCCAAAATGGAGCAGTTGCCCCTGTAGCGCCTGGTTAAGGGTCCAAGTTCGTACTAGCCACTCAGCCCGGGCGGGTCTGACCCGTGAACGAAATCGGCGAGCTACAAATCCTTCATGCTAATTTGCCGGACATATCTGCGAGCGCTCAGGAGTTGTTTCGAGCCGTTGACCATCACAGCAGATTTGAAACTTGCCTTGTAGTATCGCACGGGCACCATCGGTAAACGTTTCTAGTGGCGCCGACCGATTCGGTCTAAAAGTACAATCATTCGCAGCCGGAATAGCATGTAATGGAACGGAATTCGTTTTGGGCTTGCATTCCTGACACTTAGCTCTCTTGTCTACCCACCTTCCGTCTTGACAAATCTGACAGACTCGTCCATTTACGCTCATTTCGTTGTCACCAAATATGCTGCCAGCCCATACACACTCTGGCCCTGTAGCGGGCGCCATTGTCAGAAATGCGAAGGAAATGAGTAACAACAGGATGCGCACGTCCGATCCTTTAGTTAATCGGATCTGTGTCTTATGACTGAACTAACCCGAAGTCCATGTTTAGGAGTCTCCATTGTCAATCGGTGTAAAATAACGATGGTATAGACCACTTCTGGTCAAGTCCTGGGAAACGCGCAAATCGGAGACTTAAAGTACTAGGCCGAATCTTTCCGATTTCCCGACAAACCAGGAGTTGGCCGCGCGAAGATGACTGAATCTTGAGGTTTTATGCCTTGAACCGCAACAAAACGCGGGGCTATAGTGGGGAGATGTTGTCACGCAGGATGCTGACAAGTTTCATGGTGCTCGTCTGTTGCGGAACGTCCACGTTGGCACAGGTTTCTAAGCCTTGGGAGCGGTGCTTGGAACCAGTGAGCCAGGACGTTACAGCGGTTCCGAGGATTTCTTCAGAATCGGGACTGCAGTATCGGCTCGGGGCGCTTACTGTAGGGCCAGCGGATTCGGAGAAGGTGCTCTCGCTTAAGCCACAGGCGTTGCGCAGCGAGTTTCGCCTTCAAACCAACGAAATCCTGAATGTCGGCGAAGTTCGCAATGGATTGAGTCGCCTCACGAAGATTTACTGCAAATTTGGATTCATCGACGTGACGACGGAACCGGACTTCAAGATTGACGATGCGAAGAGAACTATCGACGTTGCTATCCTTGTGGAAGAAGGAAGACAGTATTTCGTTAACGACGTCCAGTTCTGGGGTGTGGACGCGAAGTTAGAGACGAGATTGCGACGCAAGCTCCCGAGGGGTAGTTGGCTCTTCAACTCGGCCGTGTTGGAGAATTTCTTCAAAGAGAACCGCTTCGTGCTGCCTGCGGACGCTTCCCCCGGAGACAATGTGGAATTTCACCGCGACACTAAGGGCGCAACTGTTGCGCTGCTATTCGACTTTCGCACCGGGCCGAAGCAAGCTAACTCTAGTTCAACTCAACACAAGATGCGTAAACCGTAAAGGCTGACCCCTCGGACGGCCACCTTTTAATCGACTGAAGCTCCTGGTAAACGCGGAAACCGGACATGTGGGTACTAGGATCAAATCCGGTGAACGCTAAAGCTTTTTCTCTTTTTTAAGCCATTTTAGTGCGTTGGAGAGGGCTTCGACGGGGTCGGGTGTGGTGAGGGCGGGGTCAGAAACATCCACTGGGTGATAGTCGATCACGGTTCCCGTGTGAATGGGAACCGCCTGATAACCGTTCCCCTGATGTACTAGTGAACAGGGCTGCCTAGAAGCGTCGAGAATGAAGTAGTTGGCTCTGCCGCGTGGCGGGCTGGATTCGTAGCCGGAGGGCTTGGCGCTGGGGGTTGTGTCAGGAGTCTTCAAATTAGCATTTGGTTTCGGCGTCAAGCGGACCGCATTGCATTGATCGATGGCCATTTTGGCAAGTTCCGGGCTCTCAGGACCCTGGCTCCAGAGAATGATGAAGCTGGCGGCGTTGTCGTCGAGGCAAAGGCCTTTAAATTCTTCGGCGGCGGCGTGACTCCACATTTTCCTTTGGTCAGAAGTGAGACCGACGTGGATGTTCTTACCGTTACTATATGCAACCGAGAATCTGAGTTTGCAGTCTTGCCCGTAAAGGACAGGCGTTGTGGATACCAGCAGGAGAATCAGCAGGAAGATTCTATTAGACATAAGAACCCCTGGTAAGGAATTGATAACTTCAGGGAGAGTATACGCTGAAACTGTCATTCGGGAGAATGACACGGCGGACGCTTCAGCAACAACCTTAAGTCCCGATTAACGCGGTAACCGGATAAATACGTATCAGTACTGGGAGAAAACAATCTCCGACTACACAGCGAGGGTGTATCATTTTTCCCCGCCTTATAGCCTACCCCTGCCCTGCGTTGACTTCGTTCTGCCGCTGGC
>DATIXE010000039.1:0-3304 GCA_035518915.1 Candidatus Eiseniibacteriota bacterium
TCACGATTGCTGGCAGGATCCTATGCTTTTGTCATGGTTCTTGGCATAATCCTACATTTCGCTGTTCGATGCAGTGATAGAGGAACATCCCGGGCCTTGCGGCAGTGGAAATCCTTGGCGGTCGTTTCATGTGCGTAATAGGCGCGCGTTCGGCAGGCCGGTCAGATTCGCTCAGTATCATGCTGCGCGTTTCGAGACCTGGAGTTCGAACGATTCGATCAGTCCGGTGTTGAAGGCCATTCGCAAAGGCACGCGCTGGAGTTTCTGGCGTGAGACGTTTGCTGCGGCACAGCGCTCGGCCCATCCGTCAAGCTTGGCGGGAAAACGAAACCAGCCATCGTCCGTCCAGACAAGCCAGTGGGACGGTTCGATAGGACTACGATAGAGCCGAGGCAGCGCCGTTGCTTTATCCGACACTCCCAGCAGCGCCATTCCATTGCGCTTGGGTATGGGTTTGGCGAACCGGCAATGGCCTATGCACCCTTTGTTCTTGCAGGTCAGGCATTGCCGTGTCTGACTCCTTTGGCCCAGATCAGCCTCCCTCATAACGACAACCTTTCATCCACAGTGGCCGAACGATGTTATTCGCGAATCAGGCGCATCCGTTCGCCCGCCAATGAATACGAAGGCCACCAGAGCATTCAACCGCGTTCAGACTCCTGCCCGCTCAGCAGAACATCCGCCCGATATTGAATTTCCGCATGCGTGATTGCAAGGTGGTCCGCTTCAGCCCCAGTCGGGCGGCGGCCCCATTTGCTCCGCCCACCATTCCGTTCGTTTCCTTCAAGACCTGCAGAATGCGCGCCCGCTCGGAAATGTCGGTCACATTCGAAGCGCGGACGTGCAGCGCCACAGGGGCGGACCTCTCATCCAATTCTGGCAAGACAACGTGGAGCTCAGGCCCATTGCTCAGAACCACGGACCGCTCGATGACATTCTGCAGTTCGCGAATATTGCCCGGCCAGTCGTAGTTCGTGAGCGCATCCAATGCATCCGCCGGAATGCTTTCGATATTCCGGTCCATACGCACGGCGTGCTTCTGGACGAAGTAGCGGGCGAGCAACGGGATGTCCTCGCGCCGTTCGCGCAACGGAGGGACATTCACCGGGAAGACTGCCAGCCGGTAGTACAGGTCCGCCCGGAACCTGTTCTCCTCCACCATGGCCTTCAGGTCCCTATTGGTCGCGGCGACAATCCGCACGTCCACCTGGATGGTCCGGCTGCCCCCTATGCGTTCAAATTCCTGCTCCTGAACGGCGCGCAGTAACTTGGATTGCAGGTGCAGGGGCAATTCGCCGATCTCATCGAGGAATAGCGTGCCGCCGTGCGCCGCCTCGAAGCGGCCAATTCGCTGCGCGATCGCCCCCGTAAATGATCCTTTTTCATGGCCGAAGAGTTCGCTTTCGAGCAGCTCCGCCGGAATGGACGCGCAGTTCACCTTCACGAAGGGGCGCTTGCGCCGGTCGCTGTTCATGTGAATGGCGCGCGCAATGAGCTCCTTGCCGGTGCCGGTTTCGCCGCCAATGAGCACCGTGGCTTCGGTGGCCGCGACCAGGCGAACCTGATCCAGGACGGCGCGCAGCGCCGCGCTTGACCCGACGATTCCCTCGAATTCATTCAAGCAGCTGTCGCCCGCCGAGTGCCCGAACGCGCTGCGTTCCATCCGGGAGGCCAACTTCAACTGAAGCCCCTCGTTACCGGTGGAATTCGAAAATGCTCCGAAATCGATCACTGCTGCGGTTGCCATCTGGTTGTGCCTCGATGACCGATTGTGGCGCTTCGTCTGTCCGCCGGAAACCTCATTTGGTCGGGAGTGAAAATCGTTCGATGGTGACAGGTGGTGTTGCCACTTTAGGGGGAGGCAAATATGCCCTTATTGATGGGGGCCAACGGAGGTCGTCATCGAGTATTCTGATTACGAGACGAGCGTCGGTTAAACACAGGTCCGATGCCGGCGCCGCCGAACCCAATGCAGATTCCGGATTCGTCATCTGCCGAGGCTAGGCACTCCTTGCCTTCATCCGGCATAGGGCGAAGCCCGTCGCACCAAAAAGCTGTTGTCACGTGATAAAAGTGGCGTAAAATGGAGTCATCGCTGACCGAAAGTATCGCTACGCAGCGTCATCCGCGATCGGAAAGAGGTTTGGTTCCGTGCTGATGAAAAATACAACATCTGAGATCGAGGCGCCCCTCAATCGCCCCGTACTGCAATCGGATGAACCTGATCACGCGGAAATCGCGTCATCAAGTCAGCCCGACGACACCCGGATTACTCGCGAAAAAGCTATGGCTGCCAGTTCGCCAGGAAGCGAATACTGGCTGCCATAACGCTGTTGCCGCTCTTTGCTGAAATCGGGCGCCTGAGTTGTCGGTCGCCTCTTCCGCATCGCAACGTAGCGGTATCACGTCAACCGAGGTAGGACCAGGCAAGCGAATCAGGAACGAATCAAATTGAGATGAGAGAGTCCGCAAAGGCCAATTTCTCAGACGACGAGTGTTTGGCAATCTTGTCCATCAGTCCCTTTGAAGAAGACCACGCGCGTTTGCAGGCAATCATCGGGAGTGTGCCGAAACTGGTTATGGCTTCGGACTTCTCCACCGCCAAAGCATTGTTGGAAAGCCGGAACATTTTCCTGGTGCTCTGCGAACGCGACTCGAATCCTGGAACGTGGCTCGACTCCCTGGAGTACCTCCAATCGCTTTCGAATCCTCCCTTGTTGATCGTGACATCCAGGCTCGCAGATGAGCGGCTCTGGGCGGAGGTATTGAATTTGGGCGCGTGGGATGTCTTGGCGAAGCCCTTTGACGACGGTGAAGTGTTGCGAACGCTCCAATCGACCCTGCTACACTACCGATCCTCTTCTCAAGTGTCGCTAAGCCGTCTAGCCTAACTGCTGCTGACTGACTCTTTACTCCCCTGGAATCCCACCATCCCACCCAAACCCTCACCCGTTTGTCCGTAGGGTCAGTTCCCGAATTCCGATGCTTCCAGGCACGTCATCTCCTCATCTCCCGAGGTTCAGAACTTCACTCGTCGGTCGCCGCCTGGCCGACATCGGCAGCGCACACCCGCCGCGGGAAGGTGGAGGTTTTGGTGGAACACGGAAACGTCGGGCAGCCCCGCGGCACTACAGCGGCGGAGGGGCGTAATGCTTCCTGCCGAAAAGCCGGGCGTCAATGGACCACGCGCCGGGACCGATCAGCGCCAGGGTGACGGCGAACACCGCCAATATGGCGCAATTCCAAACATGGGCCCGCAAAGAGAAGGCGATCCACGCTTCGGCGCACCCGGCGACGACGCCGG
>DATIXE010000040.1:0-33376 GCA_035518915.1 Candidatus Eiseniibacteriota bacterium
CAATGAGGATGTTGTTGTCGTTGGAGGCTCGGCGGCGGGTCTGTTCACCGCTGCCTGCGTTGCCGGCGGCGGCCGCCGCGTCAGCGTTCTGGAAGCTAAGGCGACTTCCGATGCCGCGCCACGTACCCTTATAGTTACTGACTTCTTCAAGAACCAAATCAGCGCCGCGGCCCGGCCCAGCATCATCAATGAAATCCGACGATTTGAATTGTTCACCGATGGCCGCTCGGCGCAAATTGCATTGAAGCGGCCTGACTTGATCATCGAGCGCACTCGCCTGATCCGCGCGCTGACAGACGACGCGGTGCACGCCGGCGCAGACCTGCGATACGACACACGGTTTCTCGGACTCTCGCCGAACGCTCGCGGGCTGCACGTCCAGGTCGACCAGGGCGGAAAGCGCGAAGAATTGCACGCGACCAACGTCGTCGGGGCCGATGGCGCTGCGAGCCGTGTCGCGCGTTCCGCGGGTTGGCCACCAGTGGAAACGGTTCCGTTGGTTCAGGTGGTCGTGAAACTACCGAAGGACTGCCCGCCGGACACGACTCGTGTCTGGTTCATCCCGGACGACACGCCTTATTTCTACTGGCTGATCCCGGAGTCGCCCGAACGCGCGGCCGTCGGGGTAATCGGCGAGAATGGACGCGCCACAAAGACATGCTTCGACCGGTTCCTCGAAAAGAAAGGATTTGAACCCCTGGGATGGCAGGGTGCACGGATTCCCGTTTACCGGAATTGGGTGCCAGTGCAGCGAAAGTTGGGGAACGGCGATGTTTATTTAGTCGGAGATGCGGCCGCACAAGTCAAGGTATCCACCATCGGGGGAATCGTCACCGGATTCCGCGGCGCGCAGGGGGTGGCGGACTCCATCCTGAGTAGAGGGAACTCCGAACTACGGACCCTGCGGCGAGAACTCGCCACTCACTGGCTGATTCGGCGTACCTTGCACGAGTTCAAGCAGGAAGATTACTCTCGATTGGTGGATCTGCTGAATGTCTCGGCGCGCGAGTCGCTCGGCGAGATCAATCGCGACGAATCCATGCGGCTCCTATGGAGCGTGGCGCTGCGTCAGCCAAAACTCGTGCTGCTGGGACTTCGGGGACTTCTGCTCGGCAAGAGGTGAATTCTTCGAGCCGTTCGTCTCTTGAATCACGAGCCGAGAATTCGGGGAGTGTGCAGCAAATCCTCGTTCATAATCCTAGTGAGGCAAGTGTCTTGCTCTGTGTTCCAAAGGAGAACCGAACGTGCGTTTGACGGTGATCGGATGTGGCTACGTGGGACTTGTAACAGGTGCATGCCTTGCCGCAGCGGGCCACGAGGTATTCTGCACGGATATTGACGAGAACCGCATCTCTCAGTTGAAAGCCGGCAAGGTTCCTATCTACGAAGAGCACTTGGACGATGTCCTTCAGCGCGCCGTGAAAGAAAAGAAGATCAGCTACACGGCGAATGCAGGTGAGGCAATCCGCGCCGGGGAAGTAATCTTCATCTGCGTGGGCACACCTCCGAAAGAGTCGGGCGAAGCCGATCTCTCCGCGATTGATCATGTCGCCAGACAGATTGCCACCGAAGCGAAGACCCCGAAACTCGTGGTCGAAAAGAGCACCGTTCCCGCGCTGACGGGTGTGCAGTTACAAAAAGCGCTTGCCACCTATTCGCCCGATGGCAGCTTGCAATTCCAGGTTGCTTCGAATCCCGAGTTTTTGCGCGAAGGCACAGCGGTTGGAGACTTTTTCCACCCGGATCGTATTGTGGTCGGCGTGGAGGACGAGAAAAGTGCCACCACTTTTCGCGAGATCTATGGCCCCATTCTGGGCAAGGAATTTCACTGTCCTATACATAGAGGCAATTGCCCGTCCGGCCCCGGTGGTGAACTTCTGGTGACGACCATCAGCAGCGCGGAACTCATCAAGCACGCTTCCAATTCATTCCTTGCCCTGAAAATCAGCTATGCCAACGTCATTGCGGACCTCTGCGAAAGGATCGGCGCGGACGTGGAGGAAGTTACGCGTGCCATGGGGCTCGATCCGCGCATCGGCACTCAATTCCTGAAAGCGGGCCTGGGCTTCGGCGGGTTCTGCTTCCCAAAGGATATCCAGGCGTTCATTCATCTCTCGGCTGCGGTAGGCGTAGACTTCGACATGCTCAGGGCCGCCGAACGGGTGAACAAACAGCGCGTTGACCGCTTGTTCGAAAAGGTTCACAAAGCGCTTTGGGTGACTCGCGGCAAACGCGTTGCCGTGCTCGGACTGGCATTCAAGGCCAACACGGACGATATTCGCTTCGCTCCCGCGCTCGAAGTCATCCGGCGCCTACTGGAAGAAGGCGCTCACGTCCAAGCCACTGACCCGCAGGCCATCTCCCGCACGAAGCCACTTTTTCCGAATGTATCCTACCTGGAGGATCCGGCGGAGGCTCTGAAGGGCGCGGACGCCGCGTTGGTCTGCACCGAGTGGCCAGCCTACCGGAACATCGATTGGGAAAAGGCGGGACACCAGATGAGCCGGCGCCTGGTCATTGATGGTCGCAACCTGTACGACCCCAGAAAAATGCAGGCGCTTGGCTTCGAGTATTATTCTTTCGGGCGGTCTTGAGCTTATTCAGCCTAAGCGGCGGCTCTCAGCGAATTGCCATAGCCTTCGTGTATTGTTCCGTGAAATACTTCAAAGTCAGCCGCAAACCCTCTTCCAGGCTGACCTTTGGCTCCCAACCCAGCAACTTTTTGGCTTTGGATATATCCGGCCTGCGCTGTTTTGGGTCATCCTCCGGCAGGGGCTCGTAAATGATTTTCGAAGCGTTGGGGAATCCCGCGCGAATGCGCTCGGCAAATTCCAGGATCGTTAGTTCGACGGGATTGCCGATATTCGTCGGCAGATGTTCGTTGGACTGGCTCAACAAAAAAATCCCCTCGATCAAGTCCGTCACGTAACAGAAGCTCCTGGTCTGATTCCCTTCCCCGTAGACAGTCAACGGCTTTCCGCTCAGCGCCTGGTAGACAAAGTTGGGCAGCGCGCGTCCGTCGTTCAAGCGCATGCGTGGCCCGTAGGTGTTAAAGATGCGCACGATGTGCGTGTCTACCTTCAAGTGCCGGTGATAGGCCATGGTAGTGGCTTCCGCGAAACGCTTAGCTTCGTCATATACGCTTCGCGGCCCGATGGGGTTCACCCTCCCCCAATAGGATTCACTCTGCGGAGAGATATCCGGATCGCCGTAACACTCACTTGTGGAGGCGAGGAGAAACTTCGCGTGCTTCTCCTGTGCCAAATCGAGGGCGTGCATGGTGCCAATCGAGCCGACTTTAAGAGTTTCAATAGGAAACCTCAGGTAGTCGGGCGGGCTGGCAGGCGAGGCAAAATGGAAAACATAGCCGACCTCACCAGGCACCCGAAGCAGTTCGTTCACATCCTTCCTTTCAAAGCAAAATCTACCGTTGCCGCTCAGATGCGCGATGTTTATCTCGCTGCCAGTAATGAGGTTGTCCAGCGCGAGCACTTCCCACCCTTCCCCGAGCAACCGGTCGCACAAGTGTGACCCAAGGAAACCCGCTCCTCCAGTAACCACCGCTCTCATTCGGCCTCCCAAGTGTTCCAAAAGAGTCAAGTTTATCGTGCTATCAGGAATCTTGGCCAATCGAATTCATTGATTTGCGTGACGTAGGCCCGGCAAATTAGCATGTGCAGGCAAGTGCCGGTCGCGGTTCCCGGCTGCCGTTTCATGGGAGTGCTTGCCACGTTGATTACGCCATCCGCACATAGTCGTAGGGTCCCCGTGTGGCTCTCGATATTGATCGGGTCGCTGGCGGTTGGATTCTTCGTTTTCCTGAACCTGGGCCGCTGGCTGGACCACGAGGACACCCTGCAAAAAGCCGCAGCAATCGCGGTGCTCAGCGGGAGAATGCCAGACCGGGCGCTGGAGGCCGCGAAACTCTACAAAGAAGGCTACGCGCCTCAGGTGTGGCTTTCCTACTCGGTCGAACCCGGCGCAACCTTGCAGCGATACTCAGTGCCGTACGCCGGCGAAGAAACCTACGATCGCTTGTTGCTCATGCACCAGGGAGTACCGGAGAACGCCATTCGCATTCTGGATCCCCCGATCGAGAATACCGCCGATGAAATGCGCACCTTCGGTACAGCCCTCCGTGGCGAGCCGCTACACCGCATTATCATTGTCACCTCCAAGCTGCATACGCGCCGCGCCGCCACCCTCTGGAGGAAGCTCTCAGATGGGGATGGCACTGCGATCGTGAGAGGCGTTTCCGGAGATCAACCCATCGTGGATCGCTGGTGGCGTACTTCGCGAGGAGCCTTGGATGTCGTCCGGGAAGTGCTGGGTTTGTTGAACGCCTGGGCAGGATTTCCCCTCCAGCCCACATCCTCATAGCAGGGCCGTCTCTAGAAAAAGAAAAAACGCTTCTTCACCCTAGGCTCGGTGTTTCCCGCCAGCTCTGGAACGTAGGGCAGTGGCTTGCCTTCCCATGCCGCACGCGGGTTTTCTTCGACCATGGCTTGTGCGACACTTTCGTCAATCTCCTGCGCAATCGCATGGAAAGCAAAGCGTAACTTGACCGGCCGTTTTCCGGTGTTGTGTCCGTCGCTGGAAACAAAATGGACCAATCCCTGTCTTATCCAGGTCCACGCATCGGCCTGCGGACCGTTGCCGAAGACGCCGGTCAGCGATCCCGCCGTCACCTGCACAAAACAACCAAGTTTCACCCATGCCACAAGGCGCTCGGGCTGTGCTCGCAAAATGCCGTTGCGCTCGGGATGCGTGATGATGGGCCGCAGCCCGATCAAGTGCAACTCATGCAGAGTCTGATCCATCGTCCGTGGAATCGAGAATTCATTGAACTCAACAAGCAGATAATCCTTCTGGTTGATGCAGAATGGCAAGGGATCCTTTCTCAGAATCGCCAGATTTTCCGGATTAAGGTGAAAATCGCAGCCCGTAGCTAACGTTAGGCGCCCTTTCAGTTTTTCCTGAAGCTCCTGTCGCGCGGCCTGCACTTTCGCAAAGTCGAATGGATACTCCACGCAGGCATGCGGCGTAGCCACCAGATGCGTGATGCCGTCCTGGATAGCATCCTCGGCCATTGCCAAGGAGTCTTCCATCGTCTTCGCGCCGTCGTCTAAACCGGGCAAGATATGGCAATGCAAGTCGACCATGTCTCAGTAGTATGCGTCATCGGCGCCATGCGGAGAAGACTTGCCAGACTCCCAATAAAAACATCATCACCGCGAACACTTGCCTCATTCGTCTGGGATTCAACCGGCTTGCCAGTATCCCCCCCAAGATTCCACCCACGAATACTCCGGGTACCAGGAGAACACCGGTGTGCCAGTTCACGTAACCCGCCTTCCAGTAGGTGAGAAACGCCAGGAGGCCCGTCGGCGGGAGCAACGCTAACAGACTAGTCCCCTGAGCTCGGTGCTGACTGAATCCGAACAATAATCCAAGCAGCGGCACGAGAAGCACGCCCCCGCTAATGCCGACCATACCCGCCCCAACGCCGCAAGCCCCCGAGGTTCCAAGGATAGCGGCAGACTGCCTCACACTGGCTCTTGAATCGTCTTGTCTGAAAGGCCCAGTTTTTTCCCTCGGTGTGGGTTTCCGCCACAACATGATTGCCGAAAATACGAGAAAAGCGCCGAAACAGGCTCTCAACAAGTTCGAGGCCATCGGCACAGCGATTTTCGCTCCCAAATATCCCCCGAGAAGAAATCCGGTGGCGCACAGTATTCCCGCCCGGACATCCACCGATCCATCCTTCCAATATTGTCTAAGGCCACCTAGTCCGAGGGGAAGCAGGAGTATGAACAGAGAAGTTCCCTGCGCCAGATGCTGGTCGTAGTGCAGAAGATAGACCATTGATGGAACCAGGATTACTCCGCCGCCGATGCCCAGGGTCCCGGCAAGAATCCCGGCGAGTAGGCCCATGATCAGTATGACCAGAATGTGCATCGGGGCTTGTGAGGCGCAGGCTCCGCAAAAACGGGCACAAGTGCGCCGCCTATCTTGCCTTCTTCCTCACGGATTAGCAAACCAGGCAGCGGACGCATCGCCTCCCAAGATAAGAATTCAGCAATATTTCCGCGCCGCGCTTCGAGCGAATCTGTGGAAGCTGCTATAGTACTGGTGGCTGTTGTTCCCCAGACATCGGCTTTTATCGGGTATTTATCCGACTTCAGGAGCTTCTCACTGCCTTATGGCTACGGACCGACGACCGGAATTCTTCAAAGGTTCACAACTCAAAGTCGGCATCATTGGATGTGGCTACGTCGGACTGCCTCTCGCACTACGTTTTGCCGAAGCGGGCCACCGGGTCACTGGTTTTGACACCGATCCCGAAAAGGTGAAGAAGCTCAATGCCGGCAAGTCCTACATCGATCACATTCCACAGACCAAGATTCAGCAGTTCGTAAACAGCCGCCACTTCACTGCGGTCACCGATTTTTCCAGATTGAGCGAAGTGGACGCCATCATCATCTGCGTTCCCACTCCGCTCAATGAATATCGGGAGCCCGACTTGACCTTCGTCGAGAATACGGCCAAGTCCATCCAGCCCCATTTAATAAGGGGGCAACTTGTAGTTCTCGAATCGACGACGTATCCCGGCACGACAGAAGAGCTGGTCCTCCCCATTCTTGAAAAGAGCGGTCATCGCTGCCCAATCGCCTCCGGCGCGGAGAACGAGAACATCCCCGTGGATTTCTTCCTCGCGTTTTCACCAGAGCGCGAAGACCCAGGCAACAAGCAATTTGGCCTGGCGCAAATTCCGAAGGTCGTCGGAGGTGTAAACCCTCCCAGTAGTCGAGCCGCACAGGCCTTGTATGCGCAGGTTGTAGCGCGTATCGTGCCCGTCAGTTCCACGCGTTCAGCCGAGATGGCCAAGCTCCTCGAAAACATTTTTCGCTGCGTCAACATTGCACTGGTCAATGAACTAAAGCTGCTGTGCCTGCGCATGGGAGTGGATGTCTGGGAAGTGATTGATGCCGCCTCCACCAAGCCTTTTGGTTTCATGCCCTTTTATCCTGGCCCAGGCCTCGGAGGCCATTGCATTCCCGTCGACCCTTTTTATCTTTCGTGGAAAGCGCGCGAGTACGACTTTTCCACCCGGTTCATTGAGCTGGCGGGCGAAATCAACACTTCGATGCCCTATCACGTTGTCGAATCCATTTGCGAGGCTCTCGATCTCCAGAAAAAGAGCCTCCGCGGCTCTAAACTTCTGATTCTCGGTGTGGCTTACAAGAAGGACGTGGACGATTTGCGCGAATCGCCCACGTTGAAGATCATGGAGATCCTTCAGAAGCGCGGTGTCCAATTCGAATACAACGATCCTTACTTTCCCCAGCTGCACAAAATGCGGCACTACGATTACTCGCACATGAAGTCAGTACCCTTGAATGCAGAGACGCTCGCGCAGTATGACGCCGTGGTGATCGCCACCGATCATTCGAGCTACGACTACGGCGCCATTGTGGACGCTTCCAAGTTGGTGATTGATACGCGCAACGCCACACGCCGCGTCATCCGCCACCGCGCAAAGATTGTTCTCTGCTAGGTAAAGCGCCCGCCGTGCAAGGCTCACTGGCCGGATTGCCCGGGCGGCGTGTGCTGAAAGATTAGTGAACCTTGGTAAGTTCGACGCGTGCGGTGGCTACCGGCAGCACCGCTTCCATGAGTACCGGCAATAGCTGTTGATCTTCCGTGAGGTACAGAAGGAAATGCGCATCCTTCATCTCCGCTCCGTTGTCCAGGACGTGAATTTCGATCTTCGTAGTGGTGAACTTTCCCGCCGTCACGCTGACGGGCTGGTTCCGGGCCAACAGCACGGCTCGCACGTCATATAATTTGTGACCATCGAACACCGGCGATCGCACTTCTTTCGTTTTGTCCCAGTCCCGGCTGCGTAGATACATGAGGAATCCAATTGGGTCACGCGTTCCCGGCAGGACCCTTGCAGCAGTGGCGTTCGTGGGCGCCGGATCGCTATTCGAAGAGATCATTCTTTCCACCACATCCGCTTTCTGGCCGCGCTCGCTCAGGTGCAGTTCGTATTGCAGACTCTCAAAATTGGGCGCAGTACTGTAAGAATCGAATTGGTCGTCGAGTTCGAACACCATCCGGTAAGGATTCTCGGTGTGTGCGAACGCCTGCAGGTGCCATGCGCTTTTCCCCTCAAAGGTACGCCGATCCCCAACCTTAACCTGAAGCGTAGCCACAGTGCTGTTCAGTTTGGTGACGTTCGCCGCAAACTCGAGCACTTCGCCGGACCGTGGAATGAAACCCAGCGGCGCCGGACTGGCCGCCTTGCCAGCTTCCGGTCCCTTGCTCTCCGGATTCTTGGCGCCGCTCTCCGTGCCGGGGGCAGGGGTTACTGGCTTTGTCCTGATCGACGGGCCCGTGTTGGATGGCGCGGCATTGGGCAGCGGGCGGCGCGCACCGAAGTAGCGGTATGCAAAATATGCCGCCGCCAGAACAACCACGGCGAGAAGCAGCACCTGAAGCAGTCGTTTCCCCATACTCTTTGTGAGCCGTCTCCGATTTTCACCGCGCTCGCCCGACTCTCTCATCGTACAATAAGATCTCTTTCGCGGCAGGAGGCGGATCGCATGCGCTACCTGGTCACGGGCGGCGCCGGATTTATCGGCTCGAATACCGTGGACGAACTTGTACGGCGCGGCCACGGCGTGGTCGTCCTGGACGATTTATCTTCCGGCAAGGAAGAAAATCTCGGCGAGGCCCGCGGCAAAATCACCTTCATCAAGGGCTCCATCATCGATCTGGAGATCGTTCAGAAGGCCACGCTGCAGGCAGATTACGTGATTCATCTTGCCGCCCGCACGTCCGTTCCACGGTCCGTCAAGGATCCCATCGACACGAATCGAATCAACGTGGACGGTACGCTCAACGTTCTCGTTGCCGCGCGCGACAACAAGGTAAAACGCGTCGTTTTTGCCGCGTCGTCCTCGGCCTACGGGGACACCCCCACCCTCCCAAAATTGGAAACGATGCAGCCGGTTCCGATTTCGCCTTACGGTGTTACCAAATATGTAGGCGAACTCTACGCGCAGACGTTCGGCCGCTGTTATGGTCTGGAAAACGTCTGCTTACGTTATTTCAACATTTTCGGTCCGCGGCAGGACCCAGTCTCTCCGTACTCCGGCGTGCTCTCGCGCTTTGCCGCGGCCTTTCTCGAGTCCACCCCACCCGTCATTTTCGGCGACGGCGGCCAGACCCGCGATTTCACTTACGTGGACAACGCGGTGCAGGCCAATATCCTGGCCTGCGAGGCTCAGGGCGCTTCCGGAAGAACCTTCAATGTGGGGACGGGGCAAAGCGTGTCGCTAAATCAGGTCTTAGGAATGCTGCAAAAGATTGCGGGCAAAACTCTAACCGCCAATTATGAAGCACCTCGTGAAGGTGACATCCGGGATTCGCTAGCAGATATCGAACTGGCCCGCGACGTTCTGGGATACGAGCCGTCGGTTCAATTTGCCGACGGCCTGGAGCGCACCTTCGCCTGGTACCAAACTCAATACGCCAAAAAAGTAACCACCTGAAAAAACTCCTCGTGTTCTCTTCTGCACCCGAACCCCGCCGCAGGCCAATTGCTACAATTCCGATGACCCTCATGCTAGGCTAGCACTTCATCTCCGTGGACTGATTCGCCGAGTGAATCCCAATACTTGCCATTTCGTCCCTGGCCGCCTCTCACGCCTGCGCTCCCTCTTCCTGGTGGCCGCTTTCGCCGCGATGGCCGTATTCGCCCAGCAAGCCCCACTCCGGCCGCCTCCCGGCACCATCGCCGAAATCACCGCCCGCGGAGCGCAACGCCGCGTAGGAAGTCTCTACATCGCCGACGACGACGTGGAAATTACCTATGGCGGCATGCATATGCGCGCGGACCATGTCGAATATAACGACACCACCTCCGAAGCGGTCGCTCGGGGTCACGTTATCTTCGATTTCCAGACGCAGCACCTTGAGGGCGACGAGGCCAGCTACAACGTGGCGACGGGCCGCGGGACCTTCAAGAATGTTCGCGGCGAACTGAGGCTCGAGCGGCGGCCAAATCCTCGCCTGCTGATCTCTCGCAACCCGCTCTATTTCGAAGCCAAGGAAGTGGACCGCCTCTCCGACGATGTCTACCTCGTGAAGCACACCTGGATCACTATCTGCGACCCCGCGAAACCGACCTGGCAATTCTATGCCCCGAGAGCCAAGATCACCGTTCAGAAGCAAGTCGCGCTGGTCAATTCCAACTTTCGCCTCTATCGCATTCCCCTGGTCTGGCTGCCATACGCAACCGCGCCCGCTGGTGAGCACGTCCGCCAATCGGGGTTCCTCTTGCCGCTCATCGGAAACAGCAACCAGAAGGGGTTCGTCATCGGCGACGCCTTTTATTGGGCGCCGCGCCCGTGGTTTGACGCAACGCTCGGCTTCGACTATTTCAGCCGCCGAGGCACGGCCCAGCGCGGCGAGTTTCGCGCCCGTCCGTTTGAGAACACCTCGATCCGCTACGATTATTTCGGCGTGATCGACCGCGGGCTTCCACAGGCCAGCGGCCCTCCCATCAATCAGGGCGGTCACCAGCAAACCGTCCAGGTGCAATCGCTATGGAATCACGGTTGGAGATTTGTGGCTGATGTTAACGAACTGTCCTCGCTTACCTTCCGCCTGGCCTTTTCGGACACCTACGGCGAAGCCATCAACTCGGAAATTCCCAGCTCTATATTCCTGACCAATAATTTTCACGGTTATAGTTTTAACGTCGCCAGCATCAGCGATCGCAGCTATTTAGAGCTGAGCCCCGCGAACAACGTCTTTCTGCGGAGCGCTCCGGAAGCCAGGTTCAGTTCCGTGGATCGCGCTCCCTGGCGGAATTTGCCGGTCTATCTTTCATTTGAATCCTTCGTCGGCTCCGTGCATCGCGAAGATCAGTTCCTAGATACCCCAAGTTTTGTGGCACGCACGGAAGTTTCGCCGAAGGTGACGATCCCTATTCACTTCGGCGATTTTCTCGGAGTCACGGCTTCCGCGGCCTTTCGCTCCACTTTTTATGGCGATTCGCTCAACTCCTTCTCGGTCCTGACCGGCCAATCCGTCACCCGCAACACCGGCGAATTTGCCGTGGAATTCCGGCCGGCCACGCTGGAACGTTTCTTTGATCGCCCCCTCTCCCACCATCGTTATAAGCACACCTTCGAGCCCTTCGCCACCTATCGTTATGTCACAGGCGTTCACGATTTCTCGGATTTCATCCGCTTCGACAGCAATGCCACGCTTACCGACACCAACGAATTTGAATACGGCATCATGCAGCATCTGTTCGTCAAAACCGGCGACGATCAGCCGGTCGACTTCCTTTCCTGGCGCATCGTGCAGAAGCACTATTTCGATCCCACCTTCGGCGGCGCCATCGTTCCTGGCCAGCGCAACGTTTTTGAGGCTCTCGATTCGGTGACACCGTTCGCCTTTGCCTCCACGGCTCGCAACTGGTCGCCCATCGTCAGTGACGTCAAACTCACGCCCGGCGGGCGCTATGATGCGGAGCAGATTCTCGAATATGATCCGCAACTTCAAAAGATGACGACCATCGGCACGCTCCTGAAAGTGAAGCCGTACAGCGAACTATTCTTCACCGTCGCTCACTTCCGTTTGCAGGGTGATCCCATCGTCCAGCCGCTTTCTCAGCAGATTCGCGCAATTGTCGGCTATGGCGACCTCACACGTAAGGGCTTCAACGCTTCTGGCGGTGTCAGCTACGATATTCTTTCCGGGACGTCGCAGAACGAGTTTGCCCAAGTTGGTTACAACGGCGGCTGCTGTGGACTCTCGTTCGAATACCGGCGCATCAACCTCGGAACGGTGCGCAATGAGAACCAGTTCCGCGTCGCTTTCATCCTGGCAAACCTCGGCTCCTTTGGAAATTTGCGGCGACAGGAGCGAATCTACTGATGAAGCTGGAAGCCGAGCTCGCCTTCGCCTCGATTGCGGAGATTGGGAAGCTCTTTCGCTCCCGGAAACTCTCGCCGGTTGAGCTGACGAAGTCTTTGCTGGACCGGATTGAGCAGCTCAATCCACGGATCAACGCCTATCTCGCCGTGAATCCGGAATTGGCCTTGTACCATGCGGCTGCCGCCGAGTCCTCGCTTTGCACTAGATCGCGCAGCAAGTCCAGTCAAGATCTTGGACCACTTCACGGCATTCCCATTTCGTTGAAGGACAATCTTTATACCGCGGATTTCCGCACGACCGGCGGCTCGCAGATTCTCCGCGACTTCCAGCCGCTGCATGACGCCGCAGTCGTGATTTCCCTGAAAGCCGCCGGCGCAGTCATTCTCGGCAAGACGAACCTCCACGAATTCGCCTACGGCGTCACATCCACGAATCCGCACTATGGCGCGGTTCGCAATCCGTGGAGCTTGGATCGCATCCCTGGCGGCTCCAGCGGAGGCTCGGCTGCCGCGCTCGCCGCAGGCCTTTGCTATGGCAGCATCGGCACGGACACTGGCGGTTCCATCCGCATCCCCGCATCGCTATGTGGCATCGTGGGACTCAAACCAGGTTTCGGCCGCGTTAGCGCCGAAGGAGCGATCCCGCTTTCCACCACGCTGGACTTCGCCGGACCAATGGCTCGCACGGTCGCGGATGTGGCCGTGCTGGCCGGGACAATCGCGGTGCGAGGGAAAAATAAAGAGCCCCGCCCCCTTCGGGCGCCTTCTGCGGGAGGGCGCCGTCCGCGCATCGGTGTTCTCAAGCACTTCTTTCTCGAAATCGTCAGCCCAGAGGTTGAACAAGCCTTCGAATCAGCACTCGATCGATTAAGAAAAAAGGGCGCCCGGCTAAAGCAGGTAACTCTTCCCTACTTGCAGGAAAGCGAATGGGCCGGCAACATCATCGCCTGGGCGGAGGCGACAAATTTCCATCAACAGGCCGGCTGGTATCCCCATCGTGCCGCGGAATACGGGGAGGACGTTCGCACCCGGCTCGAGATGGGCGAAAAGGTCAGGGCGGTGGAGTACCTAAAGGCGAGGGAACTCCGCGAAAAATTCATGGCCGGCTTTCACCTGGCCCTTCTTGAGAATGAAGTAGATGTCGTTGTCGCGCCGACCACGCCAATTACAGCTCCGAAAATTGGCGAAGAAACAATCTTGATCGCCGGTGCCGAACACAATGCGCGCGCCCTGCTCCTGCGAAATAATCGCCCTGCAAATCTGGCCGGAATTCCGGCTATCTCCGTGCCTTGCGGCTTGACACTGCACGGGCTGCCCGCCGCCTTGCAACTCATGGCCGGGCTGACCGACGAGCCGCTCCTTCTGGAAATCGCCGCGCTTTTCGAGCAGGCCATGCCGCTCCACGTTCGTCCGCACCTTGCTTCAATCGACTGACTCCGACGGCAACAATCCAGCGCCTGCAGTCTTAACCGCACCTTTCCGCTGCATCCACCAACTACCGATGAAGTATCCGAGCGTTCCCGTGAAGATTCCGCCAAAGATGTCGGCGATGTAGTGGTAACGCCCCCAGATCGTTGAAACGCACATTAGAAACACCAGTGGCACCATCATCCAAAACAACCAGCGGCGGAACCTCCACGCTCCCCACAGCACCGCAATCGAACCAGCCACATGCTCCGATGGAAACGCCGCGCCACGTACTTTTCCATAATGTTCGATGAAATTGATGGTCGCCGTCACCCCTCCACCATGCAGCGAATCTCCCCACCATCCGGCCATCGCGAACCATGGGCTTTCAATCGGAAACGACATGGCGATCAGGTAACCGATGGAGTAGCCCACCATGGAGTAGGTCATTACGGACCAGTAGGCGAACCACTCACGCCGCACATACAAGATTCCTCCGAGCACTACGAGATAGACGAAGTAAGTCAGGTACGCGAACTGCATAAAATCGTTTCGCCCCGGTGTCACGAACTGCTCCAGCCAGACAGAAGGATGCACACCTGTCAGCCAATAATCGAACGCGATCAGTTTGGCATCCTGCCAATGCGGCTGGAACAGCGTCATCAGTTGGGCCAATTCTTCAAAGCAGAAAAGGAAAAGCAGGTGAGGGTACCAGAAGCGCCAGAAATGCCACCATCGCGCGGCAAAGGATGCGCTCCGATCCACGTTGCGCTGCGCGTAGAGAGACTGAATCCGGCACAAGCAGAGGATCACCCCCACTACTCCCGCACGCAGTAGAAGCACTCGCACCGGATGCTGCAAGTGCTCGGCAAACAGCACAATCAATGCACTGGAAATTCCAAAATAACCGAACGCCCACCATTCGAAGGCGCCGCAGGCGGCCCACGCGGCCGTGAACTCCCGCCGAATCGCCGTCCACACGCGCTCTCCCATCCCGAACTCTCTGTTCCAAACGGTAGGTTCGCCGCGATACGCCGCCGTCAGTGTCAGGGCCTCCGCAGGTGTTTTTCCAACTGGTCCGTGCTTCTTCATACCATTCATGTCCGTGTCCCGATTATTTGAAATTTCGCTCGTTCCAGCAATGCCCTACCAGATGTCGGAGACTTTTCGTGATGCCAGTGCCAGATGGGCCAGTCGCGCTGGCATGCCACACGCGCGAGTTCCTTGCCGGGATTCACAGCGTGAGCGCGGCCAACCGCTTCGAACATTGGGACGTCGCGCAACGAATTCCCATAGGCGTGCGAGCCGTGCAAATCGATCTGCATTGCCCGCGCAAATGTGTGCAGCGCTCGGCCTTTCGCTTCACCGAAGTTCGGCGCACCCACGATTCGACCCGTGAAAGCCCCACCGCGCTCTTCCAGCCGGGTTGCGCTGACATGAATCTCTCGCTCCAAACCGCGCGCCTCCAGCTCACACTCCAGCGCGACCGCCGCTAACCGTGCCACCGGCTTGACCATTCCGCTGACCAGCACGATCTCGTGTCCCTGCCGCGCGTGCCATTCCACCCGCGCGACCCCTTCCTCAAAAAACGACATCGGCGCTACGGTCTCCAGGACTGCTTCCCCACGCAAACCACGCAGATACTTCTTATTTCCCTGTGAAATCATGGACAGTCCGCGCGGCAGCAATCGGATCGCTTCCACTCCCCACCGTGCGTAGTTCAGTAGCGGGATGGCTCGGCTGTGTCGCAACTCCCGGAACATCCTTCTCTCCAGGGACGGTTCCGGCACCAGGGTTCCATCAATGTCGAAGAACGCCGCGATTCCTTGTGCGACCTGCGATTCGTCGCTCATGGCGCGCCTCTCGGCCCTTCGTCGTTCGCATTTGCCGGCAGAAATTGGGCGGTCAAAAATTTCCATCCTTCAATCAGCACTGGCAACCCACGCACCACGCAGAAAATAGCCGTTAACCACGCCAGCGTTTCTGCGCCCGCTCGAATCGCCGCGTGAGTGTCCAGCGGGATCGGCCCCAGCAGCGCTACCGGGCCGCGCGTCAAAGCCAGTTGCAGCCCCAGGCAACAAAAACATAGGCATTTCAATCCCGCATACAGACCCCGGCTCCAGCGCGACCCCACGAGTGCTTTCGCCAAGCGAGTCTGCAACATCGCGCCGGTGCCCCATCCCGAATGCCCAGCTTTCATCGCCAGCGCACGCAAAAAATCCGTCATCGCGCCTCGCACAAAAAACAGGATCGGCAGCCACAGCGAGACCATGCCTACCACCGCGAAATAGGTGAAAAACATGTTCTCGATCATGCGGTCACCCAAAATGTCTAATTGCGCGCCCACCGGCGTCGCCATTTTTTTCACGCGCGCCAGATGACCGTCCAGCGCGTCGAGCGCGATCGCCGTGACGGTTAGCAGTACCCCCCACAAATTCATCCACGCCCCGTGGCCGAATGCGCTCACCGCGAGAAACCCAATCAGC
This sequence comes from Candidatus Eiseniibacteriota bacterium, assembly GCA_035518915.1. Taxonomy (GTDB): domain Bacteria; phylum Acidobacteriota; class Terriglobia; order Acidiferrales; family UBA7541; genus Acidiferrum. The sequence goes on from DATIXE010000040.1 coordinate 15,851, forward strand.
ACGCGAAGCAGCGTCACTTGGTTTGGTGTCCAGCGCATATGCACCTGCCGGTCGGCTCTCCCACCAGTCAAGGAGCAATGCCGTGTCCACTTACCCATCTAATAATCCGCTTCGTTTCAGTTATTTGCAGACTGCCCGAACGGCATCTAGATTTCTTCCGCCAGCCAATTCCGCCAACTGTCCCTGTAACCTGTCTGCTCTCGCGGCACTCCAACCAGTGGGTCGAATTCATTTCGACGCAGGGACTTGCGGGGAACCTTGCCTGGGTTTTGTGCGAGAATGGAAGGGTACGGCCACTGCCTGACAGCGCACTGCGCGGCGAAGCTCAAATTCTGCGGAAACGAGTCTCTCCCTCATGCCTGATGTTTCGTTAGGTCTTGCATTTCTCGCCGGGCTCATCTCCTTTCTTTCCCCGTGCGTCTTGCCGCTTGTTCCCGGTTACATTTCCATGCTTTCCGGTATCGGTGTGGAACAGCTTCGGCAGGGCGAACAGCCGAAAGCCGGACTGTTTTCCTCCGCGCTCGCTTTCGTCATCGGCTTCTCTGTGGTGTTTATCGGTTTTGGCGCCTCGGCTAGCGCCGTAGGAGGCTTTCTACGGGAAAATCGCGCCCTGCTCGCTCCCGTAGCGGGCGCGCTCATCATTCTCTTTGGCCTTCATCTGCTGGGCGGCCTGATGCGCCTGAACATCCGCACGGGCCTGATTCTCGGCGTGGTCCTGGTTGTGCTGGGAATCGCCTCGCTGGTGAAGCACGGCCCCCTCATCGCTGGCTTAGGTGCCAGTCACTTCTTTTCGCTCTCGCTCATTGGATTCTTCGGGCCGCAGCTCGCTCGCTGGTTGAACCGCGACGTTCATCTCCGCAGCCAGGACACTAAGCCTGGCATCGTCAGCGGGTTCCTGCTGGGCTTCGCGTTCGCGTTTGGCTGGACGCCCTGCATCGGCCCGATTCTCGCCACAGTGCTGACGCTCGCCGCCGCCAGCGCGACCGTCGCCCGGGGCATTCTCCTCCTCGCGGTCTACTCCGCCGGCCTCGCCGTCCCATTCCTGATCACCGCGCTGGGCCTCGGGATGTTCCTGCGGTTTTACAAGAATTTCCGCAAGTACCTGCAAGCTGTCGAACTCTTCAGCGGCGTTCTTCTGCTCTTTGTCGGGGGACTCGTCTTCCTTAACAAGTTGACCTGGCTCTCGGGTAAACTAAGTTTCTTGAACCGTTTTTCGATGTAAAGGGTTGAATGGATTCGCCATGAAAAAAATCGCCATCATCGTCGTCACAATCATCGCGCTGATCGGAATCACCATCTATGCCGACCGGGCCACGCGCGTCTCGGGCGCTTCCAGCGCCGCTCTGGATAACAACGCCGCAGGGAAACTCGAGCCGCAGCTGAAGCTTAAAGACATCAGCGGCAAGGACGTGAACCTCGCCGACTATAAGGGCAAGGTTGTCTTCGTGAATTTTTGGGCCACCTGGTGCGACCCCTGCCGCGTGGAAATTCCTTGGCTAATCGGCATGCAGAACAAGTACGGCCCCAAGGGATTCACCGTGCTCGGCATCGCCATGGACGAAGAAGGCCAATCCGCAGTCGCGCCGTTCATCGAAAAGGAACGTTTCGACGTCGACGGCCAGCAACTTCCTATGAATTATCCGATTCTGCTTGGCACCGACGAAGCCGCCGACAAGTTCGGCGGGATTCTGGGATATCCCAGCAGTTTCCTCATCTCGCGGGACGGAAAAATTGTCACCAAGTTTCAGGGCCTGAAGAGCGAAGACGAACTCACCAAGGCTGTCGAATCGCAGCTCTAGGAAAGCGCGGGCGCATGCTCACCGAACACGACTTTCAAAAGAAGGCCGATTTCGCCTTTGACGAATTGAAGAAGCGCCTTCTGAAACTTGGTGATGAACACGGTTTTGACGTCGAAGGCGAGAGCGGCAAGTTGGAAGTGATTTTCGAGGAACCCGAGTCTGCGAAATTCGTGATCTCTCCCAACACGCCCATCCGTGAAATCTGGATTTCGGCGCTTTCTACCAGCTTTAAGCTCGGCTGGTCAGACGCGCGCGGCGCATTTGTACTGGAGAAAACCGGCGAGGATCTGTTCGGGGTCATGACCCGGGTAGTATCTCAGCAATTGGGGAAGCAGGTTTCCGTATGAGTCGCCGGGCAATCTCCTGGACTGCCTTCGCGCTCTCCCTCTGCACATTATTTGCTCCGGCAGTTGTTTCGCAGACGCCTTCCGGCAAGGACGTGGTCGCCCCGGAAGCCTTTGTCTCGCACGATCCGGTTGCCCGCGGCATGTCGTTTCAAGTCGTCGTGGAAATGAAAATCCGGCCGGGATTTCACGTCAACGCGCGGGAAGTCACCCAGGATTATCTGATCCCGACCGATTTGCGCGTGGAGGTTCCCGCAGGATTCAAGCTGGGAACGATTTCCTATCCGAAGGGCACGCTGAAGACGTTCAGCTTTTCCAGGAACAACCAACTCAACGTCTATACGGGCAGTGTAAATATCCGCCTGCCGCTAACAGTACTTGCCACCGCCCCGATTGGCGCGCAGCATCTTCCGATGAAGCTCCACTACCAGGCGTGCAGCAACGAAATTTGCCTGCCGCCCGTCGCCAAGGATGTGGACGCGACCATCAACGTCGTCGCCAACCGTTCCGCGGCCAAGCCCGCCAATTCCCAGATTTTCCACTAAGACGAATCTCGTAGCGGAGTTACTTCCATTCTTTCAGCGCTTCCCGCAATCGCCGGACCACGCGTTCTCGTCCCAGGACTACCATGGTGTCGAACAGCGGAGGAGCCACCGCTTGCCCCACAATCGCTACGCGAGTCGCGTTGATCAGCAGGCCGGCTTTAACGCCCCCCTCTTCGGCGACTTTCCGCAAAGCGTGATCGCAGGCATCGTGATTCCATTCCGTCAACACCGCCAGGGCATCGGCCAATTTGGCCAGCAGGGACGGCGCCTTTTCGTCCTTCCAGAACTTTGCCTTCGCCCCCGGATCGATGGTGAACTCGTCGCTGAAAAACGCCCGCGACCAGGTTGAAAAGTCCGGCAGTAGCCGGGTGCGAGGCCTCAACAAATCCACAGTCTTCGAAAACCACGCGTGCCCCGCGCCCGCGGCCCACTCTTCCTTCCACAATCCGTCCTGCTTCAGCTGCCCCTCAACCTCCGGAAGCAAATCCTCGATCGGCAATTTTTGCAGGTATTGTGTGTTAAACCATTCGAGCTTCGCGCGGTCGAAGACCCCGTTCGTTCGGCTCACGCCCTCGAGCGAAAATTTCTCCAGCAGTTCCGATGTGCGTAGGTACTCCTCATCCCCGCCTGGCGACCAGCCCAGGAGCGCCAGGAAATTGCGAAACGCTTCGGCCAGAAAACCCTCGCGGCGATACATGTTCACGTCTGTCGCGCCATGCCGTTTTGACAATCGGGACTTGTCCGGACCCAGAATCAAGGGCACATGTGCGAATATCGGAGGCTCCGCTTCCAGCGCGCGGTAGAGCATAACCTGCTTCGGCGTATTGGAGATATGGTCCGCGCCGCGAATCACGTGGGTGATCCGCATGTCGATATCGTCGGCCACGACACTCATCTGGTACATAGCCTGGCCAAACTCTTCCCCCTCTTTGCCCGAGCGCAGCAACACGAAGTCCTCGATCTCGTCGTTGGAAAATTCGCGCTCCCCAAACACGGCATCGTAAAACTTCGTCGTGCCGCCAATCAGCACCCTGAAGCGCACCGCCGGCTTCGTGCCCGTAGTCGAGGGCTTGCCGTCCCGGCAGGAGCAGCGCGTGACCTTACGTACCTTGGCCGCCTCGGCTCCCTCCTCGGCGTGGTCGCCCCCGACGTACTTCTCGGGTGGGCAATAGCAGAGGAAGGCGCTGCCATTGGCCAGCAGCTTCTTACCGGCTTCCTGGTAAAACTGCGTACGCTGGGACTGGTAGTACGGCCCTTCATTCCAATCCACGCCCAGCCATTTCAGGCCGTCAATGATCCCGGTCACCAACTCCGGCTTATTGCGCTCCGCATCGGTGTCCTCGATGCGCAGGATCATCGTTCCGGCCAGTTTGCGCGCAAAAAGCCAGTTAAACAGCGCTGTCCGCGCTCCACCCACGTGCAGATACCCAGTCGGGGACGGCGCAAATCGCACGCGCACCCCGCCGCTAGTTGTCTTCTTCGCTTCCGTCATAGTCAGTCGTGTCCCGTCGGTATCTCCGAGCCGTCCAGTTTAGCGGAACCCGCGCTAACTCGTCCAACCAAAGCCGATCAAAACCAGCTAGGGCCGCCCGGCGAAGCAGAGTCATCCGCCCGGCCCGACCTCGTGGCAGGACCTGTACTACCTTTTTCGCAACTAGTACTCCGGTAGGCTTGCAGCCTGTTTTTTTCCTGCCCCATAATCCTAAGTGATTCGTTTTGTGTGTGGTTTGGGGTGACACGGTCGAAGCCGCTGGGTGCGGTGCACGCGCTGTTTTTTCCCTCTTCCAGGTTTGCGCGAGCGTCTATCCTGCTTCTACTTCGAGTCTCCTCGTGCTCCCTTGCGCCCACAAGAAGAAGATTTAGGCCAGAATGCCGCAAAGCGCGCTAGCCCTTGGTTTGCTGATCGGAACGCTCCTAATAGGGGTGTTTTTCACGTACGTCTACTCGCTCAAGCGCCAGACCTACCTGCTCTGTTGGACCGCGGGATGGGGACTCTACGCGGTGCATTTTCTCTGCTTCGGGCTCAGCACCAGTCTCGGAGCGAATGTGGCGCTGAAGCTTTTGGATCCTGTCTTCTTTGGCTTTGCCGGCATCGCTTTTTTCCTCGGCGCGCAGCTGTATACGCAGCAGAACCTTTGGGTCAAGCCGGCCATCGGCGCCGCCGTTTTTCTCGCGCTCTGGTCGGTCGCAATCCTCTTCCGCGTGATCCCGTTTTCCGCGTTCATTCCCGCGGCCCTCATCTATGTGGCTGTCGGCTATATTTTCTGGAACGAAAGCCGGCATCACGAAACGCTTGCCGACCGTCTTCTTGGAGCGGCGTTCTCCTCCTGGGGCGGGATTTTTCTGCTCTACTTCCTCGTCTACTCGGCCCGCACCTACCTGGGCGATGCCTTGCAGGCGATCTCCGCAATTCCCGTGGCATTCGTTTGCATGCTGCTGGTCATGGCCGTCTACGAGGAAGAGAAGCGCCGCGTGGAACGCAACATGTTGGCGCTCTCGAATCTCAACCTGGCAACTTCCAGCTTTGTGGGCGGGGAAATCCAGCGCATGCTCGCGCAGGCGTTGGACCGCGTTCTCGGCGTCATCCGCCTGCCTTCCGGCGCGCTTTTTCTGCACCACGGCGACACCACCGGCCCTACCTCGGTGGTATCCGCGGGCATCCCCGAGGGCTTCTGCCGCTCCACCCAGGAAGAAGGCCTGGACGATTACCTCGTTGGCCTCGTGTCGCGTCTCGGCGGGTTGCTCGGCTTTCGCGATCTTCGCGACGACAATCTGACCGCGCTCGAAAACGACGAACCGTTGCGCCGCTTTCGTGAACTCGCACTGAAGCACGGGCTGCGTAGCGTGGTGGTCATCAGCCTGCAAGCCAAGGAGCAGGCCTTTGGTCTGCTTCTGCTCGGCACCCCGGATAACCGGCGTTTCACGGCCGCGGAACTCCGCCTCCTCCTGGCGCTCGGCCACCAGATCGGCATGGCCGTGGAAAACAGCTACCTGATCCAGCAGACCTCGCGGCGCTCGGAGGAGCTTCACGTCCTCAACGAAATCGGCCGTGCACTCAGCTCCACGCTCAACAAGGAAGACTTGCTGCGGAAAATCTGGGAAGAATTGCGCCGCCTGTTCGACGTGGAGAACCTGTACCTCGCGACTCCCGATCCCATCCGCGACGCCATTCACTTTGACCTGGAAATGATCGGCGGCGTTCGCATGCCTATCCGCACCCGTCCGGCCGGGAATCACATCACCGAATACATCATCCGCACGCGGCAGCCGGTTCTGATCCGGGAAAACTACGTCACGGCAACCCGGAAGCTCGGTATCGAACCGATCCGCACCGGCGGCTCATTCTGCGGAGTCCCCCTGGTCGCCTATGACCAAGCCATCGGCGCACTGTGCATCTTCTCCGATCAAGAACGCGTTTTCGACGAGGGGCATCTCGAACTCCTCCGTGTGCTCGCCAGCGAGGCCAGCATCGCCATCGAGAATGCACGGCTCTTCCAGAACGAACGCACCCGCGCGAAACACCTGAGCCTCCTGAACATGATTTCGCGCGACGCAATCGCCACCCTGAATCCGGACGAAGTTCTCAGCAAGATCATAGAGCAACTCGAGAATGGCCTCAGCTACGACCACATCGGCATCGCGATGCTGGATTACACCACTCGCGAACTGGTCATTCAGGCGGAAAGCGGGAAACGCCGTGGCGCGCTGGGTCGCCGTTTGCCCCTGGATGCCGGCTTGATCGGCCAGGTGGCGCGCACCGGAAAATCCGCTGTCTACCGGGCGCTTCCAAACAATCAGAACGGCGTGAAACCCGTTATGCCTGATTCGGTAGCCGCCATGGCCCTGCCGATTTTTTACGCCGACCATCTCCACGGCGTCCTCTATGTGGAAACTTTGGAACACGTGGACTTCTCTCAGGAAGAATCACTGCTCCTTCGCACCCTGGCCGACCTGATTTCCGGTGCGCTGCACAACGCGCTTACCTTCCAGAAAGCGCAGGAGCAGGCCATTACCGACGGCTTGACCGGCGTGAAAACGCACCGCTTCTTCATGGAAGCGCTTTCCTCGGAATGGAAGCGTTCGTCGCGCGCGGGACGTTCCTTCGCGCTTGTGCTGATGGACCTCGACCGCTTCAAATTCGTGAACGATTTTTATGGTCACCTGGAAGGCGACCTGGTGCTGCAGCGCGTCGGCCAGATTCTGGAAACCAATTGCCGCCGCTCGGACGTGGTCGCGCGCTATGGCGGCGATGAATTCGTCATCCTGATGCCCGAAACGACCATGGAGCAAGCCCGCCAGCTTTCCTCCAAACTCCGCGGCTGGGTGGCGGCCGACCCACTGCTGCGCGAGAAGAACATCAGCGCCAGCTTCGGCATTGCCTGCTACCCGCTGCATGGCGCCTCGCCACAAGAATTGATTCAGGTAGCCGACGCTTCGATGTATCTCTCAAAGCACCAAGGCGGCAACACCGTCTCCACCGCGGATCACGTTGATCCGAACGAAGCGCGCCGTTGGAAACGCGACGTTCTCGAGGCGTATCTAGGCGTAACTCTGAAGCGGCTTTTCACCACCGGACCCGAGGCGTTCGAAGAGATTTATCTCCGCCTGCGACAATTCACCGATTCCCTGCCGATGGTGGATGCTTCCGAGCCACCGCAGGATGGTCCTCGGGCTCTTCCTCAATCCATTCTGGACACGGTCACCTCGCTCGCCTACGCCATTGACGCCAAGGATCAATACACGCAAGGCCATTCCCAGAAAGTGTCTGCCTACGCTGCGCTGCTGGCCGAGGCGCTGGGCATGAACGAGCTTGAAGTGGAAGAAATTCGCCTGGGAGCGGTTCTGCACGATGTCGGTAAGGTTGGCATCCCGGAAGCCATTCTGAACAAAGGCGGACCGCTCAACCTGGAAGAATGGGACACCATGAAAGCCCATGTCACCTTTGGAGGCAAGCTCCTCGAGCCGCTCCTGCCACTGGCGCGCATCCGGCAAATGGTGCTGCACCACCATGAGTTTTTTGATGGCTCCGGCTATCCTGAAGCGCTTGCCGCCGAAACTATTCCGCTCGGCGCCCGCATCATCACCATCGCCGACTCCTACGACACCATCACCAGCGATCGCAGCTACAAGAAAGGCCGCACTGCGGAACAGGCTCTTTCGGAACTCGAGCGCTGCGCCGGCACGCAATTCGATCCTCGCCTCGTGGAACTTTTCGTCCGCGCCATGCGCCAGCTACCGAATCCCATCATCGAAGTCGCTTCCCTCCTCAGCCGCACCTCGTAAGCATCTTAATCGAACATTAATGCCAGCATTTTCTTCTTCACCTTCGGATTAAGCGCTTCATTTTTTCCCGCCAACGTCCAGCAGTACCTGAACTACTCAATTGCTAGTTGCGGATTTCTTTCTTTAAAAAGTATCGCTTCGAGCAACCTTTTTCACCTGCAAGAAATCCCTGTGAGTACGTTCTCTCTCTGAGTGAGGTAAAAGCCATGGCAACCCTAAAGTGTAATCGGCTACGTGTGTATTCAGGCAGTTCGACGAAAACCCTGTGGTCCTTGCTCCTCCTCACCGCTCTGGCAGTTAGTCCGGCACGCCCTGCGTTCGCGCAGGACGCCGGTCATTCGTCCGGTTGGGTGGTAATCTCGGTCCCCGAGTATCGCGCGCTACGCGTTAAGGCGTATCCCGCCGAGCGTCAGCCTGAACCTCCGCCCGTGGACGCCACACTCACCCGCGTCGAATACGACCTCCGGGCGGACTCCGACCTCGCCTCCGGCCATGCCACGCTCACCGTGGATGTACTCAAAAACGGCTGGGTACGCGTGCCGATTCCCGCAGGACTCTTTGTGCGCGAAGCCCGTCTCGATGGCAAGCCGCTTTCCCTCGCTCCCCCCGCTCCTGGCCAGGGTGGAACTAAACTCTCCGCGTTGCTCGCACAGCCGGGCCGCTCCGTAATCTCGTTGGAAATCGCTCTGCCCGTCGTATCCTCCGCCGGTGAAGAGCGGCTCTCGCTGCCTTCCACACCGTCCGGAGTGACCAAGGTTACGCTGGAAGTTTCCCGCCCTGGAGTGGACCTGTCCTTTTCCGGCGGCTTGTTTGCAGACTCCACCAGTCTCCCGGATGGCGGCGCCAAATGGGTGATGTACGCCACTGGCGCCGAGCCAATGACTTTTGTTTGGCGCCGCAAAGTAGAGAACTACCACGCGAGCCTGCCTTTGCGCATGCGCGGCACGCTGACGCAGTTTGTTGGCCTCGGCGAAGACTCAACTTCGTTGAAGACGGACGTGAATCTCGAGATTACGCAGGGAGCAGCGAAGGAAGCCCGGATTGAGATTCCCAATAACGTAACCATCAATCAGGTGCAGGGTGCGCTGGTGGCGGACTGGGAAACGAAACCCGGCGAGCTTCGGATCACGTTCCTTGAGCCCGTCGAACAAGCCGCGAGCTTCGTGATCACGGGTGAGGCCGCGATGCCGCACGAGGGCCCAATCGACGTCCCTATGTTGCGGCTAACCGGTACGGAGCGCGACTCCGGCGGACTTGCCGTGGACGTGCTCGGAGCCGGCGAAATCAAGGAAGGGTCCGTCAAGAGCCAGGGCCTGGATCGCGTCGACGCAAGCGACCTCGGAAGCCTGGTCGCCAGCCACCAATCACCCGCCCTGCTCGCGTTTCGTATGCGTCCGGGTGATACCAAAACCCAGCGCTCGTTGCACATTGACGTAGCGCGCTATGCGCAACAGGCCGTCCTGATGGCCAATATTGAAGAAGCTCGTTACCGTGTGCTGCTCACTCGGGACGGCAAATCGCTCGTCGAAGCGCGCTACGCGGTGCGCAACAACCAGCGCAACTTCGTGAAGGTGGCTTTGCCGCCCGGCGCAACGCTGTGGAGCGCTTCTCTTGCAGGCAATCCGGTCCGGCCTGGTTCGGCACCAGACGGCAGCCTCCTGCTGCCCCTGGCAAAAGTTCGCGCCGGCGACGACACGCCCGAATTCGCGCTGGAATTCGTGTACTTGCTACCCGGCGCTTCCTGGGCCGAAAAAGGCCGCGCGGGGCTCGCGCTCCCCGGATTGGATTTGCCTATCTCGCGCACTGGACTCCAGATCTACTATCCGCCTAATTTCCGGCTCTCGGCCGAGTCTGGCAGATTTCACACCGAGGAGTTTTCGTTGCCCGCCTCGCCGATTCTTGTTGCTTACACCACCGAGCCACCTCCGAACACCCCGATTGGAAGTTCGTCCTCCGTGGCATCCGACGGGCCCACTTCGCTCGCGTCTGGCTCGGCCATGGATGCGATGAAGGATGGCAACGAGCGCGATGCTAAGGAACGGGCCGACAAACAGCTCGTGGACAAATATCACGCTGCCGAAAGCGGATCCCACGCGGCCGGCATTCTCCCTGTTCGCGTGGACTTCCCCGCGTACGGCCCCTCGCTCTATCTCGTCTCCGAGCTTACCGGCGAAAATCAGGCTCCGTCCTGGGAATTCTCCTACCAACAGGAAAAAAAGGGAGGTGGCAAATGAAACTCCGCATGGCGTTCGCCGTTTTGATTACTTTCTGCGCGATCCCCGCAGTCGCACAGCGCATGCTGGAGCCGCCGCCCGCCACGGGCAATGTGACGCTTTCTCTTGAGGAATACAATCGCCTGTTGGCGCTCGCGAACCGTCCCGGCAAAGCCACCGAAGCGCCACCTCTGCCGTACGTCTTGAATCGAGCGGAGCTGAAATTTCGCGTAAGCAACGACGACGTTTTTGGCTCCGTCCAAATCGATGGCGAAACCCTGGCGGCAAACTCCACCAAGGTTCCGTTGACAACCGGCATGACCATCCTTGACGCGCGACAAGGCTCTCGCGCACTCCCGCTCCTGCTCGACAACGGTACTCATGCTGCCGTGCTTCCCGGCGACTCGGGCTTTTCCGTCAATCTCGAAGCGGGTCTTCCGCTTGCCATCGAAACCGGGCGCGCCTCCTTTGTTCTTCCGGTTCCCGCAGCCGGTAGCGTGCGCCTATTGCTTGCCGTTCCCGGCGAGCGCGCAAACGTCCAACTCAATCACGGCATCATCACTCATCGCGCTTCGGTCGGTGGCAACACCGAAATCGAGGCCACGCTCGTTCCCGGCCAGATGGCGAGCGTCTGGTGGGCAACGCGGGAAGTCGAGACCCCGTCGGTTCCGCGCGTGGTGCGTTTTCTTTCGGACGTGAAGACTCTGGTCTCCGTCGGCGAGACCGACCTGCAAATCGCTGCGCTTGCCGACATCACCGTCGTGCAAGGCGATGTGGATCAGTTCTCCGTCGCGATTCCCGCGGGCTTTGAAGTCACTTCGGTCAATGGTCCTACTCTGGAGTCCAGCGAAATCCAGAATGGCGTCCTGCTGCTTACAATCGCCGGGCACGGCCACCCCACGCACGAATTCCTCATTTCCATGGAGCGTCCGCTGTCCGAAGCAAGAGCCGTTGCGCCTATCCTCGCCTTCAAGAATGCGCAACGCGAAACCGGTGAAGTGCTCGTGGAAGGCCAGGGCACGATCGAACTCACCGCCAAGGAAGACGGCGGCCTCAAGCGCATCGACGTCAAGGAAATCAATCCGTATCTACGAGCTCTCTCTCGCTATTCGCAACAGGCGGCTTTCCGGTATCACCGCCAGCCCGGTGAATCGCCGGCGCTGGCTCTCGCTTGGACGAGCTTTCCCGACGCTGTCGTCCTCTCCGCGGTCGCCGAACTCGCCATAGTCACCACGCTGGTCACCTCCGAAGGCCGCTCTCTTACGGAAGTGAAGCTCACCGTGAAAAATCAGGCACAGCCGTTCCTGAAAGTGGATCTTCCCGCCGGCGCGAGCATCTTGACCGCCGATGTCGCTGGGGAAAGAGTGAAACCCGTGCAAGGCACGGATGGCAGCCGCGTCCCGCTGCTTCGCGCTGGATTCCGTCCGGCCGCAGCTTACACCGTGTCGTTCGTTTTTCTGCACTCCGGAACACCGTTCACGAAGAAGGGAGACTCCGACCTGGTCCTCCCGAAAATGGATATCCCGATCAGCATTCTCGAATGGGAGGTCTTTCTGCCGGAACGCTACAAGGTGAAGGACTTCACGGGCGATGCACTCTCAACCTCGGTCTGGCTCCGTGCCGCCGACGGCCGATCCAGCCGCCTGCTCGGTTTCCCGGTTGCCGCCGGCTACGCCGGCGGTATAGCTGGTGGGACGTTTCCGGCAGTCCCGGCGGCGGTAGCCGGCGGTGCGCTCGCGGATCTCGTTTCCATTGCTCCCGGCATTGCAGTCGCCAATGGTGAACTCGGCGGCGTTATCATCGATCCTTCGGGCGCGGTAATACCCGGCGCAGACGTCGAAATCCAGAATCTCTCCACGAACGCATCCTGGTCGGCCACGACATCTTCCGACGGGCGCTGGCTCGTCCCTGGCCTTCCCAGCGGAAGTTACCGTGTTGCCGCCAGGGCAAGAGGTTTTCAGACCATCAGCTCGACGATTTCCTACAACGCAGCGCACCCATCTTCCTACCAGATTCGTCTGAGTGTTGGCTCGGTTGCCGAAAGGGTGGAGGTCACCAGCGCGGCCATCGGTGTGGAAACGGAGAGTTCCGAAGTGTCCGGCCACTGGCAGAAGAAAATCAAAAACACGCCGGCGCCGCCTCCCCCGCCCTCCGCAAATGTCTATAACCTGCAGCAACGCGTCGCGGGAGTTCTTCCGGTGGCGGTTACGATTCCGCGCGACGGAACTTCGTATCGCTTCCTGCGCCCCCTGGTTTTGGATGAAGAGACCCGGCTCTCGTTCGCGTACAAATCAAGATAACTCGGCTGATAGCACGGGCGCAGTTCCCTTCGACCAGCCGATGGCGAGCTCCGGGGATCTCTGACCACACTCATGGAACCCTGGAACACCATGAGATCGCGCAAATCGGGTCCTGTCAGAATTAAAGGCAATTCCCCGTGGTCCGAATGGCCCGGATCGTAAATCGCCAGCCTCGGCAATTTCTCAACGTCGCAGACGGCTTCTTCATCAAGGGAAGCGCTCCAATGTCCGCCTCTGGGAATTTTGTACTAGAGATTCATCCTGGTCTTACGCTGCACGCTCTTTCGCCGCCGCCGCTTGAGGCCAACATGTAATCCACGCCAGTTAATTTCAATGCTACTGGCCTGTTCCTCGTTCACTCAATTTCCGGATATGCGGTAATATCCTTGTTCTATGGGGTACCGCTCGCCCGGTGACAATCTCCGAGAGCTCCGTTTCCGCCTGGGCATTACCACGCGCGAGGTGGAGAGCTTCAGCCAGAAGATTGCGGAAGAGGAAGGCAACCCCGAATTCCAGATCTCTAATGCCTGGCTCACTCAACTGGAAAATTCCGACTCCGTTCCCAGTATTTTCAAGCTGTACTCCCTCGCCGCCATCTATCGCGTCAAATTCACGGATCTGCTCCTTTATTTTGGTCTGGACCTGCAGCGCATTGCACTCCATCAGCTCACAGCGCCGCTGCCTCGGACGCATCTGACTAATCTCGAGGTTTACGACGCGGACCGAACCGTTTCTTTTCCCGTTCGCTTCGATCGTTCCTTCGATCTCGACAATACGAACCTCCTGACCCGCATGGTGGAAATCTGGGGCGAGGTCCCGATCGCTTTGCTGCAGCATCTTGACCTGCGCCACAACCTCTACGGATACATCGGCCTCCAGGATTTCACTCTTCACCCATTGATCCGGCCGGGGTCCTTTGTCCAGGTGGACCAGCGCGTGCGCAAGATTCAGCCGCTCCGCTGGCGGACCGAATTCGACCGCCCGATCTACTTTGTCGAGTTGCGAGACGGCTATGCGTGTGCCTGGTGCGAGTTGCAGGATGGCCACCTGCTCCTCTTGCCCCACCCGTTATCTCCCGCGGGGGTCCGGCGGCTCGTTCATGGGAGGGAAGCCGAAATTATCGGCCAAGTGACGGCTGTGGCGATGCGTCTGACGGAAGGCGGCGAAGTTGCAGCCGACGGTGCTTCAGCACCTCTAGCGCGAGCTTGATGTTGCTCAGAAAGAGCCTCACCAGAGCGGGATCCGCTTCCATCGGCACCGCCACACGATACGGCTCCAGTTGCTGCCATGCCCGCACCAGGCCGCTGGGCTGCTCGCGCGATACGCGCACATACTGCTCCAATTCCTCCACCAACTGCTCAAGACTCACAGTCGCCAGCCGGTAAAAGACGTCTTGATGCGCTGTCTGGAGCGCATACATCGCTTCCTGCGGCGCATGCAGCACGGAGAGCCCTTCATGGTGATAGGTGCCGGTGTTGTAGTCTCGCGTGGAGGCCAGGTAGATCAATCGGGCAAGATCACTCGGAATGCCCGCAAGCGTGCGGTTCAGCAAGTCCTCGTACGCAGTCTGCATTCGTTCGCGTTTTGAAAATACATTCATGGGTTACTCATGCCTCGCCAGCGTTCCCCAGTGCCTGGAATTTGCTGGCCCCCATGGACTCTTCCAGCACCCGCCCGATACCTTCCGATACCCGTAACGCACGGTCGGCGACACTGCCCATCGCGTGCGGGCCGAAGACCCGGATCGCAAAGAGCAGCAGGCCGCACAGCAAACGGAATTCCAGATAGCGGAAAATCAATCCCAATTCTCTGCGGATTTTCAGGTTGTGCTTCGCCGCCGCCGCCACGCGGTGTCCCAACATAACCTGTCGGACTTCTCCGGAAATGCAACGCACCCAGTACATGGCCACACGGGTGCGTTCCGCCCGATAGACTTGCCGAAGTCGGGAGGATCCGAATTTGTCGACATATTTTTGGTCGTCGGAGGAGAAAATACGGCGGACGCAGGAGGACGCATCACGGCGCGCCCAACCCTGCAGTGGGGCGCCTTCTTTGATATCGTCGAACTCCTCGACGCCCAGATTCCAGGTCGCTCCCAGTAACATGAGCAGCAGAAGCAGCAGGACTGGGACGCCGGCGAAAACAAGAATTTCCATCACGGCCGCACCGTCGATCCAAGCCGCGACCGCGCCTGCCCCAGCGACCTGCCCGTGGCATTCGCGAGTTCCTCATAACTCTCTTCAGAATCTCGGATGCGGCTCATTACCGTAATCTCATCGGGAGACCATAGCTTCACAGCCCAGATCCCCAGCACGGCCACAAACGACCAGGGCTGCACCAGGTTCCAGAACTGCTGCGCCCGGGTTCCGTAATGGCTGACCACCGTCAACTGCATTACGCTCAATGCAACGAAGACACCGTAACCCAGCAGGATCCCCGACAAATTTCTGCCCAGAGGAATGGCATACCACAGGAAAAGGACGACCAGAATCAAGATCCCCACCGATTGCACGAAACGCAGGTCCCTTTCCAATCTCACGTACGCCGGATTCATCGCTTGCAGCGAATTCACAGGCGTGGTCAAAAACCACTGAAGAAAAATGCCGGCGAACGCGACGGCGAGTAGGTTGCGTCCCATTTTGGCTGTGCCTGAGAATTCCCGCAAAGCTAGCCGGTAGATTTCGAAGATAACGATCGATCCCATGACCAGGCTTACCAGCTGGGTCACCCAGTAAATGATTGTATAAAGCTCGGGCGGGAATTTCAGATAGGCATAAAGCCGGACCAGATCCGCGAGGAATACGACGAGCAGGTAGCTGTAAAACAGGGGAAATCGCGCAACCGATCTGGTTCTTAGTCCGCGAAAAAGCAAAGCGGCTTCGACGGACATAGCCAGACAGCCGATGAAGAGACCGAGCATCGTTTAGGCGCGCCTAACCGGATTTCGCAGAGCTAGGTGAATACTATCACAAGTAGATGGTCGGGATACCCTGATCTGTTGCTTGGTTCCCCGCAATCCACCCTGCTCTCCGCCCTTCAGCCGCAAGGCTGCTCTTCCCACTCTACGAAATCCGGCCGACGCCCCGACTATCTGTGGTTCTTCCACTCCTTCGCTCTTCAGGCGGTCTTCTTTGGCGGTTGCGTCGGCAATTGGGGCGGTGGAAATCCCCCGTCCGCTAAAAGCATTTGCCGGTGAGTTGCCGGTCGCGTGGAAACGCCTTTCTTTTGAAGGCTATTCGCTTCGACAAAAAACATTCCCGAGACCGCAATCGTCGCAAGGCATGCCAGAACACTCCAGGCAAAAGTTACGGATTTCCTCTCCATCTTGACTCTCCTGACTGTTTTGGATTTGAGTTCGGCGAACACCGTCGACCTTGGGGTTCCCCGAGGTCGGCAGACTACTCGCTGCGTGGTAGAAATTAGAGGAAATTTAGAATCTGGTTGGGATCCCAAGCAGCCCTTCTTGGCTTGCTCGGCTTTCTTTACGGCTCTTCCCGCCTGGATCGTCGCGACGCCACCTCGTGAGGGCTCCCTGGAGCAAAAACTGTTCCAAGTTGGAATCCGCTTGGGCACCGCCCTTCGCTAAACTCGCTTTTCGTTGCCGGTGACAGCGAAATCAAATCCAGCTAAGTGCCAACAGGTACAGGATTTATATCAAGGAAGCGGTTCCGTCCTTTGCTGCGCTACCTGGGCCTTCCAGCGGGAATCTTTTCATCCTCGTCGCGAGAACTTCCACCGGATAAAGGCGATGCCATTCTGCAGCGTTCTCCCATGATCCTGAATGGTGATTCCGCCCTGCTTTGTCGACAAAGCAGAGCCCGGAACCCGGATAATTTCGGTTCAAAATCGAACACACTTCACCACATGGAGGCGTTTTCTTCCTGGCGACTTGCTTCCCGGCTTTTCGGCTTCCACGTGTTGTCAACCGGTGGAATCCCCAGGAAATGCTGCTTGGCTGATCCCCCGCGCGGCTCTGGCTCGCGGCCCTCTGCGCAGGCTCCCCCTCGCAGAGAGCCAGCGAGCCATGGCAATTCTGCAGGGAATCTTGCCGAGCAGCTGCCCTGGGGAAGCGAGAGCCCGGGTTAAATCGC
This sequence comes from Candidatus Eiseniibacteriota bacterium, assembly GCA_035518915.1. Lineage (GTDB taxonomy): Bacteria > Acidobacteriota > Terriglobia > Acidiferrales > UBA7541 > Acidiferrum. The sequence goes on from DATIXE010000040.1 coordinate 32,426, forward strand.
GGCATTATTTGTAGCGGTTGCTCTACTCAGGACCGCCAACCGTGTTTCTCCATGCCCATATTTGAAGCAGGGCGAGGATGGAGCCATTTGAATCCTCGATTCGATTCTGCCGGCCGCAGGCGCAGCGAGCGCGTCTCTCTTCAGCTTCGCTTGCTGCTCGAAACTCGCCTCGATGACGAGAAGTTGATTTCCACCGAAGCTTTCACGCTGGTGGTGAATGCCCACGGCGGCCTCCTCGAAATTAACCTCAAGCTGCGCCGTCAGCAGAAAATCTGGCTGATCAATCCTGGCACTAGAACCAAGGAACCTGGCGTCGTCATTGGCGCGAGGAAGTCCCACGATGGGCTTTTTGCTATCGCCTTCGAATTCGAGCGACCTTCGCCGGAGTTCTGGCCCATCAACTTTCCCCCTCGGGATTGGCAACTCGTCCATGCAAAATAGTCAGTTGCAAGCGAGTTAAGACTTTACAGGGCACCGCCTGTCTGTGCGTCTGCTGTGTCGAGGCCTGGTTCCCGCCCACTTCCGTAGGAATCGTGAGCTTTACTTCTCTGCCGTCGGGCCGACCGGAATTCGGCGCAACTCCAGCGTGACGGGGGGCGTGCTTTCCCACGGAACGTTAGTGAAAAACCTCGACGTTCCGAACATGTCCTCGCACGCCAGTCCGTTTGGCTGCGAGCCGCTGCGGTATTGTCCCCACGCGGGCAGAATATGCGAAACGCGGGCGACCTCTCCGCAATCCAACTCGGCTGCGCGCGTGCCTCTCTTTGATTAACAACCTTGAAAATCGATGCCGTCCAGGCCGCCAGTGGCAATGCCCGCAAACCCATCTTTCTCATCGATTCTTCTCATGCGCCACGCTTCTTCGCGCTTCTCCGCCAATCGGAGAGGCTTAATTCTGTTACATTACTTTCGCGGCCGTATCAAGAGATTCTGCATTCGGCGGCTGAAGGA
>DATIXE010000041.1:0-25374 GCA_035518915.1 Candidatus Eiseniibacteriota bacterium
TCAACTCTTCCGATCCCGCCTGTCAACTCGTTTCTTTCCAATCTCTTCCCCACTCTCTCCATTTCCCGTTTCCGCTCATCCCTTTTGCTTTCTTGCCGTTGCGCACTCTTTCACAAATTCGCCGGGGTACACCCCCGCGCCTTCTTATACCAGCATGCGGAACTCTTCACCTCGCCCCGGGGGTCGGAGCTTTAGCTCCGACATCACTACCTGGCAATCAACCGCGCTTCAGCCCCTGAGGAACGGCCTTTCGTTTTTTTTCGCTCGACCGTGGAAAGGACCAAAATGAAACGACCATTCAACTCCTCCTACCCCACCGCATCGCACCGCTGCGCCCATATTTTCCCTTCTGGGCGCCGCTGCCGCCTTGCCCCGAGCGCGGTCAGCGAGGGGCCTTCCAACCCGGCCTCCGCCGTTTCCCTTTTTTGCCACCGCCATCGCCCCAAAGACGATCCCGGCGCCGAACTCGTCCGTGGCCTCTCCGAATTCCGCTCCGTGGCTGACGTCACCGTCTTTCTCTCCCGCCTCATTTTCGCCCTCTCCAAAGACCAGATCTCCACCCGCCGCGCCTCCGTGCTCTCCTACGTCGCCGTTTCGCTGATGCACGGCTTCCGCTCCATGCAGTTGGAACACAAGATCGAACAGGGCAATGACAATTTCGAGCCGCTCCCCTGGACCTGGATGATCCGGCGCGGCGATGACCCCGACTTTGTGGACATTGACGACGCTCGCGCCTTCTACGCCCAACGGTACGCGGACGAAATGTGCGAAAAGGCCCGCCAATCGCACGCCGAAAAGGGCGTGAAATCTCCTTACTACCCGTACCGCAAGGACCCTCAGCCCGCCGATCCCCCGCCCGGCGAAAAACCCCTGACCGAAGATGAAGCCCTCGCCAATTACGTCCGCCTCCGCACATGACCACCCTCCTCCAAATTCTGTGCCTCCCCGAGGATCGCGTGCCGTTGCATCTCATACTCAACAGAGCACAGGAATTTGCCCGGCGGCGGCTGGTGCGCGCGGTGGCGTGATAACGTCGGGGGAAACTTGGAGGAAATGCCGTGCTCACTGCAATCGGGAAGTGGAAGGTGCTGTTGGCGCTGGCCCTGGCGCTGCTGGTTGTGCCGATGGTTTCGGCCCTCCGGGCGCAGGAAAAAATCAAGATTGGGTTTGCCATCGAGGCGATGAAAGGCGAGCGGTGGCAGACGGACCTGGACGCATTCGAGACGCGCGCGAAGCAACTGGGCGCGGAAGTGGTTTCGGCGGACGCCAACGGCGACGACGCCCGCCAGTTGCAGCAAGTGAAGGACATGATCCAGGGCGGCATTCAGGTGCTGGTGCTGCTGCCGCACGACGCGATGAAGGCCGCGGCCATCGTGGACGCGGCGAAAGCGGCCAACGTGAAAGTAATCAGCTACGACCGGCTGGCGAGAAACAGCGACGTGGATCTCTACATCACCTTCAACCGCAGGGAGATCGGAAGGATGCAGGCGGAAGCGCTGGTGAAAAGGGCGCCGAAGGGGAACTACGTGCTGATCGCGGGCTCCGCGAACGATCCGGGCGCGAAAACATTGCACGACGCGCAGATGAGCGTGCTGCAGCCCTATGTGGCGCGCGGCGAGATCAAGATTGTCGCCGACGATTACATCAAGGATTGGGTGCCGACCGACGCGTACGTGGCTATGCTGAAGGCGCTGGACGCCACGCAGGGAAACGTGGCGGCGGTGGTGGCCTCCAACGACGGGCTGGCCGGCGGAGCGATCCAGGCGCTGCGGGAAAAGAAATTGGCCGGGAAGGTGGCGGTCTCCGGGCAGGACGCGGACCTGGCGGCGGTGATTGACGTGGCCCAGGGCACGCAGACGATGACGGTCTACAAGCCGATCAAGCTGCAGGCGAGCCGCGCGGCGGAGGAAGCAGTGCAACTGGCGAAAGGCGAGAAGCCGCAAGGCGATATGGCGGTGAATAACGGCAAAGTGGAAGTGCCGGTGATCCTCCTGAAGCCCGTGCTGGTGACGCGCGAGAATATCGGCTCGACGGTGGTGAAGGACGGGTTCCAATCGCTGAAAAGCATCAACGAAGCGCTGACGGCTGAGCAACAGATCAAGCCGGTGGAGTAGTATTGTCGTGGACCCCGGCGGAATTTCTATCACACAGATGGCGAGTGCGCAGGTCCGGTGACAGTTCAGGGGGAACGGATGAATCGGATCGCGGTCGGAAACAGGAAGCGCGGCCGGCGATGGTTGCTGCCGCTGGCGGGAATGCTGCTACTTTTGCTTTCCGGGATCGCGGCCAACGCGAAGGTGGCGACGGATTTCAATCCCAATCTGGATTTCTCAAAGTACAAGACGTTTGCGTATATTGGCGGCGTGGAATCGCTGGTGAGGAAGCAGCTGAACCCGGAGTTGCTGAATGATCGGATTCACCGCGCGGTGGCGCGCGAACTGACCGCCAAAGGGCTGCGCGAGGTGCAACCGGGGGACAATCCAGACCTGGTGGTGCGCTACTGGGTGGAGGCCGAGTCGCACGTGATGCTGGCGAGCAATCTCGATTGGGGCATCTACGGTTCGTACTATGGATTCTACTGGGCCGGAATGTATACCACGATGTCCACGCCGGTGACGCACAAAGGCACGCTTGGCCTGGAACTGATTGACGCGAAAGCGCGCGATCTGGCGTGGCGCATGTTCGTGAGCGAGAAGATCATCCACAACGACCCGAACAAGATCTGGAAGGCCGCGGACGGCGGCATCAAGAAGGCGTTCAAGGAGTATCCGCCCACCGCGAAGGCCATCGAAGAAAAGAAGGCGGAGTGGGCGAAGATCGACGCCGAAAAAAAGTCCGCGCAACCCTAGCGCGATTCAGTACGGCTTGCCGATCCAGGAATACTGCCAGGCGACAGAAACGTTTTGATAGTTTCCGCCGAAGCGCACGTAGGTGCCATTGCTGTAGCTGATTTTTATGGAGTGGTGCCTTTTTACCGGGAGCGAGAAGGTGCCGCCCACGCGCGAACTGGTCTGCCGCGTGACGGTGTTGGCGATGCCGCCCAGGCTGGTGGTGCCGCCGAACCAGAAATTGCCGTCGAGCGATGCCCAGCAGTGCAGCTTACTGAAGTCGCGGCTTAGGTGGCCCTCGAAGGAGCCGATGGGGCTTTGCGTCTGCGGCTGGGGATTCGGCGGCGAGTAAAAGGCGTTGTTGGTGGTGTAAATCCAGACGCCGCCGTAGCCATCGAGCACCCACTTCCCCATGCGCCGCGAATAACCCAATTCCGGCTTGAAGGCCCAACGATTGATGCCCCAGTTGACGAGAAGATTCGGATTATATTGGCCGGTGGGGGCGACGACGGTGAAGCTGAAGCCAATAAGCGTTTTCTGCCTCCACTTCATGAATTGCGGCGCGGCCATCGCGGGTCCGCCATGGAGATTGATTGAAAAGCGCATGGTCAGGTCGAGCAAGCCGGAGCGATAGACCTGGCGCTGGTTTCCGGGGAAGGAGCCCTGAAAGGTGCCGACGCCGTAAGGCAGAATGGCAACGAAGTTGGTCGAACGGCCAAACAAGCCGAAGGAATGGTAGTAACTGACGGCGGGAACGCTGTAGGTGCCCGTGGCTCCGGTGACGGGAATGGCACCGTTGAAGTTCAGCCCACCATTGAAATAGGACCACGAAAACGTGATGGCGTTGCCATGGACCGGCGTGATGACGTAGGCGCGTGGAGCCAGGGTTTGCGCGCGGAGCGCGGCAATGGGGCAAAGCGCGAGCACCAGCCATGCGGCAAAGCTGGCGAGCAACTTTTTATTGGGCATAAACCAGGTCACGATGGTGGCCCTACCCCCGGCGTAGAAGACTACCAGAAACGATTGTCAAGTGAACCGCCGCAACCTCGCTGTGGCTGATTCGATCAGCAGGCGGGGCAACAGTGGGAGCTGGGTTTTGTTGCGACTTGCGGCTTCAGGAAGAAGGGCGAATTTGCGGGCGAGTGCGTCGGAGGAATAGGCAAGGAAGCCCGCGGAATTGGCAATCGGCGAAGCGGCAGGGGGGCTATACTTTGGCCAAGAGACGCGGGCAGCGCGGATCGAGTTTGGTGGGGAGGCAATTATGGCCACGCTTCTGGTGAATGGAGAACGACACGAGGTGCGAGCGGCAGACGACACACCGCTGCTGTATGTTTTGCGCAACGATCTGGAGTTGATAGGGCCGCAATTTGGGTGCGGACTGGCGCAGTGTGGAGCGTGCGCGGTGCTGGTGGACGGCAAGGAGGCACGTTCCTGCGTGACGTTGGTGTCGGAGGTCGCTGGACGGGAGATCACGACGCTGGAAGGGTTGCCGGCGCGGTGGGCCAAGCAGAAAGGCCTCTCGGCGGAGGAAGCGAAGGACACATTGCATCCGGTGCAGCAGGCGTGGATCGAAGAACAAACTCCGCAGTGCGGATTCTGCCAGAACGGAATGATGATCAAGGCAACGGAACTGCTGGAAAGCAATGCGCATCCGACGGTGGCGCAGATTAAGGATGCGTTCACGAATTCGGGGCCGTCGCCAAATCTGTGCCGCTGCGGAACGTATCTGGCGATCATCGACGCGGTGCGGCACGCGGCGGACCTGATGGCGAAGGGGAGGTGAGCGATGGCGACTGTAGAAGAAAACACGACGAAGGTTTATGGAGCAACGCTGTCGCGACGTCAGTTTGTGAAGGCCGGGGGAGCGCTGGTGGTGGGCGTGAGCCTGGTGGGCCCGGAACTGATGAAGGCGGGCGCGAAAGCCGCAGTGATGAAAAATTCGCTCGATCCGACGTTGATCAGTTCGTGGATCGAGATTCATCCGGACAATACGGTGTTGATTCGCACGGGAAAGAACGATTTCGGCCAGGGGACAACCTTTACCGCTTACCGGCAGATTGTGGCGGAAGAGTTGAGCGTTCCGTTTGAGGCAATCACCACCGTGGTCGCGGGCGATACCGACCGCACGCCCGACGGGAGCGGCGCGTTCGATTTTCTGGGGCATGGGACGCCGAACATTCGCAAGGCGGCGGCGTACACGCACCAGGCGCTGCTGGATCTGGCAGCGGAAAAACTGGGCATGCCGAAGGAAAAGCTGAGCGTGATGGACGGAGTGGTTTCCGGAGGCGGGAAAAGCATCTCTTACGGCGAGCTGGTGAAGGATCAGCAGCTGAAGCTGACGATCCCCGTGTCGGGAGAACTGACGAGCATTTTCGGGTTGACCGTTGAGGGCAACCCACCGATGAAGCCGGTGAGCGAATACACGATTATCGGGAAGTCGTACCAGAATTCGATCATTAATAAAAAAGTTGCGGCGAAGCAGACCTGGGCGACGGATGTCAGGCTGCCCGGAATGCTGCATGCGCGGATGGTGCACCCGAAGACGCTGGGTTCGACGCTGATTTCGGCGGGTGCAGTGGACACGAAGAAATTTCCGAACGCGCGAGTGATCGTGAAAGGCAACCTGGTGGGAGTGGTGGCGCCGACGGAGTGGGAAGCGATTCAAGCGGCGCAGCAGGTGGCGGGCGGAACGAAGTGGACGGAATGGAAGGGCTTGCCGGGCAGCACGGGGCTCTACGAGTATTTGCGCAAAGAGTCCGACTGGACGACCGCGCCGGTGAACAAGAGTGAAGCGAGCAAGGGAGACGTGGGCGGGGCGCTTGCCGCGGCACACAAAAAGCTTTCGGCGACCTATCAACTGTCGTACATGAAGCACGCGCCGATCGGGCCGACGATGGCGGTGGCGGAGGTAAAGCCAGACGGGAGCGTGCACATCTATACGCACAACCAGAATCCGCAGGCGCTACGCGGGGAAATTGCGATGATGCTGGGGACGACGGCGGACCATGTGGTTGTCCATGCGTATCCGGGACCGGGACATTACGGTCGATCGAACGGGGGAAACGCGGGGGCCGAGGACGAAGCCGTGATTCTTGCCAAGGAATTGGGCAAGCCGGTGCGCGTGCAGTGGATGCGTGCCGACGATATGCAGTGGTCGACCCAGTCACCGGCGGCGTTCACGGATGTGGAATTGGGAGTGAATGAACACGGGAAGCTGGTTGCGTATCAAGCGGACCACTTCATGCCGGCGATGCAAGATGACCGGCCGATCGGGGCGGTACTTGCGGGGCTACCGACGATGAATGCACCGGAGCTTGAGAGCAAATCGGTGACTTCCATCACCAACCGAATCGCCGACCCGTGGATCTACGGCAGCGTTGCCAACCTGATGGAACGCGGCCATGGAACCTTTCAGGTGGGGCAGAAGACGTCGCCGCTGGCCGTCGGCCTGCGCGACCATAGCATGCGCACACCGGTGCAGTTCCAACAGAATTTTCCGCGCGAGCTGGCGATGAATGAGGCAGCGGCGCTGGCAGGCACGGACGCAATCCAATTTCGGATCGACAACACAAACGATGAGCGGCTGATTGGCGTGCTTAAGGCCGTGCGCGACGGTTCGGGCTGGGATACGCGGCCGTCTCCGCAGGCGGGCGCGCAATTGAGCGGAGCGAAAGTGGTGCGCGGGCGTGGAGTTTCGGCGATGCTGCGCTCGGGCACCTATTGGGCTTGTGTTTGCGAAATCGCGGTGACTCCGGCAACGGGTGCGATGGCAGTGGAAAAATACACGATCGCGGTGGACCCCGGGATTGTGGTGAACCCCGCGCAATTGAAGCGGCAGGTGGAAGGCGGAGCAGTGATGGGAATCAGCCACGCTTTGCTGGAAGAAGCGACGTTCGATGAAAGTGGCATCACCGTGGATGACTGGAACAGTTATCCGATCCTGACGATGGCGGATGTACCGGAGATCAAGGTGGTGTTGATCCACAATCCGAAAGTGGGCAGCTACGGCGGCGGCTCGGAAGCGGCGAACGCTCTCGCGGCGCCCGCAATCGCCGCGGCGTTCCACGATGCGACGGGCAAGGTGCCGCGGAGGATACCGCTGAAGCCGGTTTATGTGCAAGCGGTGCTGAAGGCTTAGCGCGGGCTGGCTTGCCCTGCAAGGCGGCGGAACCTGCCGCCTGCGGAAGAGACAAATCGCGGGCGCTGTTGATTTCCTGCCCCGAGTGTGGCGAACCCTCGACGTTCCCCTTGGCGACGGCGAAGCGCGTGCTTTTGACGTATGCCGACTTGGCCATCGAAACCCCGTGGTGCCGAACTCGAAGCGGCAAGCCGCCTTATTGTCTGGTCAGGGAGCCAGTGAAGAGTTCGTCGCTACCCGAGCTCATGTTGGTCACGGTGATTTGTGTGGCCTGGCTATTGAGGTGACCGGCAAAATCAACGGGAGAAGAGCCATTGACGCTGGTGGCGGTACCGCCGAGTCCGATGGTGGCACCAGTGACGGCGGCGCTGGCAGGGTTCGCCAAGGGCGTAAGCATGCTGGTAACGCCGTTTTCGACCAACGTTCCGGAGAAGGCGAGGGTGAAATCCGGATTCTGAGTGATGGAAAGGGTGACAGTCGCCGGGCCATGAAGACTACTGTTGAGGATACCTGTGAAGGTCCCGTTGACCGGGGGGACCAGGTATCCGGTGAGGACTGCCTCGGTGTGCGGACCACTGGAAACGGGCGAGGCTGAGAGCGTGCAGCTCTGGCCGGAGTAGGAACCCTGGGAGAAGGACTTTCCGTCCGACGCCAAAATTCCGGCGAGGCTGGCGAAGCGCGAGGTAGCCTGGCCCCAAGTCAAATTGCCCTTCAGAGTGGCCTGCGAGATGGCACCGGCCAAGTTAAAGGAACCGCAGTAGATCGGGGCATCCGCGTGCGGTAGTCCGACGACGGCGGAGTTATAGATCGAAGCGTTGGAAACGGAAAGCGGTCCGTTCGTGGTGGACAAATTCATATCAATGTAGAAGGGACTGGAGCCGTCCGTGGGAGCAACGGCAAATTCCCATTGCCCGCCTTGCATGGTGACATTATTTGCTGTTGAGACTGTGCCGGCGGAACCACAAGCCGTGAGAAACAAGGCCGAACAGACCAACACGCAATAGCTCTTCATGGAATGCACCCCCATTTTGATCGACCTGCACTAGTACGACAGTAGTGTAGTACCTGCTTCGCTACCATCGACCGCGGGGTAGGATGCATGCCCATACTGGTAGGATGCCCATCGGAGACAAAGCCTTTGGGCGCCAAAAAGGGGAGGAGGGCAGGAGCAGGGAGTGATCGCCAGGTTCGTGGCGAGCGGAAGTATAATTGGGACACTCTGGCGCCGGGCCGCCGAGATCCGAGTGCCGAGTGATAGGTGAGAGGGTTGTTGTGGGTCTTCAAATAGCAATTCGGGAAATCGGCGATGTGAGCATATTGGACCTGCGGGGAAGGTCGACCGTTGACGATGGCGAGAGTGAGTTGCTAAGCGGGCGACTGAAAGAATTAGTTGAGGGCGGCGTGCGCAATGTTTTGGTGAACCTGGCGGATGTGACCAAGATTGACAGTTCCGGGATCAGCGTCATGGTTGGGACATGTGTCTCGCTAAGGAAGCGTGGCGGCGACCTCAAGTTGTTACGCCCAAGAGGCCACGTGCTGGAAGTGTTGACGGTGTTTCGCCTGCTGGAGGTTATTTCCCGCTTCGAAAATGAAGCCGAAGCCGTGGCGAGCTTTGGAGTGCGAGGTAAGTTCGCGACAATTTAGACATCGAATCCAGGCCGACCGGGTATGCCGATGATAGAGACGGAGTCATTTTATGGCGAGCCCTTGCAATAGTAGTGATACGCGCAAGATTGCGCTGGTGGTTCCCTCGGGGGGCGAAGTGGATGAAGCGCTTGGCCGAGTTTTGGCCAGCGAAGGATGGGGCATCCAACAGGTGGCCGACAATCCCGAGGCTCTCATGCTGGCGAGCACCACGCCATTCGATCTGGTGATTACGGGCAGGCAAACTCGCGCTTTAGAGGATGTGGAACTCCTACGTAAAATCAGGAGCGCACGCCCCCACACGCGGATGATAATTCTGACGGATGAGTGGGTTCCCGGAGATGTGGTTGCCGCGATGCGCGAGGGAGCGTTCAGCTATTTTTCCGCGCCGTTCGACGCTTGTGAACTTGCGGCCATGGTGCATGCGGCGATGGATGCGCCATGCTGGGATGATGGAATCGAGGTGCTTGCCGCCACACCCACCTGGGTGCGGATAGCCGCACGCTGCGAAATCGCCACGGCAAATCGGCTCGTGCAATTCCTGCATGGGGCCAAAGACCCAAGCATTCCCGAACAGGATCGGGAAGCGGTGGTTATGGCTTTCAAGGAAATACTCCTCAATGCCATGGAACATGGTGGACATTTCAACCCGAGCCAATATGTCGAGATCGCGTTCGTGCGGATGCGTCGTGCGGTGGTATGCCGAATCAAAGATCCGGGTGAAGGCTTCACGCTGGAAGAGTTGCGACACGCCGCGGTCAACAGCGCGCCGGATGATCCCTTCAGCCACATCGCTGTCCGCGAAGAGCAAGGTCTACGGCCAGGCGGTTTCGGGCTTTTGCTGGCGAGAAAACTGGTCGATGAACTGATCTACAGCGAACACGGAAACGACGTGTTGCTGGTGAAATATATCGATCCGGTGGCTACGGGCGCTGCGTGAACCAGAGTGCAACCGCCAGCGACTGTCCTTTGCTTTCCTGGCCCGCTGAAGCCGGCAATTTCAGAAATCTTGGGGATAAGCGGGGGCGCGGGCTAAGTTCGCAAGCGGCGAATTTTTGGCCGGAATGCGATCCACCGGGACTTCGCGTTGATTTCGATCGCGACCGGTGCGACCGAATTATAATTTCCAGATGGCGGTAAATAGGAAAGGCGAGGGTGGAAGCAATGAGTCGAAGAGCGTGGGGGATGGTTGCGGTGTTGAGCGGCGCGGCAATGCTGGGGGTGGGAGCCCGGGGACAAAAAGTGGAGACGAAATTCGACGAGAGCTACGATTTTTCGCAGCACAAGAGTTATCAATGGCGAGAGAACCGGCTGATCACGCAACAGAATCCGGATACAAACGCGATCATGGATCGGAAGATTGTGAAGAACGTGAACCAACTGCTGCAGTCCAAGGGTTTCGTGGAGGTGAAGGAGAATCCGGATTTCTATCTCTTTTATGACGGCGGAGGAAACCTGGACTACGGAAAAGGAGGCTCGGCACAAGCGGGCTCCGGGCCCTCGACGACGGCGGATATTTCGCCGGATTACGGATTGGGAAACGGGCCGACGCTGGCGCCGACGACCTGGCTGAAGGTGAACGGACTGATCGAGTTTCACATGGTGGATACGAAGAACAAAAAGGTGGTGTGGGATACGACGTATCGCAAAACATTCCGGGACCGGGACAAACTGTTGAAGAACATGGACAAGGAAGTGAACGAGCTGGTGACGAAATCGTTCAAAGAGTTTCCGCCGAAGGAAAAGAAGTGATCCGGCCGGCGCGAGAGATCTGCACGGACAAAGGGGACTACGGAGGACTGAGAGAGGATGCGTGACGACAACGGGTGGTTTTTTCCGGCGCTGACGGCGAGGGAATTGCGGAAGCAGTTGTCGGAATTGCGAGAGAAGTTACTGCAGGCGAAGACGCTGGAGACGAAGCCGAACGCGCACGGGATTTACGCGGCGAGCGCAAGCCAGACGACGGATTCGATGACGGGTTATCAGAACGCGTGGCTTCGAGACAACGCGTACGTGGCGTATTCGGTGTGGAAGTGCGGAGATGGGGAGTCCGCATTGCGGACGGCGCTGGGGCTGGGAAAATTCCTGGAGACCCAGGCGGAGCGGATGGAACGGATCGTGCGAAAACCCGCACGGAAAGAAACGGTTCAGGAGCGGCCGCACATCCGATTCAATCCGGAGACGCTGGGAGCCAACAAGGAAAGTTGGTCCCACGCGCAGAACGACGCGCTGGGGCTGACGGCGTGGCTGAGATTCCGGTTGGCGAACGATGAGGGACATCGGCTAAGGAACGAAGAGAAGGAACTCTACGGGGTGCTGGCGGACTACTTCCGGGCAATTCAATACTGGAAGGACCGCGACAGCGGAGCGTGGGAAGAAGGGCGGAAGGTGAATTCCTCCAGCGTGGGAGCGGTGATGGCGGGGCTAGAGGAGATGCGAAAGTATCTGCGCGGAGGGGAACGAATCAGCGGAGTCACTGCAAAGGGGCTGGAGGAGCTACTTGCCAAGGGAGAACGGACGTTGGAGGAACAACTGCCGCTTGAGGCGCCGCCGGAGCGGGAGGCAGACAGCGCGACGCTGTTTCTGTTGTACCCACTGGAACAGGTGAAGCGGGCGGACTGGAGGCACCAGATTGTATCGCTGGTGCGGGCGCGGTTGGCAGGCGAACACGGGATCCGAAGGTACGTGGGCGATTCGTATTTTTGCCAGGATTACGACCAATGGTTTCCGCCGGAAGTGCGGAGCACGAATTCGAGCGAACGGATGGAGGTGCGCGACGCGTTCTTGCAGCCGGGGTGCGAGGCGCAGTGGTGCCTGTTCGATCCGCTGCTTTCGGTGATCTATGGGGAGCGGTATCTGGCGGAGCCGACGCGCACGGAGTTTCTGGAAGTGCAGCTGCTGCATATGAACCGGGCGATCCGGCAGATCGACGGACAGGGACGCTGCCCGGAGTTGTACTACAAGAAGGATGGCGCGTACGTTCCGAACGAGCACACGCCGCTGGCGTGGACGCAGGCGAATCTGGCGTTGGCGCTGCAGCAGGTGGAAGCGAGCGCAGGAGCGCGCCACACGGCCGTCGCGGACTAATACGACACCAGGAAAAATTGGCAGAGGCTAGCAACTTCGGGTTGCGAGGGGTGTTTGTATATTTAGGCTCGCCCGGCGCGGAAAGACCACAATCAGCCCAGTCCGAGGAGGATGGGATGACGCGAGGAAAGCGTTGGATCGGCACGATTCTGTTGGGCGGAGCAATGCTGGCGCCCGTGGCACTCAGCGGTTGCGCGGCGCGCGTGCGATATTACGACCAAGATCATCACCACTACCGCCATTGGAACGATCATGAAAATCATGAGTACCGCCTTTGGCTCAATGAAAGGCTTACGAGCGCCTTGCTTTCAACACGATGAGTCCGGATCAGCAGCACGAATACCGGAACTGACCACCGGGTCACCCGGACGCGGAAAGCCAAGCGGTTGACGCCAACTTGGGAAGGCACCAGATACCGGATTGCCCGCAGGTGCCGCCGCCTCCGGCAAGCGCGGAATGCGAGTTGAGGAAACAACCGGAGGAGGTGGGCACCGACGACTATCAGCGCATGCTAGAGTCGTTGATGGATGCAAACGGGACAAAACGAAAAAAAGAAGAAGAGAACAGGACTGATGGCCATCGCCGCGATGAAGATCGCGGAGGGCGCAGGCCTGGCGGCATTGGGATTGGGGGCGCGGCACTTCCTGCAGGGAGACGGGATGCAGGAAATCGGGCACTGGATCGACCTGCTGCGAATGGATCCACACAGTAGATATTTGTTGTGGATAGTCGAGAAGCTGGCGAAGGTGGACGAGCGCAGGTTGCGGGAGTTGAGCGTCGGGACGTTCTTCTATTCGGCGTTATTTTTGTGCGAGGGAACCGGTCTGGCGTTGGGGAAGCGCTGGGCAGAATATTTGACGATCACTTCGACGGCTTCATTCATGCCAGTGGAGCTCTATCAAATCTGGATCCATCCAACCTGGGCGAAGGCGGGGGTCCTAGTGGTGAATGCAATCATCGTGGGGTATCTAGTGTGGGAGTTGAGGAGGAGTCGAGCCTAGTTTTGGAAGGGTCTAGCCGCCGGCGATGGCGCCAACGATGAGGAAGGGTTCGGAACCGTCGGCGATGGCGGGAGGCAGGGGCGCGTCTGGAGAGGCGTGGGAATAGTCTTCGGAACAAGCGAAGAAGCGAAGGAATGGGCGGCGTTGGTAGGTGACATGGTCGCGGATGGTGCCGCGAAGCATGGGATATTGCGCTTCGAGTGCGTCGAGGATAGAGCGCTGCGTAACGGGGCCGGAAAGTTCAAGGTGGACTTCGGAGCCGGTGTGGGCGAGGGTTCGGAGGTGGGCGGGAAGAGCGACGCGAATCATGGTTTGCTCCTGCAAAGATAGCTTAACGCAATTGGAGTTGCTTGTGGTTGAGGGCGAGGATGCGGTGCACGTGTCTATTTAGCGCAGAGCACACAGAGAAAGAACGCAGAGTACGCAGAGAAGGGGGGCCGGGCCCCTCGGCTTCGCACGGGACCAACAAGCCCGGCCGCTGCAAGTTGTGGTGCGACGGTCATGGGAGGGTTTGGACTTCCACGGAGAGGACGGCCGGGAGGTCGTGGACAATGGCGGACCACGTGTCGCCGCCGTTGGGTGAAACGTAGACCTGACCCCCGGTGGTGCCAAAGTAGATGCCGCAGTCGTCGAGGCGGTCTACGGCCATTGCGTCACGAAGGACGTTGACATAGCAATTCTGCTGCGGAAGGCCCTTGGTGAGGGGCTCCCAGTCGTTGCCGCCGGAGCGGCTGCGGTAGACACGGAGCTTGCCTTCGAGCGGAAAGTGCTCGGAGTCGCTCTTGATGGGGACGACGTAGATGGTTTCGGGCTGGTGGGCGTGGACGTCGATGACAAATCCGAAATCGGTGGGGAGATTGCCGCTGACTTCGTGCCACTTGGCGCCGGCGTTGTCGCTGCGCATGACATCCCAGTGCTTCTGCATGAAGAGCGTGTCTGGCTTATCGGGATGAATGGCCACGTGGTGGACGCAGTGGCCGACTTCGGCGTCGGGATCGGGAATGAACTGAGAGACGAGTCCGCGGTTGATGGGCTTCCAGGATCGGCCGCCGTCGTCGGTGCGGAAGGCACCAGCGGCGGAGATAGCGATGTAGATGCGGTTGGGATTCTTCGGATCGAGAATGATGGTGTGGAGTCCCAAACCGCCCGCGCCCGGTTGCCACTGTGGGCCAGTGCCGTGGCCGCGCAGGCCGGCGAGTTCCTGCCAGGATTTGCCGCCATCGGTGGATTTGAATAACGCGGCGTCTTCGACGCCGGCGAAGACGGTGTCCGGATCGGAGATTGAAGGCTCGATGTGCCAGACGCGCTTGAATTCCCAAGGATGCTGGGTGCCGTCGTACCACTGATGGGTGGTGAGCGGCGCGCCGGTTGCGGCGGAAGAGTCGTAAACGAATTTGTTGGATTCGCCCTTGGCCATGCCGCTGGGGTCCTTCGAGGATTCACCCGGAGGAGTTCCGGGCTGGAACCAGGTTTTGCCGCCATCATCGGAGCGCTGGATAATCTGGCCGAACCAGCCGCTGGTTTGGGAAGCGTAGATGCGATTGGGATCGGCAAGGGAGCCTTTGAGATGATAAATCTCCCACCCGTTGAAGAAGGGGCCGGAGACTTCCCAGTTTTCGCGCTTACCATCCGCGGTGAGAATGAAAGCTCCCTTGCGGGTGCCGACCAAGACTCGAACGTGACTCATAGTTCCTCCGTAGCTGCAAAGTTAGAGCGACGCATAACGATCAACTAAATTCGCGACCTGCCTGGGCTGTTCTTCGAAAACATAGTGCGCGCTGTCCTTGACGAGTTCCGTTTTCAGGTTGACGCAGCCGTGTGCGCGCACGGCTTCGGCTATTTTCGAGAGATAGGGTGCAAAAGCATCATGCTCACCCGAACCAAGCACGATGGGCAGCTGCAGATTGGTACGCTGCGCGGCGAAAAATGTTTCGTCGGCGGGAAAGGCGCGGTAGGTGTCGAAGGCGGCGCTGAGGTGATCGGGATCGCGATAGGAATGCACGTAGTGGGCGAGGTCTTCGGCGGAGAAAGTTGGAGCGGAGAGAAAATAGCGGAAGTAGGAAGTCTGGCGACCGGCGACCAGCTTTTCGGGCAGATCGGTCTGGTGAAAACGAATGTGCCAGAAGAAGCGATTTGCGAGGATGTCTTCCCAGGGTGGCAGGCCGGGAAAAGCGGAGTCGAGAATCATGACACCGCGAAGGGATTCGGGGAAACGGCGAGCGTAGGCGTAGGCGACGATGCCGCCGATGTCGTGTCCGACGAGGTAGACGCGTTCGAGATGGAGCTGCTGCGCGAGCTCGTGGACGTCTTCGGCAAGATTCGCGACGTCGTAGCCGGAGGAGGCGGGTGCGGATTCTCCGACGCCCCGGAGGTCTACGGCAATTACGGAGAATTTGGATGCGAGGAGCGGGAGGACTTTGTGGAATTCGTACCAGTCTTCAGGAAAACCATGGAGGAAGAGGATGGCCGGACCGGAGCCGCCGCGAACGTAATAAAGCGAAGTGGCATTGACTTTGGCGTGGCCAGAGGTGAAACCGGGGCCAAGGCTGGCGACGAGCGGATCGGTGTCGTATGGAGTCGCGGTTTGTCCCCAGACGCCACCTAAAACGGCAAAGAGCGAGATGACAAGCGCTTTGCGCAGGGGGGAAGCGACGAATTTGGAAGTGGTGGAGCGCATGCTGGTTCTGGAGCGAAAGATCACAGTCGGAAAGGGGCGAGCGCACGAAGGCGCGGTTCGCGAAGATAAAGGCCAAGCCAGAGCAAGAGCCCGAGATAACTCGGAAAAAGAATATGGCTGAAAAGCGGATCGCCAGCGCGCAGATGAGTCATCACGGCACCACCGAGATAGCCTGTTAAAAGGATGGCGCCCAGGACTGCAGTTTGCGGGACGGCGTAAATCAACACGCAGGTCAGAAGAATGACGGCAATGGGAACGTCCAGGGAGAGAGGGATTCCCAAGTGCGCGAAGGAATCCACGACCGGCGCGGGCTTGGCGAATTTCAGGGTGCAGTCAAAGAGTAGGAAGAGAATGACCAGCGCGCTGAGGATGCGGCCGGTCCAGAGAGCGCCTTTCGAGACGGCAAGAGGCACGGAGTCCAATGGCATGAGCGAAGCCCCCAAAAGCTGACACTAACGATACGAAAATAATCGAAAAATCGAAAGATCAGGCCGTGACCGGGGCAGCTTTTTCGACATTGATCATCCACGGGATGCCGAAGCGGTCGGTGAGCATGCCAAAGCGATAAGCCCAGAAGGTCTCGCCGAAGGGCATGGTGACGGAGACGGCGTTTTCGGCCAGTGCGTTGAAGATGCGCTCGGCGTGCTCGGCATCGTGGAGACCAATGTTGACGGAAAATCCCTGCTGGAGGTGGAAGCGTCCCGGAGGCGCGTCCGAGCCCATGAGTACCGCGTCGCCGAGAGACATGCGGGCGTGGAGGATCTTTTTCTGCCATTCGGGTGGAACCTGAATGGCGGCGGGGGTTCCCTCGTGGGTGAACAATGCTTCGATTGTTCCGCCGAAGAGCCTGGCGTAGAAGTTGAATGCTTCTTCGCAGTTGCCGTTGAAGTACAGGTAGCAGTTGAAGGTCATTGGGGCTCCAGTCTCAGTTTTAAGTTTTAAGTTCTCAGTTTCAAATTTCGGAAATCAGAGATTAGACATCAGAGATTAGATTGCAGTGATCGGGAATCAGAGAACGGACAGCAAGGAACAGAATGCACAGATTAGAAAACACAGAACGGTAGACATGGATTGCTCCTAGGTGGAATGGGCGGCGGATTTCGCGGCCACGGCTTGTTGGAGTGTTTTGACATCAATTTTGGACATCTGGAGCATGGCCTGCATTGCTCGCTGGGAGCATTGCGGGTCGGGGTCGGTGAGGAGCTGGATTAGAATTTTAGGGATGACTTGCCAGGAGAGGCCGTACTTATCGGTGAGCCAGCCGCAGTGGGACTCCTGTCCACCACCGGCGAGGAGCCGGGACCAGAGATCGTCTACTTCCTCCTGGGTCTCGCAATCCACGTAAAGGGAGACGGCAGGCGTGAATTTGTATTGGGGTCCACCGTTAAGCGCGACGAACTCCTGTCCCTCGAGCTGGAAGCCGACGGTCAAAACAGAACCTTTGGGGCCAGGACCAGCCTCGCCAAAACGGGCGATCTTGCCGATTTTGGAGTTCCTGAAAATAGAGACATAGAAGTTGGCGGCTTCCTCGGCCTGGGTATCGAACCACAAGAAGGTGACGATTTTTTGCATGAGCATTTCCTTTCGATGACGGCGAAAATTGGCTCTGGGCTGGTTAAGGCTGGGCCCCTCGGCTTCGCTCGGGACGAGCAAGTCCGGCCGCTACAAAGAAATCTTGTTTAACCAGCGGATTTTCTTGAGGCGGCGAGCTTTTCGCCGACGGCTTTGTGCTGGTCGACGGCACCGCAAGGGGCAAAATCCTCGAGCTCAAAAAATTGGCGAAGTTCGATGACGCCGTCTGCAGTGGCACCGTGGGGAGCTGGAATGCGCTTGGCCCATTCGATGGCTTCGGCGCGGGACTTGACGTTGATGATCCAATAGCCGGCGATAAGTTCCCTGGTTTCGGCGAAGGGGCCATCGGTGACGGTGATTTTGCCGTCGGAGGCGGAGAAGCGGATTCGCGCGCCTTTGGAACTGGACTGGAGTCCCGCGAGATCCACGAGGACACCGGCGTTGACGAGTTCTTCATTGTATTTGGCCATGGCGGCGAGGAGGTCTTCGCCCGGCATAACGCCCGCTTCAGAGTCCTTGTTCGCTTTGACAATCATCATGAATCGCATCGCTATTTCTCCTCCCAAGTTCGATCCCCCGCGGCGGGAGCAGGGATGCATCTGATTTTTTTGCACTGCTGTGAATAAGACGAACGGGCGAGGACAAAATCGACAGGCCTGGGAAATCAAGTCTGCGGGAGGCCGCCGACGTCGACGACCGGACGGATTTCGACGGTGCCCCAGCGGCCGGCGGGGACGCGGGAGGCGATCTCGATGGCCTCGTCAAGGTCTTTGGCATCAATGAGAAAGAAGCCGCCAAGCTGTTCGCGGGTTTCGGCGAAAGGGCCGTCGGTAACGATGCGGTGGCCATTTTCGAGGCGGAGGCTGGTGGCGGTGGAGGTGGGCTGCAGGGGGGCGGCGCCGAGAAATTTGCCCTGCTTGTGGAGCTCTTGGGCGAAGGCGGCGGATTCGAGGTAGCAGTGCTCGCGCTGCTCCTGGGTAAGGGCAGTGTTTTCTTCGAAGTACATCATCAGCATGTATTTCATGGGGGCTCCTGGGCAATGCAGGGAAATGCTAGCACGAGGCGAGATCCTGGCAAGCTGGATTGGTTGAGGGCATGCCAGGAGGTGCGGGGGGATGCCGCCAACAGATTGAATTTGCTTCGCGTGTAATCCGGAAGGGGGGTGATTCTGCCGCCCCTCCAGGGCTGGCCCAGTCTGTAGTTCGAATTCGACGCTTACACGCTGGGCCAATTGTGTGTCGCGCTTCCGGCGCTGGCTTGAGACAGAAGTTACGGTGATTGCTCCAGGGTCCGACAAAGCGAGGGGGCGCCGGCCTGGCGAGTTCCCCGCTCTGTGAACTAGACGAATGGGCGGAAACGAAATCGACACTGGTGCCGTAAGATATGGTGGGAACAACATGAGCATGAGCGCAGCCAATGCGGTGGAGAACGTGTATCGGGCAGAATGGGGCCGGATTGTGGCGACCTTGATCCGGGTGCTGGGAGATTTCGATCTGGCGGAGGAGTGCGCGCAAGAAGCGTTCACGGCGGCGGTGGGCCAATGGGAAGAAGGCGGCGTGCCGGACAATCCACGGGCATGGATCATCCAGACGGCGCGGAACAAGGCGATAGATCGGATCCGGCGGCAAGGGCGGTATGCAGCAAAGCTGGCGCTTTATGGGAACTCGGAACTTGGGACGGAAGCGCAGACCCCGGATTACGACACAAGCGAGATTGCGGATGACCGGCTACGGCTGATTTTTACGTGCTGCCATCCGGCGCTGGCTCCGGAGGCGCAGGTGGCACTGACGTTGCGGACGCTCTGCGGGCTGGAGACGGAAGAAATTGCGCGGGCGTTTTTGACGTCGACGACGACGATGGCGCAGCGTTTGGTGCGGGCGAAGCGCAAGATTCGGGATGCGAAGATCCCATACGTGGTGCCGGAATTGAAGGAGATGGAGGCGCGGCTGGAGGCCGTGCAGACGGTCATCTACCTGGTGTTTAACGAAGGATACGCGGCAACGCGCGGGAGTTCCCTGCTGCGTGGGGATTTATGCAGCGAGGCAATCCGGCTGGCGCGGCTGGTGGTAAGTCTGATGGCGCCATATCCGCCGAAGGAAGCTCTGGCGCTGCTGGCGTTGCTGCTGCTGCACGACGCGCGACGGGATGCGCGGACCGACGAGGCAGGGGAGATCGTGGTACTGGAAGACCAGGACCGCGGGAAATGGAGGCGGGAGCAGATCGCGGAGGCGATGCCGTTGATGCGCGAAGCGATGAGCGGCACACCCGGGCCGCTGGCGTTGCAAGCGGCGATCGCGGCGGTGCACTGCCAGGCGGCGCAAGCGGGAGATACGGATTGGCGGGAGATTGCGCGGCTGTATGAAGAGCTGGAGCGAATACAGGCGTCGCCAGTGGTGGCGCTAAATCGGGCTGTGGCGGTGGCGATGGTGGAGGGCCCGGAGCAGGGGCTGGCGTTGATGGATGAGCTGGGAGCACGGGACTTGGAGGGCTATCACCTGTTGCACGCGGCGCGAGCGGACATGCACAGGAGACTGGGGAAATTTGCGGAGGCGGCAAGGGAGTATGAGAGGGCGCTGGAATTGGTTACGAATGAGAGTGAGCGGAAATATTTGGAGAAGAGATTGAGAGAAGTGACGAAAGAATAAGGTAAGGAAGAAAAGAAAACAGGCGCGATCCAGGAAAGCCGCCACATTCGACTAAATGGTCGCGTTCGAGCGGGAGGCCCAATCCATCAGGGCTTAGGGGCGGCGTTCCACATTTCGTGCTGGATTTTCCACGCGCCGGAAGTGTCCTTATGGAGGACGAAGAGAATTTTGCCGTAGCCCTCCATGACGGGCTGATTGGGGGGCTGGAGACCCTGGATTTCGAGGCCCCACTCGGAGGCCCAATCGCCCGAGACCTGAATGTCGCGAAAATCGATTTTTTCGCGAACGATTTTGTAGCCGGGCATTTGAGCGGAAATATCGTTGATAAATTTGCCGACGGCGGCCCGGCCGACGAGGGGCGCCATGCTGGGAAGAAGGCTGACGCCATCTTCGGCCCACATGGCGATGATGGCGGGGTTGTCCATGCGGAGATGGGCATTGACGAATTTCTCGTTAAAGGCAAGGATTTCGGCTTTCGGGTCGGCGGGTGGAGCGGGAGTTTGCGCCGGAGAGCGGAAGAGGAAGAGAGAAGCCAAAACCAGGAAGGTGAAACGACACGCAGAAAGCATGAACGTACCTCCTGAGGGTTCTACATATCGGAATTGCGGGGAAAAGGAAAGAGGGGTGTTGCGTGAGTGGAACGGGAAAGCCGGCGGAAAGGCAATGGAAGAAGTTTTTGGCGAAATTTGACGCGAAGGTTGCGAGGGAGGCGACCGCGGCGATTGCGAAGCTGAGGAAGCTGGTGCCGGGCGCGACAGAACTGGTCTACGACAACTACAACGCACTGGCGATCGGATTTGGGCCGAGCGAAAAGGCTTCGGAAGCGGTGTATTCGATCGCGGTGTATCCGAAGTATGCCAGCCTGTTTTTTCTGCAGGGAGCCGGACTGCCGGACCCGGGAAAGCGATTGGAGGGGAGCGGGAACGTTGCGCGTCACATCAAGTTGACGGTGCCGGGGATGCTCGATGAACCGGAGATTCGGGAGTTGATTCAAGTGGCGCTGGATCGAGCAAAGAAGCCAATCGATCCGAATGCCGAGCGGAGGATGGTGATTAAATCGGTGTCGAAGAAGCAGCGAGCGCGAAGACCTACGAAAGACTGAGCAAGAATTTCGATCACATCGCGATCGGCTGTTTTGCACGGCGAGAGACGTACCAGCAGGGCTGCAAATCCGAATGAGGAAAAAGGCTCCGGGCGCAAGGGACATCTTCCTGGGGATGGAGCGCGTCGATCTGGTATTCGGTTTTGTTACCTTTGTCGGGAATCGCAAGGACGCGGATGCGATGGACGGAAGAAGTGGGCGAGCCGAGCGAGGGAACGGCGATGCGGATGTGATACCAGGTGAAATCGACGCAGTAGACAATCACAACAAGAGCGAAGAGAACTGCGATCAAGCGCATGAGAAAGCGCATGGCGGGAGAGGCTTGGGTTTGCGGAGGCATGAGGATCTGATGGAGGAGTATTTTGCCTCGCACGAGGTGGTTTAGAAAGCACGAAATGCGGGCAATGGCGCATGGAACTGGGGAGGATTACCCAGGGGGCGGGGACTGAGGCTATCGGGGAGTTACGGCCGAACAAAGAAGTGCGAGTGGAATCAATCGCTAAGGCAACTCAGAATTGAGGCCGGAGATGGCTGGGAAACTGCACCCATTTTGAGTGGACCTGTCTGGTGCGGGGGCACTGCAGATGGCCCAAGCCGGGTCCCTTCCAGGTCGAGTTGCTGCCCCCCATCGGACAAGACGCCGTGCCTGGGCGGCAATCCCCGAAAATCAGAGAGTGCCCCGGGCATGGGGCGAACGTAATGGCGCAGGCCGACGGGTGTAGCCTAATGCTGAGGTGCCTATGAAACTCCTAATGGCTTTGGATGGTTCAACGGGATCGGAAGCGGTGCTGCGGGAAGCGGTGCGCCGGCCGTGGCCCGCGGGATCCGAATGCTGCCTGCTGACGGCGATTGACCCATTCTTCTTCACGAAGGCTCCACTGGTGCTGGAGGAGGCGCGAAAAGATGCGCAAGCCGCGCTGGAGGAGTGCGCGGAGGCACTGAAAAAGACCGGTCTGGGGCTGAGAACGGAAATCGTGATGGAAAACCCGCGGCGGGCGATTCCGAGGATCGCGAGCGACTGGAAAGCGGACCTGATCCTGATGGGGTCACACGGGCGGGGCGCGTTCGGACGGCTGCTGGTGGGGAGTACAGCACAGGCGGTATTGCGGCACGCCACCTGTTCGGTGGAAATTGTTCGACAGGGACCGCAGAAAGCGCGGAAGGAGGGCGAAGGCATGCGGGTGCTGGCGGCGACGGACGGATCGGAGTGCGCGGAAGGGGCCTTGCGGGCGGTGGCGGAATTGCCCTGGCCGCCGGGAACGGAGGTGCGAGTGGCGTCAGTGCCGGAGTTACCTTTGGTGACCGGGGCGTATCCCTATTACCCGCCGGAGGCGCTCAACGAGGTGGTGAAGGCCAACGAGACGCAAGCGGAGGTTGCAATGCAGAAGGGCGTGGAGGGGCTGAAGTCAACTGGACTGCGGGTGGTGGGGGAGGTGACGGAAGCGCAGGATTCGCCGGTGCGGGCGATTCTGGCGATGGCCGATTTGTGGGGAGCGGACTTGATTGTGGTGGGCTCGCACGGGCGAAGGGGATTCGACCTGTATGTAATGGGAAGCGTGAGTGAATCAGTGGCGCTGCACGCGCATTGCTCGGTGGAGGTGGTGCGTTCGGCAGCCGCGAAGGCGTGACACGACAGATTTTTCAGAAGCGAAAGCGAAGGAGGGGCCATGAAAGTAAGAGACGTAATGATGGGGACGCCGTACAGCATACCGCTTGAGGCGAACCTGGGGATGGCGACGGAGTTGATGTGGAAAGGCAACTGCGGGTTCTTGCCGGTGGTGGACGCGGAGCAGCGGGTGTGCGGTGTCCTGACCGATCGAGATATCTGCGTGGCGCTGGGAACGCGGAATCAGACTGCGGGAGAGGTGCGGGTGGAAGAAGTGGTGCAACGGAAAGTGCACGCTTGCAATCCCGAGGACGAGATTCACGTGGCGCTGCAAACGATGAGAGAGGGGCATGTGCGGCGGTTGCCGGTGGTGGAGGCGAACGGCGCGTTGGCGGGAGTCGTTTCAATGGACGACATCCTGCTGCATGCGGAGCCGAACAGTTTCGGGCGGGAACCGGAGCTTTCGGCGAACGAGGTAGTGAAAGCCTACCGCACGATTATGAAGAAGGACCTGCCGATCAGTATGAAGAAGGCGGCCGCGTAACCAGCAGCGACAACGAAGGCGATGCAAAACTGAAACAGGAAGGCGGCATCACTCAGCGTGGTGCCGCCTTTGGTTTATGGCTGAGAATTGAAAACGGCAAAGCGGGGCGCGATGGCGGCCAGGCACACTGAGGGTCGGAGATGTGTGAGTCAGGCCGAGGCGGCCTTGTGGGCAACTTCCTCGCAGTTCAGCGGGAAGGTGTGGTCAACAATCTGGTTGACCGAGTAGACGGATTCGCGCTCGCAACAGCGGCAGCGGACGTTGAAGACGCGAGAGATCAATTGATATTCCGCATTTCCGGAATCGGAGAGACCCCGGACTTCGGCTTCGCGGCGGGTAACGAGAGCGGGAACGCGAATGCCTTTGCCACAGTAACGACAGACGACGGCGCGAGTTCTTTCCGAGACTACGGGAGATGACATGAGGATGACTCCTTAGGATTTACAGCGGACTCCGTGGAAGCGAGAGAATACAGGAAGTGCCCCTGCAAAGTCCAGTCAAGGGTAGGTGGAAAACAGGTGGAAAAAAGTGACCGGGGTCACGGTGGGGTGCCACGGTGTTAAGTTGTTTAGAATAAGTGCATTAGTGGTTTCTAAGATAGATGCGAACGGCGCGAAATCGGGTTGCTAGATACACAAATGTGCCGGAGAGAATCGCTATTTCCAGGGATCGGACGGCGCCGCTGAAGGTTTTGCGAAGCCAGCCCGCAGTAGGGCCAGAGGGCAAAAACTCTCATCTTTAAACCGAGGAGTATTTGGGGAAGTCCAAAACTTAAGGCAGGCCGATGGATTTTGGTGGAGCCGATGGGATTGTCGCTCCGCAAACGAAGAAACGAGAAGAAAAACCGCTAAATTGCCAATTCTTCTGCCACTTGCGCTTTTCTTGCATCGTCCCTAAGCACCCCTTCCGGGACCTTAGGACACCCGGATTTTGGCACAATGTGGCAACAGTTGGCAACATTCATAGCAGGCTGGGGGAGCCTGCTCGAATCACATCCCCCTGGCGAGGTTGAAGCGTTCTGCTCCTCGATTAACAATCTTGCAGATACCGATACTGGTGCCGCCACGCAACACCTGTTTGGCATCCACTCCGTGCGCCCGCGCCACCTTGGCCACCGATGCTCCCGCCTCCAATGCCTCCTCGACGATCCGTCGCTTCTCGACCACGCTTCGGAAACGCATCCTCGAAGAATGTTTTTTGGGGGTAGTGTCCAGAGTTTTTCGCACTTTTGATGAGGCATGGGTCTGGTTGTGGTGCTCGGCTCCCCTCAAGTGGACACTTCCCGATGTCATGCCCACTTGGCCAATCTTCTTCACTCACCCACACTTCGTCCACACGTCCCAGACCGTACGCTTACAATGATTCCCCTGAGAGACGCAGAGCTTCGGTCCTCCACACTGAACTCGGGTCTATCGCGGAAGAAAAATGCCGCCCGGGAGAGTTGCAACGTCCTTCAATCAATGTGATCTACCCGTCCGTGTCTGGCTCGTATCGATCGTCCTCAGATTACAGGTAACGTAGACATATGAGGGAAAGTCCAGCGACACTGCCGTTGGGGAGAATCCCTCCACTTCCGGCTTCACAAGTCGGAATTCATAGGTAATTGTGAACTCTTGTTTTCCGTTTGGCTCAAAGGTCCACCGCCGAACGTTCTCTGAGGCTTCTTTTTGCAGAAGCTTGTGAGCCTCTGTCGGCAAAACCACAGTGTTTTCGACCTTGCCATCTGCTCCGACAGAAACCCGAACGGGAACGTCGCCTTCTAGGCGTGCCTGACGGGCTACGGGATTGTAAATAGGTGACGCAAAGTGTCTTATACATAAAGCACGGTAAGTGGGTCGCCCCGGAAGGCAACAGACGAAGGATCCCAGAAGCAAAGCCAATAGCCATTTGGTCATTTAGCCGCCTTTATTGTATCTTTGCAATTCTTCTCCAGGGCCTTGTCGTTTTGCCTGTGAATTGCGCCGGAGGGGTCCTTCTGATCTGGGCTGATGGCATTGGTGGAGTGAGCAAGTTCGTGCAGGAGGATGAAGATTTGTCCCTGGGGACTTCCACCGGGGATGTTGCCGAGTGAATCCGCAGAAATGGGGAGGCCCATAAATGTGCTGTTAAAGTAAGCCCCCTGGCCGTTCACAACTATTGCAGCGTTTGGTGCCAAGGCACTGGGCCCGGACTGTGCGTTCGTTAACGATGTCGGTACCCCACTTTGGTTGAACGTCGCCGGAAGCAAATCTCGCCCGTAGAAACCGTTATCGATAATGCTACTGAGAGTTGACAACGCATCAAGTCCTCCTGGGACAGGCTTTGCATTTAGAAATTGCAGACTATTCGGGTCTACTTTGAGCAAACTCTTGAGCCGATAAAGTCCCCCTGCAATGATGGGATTGGAGAGAGCAGCGGAAGGCCCGGAGAGGCCGGCGCCGATTAGGTCGCCGCCGCCTTGGGACGGGGCGAAGGTGTCGTACGAGTCGGGGGTTCCGGTCACGGTGATGGATGTGTCGCCCGGGTTGATCAGAGGGGGACCCGGGGGAAG